>CAVSFM010000011.1:0-186774 GCA_963727305.1 uncultured Pseudomonadota bacterium
GGTGCATTATCTAGGAATACACCGGAATGCATAGGAACGCAATACTGCTATGGGGTGCAAGAGGTACAACTGAGGATGGCGGCGCTCCAGACCAAGAAAAAACGGCCACTTTAGGATTTCAGCCAGTGAGCGAAAATCGCTTGAGGTACAGCGTGAGGTACAACTGAGATGCGAATGTGGTGCGAGACGCTCGCGGCTCTGGGGCCCATCATTCCGGCGGCATACCTCGTGAGCGCGGTGATGGCGTCGGCAACCTACGGGCTTGGTTGTTTCAAGATTCATGGGGAATTCAAACCCGCCGCGATTGGTTGGCCTCGCAAACATCAGTACTTTTTCAACGCGACTGGCGCTGCGGTCGGGTGGCTCGCCGGATGGGTTGTGCTCGTGCGCTGGCTCTCTTGTAGCGGATTCGTATGTCAGGGCGAGCCGACGGGGTGGACGATCTTGCTTGCCGTGCTGGCCTTCGTGGGCGTCACAGGTCATCTGCCCCTGGTATTGATGCAGAGCATCGCCGCGTTGCGCGAGTTGCGGGAGAGATTCGGGACCTCGCTGCGGGATGGAGAGGTTTGTCGATGAGGCGCTCCACGTGGATATTGATCGGCGGCATTGCGCTCGCAGGCATTCTGCTGGCCGCGGGCGAACTGAACGCGCGTCGCCTTCAAGAGAAGGCTCTCGCTCAAAAGAAGGCTATCGCTGAGAGCATTTGCGACTTACCAGTGCCCCAGAGCAGGCGTCGGGCGACGCCGCCGATCCCTTCAACCCGTTTAAGGTGCGCAGTCCCGGAGAAACACGCAAAGGACGAGTACAACCAAGCACTCGTCGCCCAGTGGCTGTGGAGGCAACAAATCAACCGGCAATCCGAAAAAGAGATTTGGCGTTGGCGTTCTCTTACGCAACAAAGCATGATTGAGCTACGCTAAATCCGCGTGGGATGGACGAAGCGCGAAAGTGTCGCTGCCTGCTGGCGGAAGAACTCGGTGAAGTGCGACAGAGGCCGAGATTCACGCCGCTAAATCGTGGCCGCGAGTGGCCGCCGCGATTGTTGCCATTCTCGGGGCGTTACCTTGGGCGTGGTATTTCCTGCTGCGGCGCGTCACGGAACTGAGTGCGGGCATCGCGGCAATGAGCGGTAGGATTAACGCCGAAAACGCGGAGCGCGCAATCCATGAAACCGTCGGACGGTGAGTGTTCAACGACAAAGAAGGAGAGGCTGACCCATGACGCAAGAGCACTTTGAAAACCTGACCGCAATTGTCGCCGCCGGACTGGTGCCGATTTTCACAGCGCCCGGCAACGTGACCCCCGAACGCCTCGCGGAGCTAACGAAGACTGCCCGTAATGTTAGCCTCTGGGATTGGCAATCCGCGGCGGGGGCAAAGTACAGAGCGGCAAACGGGGTGTTCTAGAGAAGAACACGTACGACGCGGAAGCGGTTACAGCAGCAACGCTCTCACACACCACCTGGCGCGGTCGACCCAGCGGCGAAGCGCATCCTCGCGCGACGATTCGCGCGCCGTCTCCGTCCCCGGCTGCCGCAGGGCCGAGAAGTGCTCGACCAACTGCACGTAGACCACCGCCCGCTCAGCGGCTGACTCGTTGCAGTAGAACGCCAGCACCGCCGTGCTCAAGCGCCAGTAGAGCTCGCGCACGGCTTCGTCGACCGCGAGTACAGCCACCGGCCACTCGGAGCGCGGCGTGCTCGTGCCACCGCTCACAGCGCCGACGGGGCGCACCGGGAAGCCGCGCTTGAGTTCGAGCCGGAGCGGCCCAGGTCGCCCGCTGTTGGAGCGCTGGATCCGTGTCGATCAGCAGCGCATCGAGGCGCGCCGGGCTCCTCGGGCTGCGCTCGAGCGCGGTGAGGTCGATGGCGGCATGGTCGTGGGTACGAATTCCCGGGACCACCTTGGCCATCGGCGCGCACTCCGGTGCTGGCGAGGCTGCGCAGTGTGCGCCGAGGTCAGCGCCGCTGCACGCCCGGGGCCAAGAGTTAATCGGCTGCGCAGATCGAAGATCTATTTGAGCCGCTCAAGGTACCGCGCGGCACTCGGCCTCGAACGCCCGGCGCTGCGTCTCGCTCATGGACTGCGCGCGCTGTCCCTCGGGCGAGCGCTGATCGGCCAGCCGCCCCCACATCTCGAGGCTTTCGGCTGCGCTGGCCGGTGAGAAGGCGATGCAGAGACTGTCGGCCAGGTTGGGCGAGCGGGCCCCGTCGGGTGTCTTTTCAATGATCAGCTTGCCGGCGGCATTGCGCGTCCACTGGATCTGGCTGAGCTCGCTGACCAGCTGATTCAGCTCCGGTAACTTCGGGTCGATACTGATGAGGCTGTCGCGGTTGTAGTCCGTAAGCCCGTCACTGATGACCCGATGCGTCAGCCTGAAGCGCTGCATGAGCGTCCCACCAGGCGGCGGACTTCATATTCGCAAAGGCGTCGGCGTTCTCGCGGTCGGGGATCAGTTTCCCCTCGGGGGGCGAGGCGCTGCCTGCGTACGCTTCCGCGTATATGTGCTCGGCCGGCCACGGCGCGCTGCTTGTTAATCTCTGCGGCATCGCCCGCGACGCCCGCACCCAGCCCCACGACGTCATACATGAGACGCCTGTAGCCGTGCTCGTCGCACAGCCCCATGGCCCGCACGACGCTGGCGAAAATGCTCGAGCCCACGCCACTCCAACTCTGTGCATGCGTGGCGAGTATGCCGTGGCGGCCGAAATAAGCGTTGCGATCCCCGCCCTGGTCGGCCACGTCGAGCGCAGCGACCCGCACACCCGTGGGGGGAATGCCCAGCTTGTAGTGCGCACCGATGGCGGAAGCGATCCACGCCGTCTCGATCAGTTGCCGCTCGGTCGAAGCGAGGAAGTTGCAGTCGTATTCCGCGCTAATCAGCACCGGGTCAAACTTGCGGCGCAGCTCTTCATACCAGCCGGGGCTTTTCCTCGGGTCATCCCGCCAGCTGATGTCGAAGCGCGGGATATTAGGATTGGTTGCGCGCTCGTAGAAACTGTTCGCCGTGCCGTTGACGCTCGACAGGTCAATCCGGCATTCCGTGGTCGCGGCGAGGGCTACGTCGACGGCCTTGGGGTGTTGGAAGTGCGCGCTCTCGTCGGCGATCACCAGGGACTTGCGCCCGCGCGCCATCGATGGCGGACTCGCCCGGAAGCGATTCCTGGTGCCGTCCGAGTGCGGCAGCATTTGGTGGGTCCGAGGTAGACATCGATCTGAGGCACTCATGGCCGCAGGGACTTCTCAGAGTCTCGTGGTAACGGGGGCGTCTGCCCAATTCCCGCTTTTCGCTCCGGTGCGTGTTCAGGGTGGAGTCGTGACGCCGACGTGACGCAGCAAACAACCACGGGCTGACGCACGGCAACTTAGTGCCCGGAGAGCGCGGCACCCGCTGGCGGCACCATCAACGCGATCGCAACCTTCTAGGCCTGCGATCGTCGCGCCGGCGCGGCCGCACGTGGAGTTTGGACGAGCAATATCGCGCATACCGCACCCGTTGAGTCTACCCGACCAGCTAATGCGCAGGAATCGTGAGTACCGGCTGGTTCTGTGTTGGTCCCGTGTCGACCATGGTAAAGAGCATCATGATGAGGGAAAACATCTGCTTGGATTCGAGGTCGCCCTTGTCGATCCAGAACCAGTTGTTCTCGTACTTGACCGATACAAATGCGTCAGGCGGCACAGACTTCCCGCTGTGGATATGAATCAGGCGGACCACGCCAGGAACAGCCTCGCCATGTTCAAACCCGGGAAATGCCCACCCTCGCGCCAGGTCTTCGGAGGGCACGCCTACTTCCGCCGCCATGGTTTGCATCACGCCGAGGATGGAGCGGGTAATGACCGCAATCTCCGTATCGTTGCTGGGCACGGCGCCGAAGCGAACCTTGTACTCAGTAGCGCTGGGATTCAGCTTCAACAGTCGCCGCAATTCCACGATGTCCGCCTGGATTTCCGGCGGAACCTTTTCCGTGCGGAAGGTCATGAAGCTCACCAGCTCCTCGCCGGCTTGCTTCTTGACCTCGATCCTTACCGCACCCGAAAGCTGGATCTGACGCGCCAAGGCTCGCACGCGATGAAAGTCCGGATCGGCAGGCGTAATTCCCTGCAATGTTGCCTCTTGATTTCGCAAGCCATTGATGGACGCCACCGAGGCGAACAGGATGACGTCGGCCGGCATTCCGGCCTCAATGCTGGAGAATATCGCCTCGGGCGGAAATGGAGTCGCGAGGCCTCGGATGAACTTGCTGCCGGTCAGCGGGGTGTAGGTGATCGTGGGGGTGTTGCTGTAGGTTCCGAATCCGCCCACAGTTGCGTCAGGTGTTTGGTTGTTCGGAACGATGTTTCCGGTTGCAGTAACTCCCTGCACCAGCGAATAGCTGGCCACGATGTTTCCCACATCCACAAAAACGGGGGGATCGAGGTAGCGCATCTTGACGATGTTCAGCAGCGTTTGCTCCTTCCAGGAATCCGAGAGGGAGGCAGCGTACAGATGACGATCGCGCGCCACCGACTGCGGACCGATGGGGCGATAACAGCCCGTGACGCTCAGAGCGAGCGCACAGATGGCGCAGACGAGCATGCTCTTGGATGAGGTGACAGCCGAGCCATCACAGATCAAGTCGTTTTCCTATGTCTGCATGGAGTCCACCGAGATTCTTGTTGGCGGCCCTTCCCAGCTCCCCGTCTATTATCAGCTGCTACAGTGTGGCCTGCCGGCTTTCCTCGATACTCTTAGCGTTGAGGGCTGCGATCCGAGCTAGCATGAGACTCAGTTAATGATCCTTGCGTGGTCTAATCGTGTTTCGACAGTGACTCTTGCTGGTGTCGCTGCTTAACCCAGCGGCTCCGCTGTTCGTGAAAATCTTGCGCCAGTGTGAAGAGAACGCCTGTAGACCAGGCGAATGTCAGGAGACCGGCAATGGCGAGCATGCCCTCAAGCAGTCGCCATCGCCGCGGCAGACTGAAGTTGCTGCCCACTGTAGTGTATTCATTAAGGGAGAAGTAATAGGCGATGCTGTGATTCGGAAACGCGCCCTTCCATAAGAAGAACGCGGCCCAGACCATGACCTCAACAAGGTGGAGGACCAAGATCATCCAACTCGCGAGAATGATTAGGTATAGGCCAGAAACGTGGCTATTTTTCGTGTCGAACCAATCCTTCAGTCCACTGTTGACCCGCAGTATCACGAGCATTCCGAATCCATGCATGACCATGGTGATGGCCATCAGTGTTCCGCCCCAGCCGACTTCCTCGAGCGACGTAACGTACGATAGATCAATAGGCGTGCTATTCATTTGCCTGTTAAACGCTCAAGGGAATGCTACCCTGCGGCCGCTTAGCGTCCGGCGGAGCCACGGCATATCGGAGCCTTGCTGCGTCTCCTTTCGTGTTCTTTGGCTTTGCCTTCGCCCGCCCGTATTCCGGTAACGGAGGCGTCGATAGGTGCCCTGTGGTTTCCAGGACTGCTACGGCTTGTAGTTGCTGTAAGGGCCGCCGACTCGGTCGTAGGTGTTGCCGAAGTCGTCCTGCGTGATGTGAGCGATGCCGTCCTTGTCCGGGGTGAGCACTAGGTCCTGCTCCAGCATAGGTGCCCGGAACTTCCAGCCTGTCGGAAGCTTCAGGCGGCTACCGAGGGTCCCGAGCTCGTCGAACTTCTGACCCGGATAGGTGATGAGGCTCATGGACTTCATGGCCCACGAGTTGCCGTCAGGGTCGTCCAGCAGGAATACCTGCTTGCCCTTGTCGAAGCCGAACTTGGTGTGGCGTCCGACGGTGATGTTCTTGTAGGCGGCCTCACCCGGCTTGAGACTAAGACCCTTCAGGTCCAGCCAGTTCACCCAGCGCGCCTTCATGCCGCCGAAGTCCAGCTCCTTGCCCATCTCGACTTCAATCCAGTCCAGCGTCCACAAGCGGGGACCATTCTTAAACGCGGCGAGCACGTTGTACCGGTCCTTCAGCTCTTTGACGTCGACCCTGTCCAGGATGGCCGGGGGACACGAATCCCCGGTGGTAGCGCCGCCATTGAGACCCGTCGTGTTATAGACGTTCGCACTGAGATCTTTGGTGATCGCGTTCCCGCCGATGAGGAACATCTCCGTGTAGCGTTGCCCGCGCACCTCTTTGAAGGTGTTCGGCTTCGCATCCGCGCCGTCCTTCGGCAGGGTCACGACGAGCTTGGAATACACAACGATGGCGGCGACGATGAGGACAGCGCTAACGCCGATCAGCCACGTGATCTTTTTCTTCATTTCCAGATCTCCTTGCATCAGTGAGCTTGTGTTGCGGCGATCTCGACGCCGTTTTCATTCGTTGCGCCGGGCCGCACCAACCAAATTGGCTTCCTTACGGCACGAAGCTGCAGGCCGCGTCGTAGCCGCAGCCTTGGTACGTGTTAAGAAATTCGTCCTGCGTCACCCACGCCAGGTGGGACGGCGGTGGCGGCTCAACGGTTAGATCGCGGTCGAGCACCTTCGTCCGGAACTTCCAGCCCGGTGGCAGCTGCTTGAACTGGCTGCCCAAGTCTTTGAGGGTGTCTGCCGTCTCGCCCTTGTTGACGAAATTGCTCCAGGACTGCATGACCAGGACCTTCCCATCGGGCATGTCGAGCAGGTAAACCGTGGTCCCGGTCTTGAACAGGTACTTGTTGCTGCGATTGATCTGACCGGGGTGATAGTGGCCGGCTCCAACCGCCTTTTTCATTACTGCCACGGGCACGACGCCCATATAGACCATATTCACTGGTCCGAACTGGCGTTGGTCGCCTACCTCGTAGACCCAGAATTCATCCCACGTCCAATACCGGCTGCCGTCGTAGGGTCTTTCGCAGTCACTGCATTGGCTGCGAGCCGTTCGAGGGGCCCGGAAAATCTGCACGGTGTAGTCACCCGGCAACGATAGCGCCGCAGCCCTGCCAATGTCACGCCACACTGCACTGGCGCGAAGACACCCGCGAGAGCCATCAACAAGTGCGCCGCTCAGGGGCGGCGGCCCATCATCGGGATGCCAGCGTGCTGGGGAACGGGGAAGCGTACACTTGCCGCGTGTCGAACCACGCAATTCATCACGCCGGCGCTCGGTTGACCGAAGAAGCGCCATGCACCGACTGCCGCTTCGCCGCTCGCTGCGGGATCGAGCGGCTGGCCTGCGAGGCGTATTCAATGTACCTGCATGACGTAGCGGCTGTGCGCTGGCGTCTTGCGCCCCGAGCACCGACGACCGCGCGGTATACGGCGCTGCTGGCTTAAGCGTGCTTCTAGTGGCGCAGTCAATGGCTTCAACGACAGCGCCGCCTTCGGGTGCGGCTCTTGCGTCCACGAGCGGTCGTAACGGAAACCCCGGACCATCGGTTGCCGATGGGGCGCTCCCGGGCCAACTCCGGCCACTCGAGCAGAACCCTCAATTTTCTACATAGCGGAGATTGAAACGATCCTCGGGGGCTGAAGTAATCGTGTCGGAACCGCACCGCCGCTTAGAAGGGAAACTTCAACTCCCGCCTCCGCTCGCTCGCGCGGTAAGCTAAGAAATCTGCGGTAGCTGCTGACCAGGCACTTCGTCTACACGGGCTTGGGATATCTTCAGCGCGTCACGCCCGCATTCAATCCGCCATAGCGAGTGGCACGCAACGTGAAATCGCAAAGGGGCGATCTCTCCATCGATTCGACGTTCAACCTCAAGTTCCATTTCTTCGGGCTCAATCGCTTTGTCGCACAAAGCACAGTGCCGGCCAGTCCCTTTGCCGCCCCACATTTGTAAGGGCACCACACGCGGTAGCTGTCCCTTCGCCACGCGGTCGCGCGCGACACGGCGTAGTTCCGTCTCAAGCTGCTTAGGCATGGTAGCTGCTCCTTGGGTGCAAGCCCGTTGCGAGACTGAAAAGCTACGAATCCTCATTTTTTCGAGGCGTAGTCTATGAGACCAAACCCGAACGCCAGATGAACAGTGCCCTTGCCGGCGATCGATTACCAAACCGAAGCAACGCTTGCGGTCTTGTTTCTGTATATCGCGAAAGAGGACTGTTGCAAAGCATACAAATTTCGACGGCAAAAGATGTGCCACAACCGTCGATGCTGCGCCGCGTCAGGACGTTTCCGTGCCCGGCGCGGCGCGGCGGGTATAGTCGGCGGCAGTCAATCGCCTCAATCGCGATGGCTCTCGGGTCATGAACAAGCCGTCGAAGTGCAGGCACGAATTCGTCTATGCGCGTGCGCTATGGGGCGGTATCTACAACATCGCGTGCGAGAAGTGCGGCGAGGTCTACGGCTCAAGCGACTGCGCGGACCCGAATCTCCTGGCAGGGTTCAACAGCAATGCGCGTGTTCTCGCCAGGCGCACTCTTGCGGGCCCCAGAAGGCGACCGCGGTAGCCCCGCGCTAACGAGACGTGGCGGGGACGAGCTTGACTGGTACGCGGACGGGTCGCTCAACAAGAACTTGATTCTCAGCATCGTGGCTGCGTGGGCGCAGCCAAGCAAAGGAATTGAGCAGGCGTACGGCAGAACTCAGGATTTTGTCCGAGTCTACCTACAGCTATTGAGCTCTCGGGCATGCCGTGAGGCGCGGTTCTGCAACCGGGAACCCCGCCGACCTGTTCAGCCGCCCAAGGCGATCGATACCGCCACCAGAGCCACTCCGCCGATCAAAAAACTGAGCCCCACGAGCCACGGTCTGCCGAGCGTATGGCGCGCCCACCAGAAGCCCGTCATGAACAGGGCCACGAGTAGGATTGCGTTCGATACGCGCAACGCGAAGTGCGCATCGTCGATGAACACGAAGGGAATCGCCGCAGGGATGCTGGTGAGCACGACCAGCAGGAAGCTCGTGACGGCTCCTAGAACGTCGGCCTTCCGGATCTGGTTGGGTCTGTCCGGGCTAGAGCGCAAGTTGGTGGCGATACGCACGTACAGCGCTTCACGTTCCGGAGCGTTGGTTACATTCTGCAGCAAGGCATCCAGTTCGCCTGCCACGAGAGCCACGGCGGCGCCCTGGTCAGCTGTATGGCGCACGGCGTGCGCAAGGCGTCGCAGCCGGCCTCGATCAAATAGCTGGCCCGCCAAATACAGCGCTCCATCGATGATGCCCCAGGCGATGTTGCAGCCGATTACCGCGATGAGAAGCTCACGTGCCCCTTCGCGACCCTGCTGTTGAATGATGATTCCGGCGCCCAGTGTGAAGGTGAGCGTCATGATGAGGCCGAACAGCACTTCGCCAAGGCTAGAGGCCGGGTCGAGATATCGGTGTATGAGCGAGGAACGGCTTTCTGCGATCATCGGGCCACCCCTTGGTTTTTTTGCTTGTCCACCGCGCAGCGGTCGCGGCTCACCGAGGTAAAAAATTAAGCCGCAGGGCAAGCATAAGGGCAGCGAAAAGCTGCACCTCTTGTCCTGGGCGCCGTACCGGCCAGCGCGTCCGCCGGATTCATCAAACACTTCCGGGGTTAGTAGACTTCCTTGATGAACTTGAGCGCATGGTGCGGCTCCCGGTAGCCGCGACTCTTCTGCCGCTTCGGCAGCTTGATCTTCTCGCGCGGCAGTGCCTTATAAGGGATGTGGTCGAGGAGGTGTGTGATGACGTTGAGCCGGGCGCGGCGTTTGTCGTCGCTCCGCGCCACGTACCAGGGCGCAACAGCGGAATCGGTCGCGGCGAACATCTCATCACGTGCCCGGGAATAGTCGTACCAGCGACCGTAGGACCTGAGATCCATGGGCGAGAGCTTCCAGATCTTGCGCCCATCACCAATACGCGCCTCAAGGCGGCTCGTCTGCTCCTCAGGGCTCACTTCCAGCCAGTACTTGAGGAGAATGACGCCGGAATCGATGACTACCTTCTCGGCCGCCGGCACCATACTCAGGAAACGCTTCACCTCCGCTTCGGAGCAAAAACCCATCACGCGCTCGACTCCCGCGCGGTTGTACCAGCTGCGGTCGAAGATGACGACTTCCCCCGCAGCTGGGAAGTGCGGAATGTATCGTTGCATGTACATCTGGCTTTTTTCGCGTTCGGTAGGCGCCGGCAGCGCGACGACGCGGAAGACGCGCGGACTCACGCGCTCGGTGATCGCTTTGATGGTACCGCCCTTGCCGGCACCATCACGCCCTTCGAACACGATACAGACCTTGAGTCCCTTGTGAACAATCCACTGCTGCGCTTTGACCAGCTCGACGTGCAGGCGCTCCAGTTGCTTTTCGTAGTCCTTGCGCTTCAGTCGACCGGTGTCGTGATCATTGTGCTTCTCGGGCCGTTGCTTCTTACCCTTCATTGCCATGACTTCACACCCTTCTTTTCATTCTCGAGCCCCTTGCTAGTGATCTCGCTGTAGAGGCTGATCAAGCGACCGACCAGTTCTTGAAATTCGCCATGCTTGGCGGCCAAGCGCTGGGCGCTGCTCGCGTCGTCGAACACCATCTGCAGGAATTGCACGTCGTCGTTATCCAGTCGTTCGCCGCGATTGACTTTGTCTTTGAGATCCAGTGCGCGCGGCAGGCGCTGGGTGTTGAGACGCTCCAGCAGCGCCTGGATTGTACCGGCATCCTTCGACGACGAATTAACCATTTGTTTCTCCCGCCGTATTGGGGGCAATTTCAGGCCGCGTTTCGGCTTGCAGCGAGCGATACCGGTCGAGCGCGATCTCCAGGTTCAACATGAGGCGCTCACGACCTAGCGTCTCGCCCAGCGGTGAGCGCTGGACCGCCGCATAGACCTGCGGAGTAAGTCCGGCCAGCCAGAGGGTCACGCCCGCTTCGCGTCCTCGCTTCTCAGCCGCAATGAGCATCTTTAACGCCGTGTACTCGAAATCGAAGACACCGCTGAGGTCGAGCACGAGTATCTTCGGATTGGCCTCCGCGATCAGTAGACGGATCTGCTCCGCGACTCGCTCTGCATTGAGGAAGAATAGCCGCCCTTCCAGGCGCAGCAGTAGCAGCCCCGGGAACGACTCGTCTTGCGGGTACTCGGGCGAGCGGGGTCGGAACGCGTTCGTTCCGGGCTTGCGACGCAGCACGTGAACCGGTGGATTCGCCGTCTGCCGAGCGAGTGCGAGCAGCGAGATAATGATCGCCACCAGAATGCCCTTCAAGGTGCCGAGCAACATGACGCCGAAGAATGCGGACGCCGCCCAGATGAACTCCGTGCGGCGAATCTGCAGGATGTTGCGGAACTCGGCCGGCTGGATAAGTCCCACGGAATAGACGACGACGATGCTCGCCAGAACAGCGTGCGGCATGAGGGCGAGGACGGGCGCCAGCAGCAGCATCGTCAGAAGACTGACCCCGGCGGTGACAAGACCCGCGATTTGGGTGCGCGCCCCCGCCATGCGATTGACTGCCGTCTGGCTCATGCCACCACCGCCCGGCATTGATCCCATGAATGCGCCGACAGCGTTCGCTGCACCGGTAGCGAGCAGCTCTGCATTGGGGCGAGGGGTTGGCTCGTGGCTGGTTGCAAACGCACGCCCGACGGCGATCGTTTCCGTAAAGCTCATGAGCGAAATGCCGAGCGCAGCCGGCCAGAGTTCATTCGCAAGCGCCAACCCGGGCACCTGGAAGGCCGGCAAGCCAGCAGGAATCGGGCCTACCACCTCAACGCCATGGCTCTGCAAGCCAGACAACGCAATGCCCGCAACGGCGACTGCGATGGCGATCAGCGGTGCGGGCCAGCCGGGCCGGAATCTTTCGATGACGCTCAGACCAACGATGGTCGCGACACCCACCGCTAGGGTCGGAGTGGATACGTGGGGAAGTCCCAGGCCAATGGCTTGCACATTGTGCAGGAAGGAGCCCTTGGTGAAGTGGATGCCAAGGATCTTGGGCAGCTGATCGACGATGATCACGACAGCGATGCCGGCTTTGAAGCCGACCAACACAGGTTCCGAGATAAAATTAGCCACAAACCCTAGACGCAGCGCGGAGGCGAGGATGAGGATGCCGCCTACCATCAGCGTGAGCAGCCCGGTGACCTGCAACAACGTGGACGCATCACCGTCGGGAGCCAGCTGGCCAAGCGTGGCACCGGTCAAGATCGCAAGCGTAGTGGTCGTGCTGACGCTCATCGGGCGCGACGTGCCGAGGACCGCGTAGATGACGAGGGGCACGAAGGCGGTGTAAAGACCGACCTGAACCGGCAGTCCGGCAATGGTTGCGTATGCCATGGCCTTCGGGATGACGACTGCAGCCGTCGTGAGACCCGCGACGAGATCAGGCCGCAGCCACGCCTTGCGGTAATCCAGCAACCAATCAAATAGCGGCAGTGGGAAGTTCGGCTTCGTCATTCGATCACTCGTTGGTGGCGGTCGGAGGCTGAAACACCAGTGCACCGGAGTGCTGCCATTTCTACCAGGAGCGAGCGCACCCCCAAACTAGGGGACCCGGCCGCGTGTCGGCGTAGTAAAGGGACATATCATTTAGAAGGTCGCAGTCTGCGCCAGGCTCGACCTGGCGGCACCGGTGCCTGGAAGACCCGCAGCGGCAAGGCACGCGATTCGTGAATGCATGAACTCACACCCCTCTTTGTGCTCGTGCCAAGGTGTTACTTCGCCCTCGAACATGACGCACGTTAGTCCGGAAACAGACATTGCACTAGTGCCTCCAGTATCCAGTGCGCGGAGCCTGGGGGCGTCACAACGTCGTAGAGTAGAAAGACGGAACATTGATCAGATCACAGAGCGGGTTTTTCGGATCCTTCGCCGACGAGGGCGTCTTGCGCGACGTGGGTAAGCCAAGGGAGGCTAGCGCGCTTCCAAACCTCTCACAAGTGTCCTTTTGGGCAACTTTTCGCAGGCAGGCGCGCAGGGGTTGGAGAAGAGATAAGTCGGATCAATGATCATTCGAGAGGTACAAAAGCACGGCTCGGTGTCCTACTCGTGTAGTTCGGATTTGGGGTCTTTTCCGCTGTTTCTCGGGCTTGGGCACTGAAGCGGATGCGGCTGACAAGCTTCTGGTGCTCGCGCAGGGAATTCGCCCTGCGACGTTCACGCGCGAGTCGCCCTCACGCGTCCGCCCTTGATGGCCTGCACCAGCCCTGCGTGGTCGCGCTCAGTCTGGTCACCATAGCTCTCCGCGAAATCAGCGAGGGCGCGGCCCAGCGCTCCGGTGTCGCCGCAATAGCCTCGATGCGTGCCACGTCGCGCGACCGCGCGTGCGAGCCGTCGAATTCCTCGGAGGCGATGTGGCAAGTGTGCGAGCCGTGTGAGTTCAGCCATCGATCGCACGCGCAGCGCGGTGGTCATCGCGGTGCGATAGATTTCACCGTCCGTTCCGTACTTCCCAGGTCCGCGGCGATTTGTTTATGCAGCTGTCCACGCACGACATGCCGCAGCACCTCGTATTAACGGGGCGTCAGCGCAGCAAAGCGCTCACAAGCCGGGCAAGCGCCTGTGGGACTATTTCGCGCTTGGAGGCACGCGTGGCTGGCACGAGGAAGTCCCCGAACGAGTCGTCGAATTTCAGACGCCCCTGCGGCGCCCGTTCACTCAGCACCGGCCTGTCCGATACTGGATAAGCACCACGGCCAGGCTTAGGAGTGCTTCTTAATGTAGTCGTCGCGCACGCACTCAAGTTGCCATAGTGACTGGCAAAGGACATGAAAGTGGTACGTCTCGACCCTTCCGTCGACGAGCTCCTCGACCTCAAGTTCGCTCTCTTCGCGTTGGATTACTTTGTCGCACAGCGCACAGCATTGGCCGGCGCCTTTGCCGCCCCACATGCGTGAGGGCATCACGCGCGGGAGTCGTCCCTGTTCGATTCGGTCGCGCGCGACGAGACGGAGTTCCGTTTCAAGCTGCGTTAGAGGCATGGTAGCTGCTCCCCTGTCTGCGGACGGTTACCAAGGCTTCAAGCAAAGCTGACGGTTAGGTTTTTATTTGCGAACTGCTATATACGGCTTACCAACACTTTTTTAAAGTGTTTTTCGCTTTTCCAACAAAGCTGTCGCGGGCGTACAACGAGAACGGCGCAGGCCTACGGGTAAAAGTCATCGGTAGGACCAGGCAATCGCCGCGGGTAACGCCGACGCTTGCGAGCTGCGCCGCGACGAATGCCCCTCGGCTGAGTCGTGCAGTTGCGGCACCGGGCGGCGCGCCGCAGTCCGCCGACGCGCGGCCCGCCGCAGCGGCAGGTTTTGAGCACAGCCCCCAAGCTGCGTTTCGGTTGGGTCCGCGGCGCTCACGGCAGCACCGCAGCGTTATCGGCGACCAGCTTCTTCGCCTGCGGCAGCGGGAGCCGCTCTCGCCCTTGGCCGCCGACCTGCTCGAACGCTTCGAGGCCGCGACTCGTGAATGATCTCATGCCGCAGCGCATCAACGCGGGCGTCGCCTTTCGCGCGGCGTTTTGATGTGCGTCATAACATATTCAAACTTCTAACTTCTCGTTACGGCATTGACCTACAGCGTGGAGGTTGGGTTTGCTTCAAGCTGCGGTACAGGCGTTGTGCGAACACTAACTTATATGGACCCCGATCAAGTCGCGCGAGTCTGTGATGAGTTGGATGGAGGCATCGGAGAGGCGCCCGGAGAACGCCTCCAGGGGTGGTGGGGCATGGCCGATTGGCGCCAAGCCCGACAGGAGTTACTCGCGGAAATTAGTAAGCTGGAGGACGCCCCGGAGTGCCCCGCGACTGAAGCGAGCTACCGATCCATAACCAGGGCTACGGGTTGACGTTGGTGGCGGCTTTCAGCTAACCACCGAGCACGCGCTCAAGCTGCCATAAAACGTGGCTGACAACATCAAAGCGGAGAGGGCCAACCCGGCCGTCGGTACGAGCGAGCGCTGCGAACATCCAGATGCAGCTTGTCCATGGCGAGCAGCGCTAGTTCAGTGGTTCGATATCAGGGTTGTGCAGTGCCCTGGTTGCTGTCGACTGCTGTGCCGCCGCGCGGTGCGCTTTCATCTGGCGGAAACGGTATCAGCAGGAAGGCCCCGGCAGTGTTCAGCACGAGCCCGAGGAGTCCCAGCCAGTTGGTGAGTCAGCGATCAGATGGAGCAAGCGCACCAGCGTTCACGTGTCAATGCGCTAGCGACATTCGCAGACGGAGCTCTTAACGCACTGCACACTGCCGCCCGGAAATTCCTGGCCTATGGCGCAGAACGCCTGCCGGTCACCGCAGTTGACGGAGCAGCCCAGGCAAGTCCCCTGCGGGGACGAATCCGGCACCGAACAGGAATGGCTTGACGATGCGGGCGCAGTAGTTCCCGTGGCGCTGGCGGGAGCTTTTTGCGTCTCTGTGGCGCAGCCGGCAAGCGCCGCGAGGAAGCCAATGATCATGCCCGTCGCAAGGGGCCTGCCGTGTCTTTTGGTATTCATTTGAACTCCCCGACCATGCTGGGACCACAACGCGTCGCTCAAATGTAGCGCCGTCATAAAGGCTTATCAAACCAGGTGAGGTTTTCGCGGGCCTGGGGAGTGTGCTCGGGGAATTTCATGACCGCCGCGAAGATCGGAATCGTTCGTAACCACGGTTGGCCGGCGCTCATGCCCCGTACCGCCAGGATGCGCGGCCTCACTGTCCGTCTCTCATCTAGGGCTAAAGTCCAATGGTCTTCGCGGCTCGATCAGGGAAAACTGGCGTTGACCGCCTAGGTCCCTGGCCCGCAGGGCCCGGTGCGGGCGACCGAATTAGGAGCGCGCCTGATGCCAAGATTCTCGATGCTGCATGTGTGCCTTGCGACGTTGCTGCTGGCGGCATGCGTGTCGCAGCAGAAATACGATGCCTCGCAACAGAAGAATTCCGAGCTGGAAACCGAATACCAGCAGCTCAACCAGTCGATGAGCGCGGAGGTCGGGGCCAAGAACGTGCAGATTTCGCGGCTGCAGAATGCCATCAAGGTCTCAGTCAACAGCGAGCTGCTGTTTCCGTCGGGCGGCTGGGAGATGCCGGCCCAGGCGAAGGAGACCATCGCCAAGATCGCGGCGATCCTCGCGCCCCACCAGACGACGAAGGTCAACGTGAACGGTTACACGGACACCACGCCGATTGGCCCCGGGCTGATGAAGGAGGGCGTCACGTCCAATCTCATCCTCTCGCAGAAACGCGCCGACAGCGTCACGCAGTACCTGATCGCGCAGGGCGTCAATCCCGCGCTGGTCGCGTCGCGCGGCTATGGCGATGCCGATCCGGTGGCCTCCAACGCTACGCCGGCCGGCCGGGCGCAGAACCGCCGGGTGGAACTCACGCTGGCGACGCCGGCCCAGTAAAGCTGCCGAACGCGAGATAACTCATGAAAACAAGCTTCCGCCCCCGCAACGCCTTCGCGTGCCTGCTCACCCTCGTCCTGGTGGCCGGGTGCGCATCGACTAAGGAATCCAACTACCAGCAAACGGTGAGCGGGCCGATCCCGCGGCCGAACCAGATCTGGGTATACGACTTCGCGGGCTCGCCCGCGGATGTCCCGCCCGAGTCGGCTCTGTCCGGCCAGTCCGCGTACGCTGCACCGCAGACACCGGATCAGATTGCTCTGGGGCGCAGGTTGGGTGCGGAAATCGCAGGCCAGCTGGTCCAGGAGATCAATGCCATGGGCATGCCGGCCGCTATCGCTTCGGGGGGCACGCGACCGAAGCTGAACGATATCGTCATCGAGGGTTCCATCCTCTCGGTGCAGACGGGCAATGCGGCCGAGCGGGTCACCATCGGTTTTGCCGCCGGGGACACCGAGCTCAAGGTGGCCATCGAAGGCTTCCACATGACGCCCAGCGGACTGCGCGAGCTCGGCTCTGAGGATCTGGGCGCCAAGGGCGCCGAAACCCCCGGCGCGGCATTCGGGCTTGCCACCATGCTGGCGACGCACAACCCGGCCGGATTCATCGTCAGCACCGGGATGAAGGCCTACGGCGAGGAAAGCGGCAGCGACACGATCGAAGGGCGCGCGAAGCAGATCGCCAAGCAGATCGGAGATCAGCTCAGGACACGCTTCCAGCAACAGGGCTGGATTTGACGACAGAGGCGAAGCGGCTGAGTGCGATCGGGCTGTCTCACGCCTGCTCACAAAGCGCGACCCGCGCACGCGCCGCGCAGATCGCCGTCAGGTCGCGGCGCGGCTGCGACCAGGGGGAGGCGTCGCACCCGTGCCGCGCAGGAGGTTCGCCCGCAACGACTCGTAGATCGGCGCGTTGCCGAGCATGAGCGGTATCAGCATGGCGGCAAAGCACGCCCCGAGCATCGGCAGCAGCATCGTGACGCTGGAGGTCATCTCCACCACCAGCACGATGCCGGTGAGGGGCGCACGGACCACGCCGGTGAACAGTGCCGCCATGCCGACCACCGCGAACCCCTTCGGCTCAATAGGCAGGTGGGGGAACGCGAACTGGCAGAAGGCCCCGTAGAGAAGTCCCAGCTGCGCGCCAAGCACGAGCAGGGGCGCAAACAGGCCTCCCGGCGTGCGCGCGGCATAGGAGACCGTGCTCAGCGCGAAGCGCAGCAGGAAAACTGACGCCACGAAGCCCACGGAGTCGCTGCCCGTGAGCGTGCGCTGGGTGATCGCATCACCGCCGCCGACCAGTGCGGGGGCGAACCAGGCCAGCAGACCGACCGCCGCGCCGATCACGGCCGCGCGCAGGGTCACTGGCCAGCGCCTGAGGCCGTCTGCCGCGGCGATCGTCGCCAGCAGGGCACGGTTGTAGAGGATCGCGACGAGCCCGATAAGGGCGCCGAGTACGAAATACAGCGGCCGGATCTCGCCGCTGGCGTAGGCGAGGGCATCGACATGGAAGTCGGGCGCGTCGACGAGCAGCATGCGTGCCACGGCGATGGCCGCGGCCGAGGCACCCAGGGCGGCGATGGCGATGCGATGCTCGAAGCGGCCGACGAGTTCTTCCAGCACGAAGACAGCCCCGGCGATCGGCGCATTGAAGGCGGTAGCCAGACCCGCACCCGCGCCGGCGGCCAGGAGCACGCGGCAGTCCGGCCAGTTGCGCCGGAAGAACTGCCCGATGAAGCCGCCAATACTGGCGCCCATCTGCACCGTGGGTCCCTCGCGACCCAGGGCCAGCCCCGAGCCGATGGCGAGGAGGCCGCCGAAGAATTTGACCGGAATCAGCCGATACGGTGCCTGCGGCCGCTCGCCGCGCAACACCGCTTCGACGTGCGGGATGCCGCTGCCGGAGGCCGCCGGAGCCACGCGCTCCACCAGCCACGCGGCCAGTGCCACCGCCGCGGCAATCGCACCGGTGACCAGCAGCAGCCCGACCAAATGTTCGCCGTGCGCGCGGTCGATGAGGCTGTTGCGCAGGCGATCAGCCTGCACGAGCGCAATCCGAAAGGCCGCGCCCGTGAGCCCGGAGCCAACGCCCACGAGCAGCGACAGCAGTGCGAGCACCGGCAGGCTGCCGTGGCCGTCGGCGGACTCAGTCTTGGGCGTGGATGCGGACATGCGCGGCATTTTCAACCTGGGCTGACGGTCGGAGTCACCTCATTTGCGGTTCCGGTGCCGGAAGTCGCGCGTTGGCGACCGCAGTGGCGTGCGAACGCGGCCAGCGGCATTGAAGCGCCGGTAGGTCGTGGGTTATAAGTTCAGCCAACGCCGCAGGGACGCCTTTCAAGTTAACTTCCGATGACCCGCAAGTTCCTGCTCGCCAGCGCATGCGTGCTGCTGGCGATTCTCGTCGCGGTCTGGGTCTTGCGCCCGGCCCGGCGCGCGCCACCACCAACTGTAGCGTCCCCAGCGGCGTCCGCGCGCCCGGTCTACGTGGGCGCCGCGGCGTGCAAGGGATGCCACGCGGCGCAGTACCAGGCCTGGATGGGCTCGCACCACCAGCTCGCCATGCAGGAGGCTACCACGGCGACGGTACTCGGCGACTTTCAGGATACGAAGTTCGTGCAGGGCAAGGTGACCTCACGCTTCTATCGCAAGGACGAGAAGTTCTTCGTCAGCACCGAGGGGGCGGACGGGCACCAGCAGGACTTCGAGATCCGCTACACCTTCGGGGTCTATCCGTTGCAGCAATACCTGGTGCCCTTTCCGGATGGCCGGCTGCAGGCGCTGTCGATCGCGTGGGATTCGCGGCCGCGCGCGCAGGGCGGCCAGCGCTGGATGCACCTGTACCCGCACGAGAACATCGCCGCGGGGGATGAGCTGCACTGGACCGGGCTGCAGCAGAACTGGAATTACATGTGCGCCGAGTGTCACTCGACGGACCTGCGCAAGAACTACGACGCAACCACGAACAGCTATCGCACCAGTTGGAAGGACATCAATGTGGCCTGCGAGTCCTGCCATGGTGCCGGCTCGGCGCACGTCCAGTGGGCCGCGGCGCGGGGGAGCGCCAAATACCCCGGCGCGGCGCACGATGACGGCCTGCTGGCGCACTTTGATGACCGGCAGGGCGTTTCCTGGATCCTCGATGCCGCCAGCGGCAATTCGCAGCGCTCGCGGCCGCGCGCCAACACGCAGGAACTGGAGACCTGCGGGCGCTGTCACGCACGCTCGGCGAAGATCTCCGAAGACTGGAGCCCGGCGCAGCCGCTGGCCGATACGCACCGCGTGACGCTGCTGGAAGAGGGCATGTACACCGCAGACGGCCAGATGCAGGACGAGGTTTACAACTACGGCTCGTTCCTGCAGAGCCGGATGTTCGCCGCCGGAGTGACCTGCAGTGACTGCCATGACCCGCACAGCCAGAAGCTGCGGGTGACTGATCAGGAGGTCTGCGGGCGCTGCCACGCACTCTCCAAGTATGCGGCGACGACCCATCACCACCACAAGGAGCAGTCGCCCGAGAGCCGCTGCGCGGCCTGCCACATGCCGGTGCGCACCTACATGGTGGTCGACCAGCGCCACGATCACAGTTTCCGCATTCCGCGGCCGGACGAGTCGGTGAAGTACGGCACGCCCAACGCCTGCAGCGACTGCCACAGGAACAAGCCAGCCGCGTGGGCGGCGAAGGCCGCGGCCAGCTGGTACGGCAATGGCAATCCGGGTTATCAGCACTTCACCGCCGCGCTCTACGCGGCGCGCCACCAGACGCAGACGGCGGCGAGCGAGCTCCTCGGCCTCGCTGCCGACGGCACGAGCCCGGCCATCGCGCGGGCGACCGCGCTGAGCGAGCTGGGCGGCTACATGGACTCGAACGGCCTGGCGGCCGCGCAGGCTGGTCTTCTCTCGCCGGACAACCTGGTGCGCCTGGCCGCGGTGGAACTGTTCCTCGAGACCGATGCCGCCACGCGCTGGGAGGCGCTCGCGCCGCTGCTGCGCGATCCGGTGCGCTCGGTGCGCATCGCGGCGGCCAGCGAAGTCGTGGACGCACTGCCGGCGGACGCCCCGGCGGCAGCGCGGCATGACTTCGAGGCGGCGCTGAGCGATTACGTCGCGACCCAGAAGCTCAATGCGGATCGTCCGGAGGCGCACCTGGCGCTCGGCGATCTCTACGCGCGCCAGCGCAATGCCCAGGGGGCTGAGAGCGAGTACAAACAGGCGATCAAGCTGTGGGCGGGATTTGTCCCCGCCTACGTCAACCTGGCAGACCTCAGCCGCTCCCAGCAGCGCGACGATGAGGCGGAGCACTGGCTCATGCAGGCTGCGCAGCTCGCCCCGAACAACGCCGCGGTGGCACTGTCGCTCGGCCTGCTGCGGGTGCGGCAGCATAAAACTGACGAGGCGCTGCAGCAGCTCGCGCGCGCCACCAAGCTCGCGCCCGACAATGCCCACTACGCCTACGTGTACGCCGTGGGCCTGTACTCAACCGGCAAGACCGCGACGGGACTGGATCTCCTGCGGCGTACGCACGAGCGCTTCCCGGGCAATCGGGAAGTGCTGCTGGGGCTTGCGAGCCTGAGCGCGGAATCCGGCGATCTTGCCGGTGCGCAGCGCTATGCGGAGAGCTTCGTCGCCATGGCCCCGGCCGATCCGCGCGGCGCCGAGTTGCTGTCGCAGCTGAAGAAAAGCGGGCCGTAAGTCGGCCGGCGCAACTGGCGCCCGCGCCGCAAACAGGAGCGCGGCTGTGCCGTTACTGCACGATGGAGCCGAACTGGTAGGCGAGGGAGGTGACCACGCCGTAGTCGGTGCTCGTGGCGCTCGCCTCGGGCGGTCGGCTGTCGTAGTTGAGATAGCCGCTGAGCTTGATCGCGAAGCGGCTGCTGATCTTAGTCGTCAGCGCCATATCCGCGGAAATGCGGTAGCGCGGTGACTCAGTGATGCTCGGGTACACGATGAGGTCGGAGTCGAGGCTCACCTTCGGATAATTGAACTGGAATACACGCCAGGTGCCGCCCAGCGCGCCCTCTAGGCTGCTGCGCGAACCGCTGGTACCCGCCGCCCACTCCTGATCGTAGACCAGACCCACGTAGCCGAGCACCCGTGTGGTGCCCGTCTCAAGCATGCGATGACCGATCACCGTGCCGACCGTCGCCCGTCCGTCCACACCGAGGCTGCGGTTGCGCTGCAGCTCGCCGATGTAGCCCCAGAAGTTCCGGTGCGGGCGCGAAAAAAACACCGTGGACGAAATGTCATCCTGATTGGTGCTGGTGCCCGAGGAGTCCTGCGTCGCCAGTACGCTCGCATTAAGGGTCGCTTCCAGCCGGGCATCGGTATAGTTGGCGTCAAACTCAAAACTGGTCTGTCCCACGCCGCTGATCTTGGCGTAGCTGTAGCCGAGGGATATATCGCCGTACACGCGCTGCCAGAAGTTTGATTCATAGGGCAGTATCTGGGAGACATCCTCGAGCGGAATGGTGACCTCCGCGGTCGATGTATTGACGTGAAACTCGCCCTCGGTGGTGTAGATCAGGCCCTCGTAGTGCTGTCCGCCGGCCTTTTCGACGCGGAACATGTACTTGCTGCTGATCGACTGGATCGAGGGCCATTCGATGGAAACCAACCCCGCACCGCGCGAACTCAGCTGCAGGATCCCGTACTGGGCGGAGATGATGCGGCCGGTGAGGCGGTCACCGTTCTTGAGGGTGATCACATCGGTCTTCTCGCGCTCGGCGATGGGCGCGGCCTGCGCGCTCGACCAGGCCCCGAGCAGCAGCAACATCGCGCACCCGGCCAGCCACGCGCAGGCGGCGGCCCGGGGTTGGCTCGGGAATCGGTGCAGGCAGTAGAGGAGATGGCATGCGGTTGCGCGCGCGATGGCTTCGGTTAAGGTTCAGGTGGGATTGTGCAGCAAAGCGGGCAGCGCGTGCAGTGTGCAAGGGTGAAAGGATAGGGTTGCAGCAGGGGCCCTGAGGCGATTCGACAGGAGCACAGCAGCTTGAGCAAGCGCGGCCGAGCGCAGATTCCGGGTTGGAGATCCAAGGCACTGGCCTGCGCGCTGTGGCTGACGCCCCTTTGCATCAATGCCGCTGATGATCCGGCGCAGCACGCCGACGCACCCGTGGCCCGCTGCGAGGTCGCCGTGGTGAACCCGGTGAGCGGATTCGCCGAGTGCGTGAAGCCGCGGGGCGTGCCGGTCGAGCCGCCGCCGGCGCATCCTGCGCCGACGCCCGAGGAGTGCCGGCGCCATGCGGATCTGGACCTCAAGAGCTGCCCGGATGGCAACGGGTCGCAGGGAGCACGCGAGTGACTGCAGCGGCGCAGGGCTAGCTGCCGGCCGCAGGCGTTGCAGCGGCCACGGGCTTGCGAGGGCGCTCCTGCCAGCGCTGCAGGATGACAAAGAACGACGGCACGAACAGCACGGCGAGGCAGGTCGAAGCCAGCATGCCGCTGAACACGGCAATGCCAATGGAGGCGCGCGCGGCCGCGCCCGCGCCCTTGGCGAGGACCAGCGGCAATACCCCGAGGATGAAGGCGAAGGAGGTCATGATGATCGGCCGGAAGCGCTTGCGCGCAGCTTCGACGGCGGCATCGTGGATGCTCTGACCGCCCTCGCGCAGCTCGCGCGCCACCTCGACGATCAGGATCGCATTCTTGGCGGACAGGGCGATGAGCAGCACCAGCCCGATCTGCGTGTAGAGATTGTTCGCCACGCCGAGCGCCAGCAGTGCACCGGCAGTGCCCAGCAGCGCGAGCGGCACTCCGAGGATCACCGCCGCGGGCGTCACCCAGCTGCCGTATTGACCTGCGAGCACCAGGTACACGAGCAGCAGCGCCAGACCGAAGATGAGGTACGCGGATCCACCCGCCAGCTTTTCCTGGTAGGACATCGCGGTCCACTCACTGCTCGTCCCGGGCGGCAGAGTGCGGGAGACCAGCTGCTCCATGGTCTGCAGCGACTGCCCGGAGCTGAAGCCCGGTGCGGTCATGCCATTGATGCTGCTGGCCGGGTAGAGGTTGTACATGCTGATGAGCGCAGGCCCCTGGGTGTAGTCCACGTCCGCCAGCGTGCCGATCGGGACCATGTCGCCGGTGGAGCTGCGCACGTAGTAGCGGCGCAGGTCCTGGGGCGTGAGACGAAAGTCACTGTCGGCCTGTACGAAGACCGGGAACACGCGCCCGAACTTCTCGATCTGGTTGGCATAGGTCGAACCCAGGTAACTCTGCAGCGTATCGAAGATGCTGCCGATGGGGACGTTGAGCGACTGCGCCGTGGAGCGGTTGATTTCGGCGCTGATCTGCGGCACGTCCGCACGGAAGGTCGTCATCACGCGCTCGAGGCCGCTTTGCGTATTGCCCTCACTCACGAGCACATCCGTGACCGTTTGCAGTTTGCGGTAGTCGAACGTGCCATCGGTCAGCTCCACCTGCATCTGGAAGCCTCCTGACATGCCGATGCCCTGGATCGGTGGCGGCGGTACGACCTGCACGCGCGCGGCTTCCACGTGGGAGAGCTCGTGTGCGAGCTTCTGGTAGAGGGACTTGAGGTCCTGCCCTTTGTGCTTGTAGCGCACGCCCCAGTCGGTGAGCGTGAGATAGATGACTCCCGCATTGGCGAGGGAGGCGTTGCCATCGAGCGCGGAGACGCCGCCGATGGTGATGGCGTGCTCCACCCCGGGGGTCTTCAGCGCAATGGCGCTGATCTGTGCGAGCACCCGCTGGGTGCGCTCGAGCGAGGCAGCGTCGGGCAGCTGCGCCGCGATCAGGAGGTATCCCTGGTCCTCGAGCGGTATGAAGCCCGTCGGCACACGGGTCAGCGCGGCGATGGAGGCCACGATCAGCACGGCCGCCACCACGAAGGTCCTGCCGCTGTGCTCCACCATGCGCGCGATGAGGCGCGTGTACGCGCGCTCGACCGGGTTGTAGAGCGCATCAAAGCCGCGGTAGAACCAGTTCTTCGTCTGCCCGGGCGGGATGGGCCGCAGCCACAGGGCGCATTGCGTCGGTTTGAGCGTGGCGGCGTTGATGGCGCTGATGAGGGCGGTGGCGGCGATGACGAGCGCGAACTGGCGGTACATCTGGCCGGTGATCCCGGGCATGAAGGCCGCGGGCACGAACACCGCCATCAAGACGAGCGTGATGCCGATGATGGGTGCGAACAACTCGCGCATCGCTTCGATCGAGGCTTCCTTCGGGGCCATGCCGCGCTCGATGTTGTGGCTCACGCCCTCGACCACCACGATGGCGTCGTCGACCACGATGCCGATCGCCAGCACCACCGACAGCAGCGTGAGGATGTTGATCGAGAAGCCCATCGCCGCCATGGCGGCGAACGCCCCGATGATCGTGACCGGGACCGTGGTCGCGGGCACGAGCGTCGCACGCCAGTTCTGCAGGAACACCAGGATGACCACCAGCACCAGCACGCCCGCTTCGATCAGCGTCAGGTAGACCTCGTGGATCGAGGCGGAGACAAACTTGGTGGTATCGAAGGGGATGCTGTAGGTGATGCCCTGGGGAAAGTCCTTGGACAGCGCGGCGAGCTTGGCACGCACCCCGGCGGCGACATCCAGGGCGTTGGCTTCCGGCAGCTGGAAGATCGCGATGCCGGCGGCCTGCTTGCCGTCCATGGTGAAGAACTGGCTGTAGGTCTGGGCGCCAAGCTCGATGCGCGCGACGTCCTTGAGGCGCGTGATGGCGCGGCTGCCCCCGGCGGCGGCATCGGTCTTGACGATGATGTTCTCGAAGTCACCGACGTCATTGAGGGCGCCCGGGACATTCACGGTCAGCTGAAAGTCCTGGCCGCTGGCCGCCGGCGGCGTGCCGATCTGCCCGGCGGCGACTTCCTGGTTCTGCTGGCGGATCGCGCTGATGACGTCATTGGGAGTGAGCGAGCGCGCCAGCAGCTTCTGTGGATCCAGCCAGACCCGCATGCTGTACTGACCGATGCCGAATACCGTGACGTCGCCCACCCCGGGCAGGCGCGCGAGCACGTCGCGCATGCGGATGGAGGCATAGTTGTTGAGGAACAGGCTGTCGTAGCGCGCATCGGCGCTGGTGAGCGTCACGATCTCGAGGATCGCGGTGGACTTCTTACGGGTGACGACGCCGTTGGTCTGCACCGCGGCGGGGAGCGAGGCGATCGCGGCGGCGACCCGGTTCTGCACCAGCACCTGGGCGAAGTCCAGGTCAGTGCCGACCTTGAACGTCACGGTGAGCGTGTAGTTGCCGTCGTTGGTGCTCGTGGACTGCATGTAGAGCATGTTCTCGACGCCATTCACCTGCTGCTCGATGGGCAGGGCGACGGTGTTGATCAGCGTCTTGGCATTCGCTCCGGGGTAGCGGGTGGTGACCTGCACCGTGGGGGGGGTGATGGGCGGGTACTGCGCCACCGGCAGGGCGAAGATCGCGACGCCACCGAGCACCATCGTCAGGATCGCGATGACGTTGGCGAGGACCGGCCGCTCGATGAAGAACTTGGCCAGCATGAAGGTCGGGCTAGCCCGGGCCGCTGGGGGCCGCGGCCGCGGTCAGCGCCTGTGTCGTGGGCGTGACGAGGTTGCCCGGTACTGCGTTCTGCAGGCCGTCGACGACGACATCGCTTTGCGCGTCGAGCCCGGACAGGATGACCCGCATGCCATCCTGTACGGCGCCGATTTGCACGCGCTGCTGCAGTACCTTGTGGTTCGCCCCGACGGTGAGCACGTAGCTGCCGGCCTGGTCGGTACTGACCACGCGGTCAGGTACCAGTAGGCCCGGCGTGGGGGCGTCGGTCGGGATGCGCAGGTGCGCAAACATGCCCGGCAGCAGGATGCGTTCCGGATTGGCGATGATGGCGCGTGCCTGCAGCGTGCCGCTGCCGGTATCAAGTCCGGTGCTCGCAAAATCGAGCGTGCCCTCGTGCGGGAACCGGGGCTCGTTCTGCAGGCCGGCGTACACCGGGACTTTCGGGGCAGCGCCGGCGATGTTCACCCCGCGTGCCAGCGCGCTGGCGCGGATGCGCAGCACGTCGCGCTCGTTGACGCTGAAGTAGATGTAGACCGGGTTCACCTGCTCGATCGTGGCGAGCTTGGTGGTGCTGCCCATGGCGCCGACGAGGTTCCCCGGATCGACCAGGTGGCGGCCGATGCGCCCGTCAAAGGGCGCGGTGATGCGGGTATAGGCCAGGTTGATCTTCGCCAGCGTCACGGCGGCGGCGGCCTGGTCGCGCTGCGACTGCCACTTTTCGACGTTGGCCTGCGAGGTGGCATTCTCCTTGATCATGCGCAGCTGCCGGTCGTACTCCGACTGCGCGTTCTGCAGCTGCGCCTGGTAGGAGGCGAGTTTGGCCTGATAGGGCTCTGGCTCGATGACGAACAAGAGCTGGCCGGCCTTCACCAGGGTGCCATCGGTGAAGTTGACGCTGCGCAGGTAGCCCTCGACGCGCGCGACCAGATCCACGGACTGCGCCGCCGCGACGCTGCCGGTCGCCAGCAGGTAGTCGGTCACCGGGCCCCGCACCGGCTTGCTCACGGTCACCGGGGGCGGTGGCGGCGGGTGGTACTCGTTGCGGTTGCCACAGGCGCTGACCAGCGCCAGCGCCGCCGCACACAGGCTGGCGCCGGCAGCGCGCGCGGATCTCTTAAGGGTCATTGCTTTCACCGGGACTTCCTTTGGAATCTTCCTCCACCTGCGGCAGGCGGGCGCCGCTGTCGGGCAGCCCGCCCCAGTAGGTGCGGGCCTCCATTTCTTGGCGGGTCGGTGCGGGCAGCAGGTCCTGGCCTTGGCGCAGCTGCCAGCCGCCGCCGAGCGCCCGATACACGCTGACCAGGGCGAGCGGCACGCCGCCCTGGGCGCTGGCGAGCTCATCCTCGATCTGCAGCTGCAACTGCTCGGCCGAGAGCACCGTGGTGTAATCCGAGGCGCCTTCCTTGTAGCGCACGATGGCCAGTTCCGTGGTGCGGCGCGCCGAGTGGGCCGCCTCGCCGAGTGTTGCGAGGGTCTCCTGCGCGGCCGTGAAGGCCGCGCGCGCATCTTCGACTTCCTGCTGCGCCTCAAGCACGGTGTTCTGGTAGTTCAGCACCGCCTGCTCGAACACCGCGTCCTGCACGCGGATCGAGTTCACGATGCGTCCGTAGTTGAAGATCGGCAGCACGAAGGAGGCGCCGGCGGCGGTGGCACGGTTGTCCCAGCTGAACAGGCTGTTGTTGCCGACCGACGTGCTCAGGTAGCCGAAGCTTCCCGACAGCGAGAACGAGGGATACAGATTGGACTTGGCCACGCCGATGCCGGCGGACTGCGCCGCGGCGCTCAGTTCGGCCTGGCGCACGTCGGGGCGGCGACGCAGCAGGTCCTTGGGCATGCCGGTGGCGACCTGGCCCGGTGCGGTGGGGATCGTGGTTCCGGCGCCGAGGCGCTCGTCGATGCGGTCCGGCGTCAGCCCGAGCAGCACCGCGAGGGAGTCCTTGGTGGCGCGCAGCGAGTTCTCCAGTCCCGGGATCTGCGCCTGCGTCTGCGCGAGCTGCGTCAGGGCCTGCTGTACGTCCAGTTCGCTGGTCTCGCCGTTCTCGAACTGCGCGCGGGCGATGCGCAGGCTCTCCTTCTGCGTCTGCACGTTGTCCTGCGCCACCTGAATGCGCTGCTGCAGGGTGCGGATGTTCAGATAGTCGCTGGCGACGCCCGCCGTCAGGCTGACCAGCGCGTTGTCATAGGCGGCCAGCGAGGCCAGCATGGCCGCGCGGTCCGACTCGATGCCGCGCCGGTACTTGCCCCAGAAGTCCAGCTCCCAGGTGGCGCCCACGCCAATCTGGCTGGTGCGCAGGTTCGGGTCGGACGTGGCCGTGAGCGGCGTGTCGCGACTGAGCCGCTGGTGCTGCACTTCACCGGTGAGCGCTTGCTGCTGCGGAAAGAGCTGACCGATCGCCACCTGCAGTTGGGCCTGGGCCTGCAGCACGCGGGCGCCGGCGACCTGCAGCGACAGGTTGTTGTGATAAGCCGTGTCGATCAGCGCATCCAGGGTCGGATCGGCAAAGACCCGCCACCAGTTGGCCGTGGCGGGTTCCGCCGGCGGGGGTGCCGCGGGCTCCTCGATCCAGTGAGCGGCGACGCTGGAGGCGGGACGCTTGAAATCCGGTCCCACCTCGCAGGCGATGGGGGCCAGCGTGGCCGCCACCATCACCGTCATCCGCAGCATGCGGTTTGCGGTCGGAAGGACGCTCATGGTTTCGCGCCTGCCGCGCTCCATCCTTAGTGAGTTGTGCGCTGGGCTGATTACGAACGGATGCCCGCTCGTGCAGCTCTTGCCGCCAGCGCGCGTCACTCTAAGTCAGCGTTCAGCTTCGGATCAACCGGCAATGAGCGGGAGGTCGGCTGCCTGTGCAGGCGGGGGGCGTGGAACTTGCGGCCTGACGCGCAAGCCCGGGACGCGGCCTGAGGGAGGGCCCGCGGCGTTCTTATTCGACGCGCAGCACCACGCGAAAGCGCGCCTGACCGCTCATCATGCGCTCATAAGCCGCCGCGGCCTGCTCGAGCGGGAATATCTCGTTCATCGAGGCGACACCATTTTGCCGGCTGAACCGCAGCGTGTCCTCCGAGTCGACGCTCGTGCCGGAGTACCAGCCCTTCACCGCGGCGCGCTTGCGCAGCAGCTCCAGCGAATCGACCGGGAACGTCCCGACTGCACCGATCACGAGCAGGATGCCGTTCAGGCCCAGGCCGCCAATAATGGCCTGCACCGCGGCCGCATCCGTGACGGTCGCGAGGATCGCGCGCGCGCCGCCGAGTGCCCGCAGCGCCGCCGCCGGGTCGGTGCGCGCGCTGTCGATGTATTCGTGCGCGCCGAGTGAGCGCGCCAGCAACTCCTTGTCGGCGCCGCGGCTCACCGCCGCCACGCGGAAACCCAGCCGCGCGGCGAACTGGATTCCCAGATGCCCGAGGCCCCCGACACCGTGCACCGCGACCAGCTCGCCGGCGCGCGCCCCGCTGTGACGCAGCGCGTTAAACGTGGTGATGCCTGCGCACAGCAGCGGTGCCGCGGCGACGGCATCGAGATCGGAGGGCACGCGCGCCAGCGCGCTCGCGTGCGCCAGCATGTGAGTCGCGTAGCCGCCATCGCGGCTGACGCCGGTCGCTCCCTGGATGTTGAGGCAGGCGAAGGCGTCGCCGTGCCGGCAAGGTTCGCAGTAACCGCAGGCCCCCGGGGACCAGCCGACACCGACGCGGGTGCCGAGCTCCCAGCCGTCGACATCGCTCCCCAGCGCCTCGAGCGTGCCGATCACCTCATGGCCTGGAATGCGCGGGTACTTGAGTCCTGGCATGTGCCCGGCGACGGTGAGGGCGTCGCTGTGGCAGACCCCGCAGGCCTGAACCCGGATGCGCACCTCGTGTCGCCCGGGCTGCGGGAGGTCGCGCTCCTCGAGCTGCAGCTTGCCGCCCGCTGCCGGGACCACCATCGCGCGCATCTTGGACATCGTGCCGGCCTCGGGTCCAGAAAGTCACGCCACAGTACTTTATTGTACGCAGCGCGCGCGACCGCCGCGCAGCGGCGGCGCCTCGGCTCAAGGCATTCCTAGATGACGGCCTTGCGGATCACGACGGCGAGGTACCCGGCCAGCAACGCGACCGTCGCTGCCACATCCAGCACGATGAATTCCATAAGCCACCACCACATCCCTAACATGCGCGAAACTCTAGCGACGCCCGCCGTCCGTGACCGCCCCCGCGCGGGGGAGCCAGGGCCCCGATTAAGTAATAGGCAGCCTACGCATTTGGAGGTAGGGAAAACGTTCGACACCTCACGGTTTGCGCCCGTCGCGGGTGCGAATCTGCGCGCAGTTGCCCGCACAGGTCCGGTCATCCGTGAGCGTGGCGCTGCGTTTGTCCGGGGTAAGGGCGCCGTTCGTGTGCGGCACGGCAGGCTCGGAGGTTGCATGCCCTATCGCTTGAGGGTCTGGACCCGTGTGGTCCTCGTGGCGGTGCTGACGGCGAACGCGGCGCCACCTACGCAGGCCGATGCGGTTTCTGCGGTGCAGGTGCTGCGCGCGGGCGGCTGCGGCGGAGTCGTCCCGATGGCCCCGCCGCTGGCCCACAGCGCGGCTCTCGATCAGGTGGCCGAGGCCTGGGCGGCCGGCGCCTCACTCCCGCAGGCCTCGGCGAGCCACGGGTACCCTCCCGAGAGTCTCTCCGGCGTGCACGTCACCGACAGCGGCGCTCCGCTGCTCGAGCAGCTGCGGCACGCTCAGTGCCTGACGCTCACGAACCGCAACGTCCAGGAGATCGGTGCATTTCGGCGCGGTACGCAGATCTGGCTGGTGCTCGGCACCGGCTCCGGCGCCGGGTCCCGCGCGTCCCCACGCGGCGGCAGCCCGCCTGCGCCGCCTGCGCCGCCCGCACCGTCCCCGCCGGCGCCGGCGCCGCAGCGCCGGCAGCACCCAGGACTCCGAGTGCGCCGACCGCCGCGCTGGCGGACCGGGCGCTCGCGCTGGTGAATGAGGCGCGGGCCCGGGGGGCGCGCTGCGGCACGCGCACGTTCTCCCCCGCGCCACCCCTCGCGCTGTCAGGGACGCTGGGAACCGTCGCCTACGGCCACGCGGCGGACATGGCCGCGCATCACTACTTCGAGCACGCCGATCTCGCCGGCCAGACTCCCGCCGACCGCGTGCGGGCGACCGGCTATCGCGAGAAGCTCGTGGGCGAGAACATCGCCTACGGGCCGCAGACCGTGGACGAGGCCGTTCAGGGGTGGCTGCACAGCCCGGATCACTGCGAAAACCTCATGGATCCGCGCTTCGCCGAGATGGGCCTGGCCTTCGCCGCCGGACGCGGCTCGCAGCACGGACTCTACTGGGTGCAGGTGCTGGCCGAGCCGCGCGCCTGAAGTCCCCCGGCTTCCCCGCGGCGTGGGCGGCCCACACGCGTCGGGAAATTTTCCCAGACCACATCCGCTAGGCTGCCCCCGGGCAGGCTAACGCCCCGTGGCGTGGAGCCCGCTGCAGGGCGTCGCGCCACGGTGTCGGGGAGTCCGGAGAAGGAGAGCGGGTGCACAGGTGCGGGGCGCGAGCGGCGCGACTGGGTCGATGGGGATGGCTTCTGGCGCCGGCGCTGCACGCGGCGTGGGGCGGTGAGTCGCCGGCGCCCGCGCCGCCGAGCAACGCCGCCACGGTGCAGGAGCTGCCGCAGGTCACCGTGATCGGCACCGCGCCGCTGCCGGGCTTCGGGCTGCCGCTCAACATGGTGCCGGCGAATGTCCAGACGGCCAACAGCGAGGACCTCGAGCGCGCGCAAGTCCTCGGGGTCGCCGATTATCTGAACCGCAATTTCAGCGGGGTCAATGTCAGCGAGAGCGCCGACAACCCCTTTCAGCTGGACATCTATTACCACGGCTTCACCGCCTCGCCGCTGCTCGGAACCCCGGAAGGGCTGTCGGTCTACGTCGATGGCGTGCGCGTCAACGAGTCCTTCGGTGACACGGTCAACTGGGACCTCATCCCGGAGTCGGCGATCTCCACCGTGTCGCTGATCTCCGGCTCAAACCCGGTGTTCGGACTCAATACCCTGGGCGGCGCGCTCTCCATCCAGACCAAGAGCGGCCACGACAATCCGGGCACCGCAGCTCGAGGCCTACGGCGGCTCCTTCGGGCGGCGCTCGTTCCAGGCCGAAAGCGGCGGGGAGCGCGGCGCCTTCGACTACTTCGGCACGGTCCAGTACTTCGATGAGGATGGCTGGCGCGACCTGTCCCCGACGCACCTGTGGCAGGCGTTTGGCAAGGCGGGCTGGCAGGACGAGCACACCGACCTTGACCTGAGTTACACCTACGCGGACGCGAGCCTGTACGGCAACGGCGCGGTGCCGCTCAGCATGTACAACTACCGTCATCAGGCGAGCTACACGCCGGACTTCACGCACAACCTGCTGCACTTCGTGAATCTGACCGGTACGCAGTTCCTCGCCGAGCACCTGCTGCTCTCCGCCAATGCCTATTACCGCCACCTGATCACCGACAGCAGCAACGGCAGCAACAACGACAACTATCTGAGCGACTCGTACGCGGGAGCGCCGATCGACTGTGCGGCGGCCCCGGAGGAGCGCGTGAGCATCGCGTACTGCTCGCAGGCGACGACCCAGGTATCGCAGCTGCGGCAGCGCACCGCGGGCTTGGGCATCCAGCTCACCGATTCGCAGCCGCTCTGGGGCGGGAAGAACCAGGCCATCCTCGGTGCCGACTTCAGCAACTCAAATGACGATTTCGTGCAGAACTACCAGTACGGGGCCTTTGCCCCGGACCGCACGCTCCTCTACCTGCAAAGTCCGCTCAACGACGAGACCGTGATCTCCCTGAGCGGCAGCAATCGCATCTTCGGCGTCTACCTCACCGACACGCTGTCGCCCAGTTCTTTGCTGCACGTCACGCTGGCCGCCCGCTATAACCGCAGCACCGAGAGCCTCGATGGCTACAGCGTCGACACCGACGTCGGCGATGCGGGGGCCGGCTTTGACCAGGCGAGCCCGCTCACCGGCGACCACACGTTCACGCGCCTCAATCCGGCGCTGGGCTTTACCGTGACGCCCACCGACACGGCGACCTACTACGCAACCTACAACGAGGCGAGTCGCGCGCCCACGGTGCTCGAGCTCGGCTGCGCCAACCCGCAGCAGCCCTGCGGCCTGCCCAATGACTTCGCCAGCGACCCGGATCTGAAGCAGGTGGTCGCGCACACCGTGGAACTCGGCCTGCGTGGCAATCTGGCCGACCAGAGTCTGAGCTGGAGTGCGGACCTCTTCCGCACCATCAATCACGACGACATCCAGTTCATCGCCACGACCACCAACTCCGGCTACTTCGACAACGTGGGCAACACCCGCCGTCAGGGCCTGGACCTGGGTGTGGGGGGCAAGGTCGGCAGCCTCAGCTGGCGCGTGGCTTACAGCTTCGTGGACGCCACCTATCAGTCGCAGTTCGTGGTGAGCGCTGCGTCCAACAGCAGTGCCGATGCCAACGGCGACATCGTCGTGCACCCGGGAGACCGCCTGCCGCTGGTGCCGCGCCAGACCGGCCGGGTGGTGCTCGACTACAGCTTCAGTCAACGGCTGCAGGCCGGCGCCAACCTGGTCATGGCCTCGGGCTCCTATCTGCATGGCAACGAGAACAATGCCAACGTGGCCGGGGCCACGAACGGCGCGGGGCAGACCATCGCCGCCGACGGCACCGGCTGGATTCCCAGCTACGTGCTCCTCAATCTGCAGGGGACCTATCGCCTGGGCGAGTCCGTGCAGCTGTTTGCGCGGGTCGTGAACCTCTTCAACGCGCAATACGGCAGCGCCGGCTTCCTTACCGTCAACACCTTCACGCCCAGCGGCAGCTTTCGCACCAATCCGGCTGACTGGACCAACGAGAATGCCGTCTCGCCCGGAGCGCCGCGCGGCGTCTGGGCCGGCGTCAGGCTGCGCTGGAATAGCCGGGCCCCGGCCGGTGGGGTGTGCAGCCGAGCAGTGCCTGCGCCACTGCGCGTACTACACTTGGAGCCTCGAGTGAGGTCGGCGGCGCTCGCGCCGACTAACCCGTGAGGATGCACCGATGTACTTGCACGACGCGCCTGTTGCTGGGAATCCTGGCGGTAACGCTGTTTGCGCTGCTGGTAAGCGTGCTCGTACCCCTCGCATCGCTGCGCCAGGACGTCTCACGCGAGACCGAGGCCTCCATGCAGCTCTCGAGCCTGTTGCTGGACATCGAGGCAGAAATCCGCGCCAGTGACAGCGCGGCCGCCGCCGCCGCCGGCGCGGCGCAGAAGGTGCGCGCGGCGCGCCATCTGCGCCACGTCAGTGTGACCCTCACCGACCCGGCGGGCGCGCCGCTCGCCGCGACACCGAGTGAGACCCCCGCGATCGGGTGGCTTGAGCGGCTGCTGCTGCCGCAGGGCGGCGAGCGCTCGCTCAGCTATCCGCTGCTGTATGGCGGGCAGGTACTGGGGGCGCTGCGGGTGCGCTCGAACCCACTGTCGGAGTTCGAGGAACTCACCGACCGGGTGGCGAGCGACATCGCGCTGCTGGCGGTGGCGATCCTCGCCATGGCCGTCAGCATCTACTGGATGGTGCGGCGCGGGCTGCGCCCGGTCGGCGCCATCAAGGCGGCGCTGACGCGCCTGGCCGCCGGTGAGCTTGACACCCGCCTGCCGCACTACCGGCTGAAGGATCTCGATGAGATCGGTGACCGCTTCAACCACTGCGCCAACGCGCTGCAGGAGGCCGCGGCGAGCCGCAGGGAACTCACGCGGCGCCTGATCAGCGTCGAGGAGGAGGAGCGCACGCGCCTTGCGCGCGAGCTGCACGATGAACTCGGGCAGAGCCTGACCGCCATCAAGGTGGACGCCGCCTACATCGCCCGCGAGGCGGCCAGCCGTGCCCCGCAGATCGCCGCCTGCGCCCGGGGTATCGAGGTGCTCAGTGCCGAGGTCATGGATCTGATCCGCGGGATGCTCGCGCGGCTGCGTCCGCACGGGCTGGAGACGGTCGGGCTGCGCGAGTCGCTGCGTGAGCTCATCGCGAGCTGGGAAGCGCGCGTGGCCGAGCGCTTTCGCTGCTCCCTCACGATGAACGAGGAGGCGGATCAGCTCTCCCCGGAGCTCAACATCGCCCTCTACCGGCTGGTGCAGGAGTGCCTGACCAACGCCGTGCGCCATTCACACGCCCGCAGCGTTGCCATCCGGTTGTCCGCCGACCCGCAGTCGGTGCTCGAGGGGCCACCGCGCGCGCGGCTGCGCCTGCAGGAATCCGGCGGCGAGCCGCCCGTGAGCGCGCCGGCGGGCAACGGCATGGGCCTGCTCGGCATGCGCGAGCGGGTCGAGGCCCTCGGCGGGGAGCTGACGATCCACGCGCAGCCGGACGGACTCACCCTCGAAGCCTGGCTGCCACTTCGCATGACCCCAGGGGAGGCTGGCGGTGGCTGAGCGCGCCGCCGTGCGGATCGTGCTCATCGACGATCACGCCGTGGTGCGCGCCGGCTACCGGCGCTTCCTCGAGCAGGAGCCCGGCTATGAGGTGCTCGCGGAGGCTTCCTCCGGCGAGCAGGCCTACGCGCTGCTGCAGCAGCTGAGCCCGGACGTCGTGATCCTTGACCTGAGCATGCCGGGGGAGGGGGGGCTGTCGGCTTTGCGGCGCTTCAAGCTGCGCTGGCCGCTGTTGCCGGTCCTGGTGTTCAGCATGCACGACCATCTGGCATTCGCCATCCAGGCGCTGCGCGCCGGCGCGAACGGCTATGTCACCAAGAGCAGCGAGCCGCAGCAGATGGTGAGCGCGGTGCGCCGCGTGATCGCCGGCGAGCTGGCGCTCAGCCCCGACCTCGCCGCACGCATGGCGCGGCGCGGCGCCACGGGCACCTCGCAGGCCACCCTTGGACTGTCCGTGCGCGAGTTCGACATCTTTCGCCTGATCGCGAGCGGCAAGACGCACGAGGAGATCGCCGAGCTGCTGTCGCTGAGTGTCAAGACGGTCACGAACCAGCACTCGCTCATCCGGCAGAAGCTCGCCATCGAATCGGACATCGAGTTGTTTCAGCTGGCTGTGGAGTGCGGTGCGGTGGAGGCGCGCGCGAAACGCTCCTAGCCTTGCCGAGCGCATTCCACCGGTGCGCGCACCGTCGCCTCGCGTGCACGCGCGGCGTTTGCCCACCCCAGGAACTCCAGCGGCGAGGGCACCTGGTCCAGCGTTTCGTAAATGAACGTGCGGCGGCTGCCGAGCGACTCATCGATGACCATGACGAAGCGCGCTGATGTGAGGGACGCGATCGCGGTGTGCAGCCGGGCCGCCGGCAGGTCGCGGCCGCGCGCCGAGGAGGCCGGGGCGCACAGGATCGCGCGACGTAAATCGCCGCTGACTGCTGCGATCCAGCTGGCGGTGGTAACCGCGCCGCTCGTGGCGAGCGCGAGCGGACGCACGCGGGTGCCGCTGAAGGCACCCTGGATGACGGCCAGCCAGCGGTCCATCTCAAAATCGCAGCGCACGAAGTCGAGCGGATGGGAAAAGAGCACCGCCCATCCCTCGCGCAGCCACGCGCGCAGCGACACGGATCCGCTCCCGTCCGCAAGCTCGTCCCAGGGGTCCTGGTTCGCAAGCACCAGCGTTGCCATTGCAGCCCTCGCGCGCTCTTGCGCCTGGTTGGTTTCGGGAAGGAAGCGTGCCCCCTGTCGGGGTAGATTGCAGTCGCGCCGCGGTGACAATCGCGTCACTGGCGCCCGTCGCGCCCGCAACGGCACGGACCTCGGTGTTGGGGAGTCAGCGCGCCGGCGGTGCCGTTGTGTTTGATGAACAGCTGCGCCATGCTCCCGCTCCCGGTCCCCGAAGTTTCCAACAAGAGGTACGGACCATGTCAGACCCGAGGCCCCTGGGCCATTCGCTTGCGGCAGGACTCGAACAACTGCATCGCTCGTGGGGCTGGTTCGTCGCCCTCGGGGTGCTGCTGCTCATCCTGGGCGTCGTCTGCGTGTTGGGAGAGGTCGCAACGACGCTGATCTCGGTGATCGTGCTCGGCTGGCTGCTGCTGTTGAGCGGCGTGTTCGCGCTCATTCACGCCTTTCAGACCCGCACCTGGAGCGGCTTCTTCCTGTACCTGCTGAGCGCGGTGCTGCGCGCCTTCACCGGTTTTCTCCTCATCCGCTATCCGCTGATCGGGGCGCTCAGCCTGACGCTGCTACTGGCGTTCCTGTTCATCGTGGGGGGAATCTTCCGTGCGGTGGGCGCGGGGAGTCTGCGTTTTCCGCACTGGGGATGGACGGCCCTGTCCGGGGTCATCGCGCTGCTCCTCGGTATCATGCTGCTCGTGCAGCTGCCGGCCTCGAGCCTGTGGTTTCTCGGACTGGCGGTCGGGATCGACCTGATCTTCGAGGGCACCGGCCTCATCGCGCTCGGCAGTGCCCTGCGCGCGCGGGCCACGACTTCCGCAGCCGCGCGCGCCTGAGCTGACTGCAGCGCGCACGGCGGGCGGGGCGATGCGCACGCGCGCCGGGCCGCGCGCCAAGGCGCAGTTGATGACCCAGTTGCCGCAACTGCTCGCGAGCGTGCCGGCGACGCCTTAGGAGCGGGCACGGGGAACGGCCTCGCGCCGCGGGAACCCGGGCGCGGGTGTGCGGAGTGCGTTCCGCGAGACGGAACCTCGGGCTCCGGCTCACGTCAAACCAACAGCAGCGCTCGCTCAGGCGCGGGAGTAGCCGTCATGGATCTTCGATTGTCTTTCCGGGGACGACCCGCGCTCGCCGCGTTCGTGGCGACGGCATGTCTGGGCATGAGTGCCCAGGCCATAGCCGATGATGCGACAGTGCAGGCAGTGTGGACGCCGAAGCCGGTGCACTTCACCTTCATGGGCTTTACCGCGAAGTACTCCTGCGACGGCCTGGCGGACCAGATGCGCAAGATTCTGCTGCTGCTCGGCGCCCGTGCGGACCTGAAGCTGATCCCGGTCGGCTGCGACGGCACTGGGCGGCCCGTGCCGTTCCCGGGGGTCCAGGGGACGGTGAACGTGCTCGAACCGGTGGGCGAGAAGGGACCCGCGCCCGGTCAGACCCCGGTGGCCGCACACTGGCAGCGTGTCGTGGTGGCGCCCCGCGACGAGCCGCTGAAGGCCGCCGGCGACTGCGAGCTCAGCGAGCAGGTGAAGACCAGCATCCTGCCGCTGTTCGCCACGCGCAACATCGCCTACAACTCGACCTGCATCCCGCACCAGCTGACGGTCGGGGGCACGCAGCTGTCGGCCGACTTCCTGGTGCTCGTGCCCCAGACCGAGCCGGCGCCCTAGGTTTCAGGCGAACTCGTCCGGCATGGTGCTCTTGCGCCGCGCGATGTAGTCGCGCAGCGCCTCATCGTGCGAGGCATCGAGCGCGGGCGGCTCGTAGGCCGCGAGCTGCGCGCGCCAGCGCGCATGGGCACGCACCAGCTGATCGCGGCTGCCCTCCTGCGTCCATTGCTCGTAGGAGCTGTTGTCGGCGAGCTCGAAGTCGTAGTACGCGCGCTCGTAGTTCTGCAGCGTGTGCTGGGCGCCCAGATAATGGCGGCCGGGTCCGATTTCCCGGAAGGCGCCGAGCGCGAACGCGTTCTCATCGAGTGCCAGGCCGTTGGCCAGCGTGTGAAACGCCCCCAGCTGGTCGACGTCCATGACAAATTTCTCGTACGACATGGCGAGCCCGGACTCGAGCCACCCGGCCGCGTGCAGCATGAAATTGGCTCCGGCGAGGAACGCCGGCCACAGGGAGTTGGCGCTCTCGGAGGCCGCCTGGGCATCGGCCACCTTGGAGGCGCACAGGTTTCCGCCACAGCGCAGCGGCACACCCAGGCGTCGCGCCAGCTGCCCGATCGCCAGATAGGCGAGGGCGGGCTCGGGCGTGCCGAAGGTCGGTGCCCCGCTGCGCAGCGACATCGAGGACAGGAAGTTGCCGAGGATCGCCGGGGCGCCCGGCCGCTCCAGCTGCGTCAGCGCCACGCAAAACAGCGCCTCGGCGAAGCACTGGGCGAGTGCGCCGGCGGTCGTCACCGGTCCCATGGCCCCGCCGAGAATGAACGGCACGCACACGGCGGCCTGGTTCGCCGCCGCGTAGGTGCGGATCACGCGGCTTGCCTCCCCGTCGAGCACCAGCGGTGAGTTGACGTTCACGTTGCCGAGGATCACGCAGTGATCGGCGACGAACTGCGGGCCGAACAGTACCCGGCACAGTTCGATCGAGTCGGCCGCGCGCGCCGCCGTGGTCACCGAGCCCATGAAGGGTTTGTCGGAATAGCGGATATGCGCGTACACCATGTCGAAGTGGCGCTTGTTGACCGGCACGTCCACCGGCTCGCACACGGTGCCACCGGAGTGATGCAGCCAGGGCGCAAGGTAGGTGAGCTTCACGAAGTTCTCGAAGTCCGCGAGCGTCCCGTAGCGACGCCCGCGCTCGATATCCGTCACGAACGGCGGACCGTAGGCGGGGGCAAACACCGTGTGGGCACCGCCGATCTCGACGCTGCGCGCGGGATTGCGGGCGTGCTGGGTGAACTGCCGCGGCGCGGAGCGGCGCACGAGTTCGCGCGCGAGGCCGCGCGGGACATGGACGCGGCAGCCCTCGGCGATGGCTGCGCCCGCGCGCTGCCACAGGGCCAGTGCGGCCGGGTCGCCGCGGATCTCCATGCCGATCTCCTGCAGCAGCAGATCGGCGTGCTCCTCGATCGCGCGCAGCCCTTCCTCTCCCAGGAGCTCATACGGGGGCAGGCGGCGGGTGATGAAGGCGGGCGCGGGCGGCTGCTGCGCGCGCCGCGCCTTGCGCGCCTCGCGGGTGCCCGAGCGGGCGCGTCGCGGCGATGGGGAATCAGGATCGCTCATGCACCGGCGGCATGGTAGCCCAAGCACACCGCCCTCCGGGCGCTCGCGCGCCTCGCGCCTGCGAGTGCGCTCAGAACGGGAAGGAGCGCGCCCGCAACTGATCCTTGCGTATGTCGCGGGCGGAGATGAAGTAGTGCACGGTGGCCCACAGCCCGGTCGGCACGAGGCACAGCATCGCAAGCCGCAGGGAGGCGGCGTTCGAGACGTGATCGGGGGCGAACCAGTCACTGAGGCCGCCGATGAGCGGCGGCGCGATCACGAGGTTGCCCACGTTGGCGAGAAACAGCGTGGTGGCACAGAACATGGCCCGCATGCGGCACTGGGCGAGGTTGTTGAGCAACCCGAAGCACGGGCCGATGTAGAAGTAGATGGCCGGGATGTAGATCCAGAACATCGCCTTGGCGAGTGCCAGGTTGTGCGTGTAGAAGATGACCCCCGAGGCGAGGGTGGCCACGGCGGTGCCCGCGCCCATGAGCCACACGACGCGCCGCGAGTCGGCCATCGCCGGGCGTCCCATCAGCCAGCCGGTGGCCACCGTCGCCAGTGCGCCGCCCCAAAGGTGCACGTTCCCGGTCACGTCTCCCGCCTCGCCCAGGCTCATGTGATAGGTGCGCTGCAGGAACACCGGAGTCCAGTACATGAGGCCCCAGCCCCAGAGCGCGCACAGGGCGCTGCCGATCATCAGGTGCACGGCGGAGCGCTGCTCCCACAGGAACCGCATGGTGGTCATGAACGAGGGGGTGGCCGTGTCATCGTCGCTGTCGAGGCAGCCGCGGCGCGGCTCGCGCACCGTGAGCCACACCGCAAGGCCGGCCAGTACGCCAGGGAGCCCGAGCGCAAAGAACACCGAGCGCCAGCCATAGTGATCGGCGATCGTGCCGGCCACGTTGTAACCGAGCCAGGCGCCGATCGGGGCGCCGAGGGAGAACACGGTGAGCGCCATGGCGCGGCGGCTCGCGGGAAAATAGTCCGAGAGCAGCGAACTTGCGCCCGGGGTGCCGCCGGCCTCGCCGACCCCCACGCCCACGCGCGCGAGGAAGAACTGCCCGATGGAGTGCGCAAGACCGCACAGCGTCGTCATGCACGACCACAGCACGAGGCACACCGCGATGATCTTGCGGCGACTCCTGCGGTCAATGAGATACGACAGCGGGAAGCCGAGCGTGACGTAGAAGATCGCCAGCGGCCAGGCGGTCAGGAAGGCAATGCCGGAGTCGGTGAGGTGCAGCTCGCGGCGGATCGGATCCAGCACCGTCGACACTACGTAGCGGTCCGCGATGCTGAGCGTGTACACCAGGCACATCATGATGAGCACGTACCAGCGCTCGGCGAAGGACGCCGACTGCGGAGCCGCGAGGCCCAGTGCGGAGGTCTCCGCGGCGACGCTCGATTGCACTTCGCTCATTTAAACCCGCCTTCGCCCAGGATTGCGGGCAGGTTACGCCTGCGGGGAGCGGCTGTCTTGCAGAATGAGCTCGGCGGCCTTCTCGGCCAGCATTATGGTGGGTGCGTGGGTATTGCCCGAGGTGACGTTCGGAAATGCCGACGCATCCACCACGCGTAGCCCGGTGACGCCGCGCACGCGCAGACGCGCATCGAGCACCGAGGTGCGCGGATCGGTGCCCATCGCGCAGGTGCAGCTCGCGTGGAAGACGCTGCCGGCGCGCTTGCGGAAGTCCTCGAGCACGTCCGCATCCGCGCGCACCTTCTCGCCCGGTTCGCGCTCGGACGCCGTCACCGCCGCCAGCGGCGGCGCGCCGGCGATCTTGCGCAGCACGCGCGCGCCGTCGAACACGTCCTGCACGTCCGCGGCGGTGGCGAGCGAGTTCATGACGATCGCCGGGCTCGCCGCGGGATCCGGCGAGCGGATGTGCACCGAGCCGCGGCTGCTCGGGCGACAGGTGTTGAACGACATGAGGAAGCCCGGGTAGGGGTCCGGATTGAGCAGCCGCCGGCGCGAGCCCTGGGTGGTCGTGGTGTAGCTCGCCGGATTGAAGTAGATGTGCAGGTTCGGCCGCGCCAGGCCCGGGCGGCTGCGCAGGAAGGCGCCCGCCTGGTTCACGCTCATCGCGAGCGGGCCGCTGCGGCTGAGCGCATAGCGCAGCGCCGCGCGCGCCTTGCCGTACCAGGGCGCGAGCTCATCGTTGAGCGTGGGCACGCGCGAGCGGTAGAAGTAGGAGACGCCCAGGTGATCCTGCAGCCCCTCGCCGACCGCGGGCGCCTCGGCGATGACGGGAATCCCGAACTCACCGAGCCGCCGTGCATCCCCGACCCCGGAGAGCTCGAGCAGCTGCGGGGAGTTGATCGAGCCGCCCGACACGAGCACCTCGCGACGCGCGTGCGCCACGTGACGCACGCCGTCCTGCAGGTATTCGACGCCGGTCGCGCGCGTGCCGGCGAAGCTCACGCGCGTGGCGAGTGCGTGCTGCTGCACCTCGAGGTTGGCCCGACTGCGTGCCGGCTTCAGGTAAGCGTTCGACATCGACACGCGCACGCCGTCCCTGATGGTCACCTGCCACAGGCCCGCGCCCTCGCGCTCGGCGCCGTTGAAATCGCGCGTCGTGGGAATGCCGATCTCGGTGCAGGCGCGCAGGAACACGTGGCACAGCGGGTGCACGCTCGCGGCTACATCGCTCACGTGCACCGGTCCGCCGGCGCCGTGGAACTCGGAGGCGCCCCAGGCGTGATCCTCGAACTTGATGAAGTACGGCAGCACCTCGGCCCAGGACCAGCCGGTGGCGCCCGCGGCCGCCCAGTCATCGAAGTCCCCGGCCTGGCCCCGCACGTACACCATCGCGTTGATCGAGCTTGAGCCGCCGAGCACCTTGCCGCGCGGACAGAACTGGCTGCGGTTGTTCAGCGCCGGATCCGGCTGCGCCTCGTACATCCAGTTGAAACGCGGATCGTTGAAAGTGCGCCCGTAGCCGATCGGCACCTGGATCCACGGCGAGCGGTCCGAGCCGCCGGCCTCGAGCACGAGCACCCGATGGGCACCGCTGGCGCTCAGGCGGTTCGCGAGCACGCACCCGGCGGCGCCGGCGCCCACGACGATGTAGTCATACTCGGTCATTGTGTGATAAGCATCCCAACATGAAACTGACGGACATCAGGACCTTCGTGGTCGGCAACCCGCCGCCCGGTTACGGCGGCCGCTATTTCGTGTTCGTGAAGCTGACGACCGACGGCAACGTGCACGGGGTGGGCGAAGCATACTGCGTTCCGTTCCACCCGGACGTGGTCGCGCAGATGCTGACGGACGTGTTCGCCCGCTACCTGGAGGGCGAGGACCCGCACGACCTCGAGAAGATCTGGCGGCGTGTCTACACGGCCGGTTACTCGGGGCATCCGGACCTGGCGCTCATGGGGGTCCTGAGCGCGCTCGAGATGGCCTGCTGGGACATCATCGGCAAGGAGGCCGGGGTGCCGGTCTACAAGCTCCTCGGCGGCCGCGTGCACGAGCGCCTGCGCTCCTACACCTACATCTATGCCCGCCCCGGGGACAAGGTGAACGTCTACCAGGACCCGCAGCTCTCCGCGGAACGGGCCGCCGAGTACGTCGCGCAGGGCTTCACCGCGATCAAGTTCGATCCGGCCGGTCCCTACACCGCCTTCGACGGGCGCCAGCTGTCGCTGGCGCAGCTGGAGCTGTGCGAGCGCTTCATGCGCGAACTGCGTGCCGCGGTGGGCGACCGCGCGGACCTGCTGTTCGGCACCCACGGGCAGATGAGCGCCGCGGGTGCGATCCGCCTCGCGCGCCGCCTCGAGCCCTACGAGCCGCTGTGGTTCGAGGAGCCGGTCCCGCCGGATGCGCCCGAGGAGATGGCACTGGTCGCGCGCGCCACCCGCATCCCGATCGCGGCCGGCGAGCGCCTGACGACCAAGTACGATTTTGCGCGCGTGCTGCGCGCCCAGGCCGCCGCGATCCTGCAGATGAATCTCGGCCGCTGCGGCGGGATCCTCGAGGCCAAGAAGATCGCTGCGCTCGCCGAGGTGCAGCACGTGCAGCTCGCCCCGCACCTGTACTGCGGCCCGGTGGTGGGCGCGGCCAACATCCAGCTCGCCACCTGCAGCCCCAATTTCCTCATCCTCGAGGGGATCGAGCGCTGGCAGGGAATCCACGCGGATCTGCTGCTCAAGCCCATCCGCTGGGAAGCCGGCTACGTCATCCCGCCGACCGAGCCCGGGCTCGGCATCGAGCTCAACGAGCCGTTCATCGCGCGCCACCCGTACCACGGGCGCGCGCTGCACCTGGAGACCTCCGGCACGCCGCTGTAGCGAGCCGGCGCACCCGCACGGCTCAGCGGTACGCGGTCCAGACGGTCTTGAGGTCACAGTACTTGTCGATCGCGTGCGGGGAACGGTCGCGACCGGCCCCGGAGAGCTTGAAGCCGCCAAAGGGCGTGGACATGGTCGAGCGATCGAAGGCGTTCACCCACACCGTGCCGCCGCGCAGCGCCTGCGCCAGGCGGTGCGCGCGGTTGATGTCGGCGGTCCACACGGCGGCGGCGAGTCCGTAGGGCGTATCGTTGGCGAGGCGCACGGCCTCGGCCTCATCGGCGAAGGTCATGACCGAGAGCACCGGTCCGAAGATCTCCTCCTGCGCCACCCGCATCTGCGGGTGCACGGCATCGAGCACCGTCGCCTCGACGTAGAACCCCCCGGTGTGCTCGAGCGCGCGGTGCCCGCCGAGTGCGAGGCGCGCGCCGGCCGCAACACCGCCTTCGATGTAGCCGAGCACGCGCCGCATGTGCTTCTCATCGATCAGCGCGCCCATCTGCGTGCTCGCCTCCAGCGGGTGACCAAGCGTGATGGTGGCCGTGACGCGCCGCAGCGCCTCCAGCAGCGCGTCCTTGACGCTCTCGTGCACCACCAGGCGTGAGCCGGCGTGGCAGGTCTCGCCGCTGTTGTAGTAGATGCCCCAGGCGATATCGACCGCGGCGCTTGCGAGGTCCGCGTCGGCGAACACCACCTGCGGGGTCTTGCCGCCGCATTCGAGCGCCACGCGCTTCAGGTTCGATTCACCGGCGTAGCGCAGCATCAGGCGCCCGACCTCGGTCGAGCCGGTGAAGGTCACCAGATCCACCTCCGGGTGCAGCGCGAGCGCCTTGCCGGCTTCCTCGCCGAATCCGGGCACGACGTTGAAGACGCCCGGCGGCACGCCGGCCTCGAGCGCCAGTTCCCCCAGGCGGATGCCCGAGAGCGGGGACTGCTCGGCGGGCTTGAGCACCACGCTGTTGCCGGTCAGCAGCGCCGGGCCCACCTTCCAGCAGCTGATGATCAGCGGATAGTTCCACGGCACGATCGCGCCGACGACCCCGAGGGGTTCGCGGCGGATGAGCGCGAGATCGTTGGGACCGGTGGGCGCGACCTCATCGTAGAGCTTGTCGGCGAACTCGGCGTAGTACTCGATGCAGTCGGCGCAATTGGCGACGTCCACCGCCACGGAATTGCTGATCGGCTTGCCCACATCCCGCGTCTCCAGGAGCGCAAGGTTCGCGGTGTCGGCGCGGATCGCCTCGGCGAAGCGCCGCAGTACGCGCTTGCGTTCCCGCGGTTCGGTGCGCCGCCACGCGCCCTCCGCGAACGTGCGGCGGGCGGCCGCCACCGCGCGGTTGACGTCGTCCGCCGCGCCGCGGGCCACCTGACAGATGACCGAGCCGTCGATCGGACTGATGTCATCGAAGGTGCGCCCGTCCTGCGCCGGCTGCGCGCGCCCGTCGATCACCGCGCGCCCCTCGGGCCGCAGATTCGCGGCGAGCTGTTCCCAGCCCGCACGGTCCTTGGGGATCACAGTGGTGCTCATGGCATCAGCTTTCCATGGTTTGGCGTTCAAGGCGCAGCCGAGAAATTGAATAGCCCCATCTAAAAGAGGCATCGGGGCCCGCGGCACCCCGATTAGAATAATGCGCGCCCGAAGAGGGGTGCACATTTTCAGCCGGAGAGACCCGCATGGCGAGCAGGACGAAAGCCAAGGCCCGATCCAGGTCGAAGTCCAGGCCGAAACCCAAGGCCACCGGGCGACCCGCGCCGCGGATTGCGGTGCGCGAGGGGCGGCCGGCGAAGGCGAAGGGCGCCGAACGCGACCTGCTCGCGCGCCTGGCCAAGGGGGCGGTGATCTGCGCGGAAGGCTACCTGTTCGAGCTCGAGCGGCGCGGCTACCTGCAGGCGGGTGCCTTCGTGCCCGAGGTGCTCTTCGAGCACCCGGAGGTGGTTGAACAGCTGCACATGGACTTCGTGCACGCCGGCTCCGATGTCACCGAGGCGCTGACCTACTACGTGCACCGCGAGAAGCTGCGCGTCATCGGCCGGGAGAAGGACCTGGTGCCCATGAACCGCGCAGCGCTCGGCATCGCCCGCTCGGTCGCCCGCAAGACCGGCACACTGTTCGCCGGCGATCTGTGCAACACCAATATCTACGATCCGGCAGACAGGGCCTCCCACAAGGAAGTCGAGCGCATCTTCGCCGAGCAGGTGGGCTGGGCCGAGGAAGCGGGGGTCGATTTTTTCGTCGCGGAGACGTTCTCGTGGGTCGCCGAGGCGCTGCTGGCGCTCGAGGCCATCCGCAAGCACTCGAAAGTGCCCGCGGTGATCACGATGGCGATGCACCGCGAGGACGTCACGCGCGAGGGCCTGACCCCCGCCGAGGCCTGCCGGCGGCTCGAGCAGGCCGGCGCGGACGTCGTGGGGCTGAACTGCCACCGCGGACCTGCGACGATCATGCCGATGATGCGCGAGATCCGCGCGGCGGTGAAATGTCACGTGGCGGCGCTGCCGGTCCCCTACCGCACGACGCCGGCTGAGCCCTCGTTCATGTCGCTCACCGATCCGTGCTGCAACGGGGCGCGCGCCTTCCCGGTGGGGCTCGATCCGTTCGTGTGCACGCGCCAGGAGATCTTCGATTTTGGCCGCGAGGCGTACGCGCTCGGCATCCATTACCTGGGCGTGTGCTGCGGGGCAGGTCCCCATCATATCCGCGCGCTGGCGGAGAGCCTGGGGCGCAAGCCGCCGGCGAGCCGCTACACGGTGGACATGTCGCGGCACGCGTTCTTCGGCAGCCACCGAGCGCATCAGGAAGATCCAGACCGACTACCGAACGAAGCTCTGAAGCGCGACCGGCGTGCGGTACTCAGCCCTAGCCCTGCTGCGCGGGGCGCTCACGGGGCAGCGCAGCTGGACTCCGGTGTGGCGCTCGCCCGAGCCGCGGCGCGCCTACGATGCGCTCGTCGTGGGCGGCGGCGGCCACGGACTCGCGACCGCGTACTACCTGGCGAAGAACCACGGGATCCGCAACGTGGCGGTCCTCGAGCGTGGCTGGCTCGGCGGCGGCAACACCGGGCGCAACACGACGATCGTGCGCTCCAACTACCTCTTCCCGCAAAGCGCGCGCCTCTACGATTTCTCGCTGCGCCTCTACGAGGGGCTGGCGCGCGAGCTGAACTTCAACATCATGCTCAGCCAGCGCGGACTTGTGGTCCTGGCGCACAGCCGCCATGACCTGGAGGCGATCACGCGCTGGGCCAACGCCATGCGCATGAACGGCATCGATGTGGACATCCTCAGCCGCGCGCAAGTGGCCGCGCAGGCCCCGCTGCTGGAGATGTCCCCGCAGGCGCGCTTCCCGATCCTCGGCGGGTTCCTGCAGCGGCGCGCCGGCACCGCGCGGCACGACGCGGTGGCCTGGGGCTACGCGCGCGCCGCGGATGCGCTCGGCGTGGACATCATCCAGAACTGCGAGGTGACGGGCTTCGTGAAGAACGCCGCCGGGCACATCGCCGGTGTCGACACCAGCCGCGGCCGCATCGCCTGCGAGCGCATCGGCATCGCCGCCGCGGGCCACAGCTCGGTCCTCGCCAGGCTCGCCGGCTTCACGCTCCCGGTCACGAGCTACGCGCTGCAGGCGATGGTGACCGAGCCGGTGAAGCCGGCGCTCGACATCGTGCTGCTCTCCCCCGGCACGGGCGCGTACGTCAGCCAGTCGGACAAGGGCGAGATGGTGCTCGGGGCGGGCCTTGACCTGTTTCCCTCGTACGCGCAGCGCGGCAGCTTCGCCGTCACGCAGAGCATCGTCGCCGCAACCCTGGCGATCCTGCCGGCCTTCAGCCGCCTGCGGCTGCTGCGCCAGTGGGCCGGCATCGTCGACGTGGTGCACGATTCCAGTCCCATCATCGGCCCGACCCCGGTGCCGGGGCTGTACATCAACTGCGGCTGGGGCACCGGCGGCTTCAAGGGCATCCCCGTCGGCGGCTGGACGCTCGCGCACGCGCTGGCGACCGGCCGCAGCCACGAGCTGGCCGAACCCTTTCAGCTCGAGCGCTTCGTGAGCGGGCGGCTGATCGATGAGGCCGCGGCGGCCGGCATCGCGCACTGAGGGATGCACCGATGATGCAGCTGCAGTGTCCCTGGTGCGGTATGCGCGATGAGAGCGAGTTCGTCTGCGCCGGCACGAGCCACATCGCCCGCCCGCAGGTGAGCGCTTCCGACACGGTCTGGGGCGACTACCTCTTCTTTCGCGAGAACCCCAAGGGCGTGCACCGCGAGCGTTGGCGGCACGCCTTTGGCTGCGGCCAGTGGTTCAACCTCGCGCGCCATACCGTGACGCACGCGGTGCTCGCCGTGTATGCGATGAGCGAGCCGCCGCCGCCACTGCCATGAGCGCGCAGCCCGGTCCCTATCGGCTGGCGGCGCCCGCCGGCACCTGCATCGAGCGCTCGCAGCCGCTTGGCTTCACCTTCAACGACGTACCGCTCACGGGCTTGGCCGGCGACACGCTCGCCTCGGCGCTGCTGGCCAACGGGGTGCGCCTGGTCGGCCGCAGCTTCAAGCTGCACCGGCCGCGCGGGATCTGGTCCTGCGGGGCCGAGGAACCCAGCGCGCTGGTGGACGTGGGCGAGGGGCCCCGGCGCACGCCCAATGTGCGCGTGACGCAGCTGCCGCTGGTCGCGGGGCTGCGCGCGCGCAGCGTCAACTGCTGGCCGAGCGTGGGGTTTGACCTCGGTGCGCTCACCGGGATGCTCGGCGCGCTCCTGCCGGCGGGCTTTTACTACAAGACCTTCATGTGGCCCAGCTGGCGGGTGTTTGAACCGGCGATCCGTCGCATGGCCGGCCTCGGGCGCGCACCGCGCGAGCGCGACGCCGACCGTTACGAGGAAATCAGTGCTGCCGCTGACGTGCTGGTCGTCGGCGGCGGGCTGGCCGGGCTGGCGGCCGCCGCGGCCGCCGCGGGCGCGGGGGCGAGGACGCTGCTGGTGACAAGTGGCGCGCGGCTCGGCGGGGCGCTCGGCTGGCAGCAGGATCCGGAGGTCGCAGCCCTTGAGGCGCAGCTGGTGCAGCTCGGCGTGCAGGTTCTGCCACGCACGGTCGCCTTCGGCATCTACGATCACAACCTCGTGTGCGCCTGCGAGAGCGTGGCGCGCGAGGGGGCCGCGGAACTTGCCCCGGGCGTGCTGCGCGAGCGGCTGTGGAAGATCCGTGCCCGCACCGTGATCGCGGCCACGGGCGCCTTCGAGCGCCCGCTCATCTTTCCGGACAACGACCGCCCGGGCGTGATGCTGGCGAGCGCGGCGCACCGCTATGCCGGCGCCTACGCGGTAGCCTGCGGGCGGCGCGCGGTGATTGCCGCCGCGAGCGACCGCGCCTATGCGCTGGCACGGAGCCTGAGTGCCTTTGGACTCGAGATTGCCGCCATCGTCGACGGCCGCGCTGCCGCCGATGCCGGCGTCACCTGCACGCGCCAGCTCCCGGAGGCGCGCATCACGGCCGTCCACGGCGCTCGCGGCGTGCACGGCTGCACGGTGTCGCAGCCGGGTGCAGCGGCGCAGCACTTCGACTGTGACCTCATCCTCACCGCCGGCGGCCTTGCGCCCGCCGTGCATCTGCATTCCCAGGCGGGCGGGAAGCTGCGCTGGCTGCAAGAGAGCGCCATGTTCGTGCCCGATGGCGCAGCTTCCGGGCTGTGGAGCGTGGGCGCCTGCGCGGGCACCTTCGAGCGCAGCGCACTGCTCGAGCACGCCGCGCAGGCCGGCACGGCCGCCGCCCGCGGTGCGGCGCCGCCTGGCGCACCGCTGGGTGCAGCGGCAGTCGGTGGCGGCCACCGCGGCGGTGCCCGGCGCGCGCGGCAAGCAGTTCGTCGACCTGCAGAACGATGTCTGCACGAGCGATGTTGCGCTCGCGGCGCGCGAGAACTATCGCTCGGTCGAGCACCTGAAGCGCTACACGACGACCGGCATGGGAACCGACCAGGGCAAGACGAGCAACATCAACGCGCTGCTGCTCATGGGCGCCTATACCGCGCAGGCGCCCGAGGCGGTCGGCACGACGCGCTTTCGCCCGCCCTTCACGCCGGTGAGCCTGGGCGCCATCGCCGGTCGGCGCGTCGGGGTGCTCTATCGGCCGCTGAAGCGCCTGCCGGCGCACGCCTGGCATGAGGCGCACGGTGCGCTCTTTGAAACCTTCGGCGACTGGAGTCGCCCGGCGGCCTACCCGCATGCCGGGGAGAGCCTCGAGGCCGCCGCACAGCGCGAGGCGCGCGCCGTGCGCGAGCGCGTCGGGCTCTTCGACGGCTCGCCGCTCGGCAAGCTCGAGATCTTCGGTCCCGACGCCGCGCGCTTCCTCGACCTGATGTACGTCGGGGTGATGGCGAACCTCGCCCCGGGCCAGGCGCGCTACGGACTGCTGCTGAACGAGAACGGTACGGTGGTGGACGATGGCATCGTGGCCCGCCTCGGCGCGCAGCGTTACTGGGTCAACACCACCACCGCCGGCATCGAGCGCACGGCCGCGGCCTTCGAGGAGTGGCTGCAGTGCGAGTTCGTCGACTTCAAGGTGCTGGTGACGCCGGTGACCTCACGCTGGGCGAACATCACCGTCGCCGGCCCGCGCGCCTGGCGCTGGCTCGAGGCCGCAGGCTTCGAGGCCGCGCTCGCGCCGGGGCAGTTCAAGCACATGAGCCTGCGCGCCAGCACGCTCGCGGGCGTGCCGCTGCGCGTGCTGCGCGCCAGCTTCAGCGGCGAGCTCGGCTACGAGGTGAACCTGCCGGCCGAGCGGGCGACGTGGCTGCTCGAGCGGCTGTGGCAGTGCGCGGCGCAGGTGGAGGCCTCGCTCTATGGGATCGAGGCCCTGCAGGTGCTGCGCGTGGAGAAGGGTTACCTGCACATCGGTACCGATACCGACGGCACGACCCTGCCGATGGATGTAGGCTTTGCGCGCGACCTGTCGCGCAAGAGTGCCGCGTTCGTCGGTCGCCGCTCGCTGCTGCGGCCGGCCGCGCGCGACCCGCAGCGCCTGCAGCTGATCGGGCTCGTGCCCGTGGATGATCGCGCGGTGCTCCCGGTCGGCGCACAGATCGCGCCGCAGCCGCCCCCGACCCTGACCGAAGGCCACGTCACCTCCAGCTACTTCAGCCCCGCGCTCAACCACCCGATCGCGCTCGCAATGCTCGCCGGCGGCCGCGAGCGGCTCGGGGAACTCGTGACCGTGCATCACCTCGGGCAACGCTGCGCGGCGCGCGTGGTGGCGACGCCCTTCTTCGATCCGCGCGGTGAGCGCCTGCATGGCTGAGTCCACCGGCGCGCTCGAGATCGACGGGCTGCGCGTGGAGCGTGCGCGCGCGGTGCCCTCAGCGGCGCTGCGTTACCTCACGCGCGCCGGGGAATTTGCCGCGGCCCTGGGCGCTGCGGGGGTCTGCCTGCCCGAGTGCGGGCACGCCCTCGGGGTGCAGGACCTGACGCTCGCCTGGCGCAGCCCGAGTGAGACGCTGTGCCTCGCCACCACACCCGAGCGGCTGGCGCAGCTGCACGCGCGCCTCGGGGAGCACGCCGACGGCTGCCTGGTCGAGCTCACCGGGGCGCTCGACGTCGTGGCGCTCAGCGGTTCACGCGTCGCGGAACTGCTCGCGCGCCTGGGCAGCACCGCCTCGCTCCCGGCACAGGGGGAGGCGCGCCGCAGCCGCATGGCCGACGTGGCGGTACTGGCGATCGCACTCGAGGCGGGGCGCGTGCAGCTCGTCCTCGAGCGCACTTACAGCGAGCACCTGCTCGGGTGGATTGAAGCGACGCTGGCCGATCTGCCCTGAGGGAGCCAGCGCGGCCGGCAACGGCCGCTGCGCCCTCGCACGTTTCATGGATAATCCGCCCCCCGTGCCTTCCCGAGTAGCGTCGTGACCGGAAGACTTCCTGCCCCGAGGCTTCGTATCCTGTGCTCACGCGCCGCCGTGGCGCTGCTCGCACTCGCCCCGGCCCTGCTGCAGGGACCGGCCATGGCCGCCGCCGGCCCGGACAGCGTGTCTTCGGCCATCGCGCAGTCGCTGCCGGAGGCGCAAAAGCTCCTGTCGCAATCCGCGATCACGCATGGCGCCGCGGACGCGCTGCAGCAGGTGTACGCGAGCGCGGAAGATGCGCCGCTGTGGAGCCACCAGGGAGAGCCGACCGCCGCGGCACGGGCGCTGCTCGGGGAGCTTGCGGATGCGGAGGGCTTCGGGCTCAGGGACAAGGAGTATCTGGGTGCCGCCCTGACGCGATGAACTCGATGCCGTGCCGGCGGGCGGCGCGGCGCGCGCGCAGGCGCTCGGACGCTTCGACGCGCGCCTCTCGGCCGCGACCCTGCATTTCATCGCCGACCTTCATTTCGGACGCGTCTCGCCCGAGGCCGCCGGCTTCAGGCTGCAGCAGCCGCCGGAGCCCTATGATCTGGCACAGGCGCTGCGCAGCATCGCGCAGGCCAGCGACGTCGACGGTGCCGTCACCGCAGTCGAGCCGGGTTTCTATCACTACAAGCTGCTGAAGGATGCGCTCGGCCTGTACCGCAAGATCGCGCAGCAGCATGCGCACGAGCTGGCGCCACTGCCGCCGATCCGCAGCTCCGTCAAGCCCGGCGAGGCCTATGCGGGCGCCGCGGCGCTGCGCGGGCGTCTGGGGTTGTTCGGGGATCTGCCGCCGGGGGGGCGCGCCGGCGCCGGTGAGGTCTTCGATGCGGACCTGAGCGCGGGCGTGCGCAGCTTCCAGGCGCGCCACGGACTCAGCGCCGACGGCGTGCTCGGCAAGGGCACGCTCGCCGCGCTCAACGTCCCGCTCGCCCAGCGGATCCGGCAGATCAGTCTCACACTCGAGCGCTGGCGCTGGCTCGCCCCGTTCAAGACGCCGCCGATCATCGTCAACATCCCGCAGTTTCAGCTGTTCGCGTTCCGCACCACCGAGGACCGGGTGGCGGACATCCTGCAGATGCACGTGATCGTCGGGCGCACCTTTGCGAACACGCAGACGCCGGTGTTCCAGGGCGACATGCGCTATGTCGTGCTGCGCCCGTACTGGGACGTGCCCTACAGCATCACCAGGAAGGAGATGCTGCCGAAGATCCACGCCAACCCGAGCTACCTCGCGCGCCAGCACCTGGAACTGGTGGACGGGCAGGGCGACAACTCACCCGTCGTGCCGCCCACGCCGCAGAACCTCGAGCGGCTGGCGGCGGGGAAGCTGCGGCTGCGCCAGGCGCCCGGGGAGGACAACGCGCTCGGGCTCGTGAAGTTCATGTTCCCCAACAGTTACAACGTCTACCTGCACTCGACGCCGGCCCATCAGCTGTTCAAGGAATCGGTGCGCGCCTTCAGTCACGGCTGCATCCGCGTGGCCGATCCGCTGAGTCTGGCGACGCTGGTCCTCAGGGACGCGCCGGGGGACTGGACGGGCGAGAAGATTCAGGCGGCGATGAATGGCACGGCGACCTCGCAGCGCATCAACCTGACGCAGCCGATCAACGTGCTGATCCTCTACGCGACGGCGCTTGCCACCGAGGGCGGGCCGGTGCTGTTCTTCGAGGATCTGTACGGCTACGATAAAAAGCTCGAGCGGCAGCTGGGACTTGCGCCGGCGCGCTAAAGCGGCCGGCCCGGAAAATTACCAGCGGCGCACGCGCCCGTTGTCGAGGTGCACGAAGTCGGAGGAGGCGTAGTAGCCCACGCCGCCGCGGCTCATGCCGAGGGCGAGGTCGCGCAGGTGCGCCGTGGCAACGCCCGGCAGCCGCACGTCGATGGCGCGCCCCTCCAGGTGCATGCTGTGCTCGGCCACTCCGTGCGAGCGGCCGCGCAGCATCGCGTTGGTCTGGGGAGAGCGGTAACCGCAGATCACCTCGAACGGTTCATCGCGGTCGGCCAGGGCGCGCACCTCGGCGAGGATATCGAGTACGCCCGGGTCGATGGGGTGCACGTCGCCGGTGCGAAAATCACGCAGCACCCGATTGATGCGCGACAACTCACCGGGCACGTACTCGCCATTCTGGAAATAGACGCTCGAGAGCTGCTCGCCGGTGTGCGTGTGCACGAAGGACAGCGAGCGCGCCGCCCCGGACCGGGCCCACAGGCTCGTGGCCGGCAGCAGGGTAACCGCGAGCGCACCCGCGCGACGCAGGAACTGGCGCCGCGAGGCGGAAGGGGCAGGAAGGGGCAGGAAGTAGCGTCGCACGTAGGGCCGTCGCAGCTCGGATCAGGCAGCCACGGATCATACTGAAAGGCGGCCGCAAAGGCCCATGTCGCCCGTCACAGACAAGCCACGATATGTCCGGCGGCCCCGGCGCGCCCCTCAATTGGCCGGCGGCGGGGTCAGGGCGCGGTTCAGTGCCCGCTGCCAGCCGGCCACCAGTTCCGTGCGGCGCGCGCCGCTCATGCGCGGCTCGAACACCGCCTGCATGGCCCAGGTGCGCGTGATGGCGGCCAGGTCAGGCCACACTCCGGTCGCAAGACCGGCCAGGAATGCCGCCCCGAGGGCGGTGGTTTCCAGTTCCGCCGGCCGCTCGACCCGCGTCTCGAGGATGTCGGCCAGGAACTGGCAGAACCAGTCATTCGCGGCCATGCCGCCGTCGACGCGGATGGCCTGCGTGGGATTGGCGCCGTCGCGCTGCATCGCCTGCGTCAGATCGAGCGTCTGGTAGGCGATGGATTCGAGGGCGGCCCGCACCAGGTGCGCCGCCGTGGTGTCGAAGGTGAGTCCGCAGATCAGGCCGCGCGCGTTGGGATCCCAGTGGGGCGCGCCGAGGCCCACGAAGGCCGGCACCAGGTACACCCCATGGCTCTCCCCGACGCTCGCCGCCGCCGCGGCGGTCTCCCCGGCGCTGCGGATGATCTTCAGCCCGTCACGCAGCCACTTGATCGCCGCCCCGGCAACGAAGATGGAGCCCTCCATGGCGTAGGTCATGCGGCCGCCGATGCGGTAGGCCGCCGTGGTGAGCATGCGGTTCTCGGACGCGACGGCGACGTCCCCGGTATTGAGCAGCAGGAAGCAGCCGGTGCCGTAGGTGGACTTGGCCATCCCCGGGCCGAAGCACGCCTGGCCGACGAGCGCCGCCTGCTGGTCCCCGGCGATGCCGGCGATCGGCAGCGCGTGCCCGAAGAGCGACGGCTCCGTCGTACCGTACACCTCGCTGCTGTCGCGCACCTGCGGCAGGAGCGCGCGCGGCACACGCAGCAGGCGCAGCAGCTCCTCGTCCCAGGCCTGCGCGTGGATGTCATAGAGCAGCGTGCGCGAGGCATTGGTGACGTCGGTGGCGTGCACGCGCCCGCCGGTGAGGCGCCACAGCAGGAAACAGTCGATGGTGCCGAAGGCCAGCTCGCCGCGCTCCGCGCGCGCCCGCGCGCCGGGCACCTGATCGAGAATCCAGGCGACCTTGGTGCCGGAGAAGTAGGGGTCGAGGAGGAGGCCGGTCTTGCGGCGCACCTCGGGCTCGGCGCCCGCGGCCTTCAGCTGCGCGCACACCTCGGCGGTGCGGCGGTCCTGCCAGACGATCGCGCGGTGGATGGGCTTGCCGCTGGCGCGCTCCCACAGCACCACGGTCTCGCGCTGATTGGTGATTCCCACGGCCGCGATGTGCGCGGCCGCCACGCCGGCGCGCCCGATCGCCTCGCGCACCACGGTGAGCGTGTCGCGCCAGATGTCCTCCGGATCGTGCTCCACCCAGCCGGAGGCCGGGTAGTGCTGCGCGAACTCGCGCCGGGCGAGCGCCACGGTGTGTGCCTGATCGTCAAACACGAGGGCGCGCGTCGAGGTCGTGCCCTGATCGATCGCCAGGACGTAGCGCCGGCTCACGGGCGCGCCCCGCGGGCGTGCTGCGGCAGGTAGGGTCGGACCGCGAGCTGGTAGAGGCCGCCGCCGGCCGCCCCGCCGAGCAGCGGGCCGGCGATCGGGACCCACCAGTAATGCTGCGGGGCGGGGAACGCCTGGGGGCCCCAGCCGAAGAGGAAACAGAACACCCGGGGGCCCAGGTCGCGCGCCGGGTTGATCGGCCAGGCCTCGAGGTACCCCGCGCAGGCGCCGATGGTGGCGACCAGGAGCCCGATCATGAGGGCCCCGGTATTGGCCGCCGGTGCGAGGGTGTTGTACTGCTCGGTGATGGCGAACACGCCCAGCACGAGAAAGCCCGTGAGCACGATCTCATCGACGAAGGCGTGCGCGGGCGTGATGCCCTCGCCGGGATGGGTGAAGAACACCCCCGCGGCACCCCCGTCGCCGGCGCGGCTCAGGTGATGCAGCAGGTTGAAATGATCGATCACCGGCTGGAACAGCAGGTACACCATCGCGGCGCCAAGGAACGCACCGAGGATCTGCGCGCCCGCGTAAGGCAGCACCTTGCGGCCGGGAAAGCCGCGGTAAAGGGCGAGGGCGAGCGTGACGGCGGGATTGGCGTGCGTACCCGAGACGGCGCCCGTGACGTAGATCGCCAGCGTCACGGCGAGTCCCCAGGCGATGCACACGCCCCAGTAGGCGTGCTGGTACGGGCTCGGGTCATAGAGGACGTACATCGCCGCGACCGAGTCCCCGAGGGCCAGGATGATGAACGTGGCAAGACATTCGGAGATGAGTTCACCGCGGCGCACGCGCCCGGATTCGGAGGCGCCCGGGGGCGCAGTTACGGCCGCAATTTCTTGTGTCATCGATTCCCCCCGCAGGCACCCAGACTCGCCGAGAAGAGCGTGCCGATCAAGTGCGTGCAGTCAGGTCCGCGGGCCCTGCGGCATTCCAGCGAGCGCCCGCGCAGGGCACGCGCGACGCAGCGTTCCTGATCAGCGCAGTCGCGCTGCGCCAATAAAGTGCGGGCGATTCGTCGCAGCGCAGTGCGCGCACGCGCAGGTGAGACCGGCGCGCGGGAAGCTGCAGCACCATCCCGATCGATGCTGCCAGGGACCTCGTGGGATCACCCGCAGTCGTGAACATCCCCTCGATCAGCGCGGCCGCCGGCACGGGGCGCTGCCGCGGCTGAGTCCAGAGTGCCTGCCGCAGTCCGAGCGGGTGATCCCGTCGCGCCCGGAGCGGCGCGGGCACGGCGGTTCGCGGTGCCCTCGGGTCGGGCCGCAACGCCAGCGGCGCCGCGCAGCACGGGGTGCCAGGATGAGGCCTTGACTTCCCCGGCGGACGCGTCCTGAAGCCCGCACACCCCGACGCCATGGTCGTGATGCATGCACGCAACACAACCCGGGTGGCTCCCCGTCCCAGCACGTTTTCACGCCACACGGACCGGGGCCGCTCGCCCACCGGAGCCTGGCTCGGGACAGCTCGAGTCGGTGCATCGCGCGTCGACGATCCTTTTTTCAGATAAGGCTAGCCAATTTCTGTCTGCCGACCCTGCTGAAAGGTGTGAAAAGCTGCGAATAGGGGTGGCGAACGTCACTTAGGCTCTGTAGGGTGACCGTCAGCGAAGCCAGCGGCTGTGTCATGCGCGGATGACGTGTTTATTCAAGCATGCATCAGGCGAGTGGTATAGAAGTTGTGTGGGGAGCCGCCCAGCGGGCGAACCAGCGCTCGAGTGGGGATTTCACAACCAACCCTTTAGGGGGCAACGATGAAGCGTAATCCGAAGATTTCTGCAGCCGTAGCGGCCATTCTGAGCGCCCCGGCTTCGGCGATCGTCTTCGCCGCACCGGCCGACACGGCCACGGCCACCTCCGGTGACCAGCTGCTGGAGGTGGTCGTCACCGCGCAGCGGCGCACAGAAAATCTCCAGGACGTGCCGATCACGATCCAGGCGTTCTCGGGCGATCAGCTGCAGCAGCTGAACGTCGTGAACTTCGACGACCTGTTGAAGTACACCCCGAACGTGACCTCGAGCGGCAACGGCCCGGGCACCGGCAACATCTTCATCCGCGGACTGGGTGGTGCCGGCTCGGGCAACCAGTCGCAGTCGACGACGGCGCCGTTCCCGAACGTCGCGCTCTACCTCGATGACCAGTCGATGCAGTTCCCGGCACGTAACAACGACGTGTACCTGGTGGACATGGAACGCGTCGAAATCCTCGAAGGCCCGCAGGGCACACTCTTCGGCGGCGGCGCGCAGGCCGGCGCCATTCGCTACATCACCAACAAGCCGAAGCTGAGCGCCACCTCGGGCGAGGTCAACGCGAGCTACGGCATCACCGCCGGCGGCGATCCCGAACACGACCATGAACGCGGTGCTGAACCTGCCGCTCATCGACAACGTGCTGGCGGTGCGTGGCGTCGTCTTCAACGAAGTGCGCGGCGGCTACATCGACAACGTGCCCGGCACGATCGGTTACCACCCCGGGACGCCGCCGTACGACCTCGGCGGCAATCCGACCGCCAACAATGGTCCGTTGCAGGGTAACAACCTCAACAAGACCACCTACAACGGTGCGCGCCTGTCGGCGCTGTGGCAGATCAATGACAACTGGGACGCGCTGCTGCAGCAGAACTACCAGAACATGGAGGCGGACGGCTACTTCTACGACTATCCGATCGGCACGAATGGCCAGCCGCTCGCACGCTATCAGATCAATGCGTTCGCGCCGGCCTACAGCAAGGATAACTACGAGAGCACCGCCTGGACGCTGAACGGCAAGATCGCGGACCTGCTGAGCATGGTGTACACCGGCAGCTACATGGTCCGCCACATCGACGGCCAGCAGGACTATTCGAACTACATGCGCAGCGCCGTGGGTTCGTACTACGCCTGTATCGGCACCGGGCGCCGGATACTTCAACGAGAAGAACTTCCCGAACCAGCTGACCGGTCACCCGCTGCAGTGCTCCACCGCCGTCGGCAACTGGCGCGACCAGGTGCGCAACACGCACCAGAGCCATGAGCTGCGCTTCGCCACAACGCAGGACTGGCGCGTGCGCGGGCTGGCGGGCTTCTACTGGGAGAAGTTCGTCATCGATGACAACATGAACTTCAACTACTTGGGTATCCCGCAGTGCGACCAGGCCAGCGCTCAACAACGCCCTGAACGGCGGCGCCGGATTGCCTCTCGGCGGTCGGACCCGTGCCGGGTGCCTATGCCAGTGACCCCTCGCTGCGCACCAATGCCAACACGGCCTTCGGCGAAGACGCTGCAGCGCGGCTACAAGCAGAAGGCGTTCTTCACCTCGATCGACGTGGACATCATCCCCAAGGTCCTCGTCGCGACCGGTGGCATCCGCTTCTACCACTACGATGAGTTCGAAGAGGGCTCGGAGTACTACAGCGAGAGCACCAGCGGCAGCTTCTCGCCGAGCGGCCAGGGCCTGGTGGTGAATCACCTCAACGGCCAGTGCACGGCCGCGGGGCTGTGCGGCTTCCCGATGGCCTTGAGCAAGAGCGAGAGCGGGCACCGCTGGCGCGGCAACCTGACCTGGAACGTCACCAACGACGTCATGGGCTACTACACCTACTCGGAAGGCTTCCGTCCGGGTGGCTTCAACCGCACGGCGACCACGCTCGGACGGCAGCTCAGGTGTTCCTCAAGGCGGTGGCGCCGTACCTCGCCAACGGCGACACGGAAGCAGTTCTACAAGCCCGCCGGCTATGAGTCGGACCAGCTGATCAACCAGGAGGTCGGTATCAAGTCCGAGTGGCTGGACCATCGCCTGCTCTTCAACGTGTCCGGCTACGTCATGCACTGGAGCAACGTGCAGCTGCCGCTGTTTGACCCGGTGCACCTGGGCAATACGACCTTCGACATCAATGGCCCGGAGTACAAGATCAAGGGCTTCGAGGTGCAGTTCGTCGCCCGGCTGATGGAGGGCCTGACGTGGGAGGGATCGACCTCCGTCAACAGCTCCGAGCAGGTCAATGGCCCCTGTCTGCCGAGCAACGTCCCGGCGTCCGTCACCGGCAATCCGCACGCCCCTCGGAACGTGCATCACGCAGGTCAAGGGGCTGCCCTACACGAACCCCTATGGCGTGAACGGCACGCGGCCACCCTTCTCGCCGCCGTGGATGTTCAACACACGGGTTCGCTACGAGTGGGTGTCCGGCGTTTACAAGCCGTACGCCTGGGTCGGCGCGAGCCACATGGGACCGATGAGCAACGAGCCGGCGAGCTTCCCGAGCGGGACCGATCCGTCGCAGGCAGTCCCGACGACCACGCTGCTGCGCTACGAGATTCCCAGCTACACCATGTATGACGCCGCCATTGGCGTCTCCAAGGACAACTGGAACGCGTCGATCATCGGCAACAACATCACCAATGTTTACGGTCCGTCGAACATCTCCTCGGGTCAGTTCATCCAGTCGCAGATCCCGCTGCGGCCGCGCGTCATCACTTTCCAGTTTGGGTTCAAGTTCTGACCGCAACGCTCGGGGCCGACCGCCTGCGGGCCGGCTGAGCTAATATGAGGGGCGGACCACACGGTCCGCCCCTTTTTTTGGCAGCCCATGAATTCCGCGCCCGCCAGCACATCCCCAGCCGCCCCGACCGGCGGTGCAGCGCCACTGCGCGAACTGCTCCGGCAGCGCCGTTTTGCCGAAGTGCTCGCCGCGGTCCCGGCCGTGCTGCAGGAGTCCCCGGCCGAGCGTGAGGCGCTCCTTTGCCAGGCCATCGCGCAGCGCTACCTCGGACAGATCCCGGCCGCCTTCCGGACACTCGCGACGCTCGAGCAGCACCATCCGCGCTTCGGTCGCCTGTACGAGGAACGCGGCCGCTGCTTCGTCGAGCTGCGGCAGGCGCCGCAGGCCATTGAGTCCTTTCTCAAGGCGGTGCACCTCAACCACGCGCTGCCGGGCAGCTGGGAGATGCTCGAGGGCCTTTACCGCATGCAGGGCGACCAGAAGAATGCCGCCACGGCGGGCAGTCACGTCGCCACCCTGCGCCGCCTGCCGCAGGAAGTGGTGCTGGCGACCGGGTTGTTCCTGGACGGCGACCTGGAGGCGGCCGAGGCACTCGTGCGCGCCTTTCTCCTCAAGCACGGCGATCACATCGAGGCGATGCGGCTCCTGGCCCGCATCGGCATCGCGCACAAGATCTATTTCGACGCCCAGGTGCTGCTCGCCGCCCTGCTCGAGCGGGCGCCGGACTACCGCATCGCGCGCCAGGAATACGCGTTCGTGCTGGTGGAGCTGCACCGCTACCAGGAGGCGCGGGAGCAACTGGATCAGCTGCTGCGCGATGAGCCCGAAAGCGTCGCGCTCAAGACGCTCTACGCGGCCGCGTGCGTGGGACTCGGTGAGCACGAGCGTGCGATCGCGCTTTACCGGGAGCTGCTCAGCGGCGCCCCGCAGGACGCCGAGGCGTATCTGTCGATCGGCCATGCCGAGAAGACCCTCGGGCATGCGCCGGCGGCGATCGCCGCCTACCAGCAGGCGGCCGCGTGCCGCGGCGACTTTGGCGATGCCTACTGGAGTCTTGCGAATCTCAAGACCTACCGCTTCACGGATGCGGAACTTGCGCAGCTGCGCGCTGCGCTGGCGGCGCCGGCGACCGCGCTCACCGATCGTTACCACCTGTGCTTCGCACTCGGCAAGGCCCTCGAGGACCGCGGGGAATACGCGGAGTCCTGGCGCCACTACCAGCTGGGGAATGAACTCAAGCGCCCCGAGTGCCGCTATCGCGCGGAGCTCATCGAGACCAACACCCAGCAGCAGGTCCAGGTGTGCACGCGCGAGTTCTTCGCCGCGCGCAGCGGCTGGGGAAATCCGAGCCCGGATCCGATATTCATCGTCGGGCTGCCGCGCTCCGGCTCGACGCTCCTGGAGCAGATCCTGGCATCGCACTCGCAGGTCGAGGGCACGCAGGAGCTGCCGAACGTGCAGCAGATCGTCAGCCGCCTGCGCGGCTTCGGGCCGGAGACGGCCGAGCCGCGCTACCCGCGCATCCTCACGACCCTGAGCGCCGCGGAATTTGCGGGCCTCGGACAGCAGTACCTGGATGGCACGCGCGTTTACCGCAGCGGCAAGCCGCATTTCATCGACAAGATGCCGAACAACTTCCGGCACATCGGCCTCATCCACCTGATGCTGCCGAACGCGCGCATCATCGATGCGCGGCGCGAGCCGATGGCCTGCTGCTTCAGCAACTTCAAGCAGCTGTTCGCCAACGGCCAGGAGTTCACCTACAGCATCGAGGACATCGCGCGCTACTACCGCACGTATCTTGAGCTGATGCGTCATTGGGATCGGGTGCTGCCGGGACGGATCCTGCGTGTCTTGCACGAGGACGTCGTGGACGACCTCGAGGGCAACGTGCGCCGCCTGCTCGATTTCTGCGGACTCGAGTTCGAGCCGCAGTGCGTGACGTTTCATGAAACCAAGCGCAGCGTGCGTACGGCGAGCTCCGAGCAGGTTCGCCAGGCGATCTTCCGCGGGGGACTTGAGCAGTGGAAGCACTATGAACCCTGGCTCGGGCCTCTCCGGGACGCGCTCGGCGATGCGCTCGGTCAGTACCGGGGCTAGGCAGGAGATCTTCAGATGGCGGCGGGCCGCAATGAACCCTGCCCGTGCGGCAGCGGGCGAAAGTACAAGCACTGCTGCGGGCGCACCGCGGAGTCTGCGGCTGCCCCCGTCGAGGCGACTGAAGTGGCCACGCTGGCCGGGCTCCTGGAGCGCGGGCGGCTGCACGAGGTGGAGGAGCGCGCCAGTGCGCTGCTGCGCGCCCAGCCCGACTCAGGGGAGCTGTGGAAACTCCTGAGCGTCGCGCAGCTGGGGCAGGGCAAGGACGCACTGGCGGCGTTGCGGCGCGCGGCCGAGCTGCTGCCCGAGGATCCCGAGGCTCACGGCAATCTCGGTGGCGTGCTCAGCGCGCGCGGGGACTGGGAGGCGGCGCTGGTGAGCCTGCGCCACTCGCTCAGCCTCCAGCCGCGCAACCCGCAGGCGCTCATCGACGCCGGGGACGTGCAGCGCGCAGTCGGGCGCCCGCGCGAGGCGATCAACCTCTACCAGTGGGCACTGCAGATCGAGCCGCAGCGCCGCGAGGCGCTGAATAACCTCGGCAGTGCGTTCCTGGACCTCCCGGAGCCAGCGCAGGCCGCCGCCTGCTACCAGCGGGCGCTCGCGCTCAAGCCCGATGACCCGGTGGTGCTGTGCAACTTCGGCAATGCGCTGCGACAGCTCGGCAAGCTGCCGGAGGCCGAGACGTGCACCCGCGAAGCGATCCGGCTCGCCCCCGAGATGGCCATGGCGCACAACAACCTCGGCCTGTGTCTGGCGGCCCGGGGACAGCTCCCCGAGGCGATCGCCAGCTACCGCCAGGGGCTGAAGCTGAACCCGCGTTACGTCGAGGTGCTCATCAACCTCGGCAACGCGCTGCGGGAGCAGGGCGAGCGCGGCGAGGCGCTCGCCGTTTACGAGCAGGCCGTGCAGCTGGATCCGCGCCGGCCGGATGCGCACTGCAGCCTCGGCTACGCGCAGTTCGAATCGCGCCGGATCGTCGAGGCGATCGCCAGTTTCCAGAACGCGCTGGCCGCGCAGCCCAGCTACGTGCTCGCACACCTGGGCCTCGCGGCCGCGCAGCGGGTGCAGGGGCTGTTTGCCGAGGCGCAGGCGAGCTGCGAGGCGGCGCTCGCGATCGCCCCGGAAAACCCGCGGGCGCTGCAGCTGCTCGGGGAGCTGCACGCGGACCGCGGCGACTTTGCGCAGGCCCACGAGCTGTGGCAGCGCACGGTTGCCCTGCATCCGCGCTTCCCGACCGCCTACGCCAGCATCGCCTCACACCGGCGCATGACGGTGCAGGATGTTGAATGGCTCAGGGGCGTACAGGGGCTGCTGGGCCAGGCGTTGCCGCTGAACGATGAGATGGACCTGCGCTACGCGCTCGGCAAGTACTTTGATGACACCGGCAGCTTCGAGGAGGCCTTCAGCCAGTATCGGGAGGCGAACGAGCTCAGCAAGCGCTATCGGGCCGAGTACGACGGCGCAAAGCTCGCCGAGCGCGTCGGGCGGATCATGCGCCTGTGCGGACCGGCCTTCTTCAGCCAGACGCGCGACTGCGCCTCGGATTCCGAGCTGCCGGTATTCATCATCGGCATGCCGCGCTCGGGCACCTCGCTCGCCGAGCAGATCCTTGCCTCGCATCCGGCGGTGCTCGGCGCCGGGGAGATCCGCTTCTGGGACAAGGCGTTCGAGAAGCTCGAGGCGGCGGCGCGCGCACCGGCGGACCTCGAAGCCTCGCCTGCCGGCAGTGGCGCGCGCGTACCTGGAGCGCCTCGGTGTGCACGCGGGCGCTGAGCTGCGGGTCATCGACAAGATGCCGGCGAATTTCCTCTACGCCGGGCTGATCCATGCCGTGTTCCCGCGCGCCCGGATCATCCACATGCGCCGCCAGCCGCTGGACACCTGCCTGTCGATCTACTTTCAGAACTTCTTCAACGTGGGTGTCTACGCCAACGACCTGAAGAGTCTCGCGCACTACTACGGCGAGTACCTGCGCATCTGTGACTACTGGCGCAGCGTGCTGCCGCCGACCTCGTTCCTCGAGGTCCCGTACGAGGCGCTGGTCGAGGACCAGGAAGGCTGGAGCCGGCGCATGGTGGAGTTCCTCGGCCTGCCGTGGGATCCGCGCTGCCTGGATTTTCACAATACCGAGCGGGTCGTGATCACCGCCAGTCGCTGGCAGGTGCGCCAGCGCCTGAACGCCGCCTCGATCGGACGCTGGCGCAACTACGCCACGCACCTCGCGCCGCTGGCGCACCTGGCGCAGACGCCGTAACCGCGCCCCGGACGCGCGGCTCAGCCGAGGCGCGTGGCACGCAGCCGCGCCTCATCCGGCGCGTAGCCCATCCCGGGGCGCTCGCTGAGCGTGATCCAGCCGTTCGCATCGCTCCTGAGCGGCTCCTCCATCAGGTAGTCGCGGCGCTCGAGGCTCCATTCGGGCGGATCGAACGGGAACTCGAGGAACGGCGTGTCGGCGATCCCCGCGACGAGGTGTGCATTGGCCGTGACGCCCATGCCGTTGGTCCAGGTGTGCGGGGTGAAGAGGATGTGGTGCTCCTGCGCCGCCAGGGCGATGCGCTTCAGGCCGGAAATGCCACCGACCAGCGCCGCATCCGGCTGCAGCACGTCCACGCACTGCCCGTCGATGAGGTCGCGCAGCTCGTGCAGCTGGCGCGTCATCTCGCCGGCGGCGATGCGCACGTCGGTCGCGGCGCGCAGCGCGCGCATGCCGGCGTAATCGGCGCGATGCAGCGGCTCCTCCATCCAGTAGACGTTCAGTCGCTCGAGCTCGCGCGCCACCGCGAGCGCATCCTTGAAGTTCCACGCCGGCTCGGTGTCCCAGGGCAGCCGCCACCCCTGGTTGCAGTCCACGAGCAGCTCGAGGCGCCCCCCGATGCGCGCGCGCACCGCCTCGAGCGCCCGGACGTCATCGCGCCAGTCGCCGCGGTGGAAGCGCAGCTTGAGCGCGGGGAAGCCCAGGGCGAGGAAGCGTTCTGCGGCGTCGGCCTGGGCGGACGGATCCCGCAGGGTGCCGGAGGAGGCGTAGGCGCGCACCCGGTGCGACAGCCCGCCGAGCAGCTTCCAGCAGGGCGCGCCGAGGATCTTCCCGGCCAGGTCCCACAGCGCAAGATCGAGTGGCCAGCAGCGCCCGTAGTGAAAGTCGATGTTGGCGAGCACGCGGTAGTGACGCTCGAGCGCGAGCGGATCCTCACCGACGAAGAGCGCCTCGTGGCCCTCGAACCCGAGCATGCGATCGCCCGAGCCGACCCCGACCAGCCCCGTATCGGTGCGCACCCGCACGACCGTGGCGTCGAAGTGCACGCGCGGCTTGCTGTCCCAGCTGGCATTGAAGGGCGGGGCAAGCGGCAGCCGGTGGTGGCTGATCGTGATCGCGGCGATCCGATGCGCGGAAGCGGCAGGCGGGGCCGTGGCGGGGGTGTGCATGCGGGGCGCGGCCGGGTGCAGGTGCAGGCGAGGGTTCCACAGTCGCCCCCGGCGTGAAAGCCGAGAAATTCACTACCCGCATCGAAAAAAAGCATTGGAATGCCCCGGCACCTTGGCGGGACGCTGCACTCTGGGCGAGTATGGCGCGCTCATTCCTTAGCTGGCGCCCTGGCGCGAGGATCCCTGGCATGCAGAAGAAGTCGATCGACCGCCGCTGGCTGCCCCTGAACGCGCTGCGTGCGTTCGAGGGCGTGGCCAAGCACGGCAGCTTTACGGCGGCCGCCAATGCGCTGCTGATCTCCCAGAGCGCGCTGTCGCGGCACGTCATCGCGCTCGAGCGCCTCACCGGCGTGCAGCTCTTCGAACGACGCCCCCACGCGCTCACCCTCACCAAGGCCGGGCAGCACCTGCTGCCGGCGGTGGTGAAGTCATTCGACCGCCTGGAATACGCGCTCGATGACATCCGCAACGAGGGCGCCCCGGCGCAGCGCACGCTGCGGGTGCAGATGCCGCCGAGTTTCGCGGTCCAGCTCGCCGTGCCGATCCTGCGCGACTTCCGGCGCCTGAGCACCGAAGTCGACATCGACCTCGTCAGCCCGTACGGCGTCGGCCCGCCGCTGGGGGACGTCGACGTCGCGGTGGTGTATTCCAAGCCGACCGTCACCGACCTCGTGAGCGATCTCTTGTGGCCGGTGCGCCTGTCGATCCTCTGCCACCCCAACGTGGCGGCCGCGAACCGCGGCAAGGACGTCGGCGCTTTTATCGAGGCTAACGAGATCGTGCACGTGCGCATCGTCGATCTGCCGCGCCACCACACCTGGTCGCAGTTCGTGCGCTCGCAGGGGCTCGGCGCGGTGAACATCGAGCGCGGGCTGGTGTTCGATACCGCAGTACTGGCCGCGCAGTACGCGCGCGCCGGGCAGGGCATTGCGCTGCTGGATCCCAACCTCTTCGCCGATGAGCTGCGCGAGGGGCGCCTGGTGAACCCCTTCGAAGCCACGCTCGATGACGGCTACGGCTACTACCTCACCACGCACCCGGAAGGGCTGGCGGATACGGCGATCGCGCTGTTTCGCTCCTGGCTGATCGAGCGCTTCGGCCGGCGTACGGTGGCCGCGGGTGCGCCGGTGCAGCTTGCGGTATCGAACGAGTAAGCGGAAAGGAACCGAAGACGTGAAGAGCAGTGCACGGGTGGTGGTGATCGGTGGCGGCGTGGTGGGCGTGAGCGTCCTTTATCACCTGACCAAGGCGGGCTGGAAGGACGTGCTGCTAATCGAGCGCGGCGAGCTCACCTGCGGCTCGACCTGGCATGCCGCCGGCGGCATGCACACCGTCAACGGGGATCCGAACGTGGCGAAGCTGCAGCAGTACACCATCCAGCTGTACAAGCAGCTCGAGACCCTCACCGGCCAGTCCTGCGGCATGCACCTCACCGGCGGCGTCATGCTCGCGGGCACGAAGGCCCGCCTCGACTGGCTGAAGATGACCAAGGCGCGCGGGCGCTACCTCGGGATGGAGCTGGAACTGGTCTCGGTGGATGAGGCCGCACGCCTCTTCCCGCTGATGAACAAGAAGCACTTCGTCGGCGGGCTCTACGACCCGATCGAGGGCCATGTCGATCCCTGGGGGGTCACGCAGGCCTACGCCAAGGCAGCGCAGCTGGGGGGCGCAGAGGTCGTGCGCCACAACCGCGTGCTGGCGCTCGAGGCGCGGCGCGACGGCAGCTGGGACGTGGACACCGAGCAGGGCAGGGTGCACGCCGAGCACGTGGTGAATGCCGGTGGCCTGTGGGCGCGCGAGGTCGGGCGCATGGTGGGGATCGAGCTGCCGGTGCTCGCCATGGAGCACCAGTACCTGATTACCGAGGACCTGCCGCAGCTGAAGGGGCAGAAGGAGCAGATCCACTGCATCGATTTCGAGGGCGAGATCTACACGCGCCAGGAGCGCGGCGGCATGCTGCTCGGCACCTACGAGCGTGCCGGCGTGCCGTGGTCGCCCCGCGAGACCCCCTGGGACTTCGCCCAGAGCCTCCTGCCGAATGACCTCGAGCGCATCGCGCCCAGCCTCGAGGTCGGCTTCGAGCATTTCCCGGCACTCGCCGAGGTCGGCATCCGCAAGGTCGTCAACGGCCCGTTCACCTTCGCGCCCGACGGCAATCCGCTCGTCGGCCCGATCCGCGGCCTGCGCAACTTCTGGGTGGCCTGCGGTGTCATGGCCGGCTTCAGCCAGGGTGGCGGGGTCGGCCTGGCGCTGTCGCAGTGGATGGTGCACGGCGATCCGGGCGCGGACGTGTGGGCGATGGATGTCGCGCGTTACGGCGACTGGGCGACGCTCGCCTATACCAACGCCAAGGTGCGCGAGAACTATTCACGCCGCTTTCGCATCCGCTTCCCGAACGAGGAGCTGCCGGCCGCGCGCCCGCTGCGCACCACGCCGATCTATGAACGACTGCAGGGCGCGCACGCCTTGTTCGGCGACTATTGCGGCCTGGAGCACGCGCTCTGGTTTGCCCCGAGCGCCGCCGAGGCGCAGGAAGAGGTCACCTTCCACCGCTCGAGCGCACACCCCCACGTGGGGGCCGAGTGTCACGCGGTGCGCAACGCCGTGGGGCTCATCGAGATCTCCAACTACGGCAAGTTCGAGGTCACCGGACCGGGCACCGAGGCGTGGCTTTCGCACGTGATGGCGAACCGCATGCCGCAGCCCGGGCGCATCGCGCTCACGCCCATGCTCAACGAGCGCGGCAAGCTGATCGGGGACTTCACCGTCTGCCGCCTCTCTGCCGAGCGCGCCTTCCTCATCTGCACCTATGCGGCCGAGGTGTTCTACCGCCGCTGGTTTGAGCGCTACCCCCCGCCGGCGCACGTGAGCGTGCGCCCGTGTGCCATGGAGTACGTGGGACTGTCGGTCGCCGGTCCCGGCTCGCGGGCGCTCCTGCAGGGCCTGGTGCGCGAGGACCTCGCCAGCGCGGCCTTCCCCTTCCTCAGCTTCCGCCAGATGGATGTCGGCATGATCCCGGCGCTCGTCGGCCGCATCAGCTTCACCGGCGAGCTCGGCTACGAAATCTGGGTCACGAGTGAGTACCAGCGCGCGCTCTACGATGTGCTCCAGGGTGCCGGGGGCGCGCAGGGACTGAAGCTCTTCGGCGGCCGTGCGCTCAACACGCTGCGCATCGAGAAGAGTTTCGGCAGCTGGGCGCGCGAGTACCGGCCGATCTATGGTCCCTACGAGGCCGGCCTCGGCCGTTTCGTGGATCTGAACAAGGGCGACTTCGTGGGCCGCGCGGCGGCAGTGGAAGAGCGCGACAGCGGCGGCAAGCTGCGCCTGGTCAGCTTCAGCGTCGATGCCGTGGATGCGGATGCGCAGGGCGATGAGCCCATCTGGCACGACGGCCGCGTGGTCGGCTGGGTGACCTCGGGCGCCTATGGCCACAGCGTGCAGCGCTCGCTCGCGCTCGGTTACGTTCCGGCCGAACTCGCCGGCGCCGAGAGTGGCTTTGAGATCGAGATCATCGGCGAGCGACGCGCGGCGCGGCCGCAGCGCGCCGCCCCGGTGGATCCGCAGGGTGTGCGCATGCGCGCCTAAGGCGCGAGGAAGATCGCGAGCGCACCGGCGGTGAGCGCCGGACGGATCTGGCCTTCGATTTCCATGACGTTGTCGGTCGACACCAGATAGCGGTTCGCACCGCGGTGCTCGACGCCGGCGAGCGTGATGCGGTTGCGCACGCGCGCCCCCGAGCGGACCGCGTTCATGAAGCGCACTTTCGCCAGCCCGTAGTTCACGACGGACTTGACGTGCACGAGCGGCACCAAGAGCTCAAAGGCCGTGGGCGCGATCAGCGAGAGCGTCAGGAAGCCGTGCGCAATCGTGCTGCCGAAGGGACTTTCGCGCGCGGCGCGCTCGGGATCCACGTGAATCCACTGGTGGTCCCCGGTGCAGTGCGCGAATTCCTGGATCTTCTCCTGATCGAGCGTCACCCAGGAGGAGGCACCCATTTCCTTCCCGACGTGCTGCGCCAGATCCGCCAGTGAAATCTTCTCGTGCGTCATCGCTGGACCTTGAACTCCGCCACCGGCGGTTGTCTTTATCAGGGCGTGGATCTTAGCAAGCCCCGGGCGGCTCCCGTGTGCGGTATATAAGGAGCGCGTGCGAGGCCAGCCTGGCGGACGTGGCGGCTAGTTTATACTGTAAAATCAGATCACTATTGGATGTTATTTGCGTAGTTTCTGTCGGAATCCGCGCCCCGCCGCGCGCCGCAAAATGCTGTTGTGCGGGTTCGCGGCATTGCCTCCTGGGGAGCGCTGCGCGCCCGGCGCCCGCACAAACCCCGGATGACACCGCCCCGGGAGTCGACGCCGGCGCGCTTTACGGTCCCTATGCGATGACGCGCGAGGCCTCCGGCACGAGCTGGCAGCCGCAGGCCACGCCCATGGACGGCCTGATGCGCATGCACGGCGAGTGGATGGGCATGGTCCACGGCTTTGCGGACCTGATCTACGACGATCAGGGCGGCCCGCGCGGCGACACGCAGAGCTATTCCACCGTCACGCTGATGGCGATGGGCCGCCGCCAGCTCAGCGCGGGCGCGTTCGGCCTGCGACTGATGGTCTCGAGCGATCCGACGATGGGCAAGGAGGGCTACCCGCTGATCTTCCAGACCGGTGAGACCGCCGATGGCAGGACGCCGCTGGTGGACCGACAGCATCCGCACGATCTGCTGATGGAGGCGGCGGCCACTTACAGCCAGGACCTCACTCATGACAGCTCGGTGTTCCTCTACGTGGGCTTACCCGGGGAACCGGCGCTCGGACCGACGGCGTTCATGCACCGCCTTTCGGGCATGGATAACCCGGAGGCGCCGCTCGCGCACCACTGGCTCGATTCGACGCACGTCTCCTGGGGCGTGGCGACGGCCGGCTACACCTGGCACGGCGTGAAGCTCGAGGCCTCCGCCTTCAATGGGCGCGAGCCGGATCAGTTTCACTACAACATCGAGACGGGGTCGCTTGATTCGTACGCGCTGCGTGCCACGCTCAATCCGACTGCGAACCTGTCCATGCAGGCCAGCTTCGGACGGCTGATCAGTCCCGAGCAGCTCGAGCCGGGCATCGACATCAAGCGCAGCACCGTATCGGTGACTTACAACGCGCCGCTCGCCTCCTGGTGGCAAACGACCGCCGCCTTCGGCCACAACAGCCCGACGGTCGGTTCCGGCACCAATGGCTGGCTGCTCGAGTCGGCGGCAAAGCTCGCCGCCGCGCACACGCTCTTCGGCCGCTATGAGCGGGTCGGCAAGGATGAACTCTTCCAGCCGGGCCAGCCGCTGTACGGCCCGACGTTCACGATCGAGAAGCTCTCCGTCGGCTACATCTACGACTTCCTGCACATCGACGGGCTGAGTCTGGGGCTCGGCGGACTTGTGAGTACCTACAGCTACGCCGCCGCGCTGAACAGCGCCTATGGCGCGCGACCCACGTCCTTCATGGTCTTTGCCCGCGCACGCTTGTAGCATCTGTCCCCATGCATGCACTTTCCATGACCCGACGCGGCGTGCTGGCGGCCGCCCTGGCCGGCGCCGGCGCGGCGCTCCTGCCCTGGAGGGGCACCCGGGCCGCGACCTCACCGGCGGCGGCGGCGGGCACGTTCACCATCGGCGGGGATCTGGTGGTGAATCGCATGGGCTTCGGCGCGATGCGCGTCACGGGCCCCGGCATCTGGGGTGAACCGAAGGATCCGGCCGAGGCGCGTCGCGTGCTGCGGCGCGCGCACGAGCTCGGCGTCAACTTCATCGATACCGCCGACGCCTATGGCCCGGAGGTGAGCGAGCGGCTGATCGCCGAGGCGCTGTACCCGTATCCGCCCGGGCTCGTCATTGCGACCAAGGGCGGGCTGCTGCGACCCTCCGCGCCCCAGTGGGTGCCGGACGGGCGGCCCGAACACCTGCGCGCGGCCTGCGAGGGGAGCCTCAAGCGCCTGAAGCTGCAGCGCATCGATCTGTACCAGTTTCACCATATCGACCCGAAGGTGCCGCTGGAGGACTCGCTCGGGGAGCTCGCGCGGCTGCGTACCGAGGGCAAGATCCGGCACGTGGGCGTCTCCAACTTCAAGGTGGAGGAGCTCGCGCGCGGCAAGCGCGTGGTGCCCATCGTGTCCGTCCAGAATCGCTACAACGTCGGCGACCGCGCTTCCGAGGACGTGCTGGCCGTGTGCGTGCGCGAGCAGCTGGCGTTCATTCCCTGGGCGCCGCTGGGCAGCGGCTCCGCGGATCGGCTCGAGAAGAATGAGAGTGGCAAGGGACTCGAGGCCGTCGCCCGGGCGCGCAACGTGAGCGTGCTGCAGCTGGCCATCGCGTGGCTGCTGGCCAAGTCGCCCGTGATGGTGCCGATTCCCGGTACCTCATCGGTCGAGCACCTGCAGGAAGACGTGGCCGCGGCCAGCCTGCGCCTGACTCCGGCGGAGATGAGCGCGATCGGCTGAAGAGGCCCGGCGGGCTGCGCTGCCGCGCGGCGTGCGTCAGGGGACGACGTGCGAGCTGCCGACGTCCTTCCACTCGTAGCGCGGCACCTGGACCCACTTGCCGTCCTTCAGTTGCGGCTCCTTGTGGACCTTCGCCTGTTCGACGGTCATGGTGCCGTCCTTGTCGTTGACCCAGAAGTCGATATCGTAGATCTGGTCGGTGGTGCCGACGGCGCGAAAATCCGTGCAGGCGAAGTAGTGGCCGTTCTCATCGAGCTGCCGGATCGGCTGGTGCGTGTCGATGAACTGCAGATCGAGCACCTTGCCGGTCTTCTCGTCCTTCAGCTTGTAGACGCCGCCGTTCTTGGCCTGCGCCGACAGTGCACCCTGTTCCACGGCCGACATGACTTCCCAGCCGCGTTTGGCGGCCATGTGCCCCGGATGCTCCGAAGCCGGGATCCACCACCAGGGGATGGGGCTGCGCGCCATGAGTGTCCAGGCGCCCTCGGCCTGCACGGGCTCCTTGTAGATGCGCACCTCCTGCACCTTGAGTACGCCCTGCGCGGGGGCGACCCAGAAGTCGATCAGGTAATGCTTCTGCGCCTGCGCCTGATCGTGAAACTTCACGTCCGGGAAAAACCCGTAGCCATCGATGGTGCGGGTGAAATCGATGCCGTCGAAGACCAGCTTCAGCGTCTGGCCGTTCAGCGGATCCTCCAAGGGGAAGACGCCGTTGTTCGCCTTGGCCTTGGTCTCGATCATCTCCTTCACCAGCGCTTCGGCATCGGTGCTGGTGAAGTTCTGCATGGCTTTCTCGGTGGACTCGGTGCTGCTGGCGGCGTAGAAGTCGCGGGCCTTCTGCAGATTGGCGGTCGGGTCCTTGAGGAACGAGGCCTTGGCCGCGGCATTACTGAAGCAGTACGACTTGCCGTCCTTGTCCTTCCAGCTGATGTTGCAGCTGGTGGGCACGTGCTGGCCCTCGGCCAGGCCTTCCGCGCACTGGCCGCCAAACTGGGCCTGCTCGGGGGTGACCGGTGCATCGGCGGCCTGCACGCGCGCGACCGCGAGCGCCAGCAGCGCCGTGATCCGCAGCGCGGGCCTCAGCTTGTGAAGCGCCCCCGCTGCGATGCTCATGCCACTCATACACGGTGCCTCTTGCGTGCTGTGGCGCGCCGCGCCACGAGCCTCGATCCTACTCCTTCGCTGCCGAGCGTGTCTTGCAGGCACCCGGATCGCGCAACGCGGCGTCAGGCGGGCGCTCTTACGGCCAAGAAGAGCGCCCGCCCGAGTCCTACCCATGTGCGCCTTCAGCCGCGCGGCGCGCCGGAGGCCAGCAGCGCCGCAAGGCGGGCGCTGTGCACCTGCCGCACGGCGTGCGACACGGCGTTGCGCTCACAGCTGTCGCTCTGCGCGAGCGCCGCCAGGTCGCGGATGTCACTCACCGCACACACCTTGTGCGCGGCCTGACTGATGCGCTGGTAGAGCGCCTGGGAGCCCGCATCGGTGGCAAGGTCGAGGTCACGGTAGCTGACGCGGACCGCGTTCGCATCGCTCGGTGTGGACTGCGACGCTGTCGTCGATGCAGGCGGGCCCGGCGCTGGCGGCGGCGGCGGCGGCAGTGAGGACACAGGCCAGCAGGCTCTGCGCGAGGGAGGCACGCTGGAGCGGCCGGAAGGCTTTGGTGCTGTACATGAGAGTCTCCTGAATGTTGGGTTGATCGCGTCAGCCGCTTTTGGCCGACGCGATGTATGAGACGCCCGCGGCGCCGGCGCGCGAACCCCCCGCACCGCGTATTGATCCCTGCCGCTGACGCGTTCGTACCGCGCAGGCGCCGCTGGGTGCACAGGCGCGCCGCCGCGGCCGCTGCCACCGTGAGGACGGTAAATGCAGGGTTTCGTGGCCGTGCCACGGACTCGTCCCTGCCGCTGACGCGCTCGTCCCCGGCAAGCCCCGCGGGGCGCTCGGGGAACGCAGAACGATGTACCCTAGTGTCTCAAAGGGCCGCTGGGGCCTTGACGATCAGGGGCACGAACGCAGCATGAACGCCTTACCTTCCGAACGCATGGCGCCGGCGCTGACAGCGGCCGGCACGCTGCGCGCGCAGGAAGCGAGCGCGGCGGCGCAGGCCACCTTTCGTCCGTTCCTGTGGCTGCTGACGGCCTTCTGGGTGTACGTGGCGCTCTCCAACGTCATGTATGCCAACAGCATGCAGGCGAGCCTGACTTCGATGAAGGTGCAGCACATCTTCGCACCCGCCGATGCGCGCCTGCTGCAGCACCTGATGCTGTATCCGCTGTTCCTCTTCTGCATGTGGCGCTCGCTGCGCACCGGCTGGGAGCCACGGTGGCGGGCGCTGCCGCTGCAGCTGGCGCTGGCGCTGCTGTTCGTCGTGCCCGCCTCGCCGGTGCTGATGCTCGGTGAGGTCCTCACCAGCCAGTGGTACGGCATGGACGCGCACGAGATGGGCAAGGGCTGGCCCACCTGGCAGGAATTTCTCGCCGGGCCGGAGCTGCCGACGTGGATCGCGAGCGCCACCACCTTTTTGGTCACTTACTGCTTCGGCCTCGCGCTCATGATGGGGTTTGCGTTCTATCAGCGCTTGCGGGATGCGCAGCTGCGTTCGGCCGCACTCGAGCGCGCGCTCACCAGCGCGCACCTGCAGACGCTGCGCATGCAGCTCTCCCCGCATACGCTGTTCAACCTCTTGCACACCATCCGCGGGCAGATCACCTGGGATCCGCCGGCGGCGCAGACCATGGTGGTGCAGCTCGGTGACCTGTTGCGCCGGCTGCTGAGCGCCGGCGAGCGCGAGTTTTCCCGCCTCAGCGATGAACTGCAGTTCGTGACGCTGTACCTGGAGTTGCAGCAGAAGCGCTTCGCCGACCGGCTCAGCGTGTTGGTGCCGCGCGGCGGGCTGCCGCGTGCCTGGGTACCGAGCCTCATCCTGCAGCCGCTGGTCGAGAATGCCGTCGTACACGGGCTGGCCGGCCACGACGGCCCGGTGGAAATCCGCGTGGAGGTTGCGGTGCTCGAGGAAACCCTCGTCCTGCGCGTCGTGAACAGCATCGCTGCGGACAAGGCGCACGGCCGCATCGGCATCGGCCTTGCCAACGTGCGCGAGCGGCTCGAGGTGCAGTTCGGATCGCGCGCCAGCTTCAGCGCCGCCGCCACCGCCGATCAGCTGTGGGTCGCCGAGATCCGCATGCCGCTGCTGCGCGATGGGCCCGACGGGGCGCGGCCAGCGGGCGCGTCCGAGCCGTGATGGACGTCATCATTGTCGATGACGAGCCGTCCGCGCGTCGCGCGGTGCGCGAGGGCTGCGAGCGCGAAGCGGACCTGCGCGTCGTGGGCGAGTACGGCGATGCACGCGCAGCCCTCGAAGCCATCCGCCAGCAGCCCCCGCAGGTGCTGTTCCTGGACATTCAGATGGACGCGATGACCGGCATGGAACTGGCGCGGGCGCTGGACCCGGTGACGCTGCCGCTGATCGTGTTCGTGACCGCGTACGATCATTACGCGCTCGAGGCCTTCGAAGTGAGCGCGGTCGACTACCTGCTCAAGCCCTTCGATGACGCGCGCTTTCAGGCAACCGTGGCGCGCGTGCGCCGGCGGCAGGCCGCCGACGGCGGCTTCGACCGCCAGGGGGCGCTCGCGACGCTGCTGGAGCAGCTGGAAAGCCGCGCGCGGCTGCGGGCCGAGGCGCAGCCGCGCGTGCTCGCCGAGGCGGGCAGCCGCATGCATATGCTCGACGTCGCGCAGGTGGAGGTGGTCGAATCCGACCGCAACTACGTGCGCCTCATCATCGGCCGCGAGAGCTTTCATGCCCGCAGCACGCTCGCGCAGGCGGAGAAGTCCTTCCAGCACCAGCCCATGCTGCGCATCAGCCGCTCGTGCCTCGTGAACATGAAGCACGTGAAGGAAGTCAGCCGCACGCCGCGCGGGGATTTCATCCTCGTGACGAGCGGCGGCACGACCGTCACCAGCAGCGAGGGCTACCGCGAACCGGTGCGCCAGTACTTCGAGCGCCTAAAGCTCGCCCCGGCCTGAGCCGACAGGGTAAAGTCCCGCGGTGGCAGAATCCGCGGGACACGCACCGGCACGCGCGCCCTCGCGCCGCGCCGCCTACTGGGCGCTCGGCCTGCTGACGGCGATCAATCTCCTTAACTACCTCGATCGCTACGTCATCGCGCCACTCGGCACGGACCTCAAGCGCGACATGGCGCTCTCGGACACGCAGCTCGGCTGGCTGATCCCGGCGTTCATCCTCGTCTACATGGTGGCGGCGCCGGTGTTCGGTGCCTGGGGCGACCGCGGCTCGCGCACGCGTCCGATCGCGCTCGGCATCGGCATCTGGAGCGTCGCCACCGTGCTCTCGGGCCTCGCGCACGGCTATCCGCACCTCTTGGCGGCGCGCGCGCTGGTCGGCGTGGGCGAGGCGGCCATCGTTGCCATCGCCCCGGCACTGCTCGGCGACCTGTTTGCCCCGCGCCTGCGCGCGCGCGTGTTCGCGTTGTTCAACATGGCCATCCCGGTCGGCGCGGCGCTCGGCTACGTCGTGGGCGACCAGGTGGGCGCAGCATTTCGGCTGGCGCGCCGCGTTCTTCGTCGCCGGGGTGCCGGGCGCGGCGCTGGCGCTCGCGTCGCTGTGGCTGCCCGATCCGCCGCGCGGCATCCAGGATGGTCCACTGCCCAAGACGCCTTCAGGGGCGGCGACCGGGTCGGCGGCCGTGTACCGCGACCTGCTGCGGCGCGGACCGTACATGGTGCTGGTGCTCGGCTACGCGGCCTACACCTTCGCGCTCGGCGGCCTGGCCTACTGGATGCCGATATTCCTCGAGCGCGTGCGCCACGTACCCAACGCCGGCACCACCTTCGGCCTGATCGTGGTCGGCACCGGTATTGTCGGCACCATGGCCGGCGGCTGGCTGGCAGATTACCTGCGCCGCTATACCCGGCACGCGTACCTGTGGTTTTCCGGGCTCGTGACGCTGCTCGCCGCGCCGGCCGCGCTCCTCGCGCTGGGCGCCGCCGAGCACCGCGTGTACTTTCCGGCGATCGTGGCGGCGGAGCTGCTGCTGTTCATGTCCACCGGACCGGTGAATGCCGCGCTGGTCAATGTCGTGTCACCGCTCGAGCGCGCCTCCGCGGCCGCGCTGACCATGGTCGTGATCCACCTGCTGGGCGATGTCCCCTCGCCGATCCTGATCGGCCACATCTCCGATCGGCTCGTGCCGCGACTGGGCGATGCGGCCGCGCTCGGCCACGCGGTGCTCATCGTGCCGGCCGCGATCCTCATCGCGGGCCTCATCTGGCTCGGCGCGGCGCGCTTTGGTGCGCGGCTCGCGCCGGCACGCGCGTGAGGGGACGCGCAGCGCCGCGCGCGCCCGCGGCGGACTCCCCGGCGCAGCGTCCGCTGCAGGGGCTCGCGCGCGAGCGGCTCGAGGCGCGCCTGGCGGCGGCGCTGCTGGCGCGTGACGGGCTGGCCGGGGCGCACTGCATCCACGAACTGTGGATGCGCGGTGAGTTCGCGGCCAACATCGAGCGCTGGCTCGAGGCCCTGTGGGCCGCCGCCGCCGCCACGGTCCCGGAGTGGCTGCCGATGCGCTACATCGACTGGCTGCCGACCGCGTACGCGGTGACGGCGCAGTTTCGCGCCCGGCGGCGCGGGCGCTCGAACCTGTACCTGGTGCTGCTGGACTTTGCCGACCGCCGTCGCGGTCCGTTCGGGGTGTACGTGGGCATGAGCCACTACCGGCCGAGCGAGCGCTTCGATCAGCACAAGGCCGGCATCCGTGCTGCCGGCTGCGTGCTGCAGCGCGGTCTGGAGGTGCTGACCGGCCCGACGCTGCACCTGCAGCAGCTCGCGCGCGCCGAGGCGGCGCAGCTGGAGGCGGCACTGGCGCGCGCGCTGGCGGATGCGGGGCTGCTGGTCGAGGGCGGCCACTGAAGCGCTTCTCAAGACGACGCGCCTTTCGGGTTAGACTGCGCCGCAATGCGCCGCCTGGCGCGGGTAGCGACTATGTCAGTTGAGCGGACCGGGTTCCGGGCGCGGGTCGTGACGGGCTGCCTGCTCCTGGGCCTGTCGGTGGGCGCAGCGCTGGCGGCCAGCGCGCCACCACCGCTGGCGCTTGCAGCCGGCGCCCGCGTGGGCGTGGTGAGCCTGCTCGATGCCGAGGTCACCCACTATCACAGCGCGCCGCGGGTGCAGGACAGCTTCCTCAAGACACAAGCCGTCCCCTGGTCGGTGAGTGCCATGCTGTTGGAAGCGGTGCGCGAGCCGCTCACGCGGCTCGGACTTACGCCCGTGCCGCTGGCTCCCGGTGAGACGCTCAGCCGCGCGCGCGAGTCCTGCTTCCTCGACGCCAACCTGCAGAAGGCGCTGCCCAGGGACTGTGTCGCGGCCTACACGCGCCTCGCCGCCGAGGAACGTCTCGCGGCGCTCATCGTGCTCGGGCCTGGGCTGAATGATGCCAACCATGCGCAGGCGACGCGGCGCAAGGAGCTGCCCGATTACCTGCGCGGCTGGTGCGTGGTCTCGGGGAGCGGGGAGGGGGGCGCAGCGCCGCTGCTGCTCAACCTCACCGAGCTGCTCCTGATCAGCGTGACGCCCAAGGGTGCGCAGCTCGACGCGCGCGCCTGGGGCGGCGCCTTCACGCAGAACTGGACCGGCTTCGTCGCTGCGGCAGCTGCGCAGTCGCTCCCGGGGCCGCAGCTGGAGCAGCTGCAGCCGCTGTTCGCCGGTCTCTTGCGCCAGCAGGCGCAGGGACTGCTCTTCGGGCGCATTGTGCCGCCGCACTAGGAGGGCTGCTTAAGTCCCCAGGCGCACAGGGTCACCGCGGCGATGCCGAGGGCAAAGTAAAGCGCGGCGAAGATCTTTTCCCGGCGCACGAGCTGCGCGGCGCTCAGCGGCGCGATCAGGAAGGGTTCACTGTTCGTCGGCTGCGCAATGACGCTCACGCGCGCCACGTCCGCAGACAGCACCTGCGCCTGAGCCTCCCGGGCGGCGGCGCTGCGTGCCGCCTCCCACTCCTGGGCGTCGACGTGCCCGTCGTGGTTCACGTCAAAGCGTGCCAGCAGGGCCGCCTGGTCCTGCTTCCACAGGCGCAGCTTCTCCTGCGTCACGCGGTTGACGTCGCCCACCTCGGAGTGCGAGCGCAGCTCGCCGACCACCGACAGGCGCGCGCCGATGTCCAGCAGCCGCTCGGTGTAGCGCCAGCGCCCCAGACGCACCGGCGGGGCAACCGGCGGTGGCGGGCCGCCCGGGGTGGCTTCCTCCCCGTACCACACGCTGCGGGTCGTTGGCGTGATTTCCGCGCCCACCGGTCCCACGAGGCAGCGCGCCTCGTCCTCGTCGATGAGCATGAACAGCTCGACGCTGGTGGCCTGCTCCTGCGTGCGCCAGTCGCTCTTGCCGGGCCGCTCGCTCTCATCGCTGGCAATCTCGTACGACCACCACACGCACGGGCGGCCGCTGAGCGGCGCACGCGTCGGCTCCAGGTGCGCCGGCGCGGCGCGGCCGCGCACCTTGACGTAGCCCTGCGCCGCCGAGCGGATCCGCATCGCGGTGGTGTCGGCCAGCAGCCGGTCGCGGCGCAGTCGCCGCAGCGTGCCGAAGAGAGCGAGGAGGGCGCCGCCGGCACCCACGGTGACGCTGAGGGCCTGCATGAGGGGAGGGAATGCGGCTCGCTGCGGGCGAGCGTCAGCCCGAGAAGGCCGCCTTCAGATCCACGTCCGACTTCGCCTCGCCCTGGATGTGCAGCAGCTGTGCCTCGGGGAAGTCCCCCAGGCGCGCCACCAGCAGGTCCGGGAAAGCGGCGATGCGCACGTTGTTGGTGTTCACGGCGTCGTTGTAGACCTCGCGCCGGTCGGCGATCGCGGTCTCGAGCCCGCTGATGCGCTCCTGCAGGTGGCGGAACGGCTCGCTCGCCTTCAGCTGCGGGTAATTCTCGGCCACCGCATACAGTCCGCTCAGGCCGCTGCGCAACTCGCGCTCCGCGCTCGCCAGTGCCGGCACGTTGCCCGAGACACGCGCGGCGTCGACCGTGGCGCGCGCCTGCATCACGCGCTCGAGCGTGCTGCTCTCGTACTGCATGTACTGCTTGCACACCTCGACGAGCTTGGGCAGCTCATCGTGGCGCTGCGCCAGCACGACATCGATGTTGGACCAGGCGAGTTTGACCGCGGCACGCACGCGCACCAGCCCGTTATAGACCCCGATCAGGTAACCCACCAGCGCGACCACCAGGAACAGCAGGATCAAACCCGACAACATGTGCCCGCCCTCGCGTTGCCACGGCATTTGCAGCGGCGGCTAGCATACCTCCGCGGGAGGCGGCGGACCCGCCCCGGGGGAGGATTCAGCGACGCGGATCACGCCTTGAGGACCTGACTCAGTCGACACCGGCGTCCGCCAGGTGCAGTGCGAGATCGATGCCGGCGAGTTCGTATCCCTTCTTGAAGTCGCGGATATGCCGGGTCATCCAGGTCTGCGCCCCCGCCTCATCCTGGCCGGTGAGTGTCTCGAGCAGGTGCTGCTGGGCGGTGAGGATGCGGGTGCGTGCCTGGGGGACCTTGTCGATCATGACGCGCAGCGAGGGCTCGAGCAGCAGCAGCAGCGGCTCCTGCGCCAGGCGCAGCACCGGGTTGTGGGTGGCCGCCCCGATGCAGCGCAGCACCTGTGCGGTGCGCTGTACCGCCTGCGCGGTGTCGGCGGCGCCGGCGAGGGCGCTGGCGGCCGCGCCGATCTGCTCCAGGTCCGCGCGCGTGCGCGCGCGTGCGGCGGCGAGGGCGATCGGCGGCTCGAGGATCATCAGCGCCTCCCACACGTCGCGCACGGTGACATCGTTCAGCAGCAGCGCATCGCTCACGCCCGCCGCCACGCTCGCCTGCTGCGGGCGGCTCACCGACATGAGCTTCGAGCCCGGCCGGCGCTCGACCAGCCCGCGGCTTTCGAGCTCGCGCAGGGCCTCGCGCACGGTCGAGCGGTTGACCCCGAACTGGCGGGCGAGTTCGGTCTCGGCGGGCAGCCGTGCCCCCTCGCGCAGCGCGCGGCTGCGGATGCGCGCGCCGATGGCCGCCGCCACCTTGCGGTAGGCGGGCTCCATCTGGATCTGCGCGAACTCGGCGCTCATGCCGCCGCCTCGAACAGCTCCCGTCCGATGAGCATGCGGCGGATCTCCTGGGTGCCGGCTCCGATCTCGTAGAGCTTGGCATCGCGCAGCAGCCGCCCGGCCGGGTAGTCGTTGATGTAGCCGTTGCCGCCGAGGGCCTGGATGGCCTCGAGCGCCGCGTGCGTGGCGCGCTCGGCCGCAAAGAGGATGCAGGCCGCCGCATCGCGGCGCGCCGCGGTGCGCGCATCGCACGCCCGCGCCACCGTGTAGACATAGGCGCGCGCGGCATTGAGCGAGGCATACAGGTCGGCGAGCTTGCCCTGCATGAGCTCGAAGGTGCCGACCGGCTGGCCGAACTGCTTGCGCTCGTGCACGTACGGAAGGACCACATCGAGCGCGGCCGCCATGAGCCCGAGCGGGCCGCCGGCGAGCACCACGCGCTCGTAGTCCAGTCCGCTCATGAGCACGCGCACCCCGCCGTTCTCCACCCCGAGCAGGTTCGCGGCCGGCACGAAGCACTCCTCCAACACCAGTTCACAGGTGCCCGAGCCGCGCATGCCGAGCTTGTCGAGCTTCTGCGCGGTCGTGAACCCGGGCGTGCCGCGCTCGACGATGAAGGTGCTGATGCCGCGCGCGCCGGCGGCGGCGTCGGTCTTGCCGTAGATGAGAAAGACGTCCGCGTCCGGGCCATTGGTGATCCACATCTTGCGACCGCTGAGCACGTAGCCGCCGTGACGGGCCTGGGCGCGCAGCTGCATCGAGACCACGTCCGAGCCGGAGCCCGGCTCCGACATCGCGAGCGCGCCGACGTGCTCGCCGCTGAGCAGCCGCGGCAGGTAGCGCTCGCACTGCGCCTCACTCCCGTTCAGGCGCAGCTGGTTGATGCACAGGTTTGAATGCGCCCCGTAGGAGAGTCCGACCGCCCCCGAGGCGCGCGAGATCTCCTCCATGACGATGACGTGCGCGAGGTAGCCGAGGCCCGCCCCGCCGTAAGCCTCCGGCACCGTGATGCCGAGCAGGCCCTGGGCGCCGAGTTTCGGCCACAGGTCACGCGGGAATTCGTTGCTGCGGTCGATCTGCGCCGCGCGCGGGGCGATCTCCTGGGCGGCGAAGCGGCGCACCTCCCGGCGGATCTCCTCGAGCTCGGGACCTAAGCCAAAGTCACTGTCTGTGCACGCCAGGGGTGTCATGACTTGCCATCCGTAAAGTCTAGATCGTATGATTGTCGGACAAACCGGCAATAGTGGCAAGCCCCATGCCCCGCATCGTTTCCCGGGTCGACGTGCATTCGAGCGAGTTCCGCGACAACGCCGCCGCGATGCGCGCGCTGGTGGCCGAGCTCAACGCCGAGGTGGCCCGGGTGGCGCGCGGGGGCTCCAAGGCGGCCACGGAGAAGCACCGCGCGGCCGGCAAGCTGACCGCCCGCGAGCGCATCCGGGTGCTCCTGGACACCGGCAGCCCCTTTCTCGAGTTCTCGCAGCTCGCCGCGCACGGCCTGTACGGGGGCGACATTGCCTGCGCCGGCATCATCACCGGCATCGGCCGGGTTTCCGGGCGCGAGTGCGTCATCGTCGCCAACGATCCGACCGTCAAGGGCGGCACCTATTACCCGCTCACGGTGAAGAAGCATCTGCGGGCGCAGGAGATCGCCGGCGAGAACCGCCTGCCGTGCGTGTACCTGGTGGAGAGCGGCGGCGCCTTTCTGCCGGCGCAGGACGAGGTGTTTCCGGACCGCGAGAACTTCGGGCGCATCTTCTACAACCAGGCGACGCTCTCGGCGGCGGGCGTGGCGCAGATCTCCGTCGTGCACGGCTCGTGCACGGCCGGGGGCGCCTATGTTCCGGCCATGTCCGATGAGAACGTCATCGTCAAGAACCAGGGCCGGGTGTTTCTCGGCGGCCCGCCGCTGGTCAAGGCGGCCACCGGGGAGGACATCGATGCGGAATCCCTCGGCGGGGCGGACGTGCACTGCCGTGAATCGGGGGTGTGCGATCACTACGCCGAGAATGATACGCACGCGCTCGCCATCGCACGCGCGATCGTGGCGCGCCTGCGCCCGCCGCGTGCGGGCGCTCCGGCGCGTGCCGCGCTCGAGCCGCGCCACGACCCGGCCGAACTCTATGGCGTGCTGCCGGCGAGCCTGCGCAAGCCCTACGACGTGCGCGAGGTGATTGCGCGGCTGGTGGATGACTCGCAGCTCGATGAGTTCAAGCAGCTCTACGGCACCACCCTCGTATGCGGCTTTGCGCACCTGGGGGGCTACCCGGTCGGGGTGCTCGCCAACAACGGGGTGCTGTTCTCCGAAAGTGCCCTCAAGGGCACGCACTTCATCGAGCTGTGCGCGCGCGAGGGGATCCCGCTGCTGTTCCTGCAGAACATCACCGGCTTCATGGTCGGGCGGCGCGCGGAGGCCGGTGGCATTGCCAAGGACGGCGCGAAGCTCGTGACGGCCGTGGCCTGTGCGGCGGTGCCGAAGCTCACCGTCATCATCGGCGGCAGCTATGGCGCGGGCAACTACGCCATGTGCGGGCGCGCCTACTCGCCGCGCTTCCTCTTTCAATGGCCCAATGCGCGCATCTCGGTCATGGGCGGCGAGCAGGCCGCGAGCGTGCTCGCCACCGTCAAGCGCGATCAGCTGAAGGGCGCGGACTGGCCCGCCGCCGAGGAAGAGGCGTTCAAGCGGCCCATTCGCGAGCAGTACGAACGCCAGGGGCATCCGTACTACGCCTCCGCGCGGCTGTGGGATGATGGCGTCATCGATCCGAAGGACACGCGGCGCGTCCTGGCGCTGTCGCTCGCCGTCGCGCACCACGCACCCGAAGAGCGCACGCGCTTCGGCGTATTTCGCATGTAGGCGCGCAGGAACCCGTCGTGATCAAGAGTCTGCTGGTCGCCAACCGCGGCGAAATCGCCTGCCGCATCTTCCGCACCGCGCGCCGCCTGGGCGTGCGCACCGTGGCGGTGTACTCCGACGCGGACGCGCACGCGCGCCACGTGCGCGAGGCGGACGAGGCGCTGTGGATCGGGCCGCCGCCGGCGCGCGACAGCTACCTCGATGCGGCGCGCATCCTGGCCGCGGCGCGCGCGGCTGGCGGTCGAGGCCATTCATCCTGGCTACGGCTTCCTGGCCGAGAACGCGGCCTTCGCGGCCGCCTGCACCGCTGCCGGCTTCACCTTCGTCGGCCCGCCCGCGCAGAGCATCGCCGCCATGGGTTCCAAGATCCTGGCCAAGAGGCGCATGGGCGCGGCCGGCGTGCCGCTGCTGCCCGGGTATGCCGGGGAAGAGCAGGATCTTGAGCACCTCGGGCGCGCGGCGCGCGCGGCCGGGCTGCCGCTCATCGTCAAGCCCGCCGCCGGCGGCGGCGGCAAGGGCATGCAGATCGTGCGCCGCGAGGCGCAGATCGCACCGGCGCTCGCCGCCGCGCGCCGCCTCGCCGAGAGCGCCTTCGGCGACGGGGCGCTGCTGCTCGAGCGCTACCTCGAGGCGCCGCGCCACATCGAGGTGCAGGTGTTCGCCGACCGCCACGGCAATTGCGTGCACCTGGGGGAGCGGGACTGCTCGATCCAGCGCCGCCACCAGAAACTGATCGAGGAGGCGCCCGCACCGCAGCTGCCGCCCGAAGTGCGCGCACGGCTGCGCGCCGCGGCGCTGGTGGTCGCGCGCGCGGTCGACTACGTGGGCGCCGGCACGGTCGAGTTCCTCTACGACGCCGGCGAGTTCTATTTCATGGAGATGAACACGCGGCTGCAGGTCGAGCACACGGTCACCGAGGCGATCACCGGGCTCGACCTGGTGGAGTGGCAGCTGCGCGTCGCCGCCGGCGAGGCCTTGCCGCTTAAGCAGGAGGAGATCCGCTTCAGCGGGCATGCGATCGAGGCACGCGTCTGCGCCGAGGATCCGCAGCGCGGCTTCCTGCCGAGCGCCGGGGAACTCGCGCTGCTGGAGTGGCCCGAGGCCGCACACGTGCGGGTGGACGCCGGCTTCGTCAGCGGGGACCGCGTCCCGGAGACCTACGACTCGCTCCTCGGCAAGGTGATCGCCTGGGCCGAGACGCGCGAGGTCGCCGCGGCGCGCCTGGCCGCGGCGCTTGACGCCACCTACTGCGTGGGCGTGCACAGCAACGAGCACTGGCTGGCGCGCGTGCTGCGCGATGAGCGCTTCCTGGGCATGCGGCACAGCATCGCCTTCCTCGATGCGGCCGGCGGCCAGTTCGCACCCGCGCCGCTTCAGCCCGCAGCGCTGGTGCTGGCGGCACTGGCACAGCTGCTCCCGGCGGAGCCCGCGCGGGGCGACCCGAGCCCCTGGGCGCAGACCGACGGCTTCACCCCGAACCTGCCCGCCGAAGTGACCGTGCGCTTCAGCGCCGATGCGCACGCCCACCGGGTCGAGCTGCAATTCCAGGACGGGCGGCCGGCGAGTGCGCGCGTGGATGGCGGCACGGTGATGAGCCTGCACGAGGTCAGCCGCCGCGGCACACACCTGGCTGCGCGCCTGGGCGCACAGCACGTGCAGGCGCGCCTCTTCAGCGCGGCCGCTCGCGTGCACCTGTGGACGCCGACCGAGCACGTCGAGCTCGCGCTCGATGACCCGCGTGCGCAGCAGTTCGAGGCGAGCGCGGCGACCGGCGGGCTCACCACGCCCCTTGCCGGGCGTCGTGGTCAGCGTGCCCGTGAAGGTGGGCGATGCGGTGGAGGCGGGGGCGGTGGTGATGCTGATCGAGGCGATGAAGATGGAGCACGCCATCACCGCACCGCACGCCGGTGCGGTCACCGCCATCCACTTCGCCGCCGGGGAGCGGGTGACCGAGGGCAGCCAGCTGCTCGAGATTGCGCCGCGCGCCTGAGGCGCCTGCGCGGCAGCTATTTCTTCGGGTGCGCCGCCTTGGCTTCGGCGCGCGCCTTGGCGATCAGCTTGTCGGTGCTCGCCAGGAGCGCCGTGAACGTGTCGCCGAGGGCGATGTACTTGCCCGCGACCGCCATGGTCGGGATGCCCGTGACCTGGTAGTCCTCGCTCATCTTGTCCGCTTCCACGGTGAGGTTGTTGATGCCGAAAGAGGTGTAGGCGGCGGCGAACTTCTGCGCATCCCCGCCGTTCTTGCCCACCCACTCGGCGAGCGCCGGTTCCTCAAAGAGCGGCAGGTGCTCCTCGTGCAGTGCCTGGAACAGCTTGCCGTCGAGACGCGCCAGGTCCCCGCTCGCCTGCAGCGCGAAATAGGTGCGCTGCAGATTGATCCAGGCTTGGCGGTTGAATCCCACCGGCACGCGCCGGAAGACCACGTCCTTCGGCAGCGTGGCGACCCAGGTGCTGACCAGCGGGAAGAACTCCGCGCAATGCGGGCAGCCGTAGGAGAAGAACTCGAGGACCTCGATCTTCCCGGGCGCACTGGAACTCGGCTGCGGCGGCGTCAGCGGCCGGTAGTCCACTCCCTCGGTCTGCGCCCACGCGCCCGGCTGAGCCAACAGGGCGCTCAGCCCGAGCAGCCAGGCGGCGGCGGTCCTAACGCGACGATCACACCTCATGCAACGTTCCTTTCCTCAGTCAGCCGCCGGCCACTTCCCGTAGGTTAGGCCGGCCGCGGGCGCGAAGTTCCCGACACGTATCACCGCGCGGCAGCGTGCCGCGTTCCCCCGCCGGGTGCCAGTGGCGGCGCATTATTCCTCATCCGCGGCCGCCGCAACACGCCGGCGCCTCAGGGCCGTCGTCGCGGTGGAGACATAAGGGGAGTCGGCGTCGAAGAAACGCCAGCGCCGCGCCGCCCAGTCACCGGCATACGCCACGCCGATGCGCGGGGCGCGTGCGATGCGCGGCCGCGGCGCGCGCGGCGGCGCGCGCTCGAGCCACAGGGTGTCGCCGAGCAGGTCCACCCCGTTCAGGGCGCGGTCCACGTGCAGCGCACGGCACAGCAGGCCCGGCCCGAAGCTGCGCGCGCTCATCGCCGCGAGCGGCTCGAGCCCCCGCAGCAGCACCGCGTGCGGTACGCCCGCGCGGGCGGTGACCACGTTCAGGCAATTCCAGAAACCATAGATCAGATACACATAGGCGTGGCCGGGCGGCCCGTACATCACCTCGGTGCGCGCCGTGCGACCGCGCGCGGAATGGGCCGCCAGATCCGCCGGCCCCTGGTAGGCCTCGGTCTCCACGATGCGGCCGCGGCGCAGTTTCCCGCCCTGGGCGTGCACCAGGTGCATGCCGATCAGCTCGCGGGCCACGGTGAGCGTGCTCTGGAGGAAAAAACGGCGGGGGGGCTTGCGCGGCGGCTTCACCGCGCGCGATGGTAAAGGAATCATCTACAATGGCACGAGATCCACGTGCCCCTGCCGAGCGATGATTTTCAGAATCAATAAGATACCGAGGCTTCAGGGAAGAGCCCTCCGGCCCCATGCTGCCCGGGTGACTCTCGCCGCGTTGCTGGGCGTACTCGTGGGCGCGCCCTGCGCTGCCGCGCTCTTTCCGCTGCCCCCCGACGGCTCCCCGATCGTCGGGACCGACACCAGCGTGACGACCGTCTACGAGGACACGCTGCCGGATCTGGCGCATCGCTACAGCCTGGGATATTACGAGATCATCCGCGCCAACCCGGGCGTGGATGTGTGGATTCCCGGTGCCGACAAGGTGATCGTGCTGCCCGGGCGGCGCATCCTGCCGCCGGGTGCGCGCGAGGGGATCGTGGTCAATCTTCCCGAGCACCGGCTCTACTACTTTCCGAAGGCCGGCGGGCACGACAAGCCGGTCGTGATCACCTATCCGGTGAGCATCGGCAAGATGGACTGGCGCACCCCGCTCGGGGAGACGCACGTCATCGCCAAGATCAGACACCCGGCGTGGTATCCGCCGGAGTCGGTGCGCAAGGAGCACGCGGCGAACGATGACCCGCTGCCGAAGATGGTGCCGGCGGGTCCGGACAACCCGCTTGGGGACTTCGCCATGCGGCTGGCCGCGGGCGGCGGCTCCTACATGATTCACGGCACTAACAATCCGACCGCGGTCGGCATGGCCGTCACGCACGGCTGCATCCGCATGTACCCGGAAGACGTCGCGGCGGTGTTCGCCACCGTGCCGGTCGGCACCAAGGTGCGTCTGGTCAATGAGCCGGTCAAGGTCGCCTGGGTCGGCGGCCAGCTGTACATCGAGGCGCACGCGCCGGTCGATGACGAGGGCCAGACCATCGAGCCGGACCTGAAGGAACTCTCGAAGATGCTCAAGCAGGCGCTCGGCAAGAACCACGCCGCCGTCAACTGGGAAGTGGCGCGCAGCACGCTCGCCGCGGCCACCGGCATGCCGACGCTCATCGGAGTCGCGGTCAAGCCCGAGTCCGTCACCGCCACGACGGTCGCGCCCGCCGCCCTCAAGCGCGCGCACTAGCGCGCGCTTTCCGGCACCTCCAGGCTGCGAAACCCCAGCGGTGCTGCACTACGCGCTCATCTTCCTGCTCATCGGCATCGTCGCCGGGGTGCTCGGCTTCGGGGAGCTCGCCGCCGGTGCGAGCAGCATGGCCAAGGTGCTGGCCATCATCTTCCTGGTGCTCGCCGCGGTCACGCTGCTGCGGCGCCGCTAACGTCCGCGCGGCAAGCTAGCCGGCGCGATCGCGCGCACCGCGCTTCGCGGTGCGCAGCTGTTCGAGCAGGCGCAGCGCGAGCGCCGCGCGCGAGCCGAAGGCGAGGGCGGTGCGCGCCCAGCCCAGGAGCGTGAGGATCTGGCGCGGCCGGCGCAGCAGCAGCAGTCCTGCCAGTGCGACCGCCCAGGTGAGCGGCCGGGCGAGCGCGGCCACGGCACCATCGCGCGGCGCGGCGAACAGTTCCCCGGCGGCGCGGCTGAGCGGGCTGTGCTTGAGTTGCTCGATCCGCTCGCCGAGCTCCACGCGCTCGACTTCACAGCGCGCGATGAGCTGACGTCGCCGCGCCTCCAGCGTGCGCATGCGACTCACGGCGCGCCTCCCACCCGGCGCGCGTCCTCGGCCAGCTGTCCCAGTGAGGCATCGAGCGGCCCGGACTCGCGGCGCAGCGTGCGCAGGCCGAGGTAGCCGAGCAGCGCCGCGAGGGCGAGGAACGCGGCACTGCCTCCCAGCAGCCCGAGCATGCGATGGGTGTTCCAGAGCGCCACGATGAGTGCGGTCGCTGCGCACAACAGTCCGAGCAGCGCGCACGCGAGCGCCCCGAGGAACCAGGCGAGCAGGCGCACGAGCAGGAGCAGTTGGATCTCCAGCTCCACCGCGGCCAGGTCCAGCCGCGTGCGCAGCGCCTCGAACGCGACCTGCAGGAGCCCGCGCACCGGCGGTGGCAGCCCGGTTGAGGGGTCGCTGATCACCTGCGCGCCATGATGAGACCCAGGAGCAACGCCACGCCGCCGGCCACCGCCACGGCCTGCCAGGGATTCTCGCGCACGTAGCTGTCGACGTCGCGGGCGCGCGCGTTCAGCTGCTGCTCAAGGCCGGCGAGCCGCCCCTTCAGATCCCGCAGCGTATCCTCGGCGCGCTCCTGCAGCTCCGCGCCACCGCTGGCGAGACCGGAGCGCAGCAGCGCTTCGGCATCGTGCACGAGTGCACGCAGCTCCTCGGCGAGTTTTCCGGTGTCGATCGTTTCAGCCATGGCCGCGCCTCGGGTGAACTCAGTTGCCCGGAATTTACGCACATCCGGAGCGAAACCGCGAGACTCGCGGGAGGCGCTGCGCTACTCTGCTTCGCACGGGTGTTTCCATGCACAGCGCCGCCCCCAATCCCCTGCTGGAACTGAGAAAGCTCGGCGAGAGCGCGTGGCTCGACGACATCAGCCGCGGCATGCTCGAGGACGGCAGTCTCAAGTGCCTCATCGACGAGGATGGCATCGCCGGGCTCACCTCCAACCCCGCGATCTTCGCCAACTCGATCATGACCGACCCACGCTACGCGCAGCCGATCGCGCAGCTGCTGCCGCGCGTCAGCTCCGCCATGGCCCTGTACGAGGAGCTGGTCCTGCACGACCTGCACGCGGCCGCCGCACTGCTGCGCCCCCTGTATGATTCCTCCGGTGCCGGCGACGGCTTTGTCAGCCTGGAGGTCTCCCCGCACCTGGCGCACGACGCGGAGGGCAGCCGCGCCGAGGCCCGGCGCCTGTGGAGCCGCCTGCAGCTGCCCAACGCGCTCATCAAGATCCCGGGGACCGAGGCGGGCATCCCCGTCATCCGCGATCTGATCGCAGCGGGCATCAACGTCAACGTCACGCTGCTGTTCTCGCCCGAGCGCTACCGGGCGGTCGCGCTCGCCTACATGGAGGGCCTGAACACGCGCCTCGCCCAGGGCCTGCCCATCGGCGCCGTTGCCTCGGTGGCGAGCTTCTTTCTCAGCCGCATCGACACCGCAGTCGACCGGCAGCTCGACGCGCTCGCCGCGCACGGGCAGCCGGCGGCGCGCACGCTGCGCGGCAAGGCGGCCATCGCCAGCGCGGCACGCGCCTACGAGGTGTTCGAGGACCTCAGCGCCTCGGCCCAGTGGGAGGCCCTGGCCGCCCGCGGTGCCCGGCCGCAGCGCCTGCTGTGGGCCTCCACCTCCGCCAAGGATCCGCTGTTCAGCCCCATCAAGTACGTCGAGGAACTCGTCGTGCCCGGCACGGTGAACACGATGCCGCTCGAGACGCTCAATCTGTACCGGCGCCTCGGGCGCCCGGAACTGCGCCTCGAGCGCCACCTGGCCGAAGGAAGCGACACGCGCGAGGGCCTGGAGCGCCTCGGCGTCGACCTGGACGCCGTCGCCGAGCAGCTCGAGCGCGAGGGCATCACGAAGTTCATCGAGCCGTTCGACAAACTGCAACAATGGCTCGAGGCCAAGCGCAGCGCCGCCGGCCACGGCTAGGGGCGCCTTTTCCGGCCGGTCACGGGGGAAGCTGATGGTGGACACCAACGCGATACGGGAGCGACTGCTCAGGCGTCGCGAGGAACTGCGCAAGCGCGCCAGCGATGCCAGTGCCGAGGCGCGCCACGAGAGCGATCCGCTGTCGGCCGACTTCGCCGAACAGGTGACGCAGCGCGAGAACGACGACGTGCTCGGGGCCATCTCGGACTCCGCGCGCGCGGAGCTGGAGCAGGTCAACGGCGCCCTGCGGCGCCTGGCGAGCGGCCGCTACGGGACCTGCGTGGTGTGCGGCGAGGCGATCGAGCCGGAGCGCCTCGCGGCCGTGCCCTATACCGACCGCTGCCGCGGCTGCGCCGAGCGCGCCGCCGCCCGCGGCAACCCGCGCCCGTAGCGGCGCGGCACCCCCGCCGTGAGCGCGCCTTCGCCCTCGGGCGTCATCACCCTCACCACCGATTTCGGCCACCAGGGTCCCTTCGTCGGGGTGATGAAGGGCGCCATCCTCACGCGCTTTGCGGACGCGCGGCTCGTGGATCTCACGCACGAGATCCTGGTGCACTGGCCCGCCGAGGCCGGGTTCTGGCTGGTGCGTGCCTATCGTTATTTCCCGCCCGGTACCGTGCACGTGGCGGTCGTGGATCCGGGCGTCGGCACCGCCCGCGCCATCCTCGCGGTGCGCGCGGAAGGGCATATCTTCCTCGCCCCCGACAACGGGCTCCTCGCCCCGCTGGTGAGCCGCGCGCGCAGCGCGCGCATCGTGCGCCTGGCCGCCGGGGCGCTCGCGCGGCTGAACATCCAGCGCGTCAGCGCCACCTTCCATGGCCGCGACATCTTCGCCCCGGTCGCCGCCGAGCTCGCCGCCGCTCGCGTGCAGCTGGAGGATCTGGGCGAGGCGGTCGAGCCGGAGGCGCTGGTGCCCTCCTGGGTCGAGGAGCCGAGCGTGGAGTCGCGCAGTGTCGCGGGGGTGGTCATCACGCAGGATCATTTCGGCAACCTCATCACCAATATCGAGGGCGCCCTGATCGAGCGCTTCCGGCTGCCGCTGGTGCACGCCGGCAACCACGCCTTCCCGGTGCTGCGCACCTACGGGGAGACCCGTCCCGGGGAGTACCTGGCGCTGGTGAACTCCTTCGGCGTCATCGAGATCGCGCGCGCGGAAGGGTCCGCGGCCGACGGACTGGGCCTGAGCCGCGGCGCTCCGGTCATCGTGCGCGATCGCACCGACCAGCCCTGATAGCCCGCCCCGGCGGGGCGGCCGGAGCGCCTCGCCAGGCCGCTGCCGGGCCCGCGTTTTCGCCTGCCTGAGGGCCCAAGTGGTCAAAAGTTGATCGGCGGCGCGAATCCGCTATAGTTCGCAGCCTTGCCCGTGTCCCCATTGACACATTAACCGTTGAATTAATTCAGGATTTGCGCCGCCCGATGTCGGAACGAGACAACGAGAGCTTCGATCTAGACGACGAGTTTCTGAGCAATCAGACCGAGGACGGCACCGATTACGACCGTCTGCTGGACCGCGTGGACAAGCGCGTGCGCACGCAGGGCAAGCGCGGCAAGGCCGCCTGGAGCCGGCTCGAGGAAGTGCTGGCCGATAAAAGGCTCGAGAAAGACCTGAAGGATTTCGACGACGAGCTTTAGGACCAGCCTGCACGCTCGCCGGGCCAGCAGCGGCCGGTGCGAGGGCAGGGGCGTCCCCGGTGCGCCCGAGGGAACTGTAGGGGGAAGCGCCTGGAGTGAGTGACGCAGTGACAGCGCCTTCGAGCTGGATCGTCCTGAAGTTCGGCGGTACCAGCGTTTCAAGCCTCAGCAACTGGACCAACATCGCGCGCATCGTGGCCGCGCGCCGCGCCGGCGGCGTGCGCGTGCTGATCGTGCATTCGGCCATCAGCGGCATCACCGATCGCCTGGAGCGCGTGCTCGATGCGGCGATCGGCCAGGCGCACGAGGAGGAACTCTGCGCCATCGAGGAGCGCCACCGGCAGCTCGCGCGCGAGCTCGCGGTGCCGCTCGCGGACGAGGTGGAACGCCACTTCGCCGAGCTGCGCGAGATCTGCGCCGGGGTCGCCCTGGTGCGCGAGGTGAGCGAGCGCACCCGGGCGCGCGTCATGTCGAGCGGGGAGCTCATGGCCACCCACATCGGCGCGCATTTCCTGCGCGCCCAGGGCCTGGAGGTGGCCTGGACCGACGCCCGGACCATGCTGCGCGCCGAGCGTGCCGCCGGCGGCTCCCGCGCCAGCCTGCTCGCGGCGACCTGCAGCTTCGCCCCGGACGCCGCGCTCGAGCGCCGGCTGCTCGCGCTGCCGCCTATCGTCATCACGCAGGGCTTCATCGCGAGCGACGACGAGGACAACACGGTGCTGCTCGGGCGCGGCGGCTCGGACACCTCGGCGGCCTACCTCGCCGCGAAGCTGCGCGCGCAGCGCCTGGAGATCTGGACCGACGTGCCGGGGCTGTTCAGCGCCGACCCGCGCTACACCCCGTCCGCGCGACTGCTGCGGGCGCTGCACTACGATGAGGCGCAGGAGATCGCCACCAGCGGCGCGAAGGTGCTGCACCCGCGCTGCATCCTGCCGGCGCGCCAGTACCGCATCCCGCTGCACGTCTACGCCACCCAGGCCCCCGAGATGCCCGGCACCGTGCTCGGGGCGGAAGGGGCCGACGGGGGCGCACAGGTGAAGGCGGTGTGCACCAAGAAGGGCATCACGCTCGTGGCGCTCGAGAGCCCGGGCATGTGGCACCAGGTGGGGTTCCTCGCCGATGCCTTCCAGATCTTCAAGCAGCACGGCATGTCGGTCGACCTGGTGTCGACCTCCGAGACCAACGTCACCGTCTCGCTCGACCCGGCCGCCAACACGCTCGACAACACGCGCGTCGCCGAGCTGGTGGCGGACCTCTCGCGCCTGTGCCGCGTGCAGGTGATCGGCCCGTGCGCCTCGGTGAGCCTGGTGGGGCGCAACATCCGCGCGATCCTGCACCAGCTCGGCGGGGCGTTCGAGTTCTTCGAGGAGCAGAAGATCTACCTCGTCAGCCAGGCCGCCAATGACCTGAACTTCACCTTCGTGGTGGATGAGAGCCAGGGCAACCGCCTGGTCGGGCAGCTGCACGAGCTCTTGATCCGCCCGGTCCCCGGCGACCCGGTGCTCGGCCCCACCTGGCAGCAGCTGTTCGCGCGCGCCCCCGGGCAGGCGCCGGCGCGCCTGCCGTGGTGGCGCCTCAAGCGCGCCCAGCTGCTCGAGAGCCTCGGCGAGGCCGATGCCGCCTTCATCTATGACCTCGACATGGTGCGCGCCGCGGCGCGCGCCCTGCGCCAGCTGTCCGCCATCAGCCGCGTGCACTACTCGATGAAGGCCAACCCGCACTGCGAGATCCTCGCCGCGCTGCGCGCCGAAGGGATCGACTTCGAGTGCGTCGCGCGCGGGGAAGTGGAGCGCCTGCGCGCGCAGTTTCCGGACCTCGAGCCGGCACGCATCCTCTACACGCCGAACTTCGCCTCCCGCGCGGAGCTCGCCTGGGCGCTGCAAAGCGGCGTGCGCGTCACCGTGGACAACAGCTACATGCTCGCGAACTGGCCGCAGCTGTTCGCCGGCCAGGACATCTTCGTGCGCCTCGACACCGGGGTCGGGCGCGGGCATCACGATCACGTGCGCACCGCCGGCACGCGCTCCAAGTTCGGCGTGCAGCTCTCGGAAGTGCGCATGCTCGCGGGCCTGGCGCAGGCGGCCGGCGCGCGCATCGTGGGTCTGCAGGCGCACGTCGGCAGCGGCATCTTCGACGTCACCAGCTGGGAACACACCGCGCGGGTGCTGGCGCAGGCGGCGCGCGGCCTGGAGGATCTGCGGGTGATCGATGTCGGCGGCGGGCTGGGCGTCCCCGAGCAGCCCGATCAGCCCCCGCTCGACCTCGGCAAGCTCGATACGCTGCTCCTGGCGGTGCGCGCCGAGCACCCGCAGCTGGAGGTCTGGCTCGAGCCCGGGCGCTTCTTCGTCTCGGCCGCGGGCGTGCTGCTGGCGCGCGTGACGCAGCTGAAGTCCAAGGGCGGGGTGCGCTTCGTGGGGGTCGCCACCGGCATGAACTCGCTCATCCGGCCGGCGCTCTATGGCGCCTACCATGAAATCGCCAACCTCACGCGCGCGGAGGAGGCCGCCACGGAACTCGTCAGCATCGTCGGTCCCATCTGTGAGAGCGCCGACGTGCTCGGGCACGACCGGCTGCTGCCGCTGACGCGCGAGGGCGACGTGCTCGTGATCACCAACGCCGGTGCGTACGGGCATGCCATGAGCTCGCGCTACAACCTGCGCGAGCCGGCCACGGAGCTGTTCATCTGAAGCGGCTCATGCTGTTCGTCGCCGCCGCGGCCGCGCTGGCGATCGCCGGTTACCTCTTCTATCTGGACCGCCTGGTGACGCGTCAGTTCGAGGGGCGCCGCTGGACGCTGCCCGCGCAGGTGTTCGCGGCGCCGCTCGAGCTCTACGCCGGCGCGCCCTTCACCGCGCCGCTGTTCGAGGCGGAGCTGCGCCGGCTGCACTACCGGCGCGCGGACTCCGCCGAGCAACCCGGCACCTATCACCTGAACGGCGAGGACCTCGCGGTGGCGCTGCGGCCGGCGCGCTTCGCCGACGAGAGCCGCCCGGCGCTGCGGCTGCAGGTGACGCTCGGCCCCAAGGGGATCGAGAGCCTGCGCGATGCCGCGGGGCGGGAGCTGCCGGTGCTGCGCCTGGAGCCGCTGCTGATCGGCAGCATCTTCCCGAGCCACGGCGAGGATCGCATCGTCGTCACCCCGGCGGAGGTGCCCCCGCTCCTGCCGGCCGCGCTCAAGGCGATCGAGGACCGCAAGTTCGACACCCACCACGGCATCGACCCGCTCGGGATGCTGCGCGCGGCCTGGGTCAACGTGCGCGCCGGGCAGATCGAGCAGGGCGGCAGCACCCTGACACAGCAGCTGGTGCGCAGCTACTTCCTCAGCTCGCGGCAGACGTTCTCGCGCAAGCTGCGCGAGGCGGCCATGGCGATGGCGCTCGATGCGCACTTCACCAAGGCCGATCTCATGAACGCCTACATCAATGAGATCTTCCTCGGCCAGGACGGCGACCGCGCCATCCACGGCTTCGGGCTCGCGAGCCAGTTCTACTTCGGCAAGCCGCTCGCCGAGCTCGACCTCGCGGAAGTGGCGCTGCTGGTGGCGATCGTGCGCGGCCCCTCCTACTACGATCCGCGCCGCCATCCCGAGCGCGCGCGTGCGCGACGCGACCTGGTGCTGAAGGTGCTCGCCGAGCAGCACGTCGTGAAGGCGGACGAGGCGGGCGCCGCCGCCCGGCGGCCGCTCGGCGTGAGCGCGCGCCCCTCCGGGGCCTACTACCCCGCCTACCTCGACTTCGTGCGCCGCACGCTGCGGCGCGACTATCGCGAACAGGACCTGACGGAAGCCGGGCTGGCGATCTACACCAGTCTCGATCCGCGCGCCCAGCAGGAGGGCGAGCTGGCGCTCGACCGGGAACTCACGCGCCTGGATCACCTGCACAAGGGCGGCGCCCAGGCGCTCGAGGGCGCACTCGTCGTGACCACACCCCCGAGCGGGGAGGTGATCGCGATCGTCGGCGGGCGCGAGGTCGGCTACGACGGCTTCGACCGCGCACTCGATGCGCACCGCTCGATGGGCTCGCTGGTGAAGCCGTTCATCTATCTGACCGCGCTCGAGAGCGGCCGCTACACCGCCGCCACCGTGGTGCAGGATGCGCCGGTCGACGTGAAGCTGGTGAACGGCCGGCACTGGAAGCCGGAGAACTTCACCCGCCAGGTCTACGGCCCGGTTCCGGTGGTGCGCGCCATCGCCGAGTCCCTCAACCTCGCCACGGTGGGTGTGGGGCTCGATCTGGGCCTGCCCAAGGTGGCCGCGACCCTCGAGCGCTTCGGGCTCGCCCAGCCTCCGGCGCAGGTGCCGGCGATGCTGCTCGGAGCGGTCGACGTGACGCCCCTCGAGGCGGCGCAGCTGTTCAACGCCCTGGCGAACGGGGGCTTCAAGAGCCCGCTGCGCGCGGTGCGCGCGGTGATCGGCAACGACGGCAAGGCGCTCAAGGCGTTCCCGCTCGAGGTGACGCCGATTGCCACGCCCGAGAACGTCTACCAGCTCGATCGCATGCTGGTCGCGGTGATGGAGCACGGCACCGGACGTGCCGCGCGGTCGCTGCTGCCGCCGCAGCTGGTGGTGGCCGGCAAGTCCGGCACTTCCTCGGACTACCGTGACAGCTGGTTCGCCGGGTTTTCCGGCAGCCACCTGGCGGTGGTGTGGGTCGGGTACGACGACAACGCGCCGACCGGGCTGACCGGCTCCGCCGGGGCGCTGCCGGTGTGGGCGCATGTCATGGCGAACCTCGGGGCGCGCTCCTGGGACGTGGCGATGCCCGAGACGCTGACCGAGGTGCAGCTGGAGTTCGCGAGCGGCCTGCGCGCGCTCCCGGGCTGCGCCGATGACCTGGTGACGGTCGCCGTCCCCGCCGGCACGGCGTTGCCGGGGAAGCCCGGCTGCGCCTTTCCGGAAGGCGCGGGCGCCCCCGGCAGCGCGCCGGCTTCACCCTCGCTCAAGGAGCGTGCCGAAGAGTGGCTGAAGCACCTCGTCCACTAGCGTCAGCCGCCCGGCGCGCGCGCGCGGCGGCGATATCATGCACGGCATGTCCGTGCGTACCCTCCTGGTGAGCCTGGTGGCCGCGGCCGTGGTGGCCTCCTGCGCGCTCACGCGCCCGCCACCCCCGTTCGCCAAGCCGGCACCGGGCTCGCCGGCACCTGCGGGCAGCCCCCAGCCGGCAGCCGGTACGGCGGCCCCCGGCGCAGCGCAGGCCACGCCCGTGCCGCCCGAGCATCCGGCAACCCCGCCGCGCCAGTTCCACCTGAGCGCGGCCTCCACCGCACTCGTGGCGCAGGCGCATACCCAGGCCAGCCGGCGGGGATTACGGGCAGGCGGCGGCGACCCTCGAGCGCGCCCTGCGGATCGAGCCCGACAATCCGCTCCTGTGGATCGAGCTCGGCCGGGTGCGGCTCGGGGAGAACAACCCCGCGCAGGCCGATGCGCTCGGGCGCAAGGCCCTGTCGCTGGCCACCGGGGATGCCGCCGCGCAGGCCTCGGCCTGGCACCTGATCGCCGATGCGCTCAGGGCCCGCGGCCGCAATGGCGAGGCCGCCGACGCGGAGCGGCGCGCCCAGGGGCTCGCGGCGCGTTGAATTAGAGCGCCCAAAGTCCCGGGCCGGGCCGCGCATTTCCCTGCTCCCGCGCCGGTCGCCGGCTTGCGCGCACCCCCGGGCTGCCCCTAGACTTACTCCCACTCATCGAGACCGGCTGAGGGATAAGGCCCTTAGACGCCGGGGCAACCGCCAGGCTTAACCACCCTGGAAAGGTGCCAACTCCTGCGATGTCCTTCACCGGACATCGACAGATGAGCGGTCGCGTAGCCCCAGAGGTGTGCCTGCCAGGCGCGTTTCCGGGGAAGGACACGACAGGCCTGCTTCGGGTCCTCCGTCGCAGGCGCGCTCCGCAGGAGGCCGATGAGAGCGGCCAGTCACAGCGGAGATTCGCGATGAGTGCCTCAGTGGATTTGAAATCGGTGCAGCGTCACGCTGCGCGGCGGTGCGCGCCATGAGCAAGCCCCCGGGACTGCCGACGCCCAAGTGCGCCGCCAACAGCGGCCTGTCGGATGTCACGCGCGCGGTGCGCGCCGGCATCGAGTGCGACGATGCCAGCGGCTGCGTGGTGCCGCCGCTGCACCTGACTTCCACCTTCGCCTTCCGCGCCTTCGGCGAGAAGCGCACCTATGACTACACGCGCTCGGGTAATCCGACGCGCGACCTGCTCGGGCAGGCGCTCGCAGAGCTCGAGCAGGGCGCGGGCGCCGTGGTGACCGCGAGCGGCATGGCCGCCGTCACGGTGTGCGGCTACCTCGTGCCGGCCGGCGCGCGCATCGTGGCGCCGCACGACTGTTACGGCGGCACCTACCGGCTGTTCGAGGCCTGGCGTCGCCGCGGCGAGCGGCAGGTGGAGTTCGTGGACTTTGGCGATGCGGCGGCACTGCGCGCGGCGCTGTCGCAGCCCGCCGCGCTCCTGTGGATCGAGACGCCGAGCAATCCGCTGCTGCGCATCACCGACATCGCCGCCTGCGTGGCGCTGGCGCGCGCCGCCGGGGCGCTGACCGTCGTCGACAACACCTTCCTGTCACCGGCCTGGCAGCAGCCGCTGGCCCTCGGGGCGGACCTCGTGGTGCACTCGACCACGAAATACATCAACGGCCACAGCGACGTGGTGGGCGGGGCGGTGATCGCGCGCGACCCGGCGCTGGTCACCGAGCTCACCTGGTGGGCCAACTGCCTGGGGCTGACGGGGGCGCCCTTTGACAGCTTCCTGACGCTGCGCGGCCTGCGCACGCTGCACGCCCGGCTCGAGCACCACGGGCGCAACGCCCAGGCACTCGCGGAGTGGCTCGTCGGGCGCGATGGCGTGCGCCACGTGTGGTACCCGGGCCTCACCCAGCATCCGGGACACGAACTCGCCCGCCGCCAGCAGAAGGGCTACGGGGCCGTCGTGACGCTGGAGCTGGACGGCGGCACCGAGGCGGTGCGCGAGTTCGTGGCCGCTCTTGAGTGCTTCTCGCTCGCCGAATCCTTAGGGCGGTGTCGAGAGCCTCATCGCGCACCCGGCCAGCATGACGCACGCCGCCATGGACCCGGTGGCGCGCGCGCGCGCCGGCCTCACCGACGGGCTGCTGCGCCTGTCGGTGGGCATCGAGGCCCTGGAGGATCTGCGCACGGACCTCGCGCGCGGGCTCGAGCGGGTGCAGCGCCTCGGCGGCGCCGCGCCGCTCAGCCGCGCCGCCTCAGCCGGCTAAGGACCGCCTCGCCGGCTTCCCGGGTGCTCAGCGCGCGCGTGCCCGGCGCGGCGATGTCGGCCGTGCGCGCGCCGGCCTCCAGGGCTTCGTACACGGCCGCCTCCAGCGCCTGCGCCTCCGCCTCGAGCTCGAGCGAGTGGCGCAGCAGGAGCGCCACGCTCAGCAGCGTCCCGCAGGGGTTGGCGATGCCGCGCCCGGCGATGTCCGGGGCCGAGCCGTGGATCGGCTCGTAAATGCCCCGGCGGCCCGCGCCCAGGGAGGCCGAAGGCAGGAGCCCGAGGGAGCCGGCGAGCATCGAGGCCTCATCGGTCAGGATGTCCCCGAACATGTTCTCGGTCACGAGCACGTCGAAGTCCGCCGGGCGGCGGATGAGGTGCATGGCGGCGGAGTCCACCAGCATGTGCTCGAGCGCAACTTCGGGGAATTCCGCGCCGACGATCTCGGTGGCCACCTGGCGCCACAGGCGCGAGGTCTCGAGCACGTTCGCCTTGTCGATGGAGGTCAGGCGCCGGCGGCGCGTGCGCGCCAGCTGTGCCGCCACGCGCACGATGCGCTCGATCTCGGCGCGGCTGTAGACGCACAGGTCGGACGCGCGCGTCGCGTCCCGGTGCTTCTCGCCGAAGTAGATCCCGCCGGTCAGCTCGCGCACGAACACGAGGTCGACCCCGGCCACCACCTCGGGCTTGAGGGTCGAGGCCGAGGCGAGCGCCGGATGCACGCGCACCGGGCGCAGGTTCGCAAAGGCGCCGAGCGCGGCGCGCAGCCGCAGCAGGCCCTGTTCGGGGCGCACGGCGGCCTGCGGGTGCGACCACTTCGGCCCGCCGATGGCCCCGAGCAGCACCGCATCGGCGCTGCGGCAGGCACTCAGGGTGCGCTCGGGCAACGGCTCGCCGGTGGCATCGATCGCCGCCCCGCCGAAGGGCAGCTCCTCGAGCGCGAACTCATGCCCGTGCAGGCGCTCGAGCGCCCGCAGACACTTCACGCCCTCGGCGATGACTTCCGGCCCGATCCCATCGCCGGCGAGCACGGCGATCCGTGCCCTCATGCGCGGCGCTCGTAGGTTTCGATCTCCGGCTCGCGGGCGATGAGGTAACCGAGCTCGTCGACCCCCTCGAGCAGGCACTGCTGGGCGAAGGCCTCGAGCGGGAAGGGCGCCACGGTCCCATCGGGCAGGGCGAGCGTGCGCGCCGCGACATCGAGCGTCACCTCGGCGCCCGGGTGCGCGAGCAGCCACTGGCTGACGGGCTCCGTCACGATCACCGGCAGCAGGCCGTTCTTGAGCGCGTTGTTGCGGAAGATGTCGGCGATCTCGGTGCTGATCACGGCGCGAAAGCCGTGGTCGATGAGCGCCCAGGGCGCATGCTCGCGCGAGGAGCCGCAGCCGAAGTTGCGCCCCGCCACCAGGAACTGCGCCCCGCGCGACTCGGGGCGGTTGAGCACGAACTCCGCGCGCGCGGCGCCGTGGGCGTCGTAGCGCCAGTCGGCGAACAGCTGCCGCCCGAGTCCGGCGCGCGTCGTGGTGGTGAGGAAGCGCGCCGGGATGATCTGGTCGGTGTCGATGTTCGCCGCCGGCAGCACGAGCGTGCGCGAAGTCACCCGGGTGAACGGTCGCATGCCTCAGGGCCCCTGGATGAGTTCGCGCGGATCGGTGACCCGGCCGGTCACCGCACAGGCGGCCGCCGTCAGCGGGCTCGCGAGCAGGGTGCGGGCGCCTGCCCCCTGGCGGCCCTCGAAGTTGCGGTTGCTGGTGCTGACGGCGTACTGCCCGCGCGGCACCAGGTCGCCGTTCATGCCAAGACACATCGAGCAGCCCGACTCGCGCCACTGCGCGCCCGCGTCCAGGAACACGCGGTCGAGTCCCTCGCGTTCGGCCTGGCGCTTGACCTCCTGCGAGCCGGGTACCACGAGCATCGTCAACCCGCGCGCGATGTGCCGCCCGCGCAGCACGCCGGCCGCCTGGCGCAGGTCCGAGAGGCGCGCATTGGTGCAGCTGCCGAGGAACACCACGTTCACCTTCTGGTCCGTGAGCGGCGTCCCGGCGGTGAGGCCCATGTAGGTGAGGGCGCGCTCGAAGGCCACGTCGCCGCGGCGCTCCGGGATCGAAGCCCCGATCGGCATCACCATGCCCGGATTGGTGCCGTAGGTGATCATCGGTTCCACCGCCGCGGCGTCGATCGTGACCTCGCGGTCAAAGCGCGCGCCGGCATCGCTCGGCAGGCTGCGCCAGCTCTCCAGCGCGCGCTCCCACGCCGCCCCCTGGGGCGCGCGCTCGCGCCCGGCGAGGTAGGCATAGGTGGTCTCATCCGGGGCGATCATGCCGGCGCGCGCGCCGGCCTCGATCGACATGTTGCACACCGTCATGCGCTCTTCCATGTCGAGCGCGCGGATGGTATCGCCGCGGTACTCGAGCACGTGCCCGGTGCCGCCATCGATGCCGATCTGCCCGATGATGGCGAGGATCAGGTCCTTGGCGGTCACGCCGGCCGGCAGCGCGCCCGTGACGTTGATCGCGAAGGTCTTCGGCCGGCGCTGCAGCAGGCACTGCGTGGCGAGCACGTGGCCGACCTCGGTCGTGCCGATGCCGAAGGCGAAGGCGCCGAGGGCGCCGTGGGTGCTCGTGTGGCTGTCGCCGCACACGATCGTCTGGCCGGGCTGACTCAAACCCAGCTCCGGCCCGATGACGTGCACGATGCCGCGCTGCGCATGGCGCAGCGCGAGCAGCTCCACGCCGAACTCGGCGCAGTTGCTCTCCAGCGCCGCCACCTGGCGCGCCGCCGAGTCGACCGCGATCGGCGCGCCGCCGAACACCTGGCTGGTGAGCGTCGGGGTCGAGTGATCCATGGTGGCGAGCGTGCGCTCGGGGCGCCGCACCTTCAGGCCCCGCGCGCGCAGCACCGCGAAGGCCTGGGGGGAGGTGACCTCGTGGATCAGGTGCAGGTCGATGTAGAGCACCGCCGGGGACTGCGCGCTCTCGGGGCGCACCAGGTGGCGCTGCCACACCTTCTCGAACAGCGTCTGCGGCGGCGCCGTCATCGGGGCACTCCTGCGGGCCAGCTCAGCCCGCGGCCGCCGCGCGCGGCGCGCTCATGTCGACGTAGTCGAGCCAGCCCCACTTGTCGGCCGTCTTGCCGTTGAACAGGCCAAAGAATGCCTGCTGCAGCGTCTCGGTGATCGGGCCGCGCTTGCCCGAACCGATCGTCAGGCGGTCCACCGAGCGGATCGGGGTGATCTCCACCGCCGTGCCGCTGAAGAAGGCCTCGTCGGCGATGTACAGAAGCTCGCGCGGCAGCGCGCACTCGCGCACCTCGATGCCGCGCTCGCGGGCGAGGCGGATGACGGTGTCGCGCGTGAGCCCGCCGAGCACCGAGTGCGCCAGCGCCGGGGTGAGCAGGACGCCATCCTTCACCAGGAACAGGTTCTCCCCCGAGCCCTCACTCAGCGTGCCGTCGGAGGACAGCCCGATGCCCTCGGCAAATCCGAGGCGGCGCGCTTCGGCGCCGATCAGCTGGCTCGAGAGGTAGTTGCCGCCGGCCTTGGCGAGCGCCGGCAGCGTATTGGGGGCCACGCGCTGCCAGGAGGAGATGCAGGCATCCACGCCGTGCTCCTCCGCGTCCGCGCCGAGGTACTTGCCCCACTCCCAGGCGGCGACCGCCACTTCCGTCGGCGGCTCGATCTTGGGCGTGACGCCGATCTCGCCATAGCCGCGAAACACCACCGGGCGGATGTAGGCGCCGCGCTTCAGGGCATTCGCCGCGATCACCTGGCGGCACGCCTCGTTCAGCTGCTCGGGCGTGAAGGGGATCGGGATGCGGTAGATCTTGGCCGAGTCGAACAGGCGGCGCGTGTGATCGCGCAGGCGAAAGATCGCCACCCCGCGCGGCGTCTCGTAGGCGCGCACGCCCTCGAACACCGAGGAGCCGTAGTGCAGGGCATGGGCGAGCACGTGCACCGTGGCCTTCTCCCAGGGCACGAGCTTGCCGTTGAACCAGATGAACTGCGTGGCCGGGATGGGCATGCGGGCTCCTTATGCGCCGGTGACTGCCGCCGCGCGCTCCGCACGGGTGCGCGCACCGCTGGCAGTCTGCTCGATGCGGTTGATCACTTCGAGGAACGCGCGCGTCGCGGACTCGACGATATTGGTGCTGACGCTCGCGCCCCGGTAAGTCTTGTGATTGTACTCCACGTACACGCGCGCCTCGCCCTGCGCGTCCTCGCCCTCGGACACCGCGTGCACCTCGAACTTGCGCAGCACCACGGCGATCCCGGTGGCCGCCTCGATGGCCTTGAAGGCGGCATCCACCGGTCCGTCCCCGCTCGCGCTGCGCTCGACGCTGCGCCCGTCGGCATGCGTCAGGCGCACGAGCGCGCGGGCGGTGCCGCTGCTGCTCGCCTCCGTGGTGAGCTCGGTCAGGGCCCAGGGTCCGTGGGCCGAGCCTTCCGCCCGCAGCACCAGGGCCTCGATGTCCCCGTCGAAGAGCTCCTTCTTCTTGTCGGCGAGCGATTTGAAGTCCTCGAAGATGCGGTTGAACTCGAGCTCATCGAGCTCGAACCCCAGCGCCTTCACGCGCTCGCGGAAGGCGTGGCGTCCGGAGTGCTTGCCGAGCACCAGGTGGCTGCGTGTGAGTCCCACGTCCTCGGGCCGCAGGATCTCGTAGGTCGAGTGGTGCTTGAGCATGCCGTGCTGGTGGATCCCGGACTCGTGCGCGAAGGCGTTCTCGCCCACCACCGCCTTGTTGCGCGGGATCGGCTGCCCGGTGATGCTCGAGACCAGGCGCGAGGTCGGATAGAGGCGGTTGGTCTGGATGTTGGTCACGACATTGAAGAACGCGGCGCGGGTCTTGAGCGCCATCACCACTTCCTCGAGCGAGCAGTTGCCGGCGCGCTCGCCGATGCCATTGATGGTGCACTCGATCTGGCGCGCCCCGGCCACGACCGCGGTCAGGCTGTTGGCGACCGCCATCCCGAGATCGTCATGGCAGTGCACCGAGAGGCGGATGCCCTCGATGCCACGCACGTTCTTGCGCAGGTAGCGGAACAGCTCGGCGAACTCATCCGGCACCGTGTAGCCGACGGTGTCGGGGATGTTGACGGTGGTCGCGCCGGCGGCGATCGCGGTCTCGACCACCTGCGCGAGGAACTCGATCTCGGTGCGCGAGGCGTCCTCGGGGGAGAACTCCACGTCCTCGCACAGCTCGCGCGCGCGGGCGACACCGGTGGCGGCGAGCCTGAGGATCTCATCCTGCGCCATGTTGAGCTTGTACTGGCGGTGGATCGCGCTCGTGGCGAGGAACACGTGGATGCGCTGGCGCTGCGCGGGCGCGACCGCGCGCGCCACCAGCTCGATGTCATCCGGGTTGCAGCGCGCCAGTCCGCAGATGATCGGGCCCTGCACCTCGCGCGCCACGGCCTGCACGCTCTCGAAGTCCCCGCGCGAGGCGGCGGGGAAGCCCGCTTCCACCACGTCCACGCCGAGCTCGGCCAGCGCGCGCGCCACCCGCAGCTTCTCGGGTTGCGTCATGCTGCAGCCAGGGGACTGCTCGCCGTCGCGCAGCGTGGTGTCGAAGATCAGTACGCGGTCGGGATTGGCGACCATAAGGCACTTCCGGGTTTAGGTGAGGGGAGGGCGCGCCCGCCAAAATATGAGGGGCGCGCCGCATTTCAGGCACGCTTCTCCTGCAGCCAGGACATGCGCGCGCGCAGCTGCGCCCCGACCTTCTCGATCTGGCGGTTGAGGTCGCTCTTCAGCAGCTTCTCGTACTTCGCCTTGCCGGTGGCGTTCTCCTTGATCCACTGGCGTGCGAACTTGCCGCTCTGCACTTCCTTGAGGACCTTGCGCATCTCCTTCTTGACGCGCGCATCGATGATGCGCGGGCCGCGCGTGAGGTCGCCGTACTTGGCGGTCTCGCTGATGAAGCGGTGCATCTTCGCCAGGCCCCCCTCATAGAGCAGGTCGACGATGAGCTTCAGCTCATGCAGGCACTCGTAGTAGGCGATCTCGGGCTGGTAGCCGGCCTCGACCAGGGTCTCGAAGCCCTTCACCACCAGCTCCGTCGCCCCACCGCACAGCACCGCCTGCTCGCCAAAGAGGTCGGTCTCGGTCTCCTCGGCGAAGGTGGTCTCGATCACCCCGCCGCGCGTGCCGCCGATGCCGTGGGCATAGGCGAGCGCCTTGGCGTGCGCCGTGCCGCTCGCGTCCTGGGCGACCGCCAGCAGGCACGGGACGCCCGCGCCCTCCTGGTACTGGCGCCGCACCAGGTCGCCGGGCCCCTTGGGGGCGATCAGCACCACGTCGAGGTCCTTGCGCGGCTTCACCTGCTTGAAGTGCACGTTGAAGCCGTGGGCGAAGAGCAGGGTGGCGCCGGGCTTCAGGTGCGCCTTGATGCTCTGGTAGAACTCCTTCTGCGCGGTGTCCGGGATGAGGATCGCGACCAGGTCCGCGCCCTTCACCGCCGCGACGGGTTCGGCGACCTTCAGTCCGGCCTTGCGCGCCTGCTTCCAGCCCGCGCCCCCCTTGCGCACGCCGACCACGACGTCGAAGCCGCTGTCGTGCAGGTTCAGCGCGTGTGCGCGCCCCTGGCTGCCGTAGCCGAGGATGGCGATACGGGCGCCCTTGAGCGCTTTCTTGTCGACGTCTTTGTGTGAAAACAGCCTCATCAGAATCACTCCTCAATGCGTCATGCCATGCGCGTCACAAACGTAAAAAACCCCGCAGCGGCTCCTTCAAGGGCCGGTGCGGGGTCTTTGGTGTCCTACTTCGCTCGTGCCTGGTGGGTCTTCAGGCGTCCGCGCGGGCCCCGCACCGTGCTCCACTAAGGAGCAGCAGCCCGGGCAGCAGTACCGGCAGCAGCACGCGCGCGGCGCCGGCGGGCGCGGTTAGGGGCGTGACTGCGGTGTGGTAATGCATGCGTGGCGAACAAATCCTGATGCGTCCGATAGGAGCACAGGGGCCTTGCGCTTGTCAACGAGGCTGTCGCCGCCGCGGGGGGCCCATTAAGCTCTCGCGCGTGCCCCCAGGCCGCATCGGTAAGCCCAGCTCCCTCGCCGAGGGCATCTTTCGCCGTGAGATCCTTCCCTGGGGGCTGCTCGGCTTCACGCTCGGCCTGGTCGAGGGGGCCACCGCCGCGGTACTCATCAAGCAGCACTTCGGCGGCGCCAGCTCCACCTTCGGGGTGAATATCGCGGTCGCTCTGGTCAGCGGCGCGCCGGCGTTCTCCAATGTGCTGAGCTTCGTGTGGGCCAACGTCGCGCACGGGCGCGCGCGCGTGCAGCTGATGGTGGCCCTGCAGGCGGGGTTTGCGCTGTTGGTCGGGTGCGTGGCACTCGCCTCGCGCGCCTCGAGCGGGCTGTGGCTGACGGTGGTCGCGATCATCGCCGCGCGCGTGCTGTGGGCCGGCATCCTCACCGTGCGCGCGGCGGTGTGGACGGCGAACTACCCGCGCAACGTGCTCGCGCGCATCACCGGGCGCATCGTCATCGTGAACGCGATCGCGGTGGCCGGTTCCGCCGCGCTCGTGGGCTGGGCGCTGGAAGCGCGCGCGCTGGATGCGCGCTGGCTCTACGGGGGCGGGGCCATCGCCGGGCTCACCGGCGCGTGGCTGTACCGTGCCATGCGCGTGCGGCGCGAGTTCCAGCTGCTCGCCGCGGAAGCCGCCAGCGGCGCGGTGAGTGAGCCGTTCAGTCTGGCGATGCTCACGCAGATCCTGAAGGAGGACCCGGCCTACCGCGAGTACATGCTGTGGATGGGGATCTTCGGCGCCGGTAACCTCATGCTCACGGCGCAGCTGGTGCTGTTGTTCTCCGAGCAGCTGCACCTCAGCAGCGGGACGCAGATCGGACTCCTGGCCGTGGTGCCGCTCATCACGCAGCCGCTGTTCATGCCGTGGTGGTCGCGGCTCTTTGATGGCTCGCACGTGGTGCGCTACCGCTCGCGCCAGGGCTGGGCGCTGGTGGCGGCGAGCCTGGCGCTGTGCGTGGGCGTGTTCCTGCGCTCGACGCCGGTGCTGTGGACGGGCGCGGTGCTGCTCGGGGCAGCCCAGGCGGGTGCTAATCTAGGCTGGAACCTGGGTCACAACGATTTCGCCTCCCTCGGCCGGGCGCAGCACTACATGGGCGTGCACGTGACACTCACGGGCCTGCGCGGCGGGATCGCACCGCCCCTCGGGGTGCTCGCGTACATGGCGCTCGAGCACCTGCGCGCGGGCAGCGGTCAGTACGCGCTGCTCGTGCCACTGGCGATGACGGCCGCAGGGGCCATGGGGTTTAACCGCATGCGCGTTGCGCTCGAGGGCTGACCTCGGGGCGCTCGCGACAGCAGAAAGGTCACCGATGAGTCAGAAGAAGGTCGATCCGCGTGCGTTCTCGCGCGTGGTGATGGACGGGGACAAGCAGGCGCCCTCGCGCGCCATGCTGCGCGCGGTGGGTTTCACGGATGCGGATTTCACGCGCCCCCAGATCGGGGTGGCCTCGACCTGGGGCGAACGTGACGCCCTGCAACATGCACATCGGGGAACTGGCGCGCGAGTCGTGCGCGGGCGTGGATGCCGCCGGGGGCAAGAGCGTGCTGTTCAACACCATCACGGTGTCCGACGGCATCTCCATGGGCACGCCCGGCATGCGCTACTCGCTCGTCTCGCGCGAGATCATCGCCGACTCGATCGAGGCGGTCGCCGGCGCCGCCGGCTTCGATGGCCTGGTCGCGATCGGCGGCTGCGACAAGAACATGCCCGGCTGCGCCATGGCGATGGCGCGCCTGAACCGCCCGGCGGTGTTCGTCTACGGCGGCACCATCCGCCCCGGGGCGCAGCGCCGCGACATCGTCTCGGTGTTCGAGGCGGTCGGGGCCCACGCCGCCGGCAGGCTCTCGGATGCGGGGCTGCTCGAGATCGAGCGCACCGCCATCCCGGGCGCGGGCAGCTGCGGCGGGATGTACACCGCCAATACCATGGCCTCGGCGCTCGAGGCCCTGGGGCTGTCGCTTCCGGGAAGCTCGGCCCAGGAGGCGGTGGGGGCGGACAAGCGCTCCGACAGCCACCGTGCCGGCGAGGCGGTCGTGCGCCTGGTGCGCACGGGCTTGAAGCCCCGCGACATCCTCACGCGCCGCGCGTTCGAGAACGCCATTACCGTCGTCATCGCCCTCGGGGGCTCCACCAATGCGGTGCTGCACCTGCTCGCGATCGCCCAGGCGGCGCGGGTGAAGCTGACGCTCGATGACTTCACCCGCATCGGCAAGCGCTCCCCGGTGCTGGCGGACCTGCGCCCGAGCGGGCGCTACCTGATGTCCGAGCTCGTGGCGATCGGCGGGATTCAGCCGCTCATGAAGATGCTGCTCGAGGGCGGCCTCCTGCACGGGGAGTGCCTCACGGTCACCGGCCACACCCTGCAGCAGAATCTGGAAAAAGTCCCCAGGTATATGAGCGGGCAGGACATTGTGCGTCCGCTGTCGCAGCCGCTGAAGAAGGACAGCCACCTCGTGGTGCTCTACGGCAATCTCGCCCCGGAAGGGGCGGTCGCGAAGGTGACCGGCAAGGAGGGCGAGCGCTTCGAGGGCCGCGCGCGCGTGTTCGAGGGCGAGGAACGCGCCACCGCCGCGATCCTCGCCGGGCGCGTGCGCGCCGGTGACGTCGTCGTCATCCGCAACGAGGGGCCGCGCGGCGGCCCTGGCATGCGCGAGATGCTCTCCCCGACGAGCGCCATCATGGGGCGCGGGCTCGGGGAGCAGGTCGCGCTCATCACCGACGGGCGCTTCTCCGGCGGCAGCCACGGCTTCGTCGTCGGACATATTTCTCCGGAGGCCGCCGTCGGCGGACCGATCGGCTTGCTCAAAAGCGGCGACCGCCTCGTGATCGATGCGCGCCGGCGCGAGCTGCGGGTGCTGCTTCCCGCGGCGGAATTGCGGCGGCGCCGGGCCGCCTGGAAGCCGGCGAAGCCCTTCGCGGTCAGCGGGGCGCTCGCCAAGTACGCGCACCTTGTCGGCAGCGCCTCACTCGGAGCGGTGACTGAGCCGATACAGGCACGTCCGCGCAACTCTTAAGCTATCGCCGGAGTTGTCAGTCCGAAAGGCGCGGGTTACAGTTCGCGAACGGCGTCCGTGCTGCGCTTACGCACACCGTCTGCGGGGCGACACTTATAATCACGCTCCCGACGGCCCGGATGCCGGAAAGGCTTGTCGGCCCATACGATGCTAAGGAAGTTCGCAGCGTGCGTTGCGAACCTGAGGTCCGGGTTTCTCGGTCGGAGGCGAAGGAGCGAATCTTAGACCGTGCGAGTCCGGTGGATTTAAAGACCAGCAGATGGCGTTTGAATAACTCATGGCAGCCTACCTCGAACAAGATTCTGGGTTCTTCACGCGACGCGGCATGGTGCTGGTCGCCATCATCCTGCTGCACCTGTTTATCTTCTGGGCGCTCGCCACGGGCCTGGCGAAGCGCGCGGTCGAGATGATCGCGCCGCCGATTCAGACCGTGATCGAGACCGAGACCCACAAGGAGGCGCCGCCGCCGCCGCCGCCGCCGCCGACCTTCGAGCGTCCGCCGGTGGAGATCCCGCCGACCGATACGATCGTGGAGATGCCGGTCGCGCAGACCACCACCGCGATCAGCAACACGACCACCCAGCATGTCGCGCCCGCAGCGCCCAAACCGCCCGGCGTGAAGACGCCACCCAGGATCGGCAAGGGCTTCCCCAATTCCGAAGATTTCTATCCGGCGGCATCCAAGCGCCTGGGCGAGGAGGGCGCGCCCACGGTGAAGGTGTGCATTGGCGCGGGGGGCAAGCTCACCGAGCCGCCGATCGATCGCCCAGAGCTCCGGCAGCGCGCGTCTGGATGAGGGTGCGCTGAACCTGGTGAAGGCTGGCGCCCGCTATATCCAGCCGGGCACCGAGGACGGCAAGCCGATCGATTCGTGCTTCGAGTTCCGCATCAAGTTCCAGATGACGAAATAATTCATTGATCCAAGCGCCGCCCCGCGCAGGGCGGCTTTTTCGAGGAAACTATGGAAAACCAAGTCGCTCCAGTCGCTGCCGCTGCCGCTCCCACCGCCAACGTCGACAACCCGTATGGGTTGGTCGCACTCTGGCAAACCGGCGATATCGTCGCCCGCTCCGTACTCGTGCTGCTGGTGATCATGTCGCTGGCCTCCTGGTACGTGATGCTCACCAAGCTCTGGGACCAGAGGAAACTGCGCCAGTCCGTGCGCGTCGTCGAGAAGCAGTTCTGGACCGCGCCCTCGGTCAAGGACGGTGTCGAGCGCCTGAAGAAGGGCGATGAGTTCCGCGGCATCGCCGAGGACGGCCTGCGCGCGGCCTCGCACCATGACGGCCGCCTCACCGACCGCATTGACCTCAACGAGTGGATCACCATGTCGCTGCAGCGCGCGGTGGATGGCGTCAACAGCAAGCTCTCGAACGGACTGGGGCTGCTGGCCACGGTCGGCTCGACCGCCCCGTTCGTCGGCCTCTTCGGCACGGTGTGGGGCATCCTGAACGCCCTCGTCGGCATCGGCATCGCCGGCCAGGCGAGCATCGACAAGGTGGCAGGCCCGGTCGGCGAGGCGCTGATCATGACCGCCATCGGTCTGTTCGTCGCCGTGCCCGCGGTCATGGGCTACAACTGGCTGCTCGGCCGTCAGAAGGCCCTGCAGGATTCGCTGCGCAACTTTGCCGGCGATCTGCATGCCTACCTCGTGAGCGGTGCGCGCATGGAGACCGGTGGTGCGCGTCCGGCCGCCGCCAAGGCCCAGCAGGTCGGCAAGTAAGCTCGTACCGCTGCGACAGAGGCGCTCGCGGCGCTGCGCCTGGCACACCGCGAGCCCCTCGGCCCCTTCGTTTTTAGGAGTAGCTGCCCATGGGAATGAATGTCGGCGGGGGAGATTCGGAAGAACCGACCGCGATGTCGGCCATCAACACGACGCCGCTGGTGGACGTGATGCTGGTGCTGCTGATCATCTTCCTGATCACCATCCCGGTCATCAACAAGACGGTCAAGGTGAACCTGCCCAAGGCCGTCAACATCCCGACCCAGACCAAGCCGGAGAACATCACGATCGCCGTCGACAAGGACGGCGTGGTGTACTGGAACGACAAGCGCGTGCGGCAATTCGGCCGACCTGCTGAGCCAACGTGAAGGCCGCCGCGGTCAAGAAGCCGCAGCCGGAGATCCACATCCGCGGCGACAAGGAGACGCGCTACGAGGCCATCGGCCGCGTCATGTACATGATCCAGCGCGGCGGCATCGTGAAGGTCGGATTTCTCACCGAGCCGGACCATGGCGTCCGCGGCTATCGCTGATATCCCCGAGGAGCTTTATTCATGGCAATGAGTGTCGGCGGTACGAGTTCGGGCGCACCCATGTGCGACATCAACACGACTCCGCTTATCGACGTGATGCTGGTGCTGCTCGTGACCCTGATCATCTCGCTCCCGGTCATGACCCACGCGGTCAAGCTGGACATGCCCAACCCGAACAACCAGCCCCCCCCGCCGGATACGCCCCCGGAGGTCATCGATCTGGAGATCGACTTCGATGGCACGGTGGCCTGGAACGGCACGCCGGTGGCGAGCATGGACATGCTGGAGGGCTACTTCCAGAATGAGGCGAAGAAGGATCCGCAGCCGGAGATTCATCTGCGCCCCGACCGCCGTGCGAAATACGACGTAGTCGCGAAGGTGCTGGCGGCCGCGCAGCGCTACCGCATGCAGAAGATCGGCTTCGTGAACGTCGCGGAATTCGGCAGTTAATCAAGGCAAGACGAAAAATCCTATGAAGGCATCGATTACATTGCGGCCGCACTGGCCGCAGGCATGGGTCTGTGGATCGCGGGCGGTCCCGCGTTGGCGGCAGGCAAGAACGTCAACTCGGAAAAGGTCGGCAAAGCTGCTGAGTCCGGCGCAGGAGATGCTCAAGTCCAAGAACTGGGCCGCGGCGCTCACGAAGATCAGGGAGGCCGAGGCACTCCCGGATAAGACCCCGTTCGACGCCTACACGATCGCAGAGTTTGCCTGCCAGGCCAACGTGGGCGCGGGCAACTATGCCGACGCCGCCAAGACGTGCGAGGAGCAGCTCAACAGCAGCTTCATGGCCGAGGCCAACGTGGCGCGCCAGGTGCACATCCTGCAGGCGCTCAACTACCAGATTAAGAACTACGACAAGGCGATCGAGTACGGCCAGCGCGCCGTCAAGGCCGGCACGGCCAGCGAGGAGGACAAGAACATCCTCGCGCAGTCGTATTACCTGAAGGGCGACTGGAAGGACACGCTCAAAACCGAGGACGCCCTGGTCGACCAGGAGATCAAAGCCGGGCAGATTCCGAAGGACCAGCAGCTCGCACTGGTGCTCAGCTCGTGTGTGAAGCTCGAAGACGCGGCCTGCCAGCAGCACGCCCTCGAGCGCATGGTGACCTACTACCCCAAGCCCGAGGTGTGGAAGCAGCTCTTGTTCACGGTCCGCAAGGACGTCACGGGCAACGATGCCGCGACGCTGCAGACCTATCGCCTGATGAGCGAGGTGGACGTGCTGACGGAGGCCAGCGACTTCAATGAGGCCGCGCAGCTGGCACTCGAAGCAGGTTCCCCGGGTGAGGCGCAGAAGTTCCTGGAGAAGGGCTTCGCCAGCCGGGGTGTTCAACGATCAGCGCCTCAAGGACCGCAATACACGCCTGCTCGAGACGGTCAAGAAGACCGCCGCGACCGATCAGGCGAGCCTGCCCAAGATCGAGAAGGAGGCGGATGCTTCTCCGAGCGGCGCCAAGGACGTGGGCGTGGGCCTGGCGTACCTCGGCTACGGGCAGTACGACAAGGCCGCCGACTTCATCGCCAAGGGCATCGCCAAGGGCGGCGTGAAGAACGACGCCGAGGCGCACCTGCTGCTCGGCATCGCGCAGCTGAAGGGCGGGCACAAGGACGAGGCGGTCAAGTCCTTCAAAGCGGTCAAGGGCGACCCGGTCCTGGAGAAGCTCGCGTACCTCTGGGTCCTGCACGCGAAGCAGGCTTAGGCGTACTCACGGCCGGTGCCGCATAGGGCACCGGCGCGGCTGGAAATCCACGGGGCCGGCGAGAGACAATCTCCCGGCCCTTCTCATTACGCCAGGCGCGTCGCGCGCGCGGGCGTACGCGAAAACCGAAAGGAACGACACATGGCGATCAAGGCAGGCGAGCGCATGCCCGCGGGCACGCTCAAGCGGATGACCAAGGAAGGACCCAAGGACATCTCCACCGAGGAGCTGTTCAAGGGCAAGACGGTGGTGCTGTTCTCCGTGCCCGGGGCATTCACCCCGACGTGCGATGCCAAGCACCTGCCGGGCTTCGTCGAGCTCGCGGACCAGATCCGCGCCAAGGGTGTCGACACCATCGCCTGCATGGCGGTCAACGACGTGTTCGTGATGAACGCCTGGGGCAAGTCCTCGGGTGTGGGCGACAAGATCATGATGCTCGCCGACGGCAACGGCGACTACGCGCGTGCACTCGGGCTTGAGCTGGATGCCAAGGGCTACGGGATGGGCCTGCGCGGCCAGCGCTTCGCCCTCGTCGTCAAGGACGGCGTGGCCAAGACGGTCGAAGTCGAGGCGCCCGGACAGTTCAAGGTGTCCGCCGCCGAGTACGTGCTGAACCAGCTCTAGCCGAGCAGGCGCTCGATCTCGGGGATCACCTGGAAGAGGTCACCGACCAGCCCGAAGTCGGCGACCTCGAAGATCGGTGCCTCGCCGTCCTTGTTGATGGCGACGATGGTGCGCGCATCCTTGATGCCGGTGAGGTGCTGGATCGCACCCGAGATCCCGACCGCGACGTACAGCTCCGGCGCGATGATCTTGCCGGTCTGCCCCACCTGCATCTCATTGGGCGCGTAGCCGGCATCGACCGCGGCCCGCGAGGCGCCCACGGCGGCGCCGAGCTTGTCGGCCAGGCGGTAGAGGAGCTTGAAGCCCTCGGCGCTGCCGAGCGCGCGCCCGCCGGAGATCACCCGCGCGGCGGTCTGCAGGTCCGGGCGATCGTTCTTGGCCGCCGACACCGACACGAAGCGCGTGTGCGTCGGCAGCGCGACCGCCACGCTGGCCGTCTCGATCGGCGCCGCGGCGGAGCCGTTGCCGGCCGCCTCGAAGGAGGCGGCCCGCACGGTGCCCACCAGCTTCGGGGCGCTCGCCTCCACGGTGAGGATGGCGTTGCCGGCGAAGATGGGGCGCCGAAAGCGCGTCGCGCTCTCGATGGCCATGATGTCGCTCACCTGCGGGGCATCCAGGAGTCCCGCGATGCGCGCCATCAGGTCCTTGCCGAAGGTGGTGGAGGGACCGAAGAAGTGGGTGTAGGGCGCAGCGATCGCCACGATCTGCGGCGCGAGCACCGCCGCGAGCGCATGCGCGTTGGCCGCGTTCTCGATGCACACCACGCGGTTGACACCGGCGAGCTGCGCGGCCTGGGCGGCCACCGCCGCCGCATCCACCGCGCACACCACGACGCTGATCTCCGCGCCCGCGAGCGTGCGGGCGCAGCTCACGCACTTGGCGGTGCTGGGGTTGAGTCGGGTGCCGTCATGCTCGGCGACGATCAGGATCTTGGCGCTCACAGCAGGCCCTTCTTCTTCAGTGCCTCGACCAGTTCCGCCGCATCCTTGACGCGGATGCCCTTCTGGCGCTGCGGCGGGGGTTCGAAGCGCACCAGCTTCAGCTGCTGGCGCGGCTCGACGCCGAGCGCGCCCAGGGTGAGCGTCTCGAGCGGCTTCTTCTTGGCCTTCATGATGTCCGGCAGCTTCACGTAGCGCGGCTCGTTCAGGCGCAGATCCGTGGTGATGACCGCCGGCAGGTCGACCTCGAGGGTCTCCAGTCCCGCGTCCACCTCGCGCGTGACGCGGGCGCTCGTCTCGGTCAGCTCGAGCTTGGAGGCGTAGGTGGCCTGCGGCCGGTTCCACAGCGCCGCGAGCACCTGCCCGGTCTGGCCGTTGTCGTCATCGATCGCCTGCTTGCCGAGGATGACCAGGAATGGCTGCTCCTTCTCGATGAGCTTCAGGAGCGCCCGGGCGGCGACCAGGGGCTCGATGACGCCGTCGGCCTGCACGTGCAGCGCGCGGTCGGCCCCCATGGCGAGCGCGGTGCGCAGCTGCGGCTGGCAGTCCGCAGGACCCACGGTGGCGACGATCACTTCCTCGGCGCCGCCGCGCTCCTTGATGCGCAGCGCCTCCTCGAGGGCGATCTCATCGAAGGGGTTGACGCTCATCTTCACCCCGTCGGTGACGACGCCCGTGTTGTCCGGCTTGACCCGGATGCGCACGTTGTAGTCCACGACGCGCTTGATGCCGACCAGGATGCGCTTCATTCGCAATAGCTCTTTGGAATGCCCGCGGGAGGCGGGCAGCAAGTTGCGCAGTATAACGGCTGGTCCCCGGCGGTGTTGCCGGGACGGGTCGCGGCGTTGACGAATTGCGCACCGGCTCCCTAAAGTGCGCAGCCCATGCTGAGCTATATCTTCCGGCGTCTCGCCGGACTGCTGCCGACGCTCATCATCATCATTACCGTCTCGTTCCTGATCCTGCGCCTCGCCCCGGGCGGCCCGTTCGACCAGGAACAGACCCTCACCCCGGCGGTACGCGCCAACCTCGAGCGCCTCTACGGGCTCGACCGTCCGCTCGCCGTGCAGTACCTGAGCTACCTGCGCGCGCTGGCGCACGGGGACTTCGGGGCGTCGCTGCGCAGCCGCGACTTCAGCGTCGGGGAGCTCATTCGCCAGGGGCTGCCGGTGAGCGCAACCCTCGGGCTGAGCGCGCTCGTGATCGCGCTGCTGTGCGGGATCCCGGCCGGGATCGGTGCGGCGCTGTGGCGCGGGCGCCCCGCCGACTGGCTCCTCACCGGGGCGAGCGTCGTGGGGCTGGCGCTGCCGAGTTTCGTGGTCGGTCCGCTGCTGGTGCTGACATTCGCACTCTGGCTGCACTGGCTGCCGGCCGGCGGCTGGGAGGGCGGGGCGCTGCGTTACCTCATCCTGCCGGCGGTGACGCTGGCACTGCCGGTGGCCGCAGCGCTCGCGCGCCTCACCCGCGCCAGTCTGCTCGAGAGCCTGCGGGCGCCGTACGTGCGCAGCGCGCGCGCCCGGGGCCTGGGCGGCGCCCGCGTGCTGCTGCGCCATGCACTGCCCCCGGCGCTGCTGCCGGTGCTGAGTTACCTGGGTCCCGCGGTGGCCTTCGTGGTCACCGGCTCGCTCGTGGTGGAGACGGTATTCGGGCTGCCCGGCACGGGGCGCTACCTGGTGCAGGGCGCCATCGACCGCGACTATCCGCTCGTCATGGGCATGATCGTCGTGTATGCCGTGCTCACGCTGCTGCTGAACTTCCTGGTCGATCTCGCCTGCGGCTGGCTGGACCCGGGCGTGCGCCATGGCTGAAGCCGCGGCCGTCCCCGTCCCCGGGCTGTGGCGCGCGGCCGGCCGGCGCCTGAAGGCGCAGCGCGCCGCGCCGCTCGCCGCGCTCGGGCTCGCGATGCTGCTCGCGCTCGCACTCGTCGGGCCCGCCCTGAGCCCCCATCACTACGACGGGCTCGACTGGCAGCACCTCGCGCAGCCCCCGGGGGCACTCGCCGCGCACTGGTTCGGCACCGATCGGCTGGGGCGGGACCTGTACGTGCGCGCCCTGTACGGGCTGCGCCTGTCGCTCCTGGTGAGCGTGCTGGCGAGCGCGGTGAGCCTGCTGATCGGCATCGCCTACGGGGCACTCGCCGGCTTCGCCGGCGGGCGCACGGACGGGCTCATGATGCGCGGCGTCGACGTGCTGTATTCACTGCCGTACCTGTTCATCGTCATCATCCTCACGAGCCTCCTGCCCCGCGGCAGTCTCGCGGTGCTGTTCCTCGCCCTCGGGGCGGTGGGCTGGCTGACGAGCGCGCGCATCGTGCGCGCCCAGACGCGCGCCCTCAGGCGCCGCGAGTTCATCGAGGCGGCGCGGGCGCTCGGGGTGAGCCCGCTCTCGATTCTGGTGCGCCACGTGATCCCGAACCTGCTCGGTCCGGTCATCGTGTACGCCACCCTCACCGTACCGCAGATGATCCTGTTCGAGAGTTTCCTCAGCTTCCTGGGCCTCGGCGTGCAGGAGCCGCGCGCCAGCCTCGGCAGCCTCATCGCCGTCGGCGCCCAGGAGATGAGCTCCGCCCCCTGGATGCTGCTCGTGCCGGCAACACTGCTGGTCCTGCTGCTCCTGTGCCTGAACGTGCTCGGCGACGGCCTGCGCGATGCCCTCGATCCGCGTGCATCCTGAGCCCGCCGACGAGGCGGTGCTGCGGCTCACCGGCCTCGGGGTCGACTTCCGCACCCCCGGCGGCACGGTGCGCGCCGTCGAGGAACTGAACCTGGCGGTGGGCGCCGGCGAGTGCCTCGGGGTGGTGGGGGAGTCGGGCGCCGGCAAGAGCCAGGCGTTTCTGGCGGTCATGGGACTGCTGGCCGCGAATGGCGCGGCCCACGGCAGCGCGCGCTTCCTGGGGCGCGAGCTGCTGAACCTTCCCCACGCGGCGCTCGATCGGGTGCGCGGTGCGGGCATCGGCATGGTGTTCCAGGACCCCATGACCTCGCTCACCCCGCACCTGACGGTCGGGGAACAGATCGCCGAGGTGCGCGTGCGCCACCTCGGCGAATCCTGGCGGCAGGCGCGCACGCAGGCGCTCGCGCTCCTGGAGCGGGTGCACATCAGCGAGCCGCCGCTGCGGCTGCGGCAGTATCCGCACGAGCTCTCCGGGGGGCTGCGTCAGCGCGTCATGATCGCCATCGCGCTCGCCAGCGCGCCGCGGCTGCTGATCGCCGATGAGCCCACCACGGCGCTCGATGTCACCGTGCAGGCGCAGATTCTCGCGTTGCTGCTCGAGCTCAAGCGCACCCACGCCCTGGCCATGATCCTGATCACCCATGACCTCGGGGCGGTCGCGGGCCTGGCCGACCGCCTGGTCGTCATGCGCGCCGGCCGCGCCATCGAGTCCGGTGCGGTGGCGGCGGTGCTGCGCGCCCCGCGCGAGCCCTACACCGGCGCCCTGGTGCGCGAGGCGGCGGCGCTGGTGGAGGCGCCGGGCAGTGAGCCGGCGGCCGTGCCCGAAGCGGCCGTGACCCTCGCAGTCGAGGCGCTGCGCGTGGAGTTCCCGCTGCGCGGCGCCGCGTTCGCGCGCGCGCGCACGCTGCGGGCGGTCGATGGCGTGGGGTTTGAGCTGCGCGCGGGCGAGGCGCTCGCGGTCGTGGGCGAATCCGGCAGCGGCAAGTCGACGCTCGCGCGTGCGGCGCTGCGGCTGCTGCCGCTCAGCGCCGGCCGGGTCCTCTGGCTGGGGCAGCCCGTGCAGGGGCTGCCGCAGGCGCAGCTGCGCGCGCGGCGCGGCCAGCTGCAGATCATCTTCCAGGATCCGCTCGCGAGCCTGGATCCGCGCCTGCGCGTCACCGAGATCGTGGCCGAGGGGCTGAAGGTGCACGCACCCGCACTCGATGCGGCCGCCCGCGCCGCGGCCGCCCGCGCGATGCTCACCCGGGTCGGCCTCGACGCCGCGTTCGCGCAGCGTTACCCGCACGAGCTCTCCGGCGGGCAGTGCCAGCGCGTCGGCATCGCGCGCGCGATGATCCTGAAGCCCCGGGTCCTGGTGTGCGATGAGCCGCTGAGCGCGCTCGATGTCTCCAGCCAGGAGCAGATCCTCACGCTGCTGCTTGAGCTGCGGCGCGCCGAGGGACTTGCGCTGCTCTTCATCAGCCACAACCTCGCCACGGTGCGCCGGCTGTGCGACCGGGCACTGGTCATGTACCGCGGGCACATGCTGGAGCTGGCGCCCGTGGCGACGCTGTTCAGCGCGGCGCGCCACCCCTACAGCCGCGCGCTGCTCGCGGCCATCCCGAGCCTGGACCCGCGCGTGCAGCCGGGACGACTCGCGCGCGCCCGCGCGGACGAGCCCGTCGCGGCGCCCGCGCCCGCGCCAGGGTGCCCGTATCGCGGCCGCTGCGAGTACGCGCAGGGCACCTGCGCCGCGCCGCTCGCCTGGGAGACGGTGGCACCCGGGCACGCGCTCGCCTGCCGGCGCTGGCGCGAGCTGCCGCCGCCCTGAGCGCGCGCCTTTGCGGACGTCACAGTTCGCACGCGCGGGGGCGGGCGCCGCGTGCGGCAGCTGGTATTCTTCACGCCCATGAGTGAGACCAGCGTCCGCCCGAGTGAGGCCCTGAAGCACGTGCGCTACGAGATCCGCGGGCGCCTCGCGCGGCGTGCCCACGAGCTTGAGCGCCAGGGCTACGAGATCATCTCCCTCAACATCGGCAATCCGCGCGCCTTCGGGCTGCGCACGCCCGAGACCATGCGCCTGGCGATGATCGAGAACCTGCCGGAGGCGGAAGGCTACTGCCACCAGAAGGGCATCTTCCCGGCGCGCGAGGCGGTGGTGATGCAGCAGCAGGCGCGCGGCATCCCCGACGTCACCGCCGAGGAGGTGTTCATCGGCAACGGCGTGAGCGAGCTGATCGATCTCACGCTGCGGGCGCTGCTCAACGACGGCGATGAAGTGCTGGTGCCCAGCCCCGACTATCCGCTGTGGACGGCGGCGGTGACGCTCAACCGCGGCCGCGCGGTGCACTACCCCTGCCGCCCGGAGAATGGCTTCGTCCCCGATCCGCAGGAGATCGCGCGCCTGATCACCCCGCGCACGCGCGCGCTGGTGGTCATCAATCCGAACAACCCCACCGGGGCGGTGTATCCGCGCGCGGTGCTCGAGGCGCTGGCGCGGCTGGCGGAAGTGCGCGGGCTCGTCGTCTTCAGCGACGAGATCTACGACCAGATGACCTACGAGGGGACCGAGTTCGTGCCGCTGGCGACGCTGGTGCACGGCACGCTGTGCGCGACGCTCTCCGGACTGTCGAAGGTGTACCGCGCCTGTGGCTATCGCGTCGGCTGGGCGGTGTTCTCCGGACGCACGCACGCGGCGGCGGAGTATCTCGGGGCGCTGGAGCTGCTCTCATCCTTGCGCCTGTGCAGCAACGTGATGGCGCAGTGGGCGGTGCAGACCGCGCTCGGCGGCCACCAGAGCATCCGCGAGCTGATCGCCCCCGGCGGGCGCCTGTATGAGTCGCGCGCGGTGATCGTGCAGGCCACGCAGCGCAGCCGCTTCCTCACCCTGGCGCCGCCGCAGGGCGCGATGTACGCCTTTCCCGGCGTCGATCTTCAGGCGCTGCCGGACTTTGACGACCAGCAGTTCGCGCTCGACCTGCTCGAGCAGAAGCACGTGCTCATCGCCCCCGGGGTGAGCTTCAACGTGCCGTACCGCAATCACTTCCGCATCACCAATCTGCCCGATGCGGCGACGCTGCGCGAGGTGTTCGCGCGCATCGAGGATCTGCTCGCAAGCTACGCCGAGACGCGCGCGCGCGGTGAGGCCCCGGCCGCAGGGGGCGCCAGGGTGATCAGCGGCCGCTTCCCGTGATGTGCCGCGAAAGCCTGCGCGCCGGCGCAGTTGTTTAGCCTCCCGCCCGAGATCAGCGCGCACCTGCGCAGCGGCGGCACGCTCCTCGTGCCCACGCGCGCGCGCATGCGCGCGGTGCAGCTCGCGTACGCGGCCGCGCAGCTGGCCGGTGGTACCACGGTGTGGTCGAGCCCCGACGTGCTCACCCCGCGCGGCTGGCTGCGACGCGAGTGCGAGCGGCGCGCCGCGCAGGCGCCGCGTGAGTGGCCGCGCTGCCTGAGTGCAGCGGAGGAGTGGGTGCTGTGGCGGGAAGCCGCGCACGGCGCCGCCGGCGACACGGTGTTCTTCGATGAGGGGACGCTGGCGGCGGCGCTGCAGCGCGCCAGCGAGCTCGCCGCCGACTACCGCATCCCGCTCGCAAGCGCCGCGGCGGGGACCGAGGCGGCGCTGCTGTACGAGGCACGGCGGCGCTTCCACGCGCGTTGCCGCGAACTGAACGCCGCCGACGTGGGCGCGCTCGCCGCGCGCGTACCGCCGGGCGAGGCGCTCGCACCGGCCGCGGTGCTGCTGCGCGGCTTCGAGGCCATCAGCCCGCGCCTGGCGGCGCTGAGCGGCGGCCCTGCACCCGAAGCCCCGGCGGATGCGCCCGCCGCTCCCGCGCTCCTGCGCCCGCAGGACACACAGGCCGAGCTCGAGGCCATCGCCGCCTGGTGCCGGGGGCGCCTCGCGGCGCAGCCCGATGCGCGCCTGCTGGTCATGCTGCCCGGCGGCGCCGGCGTGCGCGAGCGCCTGGCCACCCTGGTGCGTGCGGCGCTGGACCCGGCGCAGGCCCTGCGCCCGCCGGCCGAGGGCCGCGCGCAGGTCAGCCTCGAGGGCGGGCCGCCGTTCGCCGAGCAGCCGCTGGCGGCGCAGGCGCTGCGCAGTCTTGCGCTGCTGGGGGGCGAAGCGTTCGACCTCGAAGCGGTGCGCACGCTGGCTCACGGCGCCGCAGTGGGCGCGCCCGCTGCCCGCGCAGCGCGCCGCACTCGCGCTGCTCATCCAGCAGCGCGGCGTTGCGAGCCTCACGCTGCGCGAGCTCCTCGGGCTGCTGCAGCTCGCCCCGCGGGAACTGAAGGGCGCAAGCCGCGCCCTGGATGCGCAGTTGCGCCGCGCCACGAGCCGCCTCGGCGAGGGAACGGTCTCGCCGCGACGCTGGTGCGAGCGGTTCGACGCGGCGCTCGAGGCGCTCTCCTGGCCGGGCAGCCCGGCGCAGGCCGGCGCCGAGCCGCAGGCGCGGCTGCAGTGGCAGGACCTGCTGGAAGAATTCGGCGAACTCGAGGCGAGCATCGGGCCGCTCGCGCGCCCGGAGGCGCTCGAACTGCTGCGGGGGCTCGCGCTGCGCTTCCCCGGCGGCGCACACGACGAGGATGCGCCCGTCACCGTCTCGCCCCACCTCGCCGATCCGGTGGTGCGCTACGACGGCATCTGGGTGGCGTCCCTGAGCGCCGACGTGCTGCCCCGGCCGGTCGCACCCGATCCGTTCCTGCCGCGCGCCGCGCAGCTCGCCGCCGCCATCCCCCAGGCGAGCGAGGCGGCGCGCGCCTCCCAGGCGGCGGCGCTGCTGGCCGCCTGGGGCCGCGCCACTTCAGAGCTGGTGCTCTCGGTGCCGATGCGCGACAAGGACCTGGAACTGCTGCCGAGTGCGCTCGTCGGTCCCTGGCCTTGCGCGGCTGCGCCGGTGCCCGCGAGCCTGTGGCTGCCGCAGCGCCTGCAGCGTTCGGGGCTCACCGAGTCGTTCGAGGACGCCCGCGGCACGCGCTGGAACCCGCTCACACCGCTGCCGGGTACCCGCGCGCTGACCCTGCAGAACGCCTGCCCGTTCAAGGCCTACGCGGAGCTGCGCCTGGGGGCGAGCGAGCCCGAGCGCGCCGAACCGGGCGTGCCGATGGACCAGCGCGGGCTGCTGCTGCACGCGGCGCTGGAACTGCTGTGGGAGCGGCTGCGCGACTCCACGCGCCTCGCCGCGCTCGAGCCCGCCGCCCTGGGGCGGCTGATCGAGGAGTGCGTGGCGCGCGCCGCGCAGGCGCTCACCAGTCAGTCGCATCGCGGGCGACGGCGCGCCCGCCCCGGGGATGAGGCCCAGCTGGATTTCTTCGCCGCGCTGCCGAAGGCGCTGGCGCGCGAGTGCCGCCGCGCCGAGCAGCTGATCGCGCGGCTGTGCGAGCTCGAGCGCCGGCGCGCGCCGTTCACGGTGCTCGCCACCGAGGCGGTGACCGAGCTCGCCCTCGGCGGCGGCCGGGTGCGCATGCGCCTTGATCGCATCGATGCCACGGCGGCCGGCCAGATCGTGCTCGACTACAAGAGCGGCCGTCCCGGCAGTCCGGACTGGTACGGGCAGCGGCCCACGCATCCGCAGCTGCTCGCCTACCTGAGCGCGCTCGGCGAGGAGGTGGTGGGGCTCGCCACCGTCAACGTCACGATGCGCGAGGTGCGCTACTGCGGGGTCGCGGGCGTCCCGGACCTGCTGCCCCGGGTGGCGCTGCTCGCGGGCGCGACGCCCGCCGATGCGGCAGGCAGCCTGGGCGCGCCAGCGTGACGCCTGGCGCACACAGATCGCGGGCCTGATCAGCGCGTTCCTCGCCGGCGAGGCGCGCGTGGATCCGGCCGCCGGCGCGTGCGATTACTGCCACCTGGGTGCGCTGTGCCGGATCGGCCCGCACCCGGGCGCCGCGGAGACCGCAGTCCTTGCCGGGGATGCCGATGACTGAGGACGTGCCGCTCACGGATGACGCGGCGCGCCGCGCCGCGAGCGACCCGGAGGCCTGCGTGCTGCTCGAGGCCCCGGCGGGCTCGGGCAAGACCGCGGTGCTGACGCAGCGCTTCCTGCGCCTGCTGTGCACGGTGGACGACCCGGGCGAGATTCTCGCCATCACCTTCACGCGCAAGGCGGCGGCCGAGATGCGCGCCCGCATCGTGCGCGCACTGCGCGGGGAGCTCCCCGCCGCGGACCCCGCCAGCGCGCAGCTGCAGGCGCACGCCGCCGCGGCGCTGGCGCACGGCGCGGCACGCGGCTGGGACCTGCGCGGCGCCCCGCAGAGCCTGCGCATCCAGACGATCGACGCCTTCAACTATGCGCTCGCCTGCCAGCTGCCGGTCGCCTCGCGGGTGGGCGGCACGCTGAACGTGACGGACAGCCCGCGCGGGCTCTACGCGCGCGCGGCACGCCACACGCTGCTAGCACGCGGAGGGCGATCCTGCGCTCGCCCCCGATGTCGAGCGCCTGTTTGAGCGCCTCGACAATCACTGGATGAACCTCGAGCGGCTCATCGCGCAGCTGCTGCAGGAGCGCGGCCACTGGCTGCGCTTCGTGGCCGGCGAGGAGCCCCGGGTGCTCACGGCGCGCGTGAATGCGAGCCTCGCCTCGCTGGTGGCCTCGCATTTGCGCGCGCTGCATGCACTCGTGCCCGAGAGCCTGCGCCGCCGTGCCGAGGCGCTGCCGGGCGTCGGGCCGCTGGCGGCCGCACCCGCAGCGCTCGGCGCCTGGAAGCAGCTGCTGCAGCTGACCTTCACCAAGGAGGACTGGCGGCGCCAGCTCGGTCCGCACCTTTTGGGCGCAGCCTTCGCCGACACCGCCCGGCGCGAGGAGCTGCGCGGGCTGATCGCAGCGCTCCAGGGCGTACCCGGGCTGCGCGGGGCACTGCTGGAGCTGCGGCGGCTCCCGCCGGCGTGCCTGGCGGGCACCGATGCGGCCGCGCTGGAATCGCTCGCGCGCCTGCTCGCGCACGCGGCCGCCGAACTGCAGGCGCAGTTCGCACTCGCCCAGCGCGTCGACTACACCTACCTCACGGGAGCGGCGCGCCAGGCGCTCGCCGAGGAGGGCGAGCCCACCGAGCTCGCGCTGCGCACCGGGCTCGCGCTGCGCCACATCCTGGTCGATGAGTTCCAGGACACCTCGCTCGCCCAGTTCGAGCTGCTCGCCACGCTCACCGCCGGCTGGGAGCCCGGCGACGGGCGCACGCTGTTCGTGGTGGGCGACCCGATGCAGTCGATCTACCGCTTCCGGGACGCGGAAGTCGGCCTGTTCCTGCAGGCGCGCCGCGCCGGCATCGGCGCGCTCGCGCTCACGCCGCTGCGCCTGCGGCGCAACTTCCGCACCGTGCCCGACCTGGTCGACTTCAACAATGCCCTGTTCGCCGCGATCTTTCCGCCGGGCGATGACGTGCGCGCGGGCGCGGTCGCCTATACCCCGAGCCTGCCGGCGCGTGCCGCGCAGGCGCCACCGCCCGGGATCGAGGCGGTCACGCTGCGGCTCTTTCCCGGCGGCCGCGCCGCGGAAGCCGACGCGCTCGCGGTGCGCATCGCCGCCGTGCGCGGCTGCGGATGCGCAGGGGTCGGTCGCGGTGCTGGTCGCCGCGCACGCGCACGCCGTGCCGATCATCGCCGCGCTCGAGTCGCGCGGGCTGCCGGTGCTGGGCGTGGATCTCGTGCCGCTGCGCGAGCGGGCGGTGGTGCGCGACCTGGTGGCCCTCACGCACGCGCTCTTTGACCTGGGCGACCGGGGCGCGTGGCTGGCGGTGCTGCGCGCGCCCTGGTGCGGTGCGCGCCTGGCGTCCCTGAGCGCCCTGTCAGCGCCGAATGACCCGCAGCTCATCATCGAGGCACTCGCCGACCCCGAGCGGCTCGGGGCGCTGCGCACCCGAGGACCGCCGGCGCGCTCACGCGCGTGCACGCGACGCTCGCCGCCGCCCTCGGGGACTCGCGCGCCAGCCTGGCGGAGTGGCTGGAGGCCACCTGGATACGCCTCGGCGCGCCCGATGCCTACGCGGCGGATGAGCTGGAGGATGCGCGCGCATTCTTCGCCGCGCTCGCGGCGCGCGCCTCGAGCGGCGAATGGACCGCGCTGCCGGACTTCGATGCGCTGCTGGAGAACCTGCACAGCACGCGCGCCGCCGCGGGCGGGCATCCCGTGCAGGTCATGACCATCCATCGCGCCAAGGGGCTGGAGTTCGAGCACGTGTTCGTGCCCGCGCTCGATCGGCTCACGCGCCTCGGCGAGCGCTCGCTCCTGCGCTGGATCGACCTGCCGGGTGAGGCGGGCGCGAGCGAACTGCTGATCGCGCCGGCCCCGCCGGTCGGCCCGAAGGAGGAGGGCGGGCTGGATGCCTACATCGCGGAACTGCTGCGCCGGCGCGAGAGCGAGGAGCGCAAGCGGCTGCTGTACGTCGCGCTCACGCGCGCCCGCGCGCACGCTGTGGCTCTCGGGGGCGCCCGCGGCCGAGGCCGACGGCGGCGTGCGTCCCGCCAGGCACAGCCTGCTCGGGGCCCTGTGGCCGGCGCTGTCGCAGCGCTTCGTCATCGAGCCCGCGCCGCCCCCGCCCGCGCGGGTGGGGCCGCGGCTGCTGACCCGGCTGAAGCCGGACTGGGAGCCGCCGCAACTGCCGGCGGGACTGGTGCTGCAGCACCTGCCGGCCGCGCACCTGCGCAGCCGAGCCACCCGAGTTCAGCTGGGTGGGCGAGACGCAGCGGCACGTGGGAACGCTCGTGCACGCGTGGCTCGCGCGCCTGGCGGCGGGGGAGCCGTGGCCGACGCCCGCGGTGCTCGAGGGCGAGCGGGCGGCGGTGGCGGCGCAGCTGCGGCGCCTGGGGGTGACGGGGCGCGATGAGGCGCGCGCCGCGGACACGGTGCTGACGGCGCTCACGCAGACGCTCCAGGATGCGCGCGGCCGCTGGATCCTGGACCCCGCGCACCGCGAGGCGCGCGCGGAGCTCGCGCTCACCGGGGTGAGCGGCGGGCGGCTGCGCGAGGTCATCATCGACCGCGCCTTCGTGGATGCCGAGGGCACCCGCTGGGTCATCGACTTCAAGACCAGCCGTCACGAGGGGGCGGGGCGCGAGGCGTTCCTGGACGAGGAGGTCACGCGCTACCGCGCGCAGCTGGATACCTACGTCGAGCTCGCGCGTGCGCTCGGTCCGCAGCCGGTACGCGCGGCGCTGTATTTCCCGCTGCTGCAGGCCTTCCGCGAGCTTTAGAACGTCCCGGTCATCGTGAACTGGCGCCGCCCGGTTGCATCCGGGGAGCCGAGGAAGCGCAGGTTGCTGATGAGCTCGGGCGAGGCTTCCGGGCGCGTCGCCACGGTGCCCTGCAGGTCATAACCGCCCTCGCGCGGGAAGCGCAGCGTCCCCTGCAGGGACAGCGGGCCGCCGAGGTCCCTGATCTGGCCGACCGGCTCGCCGGCGCCGCCCGGAAAACGCACCGCGTAGCTGCCCAGCGGCGTCACGTTGCCGGCGCGGTCCTCAAGATCGTGCGCTTCGATCGTGCCCTCAAGCTGGGTGAGGGCGCCCCCCTTCAGCAGCACGAGCGGCAGATCCAGGTGCGCCTGCCCGTGCAGCTGCGGCGGCACTCCCGGCAGCAGTTTCGGGTCGAGCGTGACATCCGCGCGCACGTGGCGCGCGGTCACGGTGCCGCCGAGGCCCAACTCCGCATCCGCCACCGCCTGCACGGCCGGCGCGCTGAGGGAGAGGTGCGCGCCCAGGCGCCCGCGCAGCAGCTTCAGCGGCTGCAGCTCCCAGCTGAGCTCGCCGATAGGGGCGACCCTGCAGGATCAGCCCGCTGCAGGTGCCGCTCCAGAGCGTGCCCTCGAGCGCGGCGCAGGCAAAGGGCGCGCGCGGGCCGCTCGGCACGATCCAGTCCGCCGGCAGGCGGGCGAGCAGCACGGCGGCGAAGGCCACGAACCCGAGGAGGGAGATCCACAGGGCCCGCTTCACTTCAGCCCGCGTGCAGCACGATTGCCGCGTTCACGATCCCGGGGGCGCCCGCCTTGTCGATGGTGGCCGAGTCCACCAGCACCCCGTTCTGCTGCGAGAGCCGTGCGAGCCAGGTCACCAGCTTCTCGAAGTTCGCCTTCTCCAGGCGGATCGACAGGCTGCCGGCGGCGCCGGGCTCGCTGCCGGCGAGCGCGCCGGCGAGTCCCGACTCGCGCGCCGAGCGATCGATGATCACCAGCAGTGACTCGCCACTCGCGGCCGGTGGCTGCGGCGCATCGCGCAGCTGCAGCGCCGCGTTCTGCACCCAGGCCAGATCGTTGCGCCTGCTGATGAGCTTCGCGCGCTCACGCGCGACACTGTGGTCAAGCGGCACGATGATCCCGAAGATCAGCAGCAGCACCGCCGCCGCGGCGCCGAGCAGCAGCAGCCGCCGGTCGCGCTCGGAGAGGCTCGCGAACGCGGCGGGCGAGAAGCGGGCGAAGGAGGGCGGCAGCGTGAGCTTCATGTCAGCTGCCGTTGGCGCGCACTTGCAGGCGCCCCTCGTAACCCTTGGAGGTGTTGCTGCCGCCGAGCAGGTCGGCCCGCCAGCCGCCGCTGCGCAGCGCCTGGCTCAGGTGATCCAGGCTCGAGGCATCCGGCGCCGAGAGCTTCATCTCGACCGCGCCGTTGTGGAAGTTCACCGACTCCAGTGTCGCCCCGGGGCTCGCCTCGCGCGCCTGCGCGAGCGCCTGCAGCGCCGCGAGCAGCCCGCTGCCGGCGCCGCGGTACTGCACCAGGCGCTGCTCGAGGCGCGGGCGGGCATCGGTGGCGCTCACCGTATCGGGCAGCACGCTGCGCGCGGTGCTGACGATGGAGGCCTCCACCTGGTGCTCGCGCGACTTCAGGAAGTGCAGCTGCACCGCCTTGCCGAGCACGTGCAGCGTGATGAGGCCCGCCAGCAGCAGCGCGGCGATCCGCCAGGCCTGCCAGCCCTCCGCCGCAGCGCTCTGGGGGGCGTAATCCCCCTGCAGCAGGTTGATCGGATCGCCCGCGGGCAGCTGCTGCGCGAAGAGCGCCAGCGGCCCGCCGGTCAGCAGCTGGATCTTGATGCCGTCGAAGCCGCCGCGCACCGCCTCGACCTGCGCGGAGTGCCGCTGCCACTCCGCCGCGCCGGTATAGAGGATCAGGCCGCGGGCGCCGCTGGCGGTGTCGGAATCCGACTGCGCGATCTCGAGCCCCTGCGCGAGCGCATCGGCGGGCAGCGTGACCACGTTGCCCCCGGGGGGGCGCACGAACACCGCGTCCTCCTCGAGCAGCACGACCGCCTGGCCGGGGTTCTCGGGCAACAGGTCGCTGTCGGCGTACATCGCATCGGCCCTGATGCCGGCGGCGCGCAGCGTGGCGAGCCACTCGTTCAGCAGCGCGCGCGCCACGACCGCCACCGGCACGCGCGCTGACTGCCCGGCGCGCTTGCCGAGCGCGAAGTGCAGATCATCGATGTTGTCGGCGAGGTGCTCTTCGAGCGCGTACGGCACCAGCTGCTGCAGCTTCACGCCCGCCTTGAGGGGCAGGTCCGGCTGGGCGAGCAGCACGTCGGTCCCGGGCACGAGCACGCACACGCGGCGCCCCGTGACGCGGGCCGCGGCGAGGTTCAGCGGGCCGCTCTGCGGCGGCCCGACCGGCGCCCCGCGCGCATCCACGATCAGCCAGGCGGCGGACTGCTCCGGGTCGCGCGGCAGCCGCAACAGCAGCGACTCAGCCATGGTGCGATCCTGCCATCCGGAAGGCGAAGCGGTGCATCGATCGTGTCACTGTCTTGAGCGCCCTGGGGCCTTAATCGGGGGTGAAGCTGCGCTGAATGGGGCGCACCTGCTGGAGCTGCGGGTCCTGATACAGAAGACTGTACAAGTCGAATTCCGTACTGCCAATACTGACGATGCTCGTCAGGCGGAAGTAATTCGACGTCTGCACGAACTGGGCCTGCGCGCCCTGCGGCACCTGCGGGCTGCCCGGGGGGCGCTGACCCGGGAGCGGGGGATTGGGCGTCAGCGCTCCGGGGCCGCCCTGGGGAGCTCCGCTGCCCGCCCAGTCCTTCGGATCGAAGGACTTCTGGTAGTCCGCCTTCAGTGGAAAGCAGCCCTTGGCCTGCTCGCGGTTCTTCTGGAAATCCTCCGGGTTGGCGCTGTACTCACTCTTGCCGGTAAAGGCGTCGAGCACTTTGTCCTTGGCGGTGCAGACGTTGATCTTGCTGTTGTAGGGGAGCGCCGTGACATAGGGGGCGAGCCGCAGATAGCGGTCGCGGCCGAAGCCGGGCAGCGCCAGCAGCTCGCTCGCGCTCGTGATGTAGCGGTTGGCGGCGCGGTACGGCAGGGTCTGTCCCATGTAGACGCTGTCCTCGGCCCCTTCCGGGATGTTCGGGGTTAAGTTCCAGTCGATCCAGTCGATGATGTAGCCCGTCCACTTCTCCTCCAGCCCCACGAGCGCGAGCAGCTGCGTGAAGGCCTTCACCATCACCGGGTCGGGCGTGCCGTCGAGCTGCACGAGGTTGTTCAGGTTGAAGCGCCCCTGCAGGTCCTCGAGCCCCGCCTCGAGCATGACGCCGGGGACGATCTCGATGGGCCCGACGGGCTGGTCCCACCCCTGACCGATGTAGAGCTGCTTGTTGTCGCTCTGCACGGTCTGGCGCAGCCCATAGGCGGCGAGCGCTTCGGCCCCCTGGGCCACGAGGATCGCCTGATCGAACGCCTGGGTCGCGAGCCCGCGGCGCGCCGTCATGGCGTTCTCGTAGCCAATCGTGGCGGCGATCATGGTGCCGAGCGCCACGAGGATGATCGCCACCAGCAGCGCAAGCCCGCGCTGGCGGCGGCCCCCCGGCAGGCGCGCGTCGTGGCGGCGCACGCGGCCGCTCACGCGGCGACCTCGATGATGCGCACGATCTTGCCCCAGTCCGCGGTCTCGATGGTGATCTCGACCGCGAGCGGGCGCTGGCGCATCGCCTGCTCGTTGTTGCAGGCCTGGCAGCTGGTCGGCGGCGGCCACTGCATCTGCCAGTTGTGATTGATATCGAGGTAGCGCAGCTGGAAGCTCTTCACGTGCTCGAGCAGGTCGTGCCGGACCGTCTTGCTCGCCAGCGTCGGGTCGAGCACGTTCCAGTACTCGCGCCGCAGCGTGCCGTTCTCGAGAAAGTACTGGACGCGCTGCAGTCCGGGGCGCTGCAGGCCGGCCGGGTTGGACCAGCCGGCGCGCGTGAGCGCGACCACCGGCTGCGTGCCCGGCGGGGCGCCGAGGAAGGCCACCTGCGGCGGCTCATCGCCGATCGCCTGCCGCACGGGACGCGGAGCGGCCTGCACGAAGTCCTGCTCGAGGATGCGCATCGCGTTCTGCAGGCCGAGCAGCTGCGCCTGCTGGTCCTTCAGGATCTGGTGACTCTTGACCGCCTGATTGATCGTGCCGTAGCCGATGGCGGCGATCACGGCGAGGATCATGATCGCAACGGTGAGTTCGACGAGCGTGAAGCCGCGCTGCTGCAAGGATTTCATTGCTGCTGCTGCGGATCCGGCGGTGGCGGCTGCTGCTGCGGGGGCGGGGAGCCCAGGCTCGACCCCAGGCCCGTATCCGAGCTGCCCAGTCCCGAGTCACTGCTCCCCAGTCCGCTCGGGGGTGCGATCTGCATGTTGGTGGCACCCCCGATGCCCGGTTGGGCGTTCGGGTTCTGCGGGCCGACGTTCTGGGCGTTCTGGGCGCCCCAGCTGGGGAAGGCGGGATCCACGCGCGTCGCGATCGAGTTGCCGTAGATGCCGCTCACGGTCGTGGTCCAGGCCGCATCGTCACCGGCCACCACTTCCTTGGGGCGCACCTTGACGTCGATGCGCACGATGCCCTGCACCTCGGTCGTGGCCACTTCCTGGCGCCAGTGCCAGCTGCGACCGGCGTAGTCGAGGTCACCGTTGGTGGTGCCGACCGCCGGCTGCTGCCCCGAAAGGCGGATGGTGGCGATCTTGTTGAGCGCCACCCACTGCGCGAAGGTCTCATCGCGCAGAAAGCTGAGCGTGCTCGCCGAGGAGGTGAGGGTGCTCATGACGGCCGCCATGCCCACCGCCACGATGACGAGCGCGACCAGCACCTCGATCAGGGTGAACCCCGCGCTGGCGGCGCTGCGCTTCATCGCTTCTTCACCTCGACCATCGGCCGCTCGATGACGTCGCCCGTGTCATCCTCGGCCACGGTGATGCTGCGCATCCCGCCATCGCGCTCGAGGATCGCCTCGAAGGTGGTCAGATCGCCGTTGGAGAAGATCGTCACCTGCGGGGTCTTGTCCTTGGCGTCGGCCGGGCGCTTGAGCACCACCGGGCGTGCCTCGACGGTGAGGCGCAGGTCGAGGCCGTCGGGGAGCTTGCGCGCGCCGAGCGCGTCGTCCTCGCTGATGCTGCGCCACTGCTGGCGGCGGTTGTCGTAGGTCAGGAACTCGTAGCCGGAATCATCGAACAGCACGCCGTACTCGCGCGTCTGCAGCTCGGCCTGCTCGCGCGCGTAGTTGAACAGCGCGAGGAAGCGGTCGCTCTCCTTCTCCAGGTCGCGATCGCGCCCGGTGAGGTTCACCGACAGGATGACGCCCACGGAGACGACGGCGATGATCGCCACCACCACCAGGATCTCGATCAGCGTGAAGCCGCGCGCGCGGCGGCGCCCGCGCGCGGCGCTAGTCGCCGATGTTCCAGTTGCCGATGTCGGCATCGATGCCCTCACCACCGGGGGCGCCGTCGGCTCCATAGGAGAACAGGTCGTATTCCTTGCCGTGCGAGCCCGGGTAGACGTACTGATAGTCGTTGCCCCATGGGTCCTTGCTGATCCTTTGCAGATAGCCACCCGGCTGCCAGTGCTTGATGGTCGGATCGGTCGGTTGCGTCACGAGCGCCTGCAGGCCCTGCTCGCTGGTCGGGTACTTGGAGTTCTGCAGGCGGAACATCTGCAGCGCGGTCTCCAGCGCCTGGATGTCCTGCTTGGCCTTCACCACGCGCGCCTCGTCCACCTTGCCGATGACGGTGGGCACGATGACCGCGGCGAGCAGCCCGATGATGATCACCACGACCATGATCTCGATCAGGGTGAAGCCGCGCGCTGCCGCACGTAAGGGGTGTCTGCTAACCTCGTTGCGATCGCTCATGCATCTGTCCGCTAAGGCTGGCGCGGCCGCAGCCTGTGTGTTGGGTCAAAACCGCTGCCGGATCATAACAAATGGGGGTCGGGGAGCCTGTGAACCGCGTGTCCGGAGGCCTCGAGTCTCTGAATTGCGACGGCCGCCGGGGCCTGCTCCTTCTCGGGCTGTGCCTGGCGCTGTTGCTGCCGATGCTGTGGGGCGAGGCCGCACGGCTCGCCCTGCGCTACGACCGCACGGCGCTGGCCGCCGGGCAGTTCTGGCGCCTCTTCACGGCCCACGTGGTTCATCTGAATCTGCGCCATGCGCTGGTGAATGTCCTGGGTCTCGCCCTGTTGTGGGCGCTCTTCGCCCGCGACTATCTTGCGCGCCAGTGGCTCGCGATCGTGCTCGCGGCGGCCCTCGCCATCGATGCCGGGCTGTGGCTGTTCGATTCGACCGTGCAGTGGTACGTCGGTTCCTCCGGGGTGCTGCACGGGATCCTGGCGGCCGGCACGCTCGCGGCGCTGCGCCGCCGGCAGCCCGAAGGGTGGCTGCTGGCGCTGATCCTCGCCGGCAAGCTCCTGTACGAGCACTTCGCCGGCGCCTTGCCCTTCTCCGGCAGCGGACCGGTCATCGTCTCGGCGCACGTGTTCGGGGTGCTGGGAGGCGCGGCGGCCGCGCTGGCGCTGAGGCCGCGGCCGCTGCCGCTATAATCCGCGGCGTCCTCGGCCAGCCCCGGCGCCCACCCCCAGGAGTCCCCATGTCGTTTGCGTTCGTGTTTCCCGGTCAGGGCTCGCAGTCGGTGGGCATGCTCGGCGCGCTGGCGCAGGCGGAGCCGATCGTGGCGGCCACCTTCGCCGAGGCCTCCGAGGCGCTGCACTATGACCTGTGGAAGCTCGTCAGCGCGGGGCCGGAGACCGAACTCAATGCCACCGCGCGCACGCAGCCGGCGATGCTGGCCGCGGGGGTGGCGACCTGGCGGGTGTGGCAGCGCCGCGGCGGGGCGCCACCGCAGGTGCTCTCCGGGCACAGCCTGGGGGAATTCACCGCGCTCGTGTGCGCGCAGGCGCTGGAGTTCGCGCCCGCGGTCGAGCTGGTGCGCTTTCGCGGCGAAGCGATGCAGGAGGCGGTGCCCGCCGGCACCGGCGCGATGGCGGCGATCCTCGGGCTCGAGGAGGCCGACGTCGTGGCGGCCTGCCAGGAGGCCGCCCAGGGGGCGGTGGTGGAGCCAGCCAACTTCAATTCCCCGGGCCAGATCGTCATCGCCGGCGATGCGGCCGCCGTCGAGCGCGCGATGCAGGCCGCCCGGGCGCGCGGTGCCAAGCGCGCGGTGCTGCTGCCGGTGAGCGTGCCCGCGCACTCGAGCCTGATGCTGAAGGCGGCGGAGCGGCTGCGCGAGCGGCTCAAGGGCCTGAGCATCCGCGCGCCCGCCATCCGTTACGTGAGCGCGGTGGATGCCACCGAACATGAAGCGCCCGATGACCTGCGCGCGCTCCTGGTGCGCCAGCTCTCGAGCCCGGTGCGCTGGTCGCAGACGCTGCAGGCGCTCGCCACGCCGCGAGGTGGCGCAGGTGATCGAGTGCGGCCCGGGCAAGGTCCTGACCGGCCTCAACCGCCGCATCGAGCGGCGTGGCAACCTGAGTTTTCTGGCGCTCGAGGACCCGGCATCGATCGATGCCGCGCTCGCCGCCACGCGGGGAGAGACGCATGCTGGAGAATGAAGTCGCGCTCGTCACGGGCGCATCGCGCGGGATCGGTCAGGCCATCGCGCTCACCCTGGCGGCGGCCGGCGCCAAGGTCATCGGCACCGCCACGAGCGCCGGAAGGGGCGGCGAAGATCACCGCGGCGCTCCAGGAGAAGGGCTATGCCGGACACGGTGCGGTGCTCGATGCCGGCAGTGCCGCCTCCATCGACGCCCTGATGGGGGCGCTGGACCAGGCCGGGGAATCCCCGACGATCCTCATCAACAACGCCGCGATCACGCGCGACACGTTGCTGCTGCGCATGAAGCCGGAGGACTGGGATGCGGTCATCGCCACCAACCTGACGGCGGTGTTCCGCCTGTGCAAGGCGAGCGTGCGGCGCATGATGAAGGAGCGCCGCGGGCGCATCGTGAACCTCACCTCCGTGGTCGGCCTCACCGGCAACGCCGGCCAGGTGAACTACGCCGCCGCCAAGGCGGGCCTGCTCGGGTTCACCAAGTCACTCGCCAAGGAGCTCGCCTCGCGCAACATCACGGTCAACGCCGTGGCGCCGGGCTTCATCGACACCGACATGACGCGCGCCCTGGATGAGGGGCAGCGCACAGCCCTGCTCGGTCAGATCCCGCTCGCGCGCCTCGGCACGCCCGAGGACGTCGCCGCCGCGGTCCTGTTTCTCGTCTCCCCGCAGTCGAGCTACATCACCGGGGAAACGCTGCACGTGAATGGCGGCATGTTCATGCCCTAGGGTGTGCAGCGCTGCACCCCGCAGCGGCGGTGCCCGCTCCGGGCGCTTGGTCCCCGTTGCCGCCAAGCGACGGCGCCCGGGCCGCGCGGCGGCGCTGGCGCGGCGCAGCAGCCGCCCCAGCGGCGCCGGCAGCTTGGGATCTGCGCGCTGCCGTCCTTCCAACTGGTCACTTGGGTGGCGTTGGCCGCGCGCGACAGCCGCCGCGCGCCGGCGCCGGAGGCGGGGAACGTGAGGGCCGTTTTGCGAGTAAAAACAACCACTCGCGTGAGTGGCACCTGCGGGGGTGTTCACCTACAATACCGCGCCCGCTCACCGGACCTCGCCCGGCGGGTGCGGAAATTGCTGATTTTTTAAAAGCCTACACAAGGACCAATCGCTAATGAGCACAGTCGAGCAGCAGGTCAAAGCCATCGTTGCCGAACAGCTGGGCGTCAAACAGGAGCAGGTTACGAACGATGCCTCGTTCGTCGATGACCTGGGAGCCGACTCTCTCGACACGGTCGAGCTGGTCATGGCCCTCGAAGAGGAATTTGAGATCGAGATTCCCGACGAAGACGCCGAGAAGATCACCACGGTTCACCAGGCGATCGATTACATCAACGAGCGTCGAGCCAAATCCTGAAACCCCACGGTCTCTCCAGGGCGCCATACGGATAGCGCGTGAGCAAGCGCCGCGTCGTCGTCACAGGCCTCGGGATCGTCTCTCCGGTGGGGAGCACGGTCGCCAGTGCGTGGGATGCCGTGCTGCGCGGTGAGAGCGGCATCGGCCCGATCACGCGTTTCGACGTGTCGGCGTTCCCGGCGCGCTTCGGCGGCCAGGTCCGCGACTTCGACGTCGCGCAGTACATCCCGCCCAAGGAAGCGCGCCGCATGGACGAATTCATGCACTACGGCGTCGCCGCCGGGGTGCAGGCCGTCACCGATAGCGGCATCGATTTCTCCAAGACCGATGCGCAGCGTGCGGGCGTCGTGTGCGGCGCGGGCATCGGTGGCCTGTGGACGATCGAGCAGGACTACGAGGCGTATCTGAAGGCGATGAATCCGCGCAAGATGTCGCCCTTCTTCGTGCCCGCCATCATCATCAACATGATCTCCGGGCACCTCTCGATCCGCTACGGACTCAAGGGCCCGAACCTCGGCGTGGTCACCGCCTGCACCACCTCCACGCACGCCATCGGGCTCGGCATGCGCACCATCCAGTACGGGGATGCCGACGTCGTGATCGCCGGCGGCGGGGAGATGGCCACCACGCGCTGCGGGCTCGGCAGCTTCGGCCAGGCGAAGGCACTGTCCACGCGCAACGACGCCCCCAAGGAGGCAAGCCGCCCCTGGGACCGCGACCGCGACGGCTTCGTGCTCGCCGACGGCGGCGGCGCGGTGCTGCTCGAGGAGCTCGAGCACGCCCGGCGCCGCGGCGCGAACATCTACGCCGAGCTGGTCGGCTTTGGCATGTCAGGGGATGCCCATCACATCACCGCGCCGCCCGAGGACGGGGAGGGCGCGCGCCTGGCGATGGCGAATGCGCTGCGCGATGCGCACCTTGATGCCAGCGCGGTGCAGTACATCAACGCGCACGCCACCTCGACCCCGCTCGGCGACAAGGCCGAGACCATCGCCATGAAGCGCGCCTTCGGCGAGCACGCCAGGAAGCTCGCCGTGAGCTCGACCAAGTCGATGACCGGGCACCTGCTCGGCGCCGCCGGCGTGGTCGAGGCGATCTTCTCGATCCTCGCGATCCGCGACAACGTCGCCCCGCCGACCATCAACTACGTGACGCCCGATCCGGACTGCGACCTGGATTACGTGCCCAACACCGCGCGCCGCATGCCGATCGACATCGCCCTGTCCAACTCCTTCGGCTTCGGCGGCACCAACGGTTCGCTGATCTTCAAGCGCTTCAGCGCCTGAAGGTCCGACGCCTTGGGGTTCCTGCCCACGCGCGCGCCTCTCGTCCGCGAGCTTGCCGTCCCGCCGCAGGTGCTGCGCACGCTGGCCGCGCGCGACCCCGCACGCTATCCGCTGCTGCTCGACAGCGCCGCCGAGGGGCCCCTGAGTGCCGCGAGCGTGCTGCTCGCACTGCCGCGCGCGGCCCTCACCCTGAGCGCCGCCGGCACCCTTTCCGGCAGCGGCATGCGGCCCGAGGGCGCAAGCTTCCTCGAGGCGCTCGAGCACTGGTGGCGCGCCGAAAGCACCCCGGCGCCGCTGACCCCGGCGCCCCTGCCGCTGCACGGCGGCTGGGCGCTGTTTCTGGGTTACGAGCTGGCGCAGGAGGTCGAACCGCACCTGCGGCTGCCGGCGACACCGCTCCCCTGGGTCGCCTTCGCGCTGCGCACCCCGTGCGCCCTGGTGCACGAACTTGGCAGCGGCCGCGTGTTCGCCACCGCCGAGCCCGGGGGCGAGGCGGCGCTGGATACCCTCGAGGCGGATGCCCGCAGCGCGGCCGGGGCGCTCGAGGGCGCCGATACGCTCGCGGTGCTGGCGGTGCAGGAGGAGGACCCGCAGGCCTATCTTGCGCGCGTGCGGCGCGCCAAGGAGTACGTGCGCGCGGGCGACATCTACCAGGCGAACCTGTCGCGCTACTGGGACGTGCGCGTGCGCTCCGGCGGCGGCGCCTCCGCCGCGGCGGCGCTCTACCGGCGGCTGCGCCAGGCGAACCCGGCGCCCTTTGCGGCGCTGGCGCAGTACCAGGACGTGGCGATCGTGAGCTCCTCGCCCGAGCGGCTGGTGCGCGTGGCGGGGCGCGAGGTCGACACGCGTCCGATCGCCGGCACCTTTCCGCGCAGTCGCCGCCCCGGGGATGACCGGCGCGAGATCTCAGCGCTCGCCGCGCACCCCAAGGAGCGCGCCGAGCACATCATGCTGATCGACCTGGAGCGCAATGACCTCGGGCGCGTGTGCGAGGCGGGCACGGTGCGGGTCGATGAGCTGATGAGCATCGAGTCCTACACCCACGTGCACCACATCGTCTCCAACGTGCGCGGGATCCTGCGCCCGGAGGTGACCCCGATCGGCGCATTGAAGGCGGTGTTTCCCGGCGGCACCATTACCGGCGTGCCGAAGTTCCGCTGCATGCAGATCATCGCCGAGCTCGAGGGCGCCGGGCGCGGCGCCTACACCGGCTCCCTCGGCTACCTCACCCCCGAGGGGCGCCTGGACGTGAACATCCTCATCCGCACCATGACGCTGCAGGCGGACACGGTGCGCCTGCATGCCGGCGCGGGCATCGTGGCCGACTCCGATCCGGCGCGCGAGCTCGAGGAAACGCGCGCCAAGGCACGCGGGCTCCTCGCCGCGCTCGGTGCGCAGCCGTGAGCACCGCGCAGCCACCGCCCTGCGCGTGGATCGACGGCCACCGCGGCGTGGACCTGCCCGTGTTCGACCGGGGGCTGCAGTACGGCGATGGCCTCTTCGAGACCCTGGCCTGCCTCAACGGGCAGCCGCGCTTCCTCGGCCGGCACCTGGAGCGCCTGGCCGCCGGGTGCGCGCGTCTCGGGCTGCCAGCGCCGCCGCGCGCCTGCCTGGAAGCCGAGATCGGCGCTGCGCTCGAGGACTGCCCGCGCGCGGTCCTGAAGCTGATCGTGACGCGCGGCGCGGCGCACGCCCGCGGCTACGCCGTCAACGCTGCGGCGGCGCCGACTCGCATCCTCCTGCGCTACCCGGGATTGCCCGAGGATGCGCGCGCCGCGGAGGAGGGCGTGCGCGTGCGGCTCGGGGCGCTGCGGCTCGGGGAAAACCCGCGCCTGGCGGGCATGAAGCATCTCAACCGGCTCGAGCAGGTGCTGGCGCGCCAGGAGTGGTCGGACCCGCACGATCGCCGAGGCGCTGCTCTTCAGCAGCAGCGACGCGCTGATCTCGGGCACGATGAGCAATGTCTTTCTGGTGCACGGCGGCGCGCTCGCCACGGCGCGCCTGGATCGCTGCGGGGTCGCCGGCATCATGCGCGGCGTGGTGGGCGGGCTCGCGGCCGAATGCGGTATAGACTTTCAGGAGCGGCGCCTGGAGGCCGCGGATCTGCAACAGGCGCAGGAGATCTTTCTGACCAACGCGCTGATCGGCATCCGCCCGGTCCGTGAAGTCGGCGGCCGCACCGTCGCGATCGGCCCGGTGACGCGACGCCTGCAAGAGGCGCTCGCGCCGCTTCTGCGCGGCGCCCGGGGCGCACCCGCGTGAGGGCGCCAGCCACCCACAGCCGCGGGCGCTTCCTGCTGCCGGCGCTCCTGGTGCTCCTCGTGCTCGCAGGGACGGCCGCCGCGGGCGCCTACCTGTGGCTCGAGCGCAGCTTTACCGCGCCCGGACCGGCCGCTGCAGCCTCGCGCATCGAGGTGGAACCCGGGGCGAGCCTGCGCACGGTGCTGGTGCACCTTGCAGCAGGCCGGCACGCTCGCCAACGCGCGCGCGGTGCAGTGGTACCTGCGACTGAAGGGACTGCACGTGAAGGTCGAGTCGGGGCTGTACGAGATCCCGGCGCACGCCAGCCCGCAGCAGATCCTCACGCTCTTCGCCGAGGGCAAGGTCGTGCTCGAGCAGCTCACCGTGGTGGAGGGGGCGACGTTTGCGGAGTTCATGGAAGTGCTGGCCGCGCAGCCCCACGTCGCGCACAGCCTGCGCGGCCGGACGCCCGCGCAGGTGATGGCCGCGCTCGGGCACCCGGGCGAGGCGGCGGAAGGGGAGTTTTTCCCGGACACCTACCGCTTCGCCGCCGGCACCAGCGATGCGGTGATCCTCAGCCGCGCGTACGAGGCCATGCAGCGCGAGCTCGCCGCCGCGTGGGCGGCGCGCACACCGGGCCTGCCCCTCGGGGAGCCCTACCAGGCACTGATCCTCGCCTCACTGGTGGAAAAGGAGGCCGCACTCAAGAGCGAGCGCGCGACCATCGCCGGGGTCTTCATCAATCGCCTGAAGAAGGGCATGCGCCTGCAGTCCGATCCCACGGTGATCTACGGACTCGGCGACCGCTACGACGGCTCGGTGCACACGCACGACCTGCAGACCGACAATCCCTACAACACCTACACGCGCGAGGGCCTGCCGCCGACGCCGATCGCGCTCCCGGGGCGCGAGGCGCTGCTCGCCGCCGTGCACCCCGGGGACACCGAGGCGCTGTATTTCGTCGCCACCGGAGCCGGCGATGGTGCGCACCATTTCTCGCGCACCCTCGAGGAGCACAACCGCGCGGTACAGGGCTACCTCGCGCGCCTGCGCGGCGCGGCGCGCTCGCCCGCCGCCGCGCACTACCGCGGCGCAGGGACATCCATGAGCGCGGGCAAGTTCATCACCCTGGAAGGCATCGAGGGCGCCGGCAAGTCCACGGCGGCCACGTTCGTGGCCGCGACGCTGCGCGCGGCCGGGCTGCCGGTGCTCACCACGCGCGAGCCGGGCGGCACGGCACTCGCCGAGCGCATCCGCCAGATCGTGCTGGAACGGGGCACCGAGAGCGTGACGCCGATGACCGAGACGCTGCTGATGTTCGCCGCCCGCGCCCTGCACGTGAGCAACCTGATCCGTCCGGCGCTGGCGCGCGGGGAGTGGGTGGTGTGCGATCGCTTCACGGATGCCACGCGCGCGTACCAGGGCAGCGCGCGCGGGGTCGACGGCACGCTCATCGAGCAGCTCGCGCAGGCGGTACACGCTGACCTGCAGCCCGACTGCACGCTGCTGCTGGACGTGCCGGTCCTGCTCGGACTCTCGCGCGCCCGGGCACGCGCCGGCGCTGCGGCGGTGGACCGCTTCGAGGCGGAGACGGTGAGCTTCTTCGAGAAGGTACGCGCCGGCTACCTGGACATCGCGCAGCGCGCGCCCGCGCGCGTGCGCGTCATCGATGCGGCCGCGCCCCTGGGGCAGGTCGAACGCCAGCTCGCCGGCGTCCTGCGGCAGCTGCTGCCGCAGCCCCCCGCATGAGCGAGGCCGCAGCCACGCCGCTGTCGCTGCCTGCGCCCCCCTGGACGCAGCCCGCGCGCACGCAGCTTGCGGCCGCGCTCGCGGCCGGTCACCTGCCGCATGCGCTCCTGATCCACGAGGCACCCGGCTCGGGCGGGGAATGGCTCGCGCTGTGGACGGCGCAGCTGGTCCTGTGCCAGGAGCGCAGCCGCGCGCCCTGCGGGGCCTGCAGCGCCTGCCGCCGCGTGCAGGCCGCACAGCACCCGGACCTGTGGTGGGTGCGCCCCGAGGAGGCGGGCCGCCAGATCCGCATCGAGCAGGTGCGCGAACTCGCCGCCGAGCTCGCCCTCACCAGCCACGGGGGCGGCTACGCGGTCGCCATCCTCTCGCCCGCGGACGCGCTCAATCGCTTCGCGGCGAACGCCCTGCTGAAGACGCTCGAAGAGCCCCCGGCACAGCGGCTGCTGGTGCTGGTGGCGACGCAGCCCTCGCGCCTGCCGCCGACCATCCGCAGCCGCTGCCAGCGACTGTCGGTGCGCGCGCCGACGCGCGCCGAGGCACTCGCCTGGCTCGCCGAGGCGCGCGGTGCGACACTGCCCTGGGCCGCCGCGCTGGATGAGCTCGGGGAGGCACCGCTCTTGGCGGTGGCGGCCGATCCGCAGGAACTCGCCAGCGTGGGCGCGGAGGCACGCAGCACGCTGGACGCACTCGCCGGCGGCACGGCCGACCCGGCCGCCGCGGCCGAGCGCTGGGCGCGTGCCGAGGTGGCGCTGCGCCTGCGGTGCTTTGAGAATTGGATCACAGAACGGATTCGGGCCCAGGAGCGGCAGGGGACCTTTATGACAGAAATGCGCGCTGGCCCCTACTTGTCAGACCCCGCCCCGGTCTTGAATATACGGGAGCTCTTCCGGCTTCTGGACGAGGTGCGGGAACTACGCGCCACGCTCGACGTCCCACTCAACCGGGGCGTCGCGCTGGAGGATCTGTTCAGGCGGCTCGCACCCTAAGGTCCGGGTCAGCAGGGGAGTAGCAGGGAAATGGTGGCATCGCCGGCGAGCATGGGCGGGGACAGGAACTTGAGAGCGGGCGCGAACAAACCGGGACTTCTCACCCTTACCATCAAGGATAAGAGTGCCCTCTACCTCGCCTACATGCCGTTCGTGAAGAACGGCGGACTCTTCATCCCCACCAACAGCAATTACCGCCTCGGTGATGAGGTGTTCATGCTGCTCAACCTGATGGGCGAGGATGAGAAGCTGCCGGTGGCCGGGCGCGTCATCTGGGTGACGCCCAAGGGCGCGCAGGGCAATCAGGGCAAGCGCACGGCCGGCATCGGCGTGCAGTTCTCCGAGCAGGACCGCGGCCAGACCCAGAAGAAGATCGAGACCTATCTCGCCGGTGCGCTCTCGGGCGACAAGGCCACGCACACCATGTAGTTTTCGGGCAGTTCACGCTCCTCGGGCGCTCTTCGCGGCCCCGCCTCGCTTCTCCCGCCTCACTTCAATCACAACGGTCCATCGCGGCGACGCATACGCGCCGACCCGCGGCAGGCGGACTGTCACGTGAGCCTCGTGCAAGCAGTCGTGGGCCAGGCAGCGCAGCGTGCACGCGCACGCACCCGCTGTGCAGGACGCAGCGTGGGCAGGGCAGTTCCGCCGGCTCGCGCTTCAGTACAGCACGAGCGGCTGCGCGCGCGCCGGATCTAGGGCTTGTCGGCGGCCCCGCCGCGCGTCAGCGGCAGTCCCGCGCCACCGTTGCCGAGTCCGCCCTTGAGCACATAGGCGTCGAAGCCGCGCTCGACCAGGATGTAGGCGGCCGCGGAACTGCGGCGCCCGGTATCGCAATAGACGATGTAGGGCTTGGTGCGATCCAGGGTCGAGAGCTTCAGCCGGATCAGATACAGCGGCACATTGAGCGCGCCCTCGATGCCGAGGTTCTGGTGCTCGCTCGGCAGGCGCACATCGAGCCAGCGCCCGCCGCGCTCGAGCACCTTGCGCGACTGCTCGTGGGTGACCCACTGCAGCAGCGGCTCGTTCATGAGCTCGCGGAAGTCCTGCTTGTTCAGGCGCATCAGCACCCCGTCGGTCATCATGGTGACGGTGGCGTTGCGCTTGGCCTCCGCGATCAGCGCTTCCTCGCCGAAGGTGTCCCCGACGTTGAGCTCGGCGAGCTTGATGCCCTCGCGGCTGAGCGGCGTCTCGCGCGTCACCGCACACTTGCCCTGCACGATGATGTAGAAGTAATCGCCCTCGTCGCCCTGCTTGATGACCACCTCGCCGGCGCGGCAGGGCGTGCGCTGCAGGCGCTGGAAGATCGCCTGGATGTTCGCCGGCGGGATGCGATGGAAGGCATTGGTCTGCAGGAGCGTCGTCATCCAGTCATCGGAGCCGGCGCCCTGCAGCTGTGCCTGCAGCTCCTCGACCTCGTAGCTGCCGGTCTGGTCCCAGGTGATCATGACGTCGAGCAGGTCGCTGTCGATCGCCAGGTAGGTGCTGTCCTCGATGGCGCGCACGGTGCACGCGCGCGGCAGCTTCGGGAAGAGGGGATTGCGCGCCTCGGGGGTGCCCCCGCGCACGGTGGCGCTCACCCGCTCGTTGGTCAGCGCCTCGATGCGCCCGCTGATCAGCCACAGGGTGCGCTTGTCGGTATCGCCCTGGCTGAAGAGCGCGCGCCCCTTGGTGAGGGTCTTGACCATCACCTTCTTTGCGAGCGCGGTCAGGTTCTCGCGCTTCATCGCATCGAGCGGCGCGAACATCTTCAGAACCTGAACCGTGGCGACCTGCTCGTCGGACATGTCTTCCCAGGCAGCGGCTAAATCGAGTCTAAGCGTTCGAAAACTAAAGCAATATCGGGCGCCCCGAGCGAGCGCGAAACCGGTCTGGATGGTAGCACAGGGCGTTTCGCGCGCCGGACGACTGTCACGCTTTTGCGCCGTCGGACAGTGCGCTCCAGCCCGCATCCGGCGCAAAGCGTGACCCATGACGGCTGGCCAGTTCCTCAAGGCGGGCTACCACATCCCTCGCCCCCCGGGCGCGCGCATAAGTGAGAGGTCCGCCACGGAATGGCGCAAAGCCGGCCCCGAAGATCACCGCCGCATCGGCGAGGTCCGCCTCCGCGACCACCCCCTCGCGCAGGCACGCGACGCACTCGTTGACCAGGACCAGGATCAGGCGGTCGGTGAGGTCGGCCGGCGGCGGCGGGGTTTCCCGGGCCTTCACCGCCTTGCCGTCGCGCCACGCATAGAAGCCGGCGCCGCTCTTGCGGCCGAGGCGCTCGGCCGCGATGAGCTCGCTCAGGCGCGCGATCTGGGTCACGGGACGCTTGAGTTCCTGGGCGATGATCTCGCCGACGTGCGCGGCGACGTCGAGGCCCACCACGTCGATGAGCTCGATCGGCCCGACCGGCATGCCGAAGTCCACCGCGGCCCGATCGATCGTCTCGAGCGGCACGCCCTCCTGGGCGGCGAGCATGGCCTCGTACATGTAGGGGGTCAGCACGCGGTTCACCATGAACCCGGGGGCGCTGCGGCAGGGCAGCGGGAGCTTGTCGATGCGGCGTGCGAAGGCGGTCGCCGTGTTGAGCGCTCCCGGGTCGGTGGCGGCGGCATGCACCACCTCGATCAGCGGCATCTGCGCCACCGGGTTGAAGAAGTGCAGCCCCACCAGGCGCGCCGGGTTGGCCAGCCGCGCCGCGAGCGGCTCGAGCATGATGCTCGAGGTGTTGGTGGCCAGGAGCGCTGCCGGCTTCAGCTGCGGCTCGAGGCTCGCGTAGAGCGCCTGCTTGGCCTCGAGATTCTCGAAGATGGCCTCGATGACGACGTCCGCACCGGCAACGCCGGCGCCGCCCACGTCGGCCGTGAGGCGCCCGCGCGCGGCGGCATTCTGCGCCGGGTCCTTCAGGCGCTTGTCGAAGAGCTCGCGGGCGCGCTTCAGTGCCGGCTCGATGAGCTCGGCGGAGCGATCCTGCAGCGTCACGGTGAAGCCGCGCAGCGCCGACCAGGCGGCGATGTCCCCGCCCATGACGCCGGCGCCAACCACGTGCACGTGGCGCAGCTCGCCCGCGCTCTTGCCACCGGCGGCCTTGAGGCGGTCCTGCAGCAGGAACACGCGCACGAGGTTGCGCGAGGTGTCCGAGAGGAACAGCCGCGCCATCGAGCGCGCCTCGCCCTCGAAGGCCGCACTGCCGTGCGCCCCGTAGCGCACCCACAGGTCGATGATCGCGTAGGGCGCCGGGTAGTGCGCGCGCGGGGCGCGCCGCGCCACCTGCGCCGTCAACGCGCCTTTCAGGAACGGGCGCACGGGTCCGAGGCTCAGAAGCCGCTCGGTGAGGGGCGGCCGATGCGGCGGCGGGGTCTTGAGGATCAGCTCGCGCGCCGCGGCCCGCAGTTCGGGCGCCGGAACCAGGCGATCGAGCAGCCCGAGCTTGAGCGCCTTCTGCGCGCGCACCGGCCGGCCGGTGAGCATCAGCTCCATCGCGGCGCGCACGCCGATCAGGCGCACCGTACGCACCGTGCCGCCAAAGCCCGGATGCAGCCCGAGCTGCACCTCGGGCAGGCCGAGGGAGAGCCGTTCATCGGCCACCCCGACGCGGTAGCGGCAGGCGAGCGCGGTCTCCAGGCCCCCGCCGAGGGCAAAGCCATGGATCGCAGCGACGCTCGGGCAGGGCAGGGCCTCGAGGCGGTCGAACACCTGCTGGCCGCGCCGGATCAGGGTGTAGCCGGAGGCCTCGTCGCGGATGCCGGTGAATTCGCGGATGTCGGCGCCGGCGATGAAGCCGCTCTTCTTGGCCGAGATGAGCACGAGCCCGCGCGGCAGCTCGCGCTCGAGGCGCGCCAGGTGATCGTTGAGCTCGGCGAGCACGGCGGCCGAGAGCACGTTGGCCGAGGTGTTGGGCTTATCGAGGGTGAGCCAGGCGATGCCCTCGGCATCGCGTTCGAGTTTCCAGGCGGGGGCGGTGTCGGTCATGGCGGCAGTCGGTCAGGGGTGGAGGATTCAGGCGGCCGAGGCGGGCCGCGCGGTGGCACCGCGCTGCACCTCGAAGTCGCACACCAGCGGGCGGTGATCGGAGAGGCGCACGTCGGGGACGCGAAAGTCCATGACCTCGATGCCCTCGCTCACCAGCACGAAGTCCAGCTCGATGCGCGGGATGCGCGCCGGAAAGGACGGCAGCCCCGCGGTGTTGGCGCTGCGCAGGCCCGCGGCGCGCATGAACAGGTAGATCTCGTGCGTGCCCCAGAAGGTGTTGAAGTCGCCGGCAACGATCACCGGTTTCGCCGCCTGGCGGATCAGGTCATGGAGCGAGCGCAGCTGGTACTGGCGGTGACGGTACTTCACCGACAGGTGCACCAGGAACACGCACACGTCGGAGAGCTCGAGCTCGATGATCAGCCGCTTGATGCCGGTGTCGAAGTAATGAAAGCGCTCCCCGTGCACCGTCGGGGCCGAGAGGAAGGCATTGCCCTGCTTGCGCACGATCGGCATGAACTGGTTGAGCGAGTCCGCGCCGTACTTGGTCTGGTAGGTGGAGTAGTGGCCGAGCTCGCGGGCGATGTGGTCGGCCTGGTTGAGCATGCCGGTGCGGATCGAGCCGGTATCCACCTCGATCAGCCCGACCACGTCCGGGTGCTCGGCGCGGATGAACTCCGTGATGCCGCTCAGGACCTTGCGGTTGCTGCGCAGGTAGCCCGCCCCGGGCAGGGGCAGGTGAAACGCCGGGCCGGTGCCGGTGGCGTAGCGGATGTTGTAGACGAGGAGTCGCACCTAGGGCGTGATCGTGGGCCAGCGGAAAGCGACCATTCTAGCGTGCGCGGCACGGCTGCGTGGCGGCACACGCAGGACCCGCGGGCACGGGCACCGGGCGACCGGCCAGCGGGGACGAAGTTCCCCGGCCGCGCCGCTTGTGCCAGACTTCGCGCTCGTGTCGCAGGCCAACCCCATACGGCTCTTCATCACCCACGCCTGGGAGATGAGCGATGACTACCTGCGCGTGTTCGAGTACCTGGAAAGCGCGCGCAATTTCTTCTATCGCAACTACAGCACCCCGGACAAGCCGGTCACCGGCGACAAGGAAGCGCTGCGCGAGGACCTGCGCCGCCAGATCGCCCCGGTCGAGTGCGTGATCGCGCTCTCGAGCCTGTACGCTGAGCACCAGGACCTGATGACCTTTCAGCTGCTCTTCGCGCAGGCCAGCAAGAAGCCGGTGGTGCTGATGCGCCCGTTCGGCGGCGGCAAGGAGCCGCCCAAGGCGATCCTCGATCTCGCCAACGAACTCGTGCAGTGGGATGAGCGGGCGCTGGTGGATGCGATCCGCATCCACGCGCGTCAGGAGAAGACCGGGCGCTGGGATACGATCGAGTTCAAGCTCGACTAGCGCGCGGCGCTAGCCCTCGTGGGCGTAGAGCGAGATCACCTGCGGCACCGCGCCTTTCTTCGGCCGCGCCACCGAGATGTCGCTCACGAGCGCACCGTTCATCACGACACTCTGCAGCGTCGCCTCGCGCGTGGTCTCGCGCACGTAGGCGCCATAGAGGCGCACGACAAAGCAGGCGAGCTCGTCCGCTTCACTGCCGGAGAGCTTGCGCACCGTGGCGCGCACGGCGTCCTCGCCCGGCTGGGGACGCTCGCGGATGAGGGCGTCGTGGCAGACGCGAAACTGCTGGCGCAGCGACTCGGGCAGTTCATCCGCGTTGATTTCGGCGAGGTGGCTGCGGAAGGCCTCCGCGAGGCGGTCCTTGATCGAGCCGGCGCGCGCGAGCGACAGGGCCGCGCCCTCAAGCTGTTCCCACGTAGTGCTCATTGCTTACCTCGGTGACGCACGGGGCGAACCTTCGTTGGGTGGAGGCTGCGCGGCGGCGGCGTCGGTTTTAGTTCTTCTTGTCCGTTCGGGAATGTGGAATTCAAGCGCACTCAAGCGACTGCGCACGAAATATAGCTCAGACTCTAGGGGAAAAATATGCGGTTCGTGCGGGTAAATCGCTGTCTCAGCGGTAAGCCCGGCCAACCCCCCGCCAACTCACATCAGGATTAGATCGTATCCTGATGATTCAAATAGCTAGTTTCCCCAGCAGAAGGCGGCCGTCTGGTTGCCGGTCGCAAACTGGGCGCCGATCGAGTCCACGCCAAAGGACGTGCACTGGGCATCGCTCGCCTGCGACGTGCCGGCCACCGGGGTCGCGAGGATGTAGAAGGAAGGCCCGGTGGGGGCGTTGGGATTGGGATCGCAGCCCGGAGTCGTCCCCACTCCCGTGTCTACGCAGACGGTCACCTGATAGTAGTTGTTACCCACCTGCACGGGCCACGCGGCGCCGGTGTAGCCCAGGTCCGACGGGAGCGCCGAGTAGTTGGCGCCGTTGACGCTGGTACTGAAAAAGCGCTCTTCGCGGCCCGCGAGGTCGAGCAGGGCGGTCTTCGCCTCCACGCGCCGCGACTTGCGCACCTGTTGGATGTAGGAGGGAATCGCGATCGAGGCCAGGATGGAGACGATTACCACTACGATCATGAGCTCGATGAGCGTCATGCCGCGTGAATACTGGCGTGCTGCAGATTGCATGGTGTCGCTCTCGTGTCTTTCGTTAGCGCAGCTCGATCCAGCTCAGGCGATGGCCGGTCGTGTTCGGCGGCAGGTTAAGACCCAGGGTGCCGCCCTGGATGTTGTTGCTGCCCGAGCCATTGGCGCCGCTCTGGACCGTATTGGTCTCGTAGACCAGGTACTGGGTACCCGCGCTGTTGCTGGTGATGAAGGAGCTGCCGGTGGCGTTGGTCTGCATGGCGATGGCGTGCGCGTCGGCATAGGCCGCCTGGTTGGCCACGTTCGGATTGGCCGCCTCGCTCGGGGGCAGGAACACCGTGTCGAATGCAGCGCCGGTCAGCGCCGAGAGCACGTAGGTGAAGCCGGTGTCGCTGTTGTTCGAGCAGGAGATCGGCGAGTTGTTCGCCGGCACGATGGTGTTCACCGTGAGCGCCTGCGCGACCAGCTCGGGACTATAGATCACCTGTTCGCCCGAGCCGGGCAGGTTGAGGTACCAGCCGAACTGGCGCGCCGCCTGGCCCGTGCAGCCACCGTTCCAGCAGATGGTGGCGTTCGTCATGATGTCGCGGTTCTGGGTCGTCGCGTTGATCGTGACCGTCTGGTACTGCAGGTTCGCCGTCGTCAGCGTGATGAGGCCGGCCGCTGCGCGCGAGAGGCCCGCGTACTGCGCGGTCGAAATGCCATCCCAGCCGGCGGGGTTGCCCACGCCGGGCCCAAGGCTGCCGCCGTCGGAGGCACTGACATTCCAGTCCCACACCCCGTAGAGCACCTGCGTACCGGTCGCGTAGCTGGAGCCGCCGGCGTTGCTGAAGCCCACCTTCTGCCCGGTGCCGAACATCAGCATCAGCTGCTGCACCATTCCGGGGCTCGGGGCCCCGGAGGCCACCACGACCGCCGTGGTAATCGGCAGACCGCCGGTATTGAAGATCGGCCCCGGGGTCACTTTCCAGCTCGACTCGTTCGCCGATGTCAGGTCAAAGCGCCAGACATGGCCCTGGACGTCGCCGGCGTAGACGTAATCGGTGATGTGGTCACCGTCGAGATCGGCCGGTGTGACGAAGGAGATGCCGTTCGCGCTGCCAACGCCGGTGCTCAGGTAGTAGAACTGCGCACCCTGCGCGCCCGTCGTCGGGTCCAGCGTCATGATGAAGATGCCGCCATCGCCCGAGGCACTGCCCAGGCCGTTGCCGAAGATCACGGCCCAGCGACCATCGTGCAGGCGGCGCATCTGCGGGGTGCCGTAGGTGTTGCCCAGGCTCTGGCCACAGTTGGCGTTGCCGACGCAGGTCACCGTGGTGTTGTTCCACTCGCCCATGACCAGGCTTGCGGCATTGCCCTCGGAGAAGTTGGCCGGATTGGTCACGTCCAGGGCGTACAGCGCCGCGCCACCGGCCCCCAGGCCGCCAACGATCCAGGAATGCCACTGGCCGTTGTAGAACACGTCCCCGGCGCCGGGCGTCGCATCGACGTAGTACTGGTGGCCGTACTGCGGGTTGGCGTAGTCGGTCGGTATGTTGTTGACGTTGGTCGTGTCCGGGTGGATCAGGTTGCTGCTCGTGCCGCTCAGCAGCGCGCCGGGCATGTAAGCGATCAGCTCCAGTCCGTCGTTGTTGGTGAAGCAGCTCGCGCTCGGGGTGGTCGCACAGGTGCCCGAGCTCGAGTTATAGGTGCCGCTGCGGAAGCCGTGCAGCAGGCCGTCGTTGGCGCCGACGTAGACCACCTGCGTGCGGTTGAGCTGCGCGCTCGCGTAGGCGGGGTAGGTCTGCGCGCTCGAGCCGGCCTCGGGCGGCACTGGCGCTCGCATTGAGGCGATCCGTCCAGTTCGCGGTGTAGGGCGCTCCCGGGGCACCGACCCACGTCGGGCTCGAGTCGACGATGTCCCCGAGGACGCCGGTGCGGCGGCGGAACTCGCCCGTGCCCGCACTGTTGATCTCGTTGGTGCGATCACCCCGCAGGAAGTTCACGCGGTCGGGCGTGGAGGAGCCGTCGCCGGCGTCAATCGCGCTCTGCTGCGTGGCGGTCAGGTTGTTGTACTGGAAGGCAACGCCGCTGCTGCCGTTCCAGCTGAGGATCTGCCGGCTGCCGGCGCTGCCGGGGCTCAGGGGCGCCTCGGCCGCGGTGGGACCCGAAACGCCCGTGGTGGGGCAGGTGCTGCCGGCGAGCACGCCGGTGAGCACGCACGAGGCATCCCAGTTCGGGGTGGAGGCCACGACGACGTTGCCGTACGTATCAAAACCCAGGCTGCTGGCCGTCACGCGCCCGGTGTAGCCGCTGCTGGGGTTGTAGTAGGCGAAGTACGCCTGCACGCCGGTCTCGAGCTTCGCCGACTGCTTCTCACTCGCGCCCGCGGAGCTCGAGGCCGAGGTGGCCGGGTCTGCACGGAAGCACAGGATCTCGTGGATGTTGTTGCTGCCGCCGGTGGAGCCAGCGAACCCGAAGAGGAAGTTCGCCGGCAGGGGCCCGTTGGCGGTGGTGATGTTCTGCCGGGTGAGGACTCCCTGCCAGGCGCCGCAGCCGGCCGCCGGGCAGACCGCGTACGAGAGGCTGAGGAGGCCATTCTGCGTGATCTTCAGCTGGTAGTAGATCGGGACCGCCTGGCCGCGCGAGGTGGCGCTTTCCGCCGCGATCTGGGTGCCCGAGGGCAGCACGCTGTAACCGCCGGGCAGCGCACCGTAGTCGAGGATGCCCGCGGTGTTCAGCGCATTGGTCAGGCTCGCCGCGCCGGCATTCGTCGGGCTCGAGGGCGTGCTGTAGTTCCAGAGGTTCCCGGTCTTACAGGTATTCTGCACGGCCGTGTACCAGTCGACCGCCTTGTTGCTCGGCGTCGGGCTCTGCGTCGCGCTCGCGGTCGGGTTCACGCGGTTGGTGGGACCGCCGGTCGCGCTGACCGTCGTCGGCGTGGTCGCTGCCGGTGTAGTGTTAGAGGGATTTCTGCTCGCGGTATGAGCGTTGTTCCAGCACAGGTTGGTGCTGGAGTCGTAGTTCGGGTAGCTGAGATTGGTGCAGTTCTCACACTTGTTGGCCCCGAGGTTATAGGTGCCCGTGGCGCAGGTTTCGCACTTGTTGGCGCCGGGGTTGTACGTGCCGGTGGAACAGGACATGGTCGAACAGGTAGTGGTCCCGGAGATGTAGGTGTCGCCGCTCGGGCAGGTCTCGCACAGCCCGGTGGTGGAGTTGTACGTGCCGCTCGAGCAGGTCTGGGTGATGCACTGGTTGTTGGTCGAATCGTAGGTGTTGCCGCTCGCGCAGCTCTCGCACAGGCCGGTGCTGGCGTTGTAGGTGCCGCTGCTGCAGTTGGTGGTGTCGCACTTGCCCGTGACCAGGTTGTAGGTGCCGGCGCTGCAGCTCATGCAGCCGCCGGTGCTCGGATTGTAGGTGCCGCCGTTGACGCCGCAGCCGGTCACCAGGGTTGCCGGATAGTACGGGGCATTGGAGTTTCCGGGATCCTGTCCATAGGCGGCATTCAGCGCGCTCCAGGAGATGCTGCCGGCGCCGCGCAGACCGATGCGGCCGGGCTTATAGCCGCCGCCGGTGGCGGTGTTGTCGCCCGAGGCCGTGGTGCCGCTCTCGTTCAGCGTGTTCGTGGTGCCATTGAGGAAGTTGCCGTACTCATCGATGCCCAGGCCGAGGTAACCACCGTTCAGGCCGTTGTAGGGGGTGTTCGAATTCGAGCAGGAGTAGCCCAAGCTGCCGCCCCAGGCGCCCAGTCCGTTCCCATCGCCGGCCGACTGGCCGGTAATGGTGGAGGTGACGAGCTTACTGGCATCCATCAGAAAGAAGCTGATGCCGTCGGCGCCGTCCGCACCGCCGCCACCGGAGTTACCCAGGTAGGTCACGGTCTTGAAGGTGATCGACACGCCCTGGCCGGTCGGGAAAGGACTGGTCGAAAGGATGCCGCCGTTCTCGCGGAAACCGTACGGTTGACCGTTGGTGAAACGCAGCGCGCCCTTGCCAATGGGATCAGGAAAGACGCCGTTGTTGTAACCGCCGGTCAGCACTTCACCGGCGGTCTTGTTGTAGTAGCTGCCGGCGATGGTGGTGCACCCGGGCAGCTGCCCGGCACCGCTGGTTGGCTCAACGCCGGTCGCACTGCCGGCCGTGAGGCAGGCGCCATTGAAGAAGTACCAGGAATTGGTCGTCGCGGCGTTGGTGAAGTCCTCGGCGACGGAGGACTGGGCCTGCGCTGCAAGAGGAAGTGCCAGCGCTACAAGGGCACCAAGAACTGCGGTAAAGCTGCTGCGGTTCATCACAGACCACCTCTGTTTATGACGCCCTGCTGGATCTCATAGGCGCTCTCGACAACGGCGACCGTGCTGGCCGCGCTGCCATAACCATATGCGTCAATCTGGTACGCCTCACCGGAGCCGTCCGCGGCCACGCCGCGGTCAGTGATCCAGAAGGCGGGCGTTGCGAAATAGGGCGGATTGCCCGGGACTGTCCCCTGGCCGACGAACAGCATGTTCTGCGGCGCGTAGGTCACCTGAACGTTCCAGGGCACCTGCGTTGGGTCCCAGCCCGCCTGTTGTGGGGTCTGGTTGCAGATCTGACCCACGGTCGGGGTTGCAGCCACCGAGGCGGTGCACGCAATGGCACCCGCGGCGGTGTTGTTGTTCTGCAGCAGCCACCACTCGGCGTACTGCTGCGCGCTCGCGGCGGCGTGCAGCGCGCGTTCCTTCTCGCGTAGGTTGCCCGCGATCTTCTCCTGGGTGCCGAAGCTGCGAAACATGCTCAGCGCCAGGATCGTAATGATGACGAGGAGCAACAGGCTCGTGACGAGAGCCACGCCGCGTTGCCTGCGCCCTGTGGTGCCAACTAAGCTCATGTGTGGAGTCCCGCGCGGTTCATCACTTCGACGACGCGCTCCATGGTAATCGTGGGCTGCTGGCCGGCCTGAGGAAAGAGCGGGTTCGCGAACGTGAGCACGATGCGCACGGCGCTCACGTTGGCATAGTCGTCCGCACCGTTGAGCTGGGACATCTTGTCCCACGTCACATAGGTGTCGACGTTGTAGTCGGTAGTCGTAAAGTCACGCTTGACGCCGTAGTAAATCGCCATCGCGAGTACATTTGAGACCAGCGGCACCGGGGCGCCACCGGACGCCGCAGCAGTGCCGTTCAACGAGCTCACCGTGCACATCAACGTTGAGACCCCTGCAATCGCCTGGAGTGAAAACTGGATCGACCAGGTGTCCGCCGGCTTCTGCGAGGTATCCGTGCCGTCACACAGGATCGGACCCTGCACCGGTCCACCCGGGAAACTCACAGCCGTCTGGAAGCGCGTGGCGATGGTGTCCAGGGCCGCCGCGTCCGCCGCACCAGCCGTGTGGAAGCCGGCAAATACGGAGGCCGGCAGGTAAGCGGCGGTGGGCGCCGGGTTCGCCTGCGCTGGGAGCACCGAGTTCGACTGAGTGGTCGGATCGGCGAAGTAGCCGCCGGCCTGCACCGCGTCGGCGATCACGGTCATGGCAAAGCGCTGCTCGTCCTGCAGCTGCGCCAGCCTGGTCTGATTCATATTGGCGGTGCGCACGTTCTGCACGATGGTGACCAGGCCCCCCAACAGGAAGAGGGCGATGGCCACGGTGACCATGAGCTCGACCAGCGTGAAGCCGTGCTGCCCGGCCCTCGGGCGATGAAGGCTTTGGGTGTAGGTGTTCATGGCTCGACGTACAGCGTGAAGACCGGCTGCTCGCTTAAGCTTTTCAGCGCCGCGTTTGCCTGTGCGGCCTGCGCCGCAGCGGCCTCGTTGGCATTCATGGCCACCGCGTTTTCCGTCCAGCTGATCTGCACCGTGCAGCTCACCGGTGCGGGATTGCCGACCGGGGATGCGGGGCAGGCGACGGTGACGGTAGGGTTGGGCAGCTGCAGCTTCACCGAATTGGCCCACCAGAGTGCCAGGTCAAAGGCGGCAAGATTGGTGGTGTTGTTACACACCGGCAGCCCGTCCGCGGCCCCCAGGCAGGCGTTGATCGGAGACGCGCCCAAGTCCAAGGCCGTTTGTGCCTGCAAGGCTGCGTCCGTGGAGGTCACCGCATTGTTTCCGGTAATCGAGACGTTGAAATCGACCGGGAAATTGCCCCAGTACGCCCGATTGGAGTGCATCGCCGAGGCAAAGCTGGCCGCCTCGATGGCCGCCAGCGAGCGCTGCCGCGACATGCTGGTGTTCGACAGCGCCATCGCCTGCATCTTGGCGATGCCGAGCAGGCCGATGCAGATCACGACGACCGCCACCATGACTTCAACCAAGCTGAAGCCGCCGATGGACGGTGCGGCTGTGTGAGTAGCCTTCATTAGCAGGTCCCCGGGTTGCTCACGTGGTTCACCGAACTCAGCATTCCGATCGGCGAGATCTGCAGGCAACGCTTGTAGGTGTCGTTATTGGTCGATTCCGGTGAGGGTCATGGTCGTGGTTACAAACCCGGCCGTGGTGCTCGCGAAGCCCTCACGGTTGAAGGTCACCGCCGCCACACCGGAATTGAATACGTCCGGGGTTACCCCGGTGAAGGCGGCCTGGACCTTCAGCACCCGCTCGTTGGCGTTGCTGACGATGGCATCGGAATTGAGATCCGAGAAGACAATCCAGCCCACGCCCCAGTTGGCGCCGCCCGTGCAGTTAGCGCCGTCGCTGGAGATGCACGCCGTAACGCCGTTGCCTTCCTTGAGCGCCTCGCCCCGGGCGAACTGCATGTCACCCACCAGATTGTTGATCTCGGCGGACATGCGGTAGGAGGTCGTGAGGTACTTGTAGGAAGGGATCGCGATCCCGAACAGGATGGCGACGATGGCGGTCACTACAACCATCTCGGTCAGCGTGAAGCCCTTTTGGCACTTGTCCATGCGGGCCAATGTACTGGAGCTCAACGGCCGGCAAAGTGGTACTGCGTCACATCGCCCCCCCGGTCCGACCAGCGGACGCTGGGGCGGTACGGACGGTCGGCGGCAATGCACATAACGCCCCAGGCGGGGCTCAAGGCCTGGCCCGCCGCACTTGATCCTCCGACGCGGCACCTCTTTTATATATGAGGTGCGCGTGCGCACGTGCCGGTGCCGCGAGCGTCGGTCTCTTCCGACGCCAAGAACGCGGCGTATGCCGCTGAGGGTTCGCAGCCGAGTTCTCGAAAGTGGGTCCTATGGATGCATTCGCTCACGAGGTACCGCGATGGACAGCCCAGCTCGATGGATCACGGATCGCCATTCTTGCCACCGACGGGTTTGAGCAGGTCGAACTCACCGAACCGCGCAGGGCTCTCGATGCCGCCGGCGCGTCTACCGAGGTGGTCTCGCCGAAAGACTCTCAGATCAGGGGCTGGAACCACACCGATTGGGGCCAGAAGATTGCGGTCGACCAGACGCTCAGCGATGCAGACCCCGGCCACTACGACGCGCTGCTGCTGCCGGGCGGGGTCATGAATCCCGATGCGCTGCGCATGCAGCCGGAGGCGGTGGCCTTCGTGAAGGCCTTCTTCGATGCCGGCAAGCCCGTGGCGGCGATCTGCCACGGCCCCTGGACGATCGTCGAGAGCGGGGTGGCCGCCAACTACCGCATGACCTCCTGGCCCTCGCTGAAGACGGACATCAAGAATGCCGGGGGCAAGTGGGTCGATCAGCCGGTGGTCGTGGACGATAACCTCGTCACGAGCCGCAAGCCCGAGGATCTTCCGCAATTCAATCGCGAAATGCTGACGCTGTTCGGGGAGCACCGGGCGGGCAAGCGTGCCCCGCGCGCCGCCACTCGCCGCGGCGAGGCCTCGCGCCCCTAAGCGGCCCGCGACGCGGGTCTCTCGTTCAGCCGTGCGCCAGGCCGCGCAGCCGTGATTCCGCGGCCTGGCGCTGCGCGGCGAGCAGTCGGGCGAGCATGGTCTCCAGGGAGGAAAAATCGACCGGTTTCGTCAGGTGCTCGTCGAATCCGGCCAGCCGCGCGTCCAGCTTGTCCTCGTCCTGGCCCCAGCCGGTGACGGCAATCACGACCGCGTGACGCCCCCAGGATTCCCGCCGCAGGTGACGCGCCGTCTCGTAACCATCCATTCCCGGCATGCCGACGTCCAGCACGACGGCCTGTGGGTGCTCGCGCGCACCGATCTGCAGTGCCTGTGCCCCGGAGTAGGCCGTATGCACCTCGTAGCCCGCGAAGCACAGCGCCATGGACAGCGTCTGCGCAGCATCCCGGTTGTCATCCACGACCAGGATCTTTGGCCCCCCGGCGGCGCTGCGCTGTCGCGCCGCGGGAACCACCGGCGCCCCGGCGAGGGTTGCGACCTGCCCGCAAACGAGGCTGGCCGGCAGCTGCACCACGAATTCGCTCCCGCGCCCCAGCCCTGCGCTGAATGCACTGACACTGCCGCCGTGCAGTTCGACCAGCCCCTTGACGAGCGCAAGGCCGATCCCAAGCCCCCCCTGGGAGCGATCGAGCGAGGAATCGATCTGCGAGAACATGCCGAACAGAGTCGGGATCGACTCGGGGCTCAACCCGACGCCGTTGTCCCGCACGACCAGCCGCACGCCTGAGTCGCATACTTCAGCAGTCAACTCGATCAGACCCTCCGCATCGGTATATTTCGCCGCGTTCGTCAAGAGATTGGATACCACCTGGGCGAGTCGTAACGGGTCCGCTTCGAGGGTGATGGTCTCAGCCGGGAGCCCCACGCGCAGGGTATGGCGCTTGGCCTCGATCAGCGGCCGCGCGGTCTCCACCGCGACATCGCACACGGAGCGCAGGTCGACGTACTCGCGCTTGAGTTCAAACTGGCCGCGCGTCACGCGCGAGACGTCCAGGAGATCATCGAGCAGCAGGGACATGTGACGCACCTGGCGGTCGATCACACTGCGGGCCAGCTGCCGCTGCGCCGGGTCCGCATTGGCGGCATTGAGGATATAGACCGAGTTTCGGATCGGCGCCAGGGGGTTGCGCAGCTCGTGGGCCAGGGTCGCCAGGAACTCGTCCTTGCGACGGTCGGCTTCGCGCAGCGCCTGCTCGGTGAGCTTCAGCCGTGCGATGTCCAGATGGATTCCCGCCCAGCGGTCGATCTGCCCCCGGTCATCGTAGATCGGCACGCCTTGCGCGAGGATCGGGTAATACTCGCCGTCGACGCCGCGGATGCGGTGCTCCTGGTACCAGGTGCCCCCGGTGCGCACGCACTCCTGCCAGGCGATTTCGGCCCGGGCGCGATCCTCCGGATGCAGGACCCGGATCCAGGTGGGCGAGCAGTACTCCTCCAGCGTCAGCCCGGTCAGGCGCAGGAAGGAGTCGCTCGCGTAAATGTTGTTGCCTTCGGCATCGCAAACCCAGACTCCGTAGCTGATCGACTCGCCGATGGCCCGGTACAGTCGTTCGCTCGCGCGCAGTGCCTGCTCGACCGCCTGGCGCACCAGGGCCGCCTCCTTGAGCGCACGGTTGGAGTGCTCCAGCGCCGAGGTGCGCTGCTGTACGTCCGCAAGCATGTTGTTGAAAGCATCGATGACCAGGCCGAACTCGTCATCCGTGGTCTTCTGCGCGCGCAACGAATAGCCGCGGCCTTCCACGATCTGGCGCGCCACGCTCGTGATCGATTCCATGGGACGACTGATCACGCGCTGCAGCCAGCCTGCGGCGAGCATCGCGGCGACCAGCCCGAGCAACATGATGCTCGTGAGAACCCCGAGGTAAGTCAGCACTTGTCCGGATACGTCGTAGTGGCCACGCAGGTAGACGGTGCCGAGGCGCTCCTTTCCCTGCATGATGGGCTGCAGCAGCTCGGTCTGATCCGCACTGGAATGCACGCCGGCGCCGAGGGCCGGCAACTGCGCAGGTGGTGCTGACGCTTCGCTTCTCTGGAAGCGTGCGAACAGTGCGCCGCGCGCATCGTATACGGCTGCGGCATGTATCGAGGGCTGCGCGGCCAGCGCGGCGAGGTTGCGGTCGGCGCTCGTCCGGGTCATCGAAGGATAGTGCCGGGGCGGTCATCAGCGCGAGGATGTCGCCCGTGCTCTGCAGGTTGTTGCCCCAGACACGCCGATCCTGACGGATGTCGGTGGCGAGCAGGGTCGCTCCCGCCACCAACAGCGCGATCGCAGTGGTAAGCAGCACGACCGCCATGAGTTTTCCGGTAACCGAGCGCCGCGGGTGCCGGATAGCCGCAAGCGAGCCCCAGATCGTGAGGACACGCTCGCGCCAGGCATCGACGAGGTACGAGGACAAGGGGGCCACGGCCGCTACTTTACCGCCTCGCTCATGCCCTGTTGAACCCGGACAGCGCGGCGGCGAATGCACGGGGGGCCGTTTGAGACCGAGGCGATGCCCTTTCTCTCGCAACGCAAGCGCGGTCTCGAGCGCTGCCGCAAGACACGTTGCCGAGCACTAAATCGCGTTCCCGTCCCAAACCGTGACCGCGCCCCATGGTCACACGCCATAGCGAGGCTTACCTTCGCGCTTAGGCTGAACAGGCAGGATTGCACTGACAGGCTGAAGTACGCGCGTGGGCCGCGGCAGATTCCCGTTGACTCACATAATGAGGAGTCGGTGACTGCTTCAAACGGCGCCGGGGCCGCTCGTACGCTGCAGTCCAACGAACGGGACGCCAGAAAGTTGTGTCGTTCAAATCCGGGGCGTCCAAGTGAGGTACCCGATGAAAGCCAACATGGTCTTTCTCGCGCTGATGGCGGCGTCCGCGTGGGCTGACGACATGAAGGAGCCGCGCACCCTGGGCAACACGGCCGTCTTGCACGTTTATTACTACGCGCCGAAGACCCTCGAGGTCACGTACGTTGATTCGTACCTGTTTAAGGATGAGGCCGCCTGCAAGGACGCCATTCCGAAGGCCCTGCTGATCGCAACCCCGTTCGCCAGCGAGGGCGACATGGTCAGCGCCTCGTGCGTCGGAATGACTCCGCCGGAGTCCATCACGCACCCCGAAAAAGCGGTGCCGAAAGACAGCACCGAACTCTAGGGTAGCAGCAGGAAACGCCTGTGGGCTTCGCGACTCAACAGCGCCCGCAGGGCGTGGCTCATCGGACCGTCACGTTGTACGTGTAGGACTGCGTATAGCTGCTGGAATAGCGCACCTGCACGGAAAAGTCGTCTGCGCCGCGAAAGTTTGGATTGGACTGGTAAAAAAGCTGCGCACTGCCCACCGGCTGCTGATTGCACACCGACAGCGCGTTATCGGCAGGGTATTGTGGCAGGTCATTGCCCGCGCCGATCGTCAGTGCGCCATTGCTGGGTGATTTCGTGATCGAGACCTGCGGAACCCCGTCCACCTGGCAGTTCGCCTTCAGGTTGTAGTAGTACGCGACCTTGCTGCGCGCACCGCTGTCAACCGTACGGGTGTCCTGCACCGGCGGCTTGTGCACCATCACCCCACAACCGGACAAGCCCAAGGCGGCAGTGGCAAGACCGACGGCGGTCAGCAATCTTGATCTCATAAACTCTCTATCTTGTGTGGAAGCCCGGGTAAGGTCACCCCCTCAAATGATAACCCGGCCGCACGAGGCGCGTCCTCGGCCACGATCCGCCCGGCGTGGATCGCCCGCGCCGGGAATCTCGGCTAAATTGGCGGGAGTCGCCCCTACGGAGACGCCTCCCCGTGACCCCAGAGATCCGTGCGTTCGAGTTTGCGCTAGGGCTGTTCTCGGTGTTGATCGGCCTGTCGATCGCGGATGTCGCGACCAGCCTGCACCGGCTGATCCGCAAGCACGCGATGGTGCGCTGGGATCCGCTCACGCTGCTCGCGGCGCTGTTTGCGCTGCTGATGACCATCGGGATGTGGTTCGACCTCTGGGGCATCCGCAACGCGACGTCGGTGCGGTCGTTCTTCTTCTACCTTGGCCTGGTTGCCGCGTTCTTCGTGCTGTTTCTCATTGCCGCCTCCAGTTTGCCGGATGAAGCAGCCGGACCCGTGGACCTGCGCACCTATTACGATGGCAACCGCCGCTACTTCTGGCTGCTGGTCACGCTGTTTCAGGTCATCTACGTTGGGTTCGGTTTCCACTTCATCGCCGGCATCATCGATCATCTTCCGGGGAGGATACTCATCGTCGCCCTGGTGCAATGGGCGCTGCTCATCATCGTGCCGGCGATCCTCACGATCGTGCGGTCACGGCTGATCCACTACGTGGGACTCATACTGCTGTTCGCCGTTGACCTGTGGCATTACGCACGCTACTCGATCAACTGACATGCACGCCGCGGCGCGCTACTACCGCGCGCCGGGCTTGTGGTGGCCCAGCGCGGCCCCAAAGACGCGCAGGAAATTCTCCCCCATGATCTTGGCCACCTCGCGCTCGTGCATCCCCCTCGCCAGCAGCGCTGCCGGCAGCAGACTCCAGTCGCGGTAGTTCTTCAGCACCGGGCGGATCGTGGCGTCCATGTCGGTGCCCACGGCCACATGATCGACACCGACCGCTGCGCTCAGCCGCAGCAATGAGTCGATGTAGTCGGCGAAGCTGTTCTGCCCCACGCCCCAGGGCACCGAACCGATGAGTCCACCCCGCTCGGTCACGAGCTTGGCGTGTTCAAGCGTAATCAGTCGCGGATGGCGGGCAGTTTCGCTCACGAGGTTGGTGTGCGAGATCATCACCGGCGCCCGGGAGATCTGCACGACGTCGCGGGTCACCTCCAGGGTCGCGTGGGCGAGATCGATGAGGATGCCAGTGGCGTTCATGGCGCGCACGATCTCGGCGCCGAGGGGCGTGAGTCCCTGGTGCACGGCGGGCTCGGTCTGGATGTCGCCGATCTGGTTGACGTGATAATGCACCAGCGTGATGACGCGTACGCCGTCGGCGAAGGCTGCCGCCACCCGTTGCGGCTGGTCCTCGATGAAATCACCGCCCTCAACCCCGAACACCGCAGCGGTGCGCCCGCGCCGGGCGGCGCGGCGGATGTCATCGGGTGAGAGAGCCGCACCACTGGAGTCGCGGGCGAGGATCGTCTTCAGCGCCGCAATCTGCCGCTGGTAATCGGCATAGGCCTCCCCGGGGGCGAAGTCACGCGTCGCATGCACACCCTGCGCGGAGACCTCCAGCACGCGCATGTCAGCCACCGCCGCAAAAACCGCGGCGCTCACGTGACCGGCGTTCAGTTCCTCGAGTGCCTGATCGGCAAACGGAGCCCCCAGCGCGCCCGCCGCGGCGTTGTCCGGCGGCAGGCCCTCCAGGAAAAATCGCCCGGCGTGGCAGTGCACATCGACGGAAACGTGATGTTTGAGGAACGCCTCTCCGGCGGCCCGTTGGGCGCCCGAGAGCGTCATACCGAGGTCCGTGAGGCGTTCAGGCTCCCCCGCGGTAGCGGCGAGCACGCGCCACACGGGGTCAGTGCCCAGCGTGGCCAGCCCCGCGCCCCCGAGCAGATGGGCGAGGGCACTGCGCCGGGTTAACCGAGACCTGCTCGTGGACATTTGAAACTCCCCTGGCATCCGCGGGGATCATCATGGCAGCGCAAATTCCCAAATGCAGCCACGCCGGAGACTTTTTCAGCCGGCGGGCTTCGCCAGCGGCGATACTTTGGGTACTCATCGGCAGTGCCGAAGCACGGCGCCTGTTGGTACTGGAGCGGAATAACCATGCGAGGATCGATCGGAGTGACGCTTGCCGGCGTGCTTGGCCTCGTTGCCGGGTTCAGCGCACAGGCTGGTGCGACTTCCACGGCCGGACTTTCGGCGGTCGTCCCCGTCATCAGGTCAGAGATCGAACAGAGCGGGGCGGACGTCGCCGTGGTCTTCAGAACCCTTGACGGCAGGACGCGGTGGTCTTTCCATGCGGACGAGCCCTTTCACGCAGCGAGCACGATGAAGGTGGCGGTGCTGATCGAACTCTATGCGCAGGTGCATCAGGGCAAGCTCAGGCTCAGCGACGTGCTCACGGTGACCAATGAGTTCCGCAGCGTCATCGACGGCTCGCTCTTCAGCCTGAGCCCCGAGGATGATTCGGAGAAGAGCCTGTATGACGCGCTCGGCCAGACGCGCACGCTCGAGGAACTCAGCGCTCTGATGATCACGGTGAGCAGCAACCTCGCGACCAACCTGCTCATGGACAGACTGGGCATCGCCAACATCCAGCGCGGCGTGCACGCGCTGGGTGCCGACGACATGAAAGTGGTGCGAGACCTTCAGGATGCCAGGGCGTTGGCGCAGGGGGTCAACAACACCACCACCGCGCGTGCGCTTGCCAAACTGATGGACGCGATCGCACACGGGCGCGCGGTCGATCGCGAATCATCGCGGCGCATGAGCGCGCTGCTTGAGCGGCAGACGCTTAACGATGCTATTCCCGCCGGTCTCCCGCCCGGCACGCGCGTGGCGCACAAGACGGGTGAAGTCACGAACATTCACCACGACGCAGCGATTGCCTATATGGCCAGGCCATTTGTGCTCGTCGTCTTGACCCGCAGCACGCTATCCACCCCGGCGAGCTCCGCCCTCATTGCGAGCATTACCCGCCGGTTGTACGAGGCGACCCGTTAGCCGCACCGTGCTGCGTCGCGTCCTTGCGTCAGTAGCGAATGGATCCCAGCAGCGCTCAACGCGTAGCAGTCCAGGTCGCCACCGCCTACCGCGTGCGATAGAGACCGACCTGACGCCGGCGCACGCCCGATTCCCCCACAAAGAGTTTGGCAGCCTCATCAATTGCGTAGTATTTTGCGTATGTGATACGCGTGCAGTGTTCCCTGTGGCACTTTCCACGACGACTGCGTAGATTAAGCTGCTATGGGAACGCATAGGTAAATCCGAGGGGGACGCATGGTTTCGACACGAGATCTGGGCTGGTCCATCGCCGCAGCGCTTGGAGTGGCCGCCGGGATGCCCGCTGCGGCCTTCGGGGCCGAAGAGGGGTCGGCGGGTCTTCAGGAGGTCACCGTCACGGCAACCAAGACCGGTGAGACCTCGGCGCAGTCCACGCCGCTTGCGCTCACGGTCTACACCGCGGATGAGCTCTCGCAGCACGCGATCGAGAACATCACGGGCATCTCGGAGGACACGCCGGGACTGCAGCTGACGGACCTGTCCGGGTACACCCAGCTCTTCATCCGCGGCGTCGGCTCCAACACCGTCTATGTGGGTTCGGACCCAAGCTCCACTCTCAATGTCGACGGCGTCTACCAGGCGCGCCCGCTCACCTACACCACCGACTTCCTGGACGTCGAGCGCGTCGAGGTTGTGAAGGGTCCGCAGGGCACCCTGTATGGGCGCAATGCGGTCGGCGGTGCCATCAACGTGATCTCGCGCGCGCCCTCGTCGACGCTCACCGGCGAATTGCAGCTCTCCGGCGGAAACTACGGCGAGTTCGGCGCCAAGGGCTACATCAGCGGCCCGCTGGGCGAATCCGGCGTGCTCGGAAGTCTGGCCCTGAGCCGCTACACGCACGATTTTTACCTCGACAACGTGTCCACCGGCGGCGGGGTCGAGAATGCCGACCATTACGGCGCCCGCGGGCAGCTGCTGATCCCACTCGGCAGCGCGGCAAGCCTGACGCTGCGCGGCAACTACGCCTACTCAAGTGATGCCTTCGGCGGTGACCCGAAGCTCCTCGTGCCCATCGGCGTGCCGCTCGATGACTCGATCCTCGGGAACTACCGCACGGTTGCGCTGGACCAGCCGGCCTATTCCACCTTCAAGCAGTACGGCATGGCAGCGGACCTGGTCGTGCACCTCAGCGACAGCATGACGCTGAAATCGCTGACCGCGTACCAGGACTTCTGGGGCCAGCTGGGCCTCGACGCCGACTCGAGCAGCCTCAACATCCTGTACACGATCGAGAACCCGATCCGCCAGCACCAGATCAGCGAAGAGCTGAACCTCAACGCGACCTGGGAGGCGCTCACCTATGTGGTCGGCGCCTATTACTTCACCGAGAACGACGCCGAGCCGCTGACCGTATTGGTACCGGGCGCCGGCGTCTCGAACCTGAACTCAGGCAAGATCGTGGATGAGTCCGAGGCGCTCTACGGCCAGGCCGAGTATCACTTCACCCCCAAGCTCTCCGCCATCGCGGGCCTGCGCTACACGCACGAGAGCAAGGACTATAGCCAGTGGAACTCCTGGGTTGGGGCGGCCGCACCGTTCTTTCCGCCGCCCTTCGCGGTCACGCCCACGCGCTCCTGGAGCGCCTGGACACCCAAGTTCGGCTTCAACTTCTACCCGGAAGACAACGTGCTGACGTACGTCTCGGCGACGCGCGGCTTCAAGAGCGGGGGATTCGATTTCGGCTCGCCAACCGCCGCGGATGCCACCAAGGGGTACAACCCGGAGTACCTCTGGGCCTACGAGATCGGCGTCAAGTCGGACTGGCTTGAGCACCGCCTGCGGGTCAACCTCGACGCATTCTTCTATGACTACTCCGACATGCAGGTCGAGGTGTTCGTGCCACCGGCCAACGCGATCACGGAGAACGCCGCCACTTCGCACATCAAGGGCGTGGACCTCGAGGTCGCTGCACGTCCGATCGCGCCGCTTGACCTGCACGCGACGGTGGCCTACCTGCACGCGCGCTACCAGAGCTTCCCGCAGGCGTTCGTCAATCCCTTTGGGACCTTTGATGCGAGCGGCAACACGTTGAACCAGGCCCCCGACTGGGCCTACAGCGCCGGCGCCACCTACACGGTCGGCCTCGGCCACCTCGGTTCGGTGTATGGCGGCGTCGATTACACCGGCCAGTCGCGCGTCTTTTTCACGCCGGCGAACAATGGCGTCAACGGCGTCACGGGGTATCCCCAGCAGCAGGAAGAATATGGCGTGCTCTCGGCACGCGCGGGCTGGAACAGCGCCGACAGCCGCTGGAACTTCGCCGTGATCGGACTCAACCTCACACAGCGCCAGTATGTGACCGGCACGGTCAACTACGGGGCGGGCGTGGCGGGCCGTCCCGGCGACCCGCGCACCGTACGCGGCCAGGTCACTTACAAGTTCTGAACTGCGGCGCTGCGACTCACCGCCGGGCGCTACCGGCGCCGGCGGCGCGCAGCCTCGGTCACTCTACCGGGCAACCAGTCCCTGCTTGACCACTTCCTTTGCAACCGCATCGGCAACCTCGTCGACCAGGCCTGACAGGCCCTCGGGGTTGCTCGTCCGGCTGGTACCCGCCCAGATGAGCTCATCGCTCTTCAGCGAGTAGATCAGCGTCTCAATTGAAACCTCGGTGTCCGTTCGCACGGACGGGGGGGTATAGCTCATCGTCGTCACGTACGGCGAATAGTACGAGGAGTAGTACGACCCGAATGAGCGGTACGGGCCGGCGGAGTAGGCCGAGTAGCCGCCCGGAGTAACAGTGACTTTCTGATCATGGCCGACCAGGCGCAGGACGATGACACCATCGACGCCGGCTTCCTTGAAACGGGTGCGCGCGTAATCCACGTTCGGGTTATCCAGGCCGATCAGCGTGTACGAAGGAATGCCCTGCGCGCCGCGGTTGGTCAGATCGTTAGACATATAGACCTCCGCGGAGCGCCGCTGTGCCGCATCCTTGGACATCACCAGCACCGCGATCTTCTTGCCCAGCGGATCGATCCCGTGCACCCCCGGTGCCTTCCAGGTCGAGATGAAAGTGGTGCTTTCGCAGCCGCTAAGGCAAAGGGCCGCAATGCAAACCAGACCGCGTAATGTTCGTGACAAGTGAGGCTCCCGAATCTCAGAGGCCGGACACTAGACTGTGCGTCGCCCAAGTAGCAAGCACAAGAGGGCATGCGCGAGGTAACGCGGCAGGCGAATCAAATCAGAAATGTCTCTTCGCGCCCATGCCTTCAGTTCGCTCTTCGCGCAGCATCGCCGCTCCCCTGAACTGGTAAGATGAGCAAATCAAGGACGAGGTGCGGACGACCCCGCATGGACAGCGGCGTCGTTACGCCCAGATTTGATACGCGCGCGCGGTTATGACGGCTGAAACGCCCGTTGATACGCCACGCTACGTCCGGGTCTTGCCGGATCACTGCTCCACCTTGCGGAAGTCACGCTCATGAAACGTCTCCTCACCATCGCCGCGTTCATGCTCAGCATGCTGGTCGCCGGCGCCTGTGCCTTCGCCCAGAATCTGGGCTGGCCGCGCACCATCGAGCAGCCCGCCGGCAAGCTCGTCCTGTTCCAGCCCCATGTCGACAGCTGGGACAGCGAGATCATCTGGCGCCAGGCCTTCCAGCTGACGCCCGCCGGCGGCTCCATGACGGTTGGCGCCGCCTCCTTCCAGGGCACGAGCAGCACGAACACGGAAACGCAAATCATCACGATCTCGGGGACCCAAGTGACCAGCACTTTCTTCCCCGGAGTCGATGCGTCCGCATCGCCCCCGATGGTTGCGCTGTTGCGCTCCATGATGCCCCCGACGCTCGACCTTTCTCTCCTGCACCTCGTCGCCTACATGCGTACGCCCGCCAGCATGAGGCTGCCACCCAGCAGCGCTTCCCCGCCGGTCATTCTCGTGAGTTATTCGCCCGCGGTGCTGCTTCGCGTGAAGGGGCAGCCGGTCCTGACGCCGGTGCCGAAGACACGCCTGAAATTCGTGGCCAACACCTCCTGGCCCCTGTTCGAGGACTCGGGGAATGGCCATTTCTACCTGCTGGCCAACAACCTCTGGCTCGAGGCCCGCCAGCTCGAGGGTCCCTGGGTGCGCGTTACCCGCCTGCCGGAGGACTTTCGCCGCCTGCCCGCGGACGACCGCTTTGCGCCGGTACGCAGCTTTGTGCCACCACCACCCGTGCGCGACCCGGCAGTTCCTGAGGTGCTCTACACCACGTCCGCGGCCGACGTGATCCTGTTCGACGGACCGGCCAGCTACGCGCCCATCGCAGGGACACAGCTGGAGCGGGCGACTAATACCAAGAGCCCCGTCTTTCGCTTAAACCCCGGACAGACTTATTACTATCTCGCGGCCGGTCGCTGGTTCAGCGCCCCGAGCCTGAAGGGTCCCTGGACCGATGCGACGGCGGCACTGCCGGCGGACTTTTCCAATATCCCGCCCGACAGTCCCGCGAGTGCCGTGCTTGCGGCGGTGCCCGGCACGACCCAGGCCGAGGACGCCGCGCTTTTGGGGCAGGTTCCGAAGACTCCGGCGCTGGCGGCCGCGCAGGTGCGCGTCACTTACCTCGGTCCTCCCCAGTTCGTGCCCGTGAAGGGCACGACCATGCAGTACGCGAACAACACCGCCGACAAGGTGCTTCTGATCGGCGGGGTGTACTACCTCAGCCGACACTCCGCATGGTGGTTGTCCCCGACACCTCAGGGTCCGTGGGCGTCCGCATCCCAGCCCCCGGAGGTGATCTACACGATCCCGCCGAGCTCGCCCGTCTATACCGTCACGTACGTCTCGTGGTCCTACTGGGGGACGTACGAGCAATACGGGGAATACTGGGGACCCTAGCGGCTGCGGGAGACACGCTCGACGCGCCGGCAGGACCGGCCCCGTTACGCTTTCGATTGGCCCGCGCCGCGGCGCGCTCGCGCCAGGGAGTGCGCCACGACCCACGCGGCGCCGATCAGGGCGAGATTCAGGGCGTTCTCGCTCCAGTTTGTATGGTTGGCGGGAGCGGCGAGGAGCATGGGTACGTGCACCAGCGGGGTGAAGGAGGCAAACATCACCGTCAGCAGGATCGCCGCAAGGCGGGCCTGCACACCCGTCAGGATCGCAACGCCTGCCGCGATGTGGCCTATCCCGGTCGTATAAGCCCAGAACTCCCGCGTCGGCGGCAGCCAGCTGGGCACCAACGGGACGGTCAGGTTCATATAGAAGAAATGCGCTCCCCCGAATAGCAGCGCACAAAGTCCGAACGTGGCCTGGCCCAGGCGCGTGAGGCGTGCTGCCCGGGCCGCATCGAGGTGGGCGCTGCCGGCGTAGATGATCAGCGCGCCCGCCGCGATCGCGAGCTGCTCGGCAGCGCCGCTGTAGGCGCCGAACTCGAGGGAATGGGCGAGCACCACGCGGCCGTTCATCAGGATCACGACCACGAGCGCGTAGTAGGCCGTGAGCAGCGCCGCGCCCCGGGCCACCGTCCGACGCCACTCGACGGCCGCTCCCGCGACCAGCATCAATGCAGCTGCGAGGTAGGCGAGGGCGGTACGGTCGGGGAAGTCCTTCGGCACTGGCTGCCCCGGGTCGAAGGTTCCCCACACCAGGCAGAGCGTGGCCAGTGCCATCACGCCGAGACCGTAGGCGCGCCAGGAGAGGGGCATCGTCGTTTTTCCCGCGGTCATGGGCATTCAGGTCGCGAAGGTTGGTCCTCAGGCGACACGTATGCCGTTGTCGCGGAAGAAGGTCGGTGTGCTCAGGAGTCTGCCGGCAAACGCATTTGCCTCCGGGTGTGTCGCGAGCCACGCAACCACCTCGCCGGTGACCTCCGGAGTGAACGCCCGGCCTGTGGCAACGAGGGATCGAATCTGCTCGCCGAAGACGGTGGCCATCGTGTCGGTCACCGTCATCTGCGGCTCGACGAGGAAGGAACGGATGCCGTCGCCCGCGTGCTCGAGATGCAGGAACTCTGCGAGCCGATGAAAGGCGCTCTTGCTCGCACCGTAGAGGAAGCCCCATCCGCCCTTCGCCGGCGACACGGGCGGAGGCCCGAGGCCGGCGACGGAGCCGATGCAGACGACCGTGCCACCGCCCTGGGCGATCATGGCCGGCAGGAGCCGCCGTGTGATGTGGACCTGGTTGACCAGCGTGCCGAGGAGACAGGCGTCGAGCTGCTCCTGCGTAAACTCGGCCAATCGGTACATGAGTCCTGGTCCCTGGTAGATCGCATTGTTCACCAGCACATCGACGTGGCCCCAGCTCGCGAGCACGGCATCGAGTGCCTGATCTATCGAGGCACGTGAGAGTATGTCCAGCGGCAATCCGAGCGCCTCGCGATCCAGAGCACGCACCGCGGCCACCGTGGATTCAATGCTACCGGCCACGGGCAGATAATGAGGATCCTGCGCGCTGGCCGACGGCACCTTGCCTTCGCCTTCCCGGAGGGTGCGTCCCGTCACCGCGATGTCAAAGCCCGCCCGCGCGAGACTGAGCGCGCACGCCTTGCCAATGCCGCGGGTCGCACCGGTCACCAACGCTACCTTTCGCATGGGGAAGACCCTCGCTGTTCGCGATAATGTATCGCAAGCTGAACCGCCCGAACGGCGTACATTATTGACAAGTCAAACTCGTTGGCCCAACCGTGTCTGGGAGGTCCTCCGCTTGGGTTCCCCGACAGAAAATACAGCAGGGTAAAAAAGCATGAAGTACTTCGTCCCCATCATTCTCTCATCGCTGTTGACCGCCTGCAGCGTCTACTCGCCCGACGCCGGTCACGAGGTCGTGCTAGTCGAGAAGCCGTGGTTCTTCGGGCACGGCGGTGTCGACCCCGATCCCGTAAAGCCCGGTCGCACATTCGCCGCGTTCAGTACCGAGGGCGTAGACGTGTACATGCAGCCGATGAAAGCCGAGATCGAGATGCACGACACCATGACCTCGGACGGCGTGCCGATCAGCTTTCACGCGATCATGGTACTGCAGGTCACGGATTCCGTTTCGCTGATCAAGACCTTCGGTCGGGATTGGTACAGAAACAATCTGGAAGAGCAATTCAAGACGATGGTCCGCCAAGCGGTGCGAAAGCGCGGCATGAACGAGACGGCAATCAGTACGACCGCGTTGGACGCGATCGATGAGGAAATCCGCCAGGCGCTGGTTGCGTTCATCAAGGAAAAGGGCCTGCCCCTCAAACTCATCACAATGACTGTGGGGCGCGCCAATCCGCCGGATGCCATCAAAAACCAGCGCATCGAGACGGCAACGCAGGAGCAACGCATTCAGACCGAGCAGCAGACTAGACTCGCCGAGATTCAGCGTAAGTCGGCCGAGGAGGCGCGCGCTGCGGCAGATAACGCGTATCGTCAGGCGATCGGTCTGTCTCCGGAACAGTACGTGCAGCTCAAACGCATCGAGATGGAGCAGCGCGTGTGCGCCGACGGCAAGTGCACGTTCATCGAGAACTCGGGCGCGCTGCCGGTGTTTGGCGTGAAGTGATTGAACCGCCCCCCACGCAACGCACCCAGGAGCCAGGTTCCGCCTGGCGTCCCCGTCGACACCGCGTTCTCACGATGGGGTTGCTGCCGGGAATGTGACCGCCACCGCACAAACGATGCCGCACTAGAGACGGGTGCACGCAGCTGGACTCAAGATAGCGGCGCGCTTGGCTGCCGGGACTCGGGTCATGCATGGCATGGATTTTGTGCGGGTAATGGTGCTGACCGGGTTCGTTCTGGTGAACTTCGGGTGCGCGTCGCACCGTGCGCCGGTGTGTCCGAATCCCGCCAAGGTCGTGGGAGCCTTTTCCCGCGACAATCAGGAAGGCTGGGTTATCGTACGCGCAGATCGGTCCGCTGAAGACACCGCCGCACGCATCGCCGCGAACTATCACGTCCGCACGCAACCCCTGAGCTACCTACACGGCTTCAGCACATATCCCGTGCCGCAGGATCCGAAGTTCCTTTGCGACAAGGCAGTGGTTGAGGTGCACTACGCAAGCAGCCTCACGGCGCGGTAGCACGTCGGGAGCTGCCGTGTCGGTCAGCTGATAGCCGCCGGTTCCCTGGAGCTTATCCGGGAAGACCTTCTTTAACTGCGCAGACAGGTCGGTTTTCGCCCGCTGGATGTCACTGTCCCTGATCCGCCGCGACGGATCCGGTTGGCTATTGTTGTGGCTGCGCAGCAAGATTTGGGCGCCGCCTGCAGTGCTTTCAATGCTTGCAGTGGCTACGACACAGTGCCAGCATTGCTGGCATCTAGAGCGATTCGAGGTGGCGATCGTGGCGCAGCCGATCGTCCGAAACCTGCCAGAGGAACTGGTTCGCGTGCTCAAGCAGCGAGCCGCCATGCGCAAGCGAAGCGCCGAGCAGCAGGAGCACCGTGAGATCCTGAAGGCGGCTTTACAGGGGTCTGGACGAAGATCGCTGGCCGACGTGCCGGCTAGCATGCCGAACGTGGGGATGGATGCGGACTTCGCGCGCGAGCAAGCCGACCTCCGATGCTGATGGACCTGGTCGACACCGACCACTCGAGAAGCAGATCGCCGCGACAGCGTTGATTCACGATCTTGGAGTCATTTCACGCAAGGTCGCGCATTTCGCTCCACTGGAGTGCGCGTGAGGAATCCGTTTACATGAGAGGCTTCGCCTAACCCGCTAACGTCGGCGGTTAGAGCCGCTGACGCAACCGCAATTGCCTTAGCACAACACGACACTTTCTTAACGACAGACTTCTCGGGGAGAACCCATGCCTGTACTACACTCATTGGCTTACAGCGCGCCCGCGCGAACTCTCAGCAGGCGTCAAGTTCTAGGTGCCGCCGCGACGGTTGCCGCGTTGCTGCCCGCCCGGGCCTTATGGGCGGACGTTTCCGGCTCCGGTGCCGTACCGTTGCAAGTGGCGGCGGTCTCCGGGGAAGGGAGGCCGGTCATGCTGACTGGGGCAGAAGTGAAGGAGCTTCGGGCGGCTCTCGGGGGCAAGCTGCTTCTTGCCCAAGATGCCGGATATGACCAGGCGCGGCGTGTATGGAATGGTTCGATCGATCGGCATCCCGCGCTCATCGCCCGCTGCGAGAGCCACGAGGACGTCGTGCACGCGGTCCAGTTCGCGAACACGCATTCACTGTTGACCGCTGTCAGGGGCGGCGGCCACAGCATCTCGGGGCAGTCTACGTGTGAGGGCGGCCTCATGATCGACCTGTCGCCGATGCGCGAGATCCAAGTCGATCGGGATAAGCGTCTGGTCCGCGCGCAGCCGGGGGTGCTGCTCGCCGGACTTGACGGCAAGTGTCAGGCAGCCGGTCTCGTGACACCCCTCGGAACTGCTGCCGACACCGGCATCGCAGGTCTGACGCTTGGAGGAGGCCAGGGTCGTCTCATGCGTAAACTCGGACTCTCGTGCGATAACGTTCATTCGTTCGAGCTCGTCACCGCGGACGGCAAGGTTCGCAAGGTCAGTGCGACCGAGAACCCCGATCTCTACTGGGCGCTGCGCGGCGGTGGTGGGAACTTCGGTGTCGTCAGCAGCTTCGAGTATCGGTTGCACCCGCTGGCTCATCCAGTTCTTGCCGGCGGCCGCATGTATCCCTTCAGTCAGGCGCGTACGCTCATCAAGGGATTGGCAGAGATGGCAGCGAACGCACCCGATGAACTCTACCTTTCCGGCTCAATCCTCAATGCGTCAGGCGAGGGCAAGCTGCCCAAGGGCACCTACGTTGCGGTTGAGTTCGTCTACAGCGACGATCCGAAGGCGGGCGAGCGCTTCATTCCCGCGCTGGACAAGCTCGGCAAACCCCTCAATGACACCATCGCGGCCAAACCCTACGTGGTGGCACAGAACGGTCCCACGGGTGCGGCACCCCCGGCACTGCCGCCGGGTCTGGGCCTGTATGTCCGATCGGGGTTTGCGCAGGCTATTCCCGACAAATTTATTGACGAGTGGATTCATGCCTTCGAGCAAGGGCCGCCGTGGCTCGATGAGATTGGGTTCGGTCCGATCGGGGGCCAGGTCGCCCGCGTCAAGGCGGACGCCACCGCCTACTGGAATCGCGAGGCACAATACGAGTTCCTCATGATCGGTGCGTGGGTCGACCATTCACAGGACGAACACAACATTGCTGTCATGCGGGACATATGGAAAGCCTTCGAGCCCTTCACCCGAGGCTACTACGTGAACACCGAACCATCTGCGGTCGAGTCGCGCTTGAAAGCTACATATGGTGACAACTACGCGCGCCTGGTGCAGGTGAAGAACCACTACGACCCGAAGAATCTGTTCCGGCTGAATGCGAACATCCGGCCGACGGCGCACGCCTGACTTACAAACGGTGCTTCCTATCGGCAAGCGCACGGCGGAAAGGTAGCCAGCCACGGCTGCCTTCGACTTCGCATCGCATGATGCATAGCAAGCGCGTACAATTCGAAAATGGCTGCTCCGACAAATAATTACTTCGTCCGCCTGCGGCCGGATCTGTCACCCCAGGTGGCCAGCGAGTTCCGCGCGTTCGCGAAAAAACCACCGTCCGGCAAACCGCCAAGTGACGTGCGACTCCTTCTGGCATGCGTGCGGGTCGACCTAACCAACAGCAACTACGCGAAACTGACCATCAACCTCGAGGAGGGAGCGCCACCGATGGACCTCTGGGTACCTCACCAGATGATCCTAATGATCGGGGACATCAGCGAGATGGGACGGGCTCCTGTGGTGTTCACGGCAATAGAGTGAACGCGCCTGCGATGTGAGCCTCTCGCTCGCCGGAGCGATGCGCACTGCTTAGGGAAATGGCGACGCCCGACTTGTCAGCCGTGCGCCGGGAGAGCTCGCTCCCACTGCGCACGCCCCCCACGAGCTTCACTCGGTAAGCCTCGTGCCGCCAGAGCACACGGGCGGCTTCGCACTACATGTCCAGGCTGAGGAGCCTGTCCACATCTTGGAGGTCAATGTTGTGACGTACGTCAGCCGCCACAACCCCAAGAAATGGCAAATATGAACTCCTGAATGCACGGCACTACATCGACCCTAAGGGGTAGGAGTACGGCCGATGATCCCGCTGATATTCGCCATCTTCGGGGACATGGACTCAGCCGCTATCGCCGCGCTGACCGTCGCGCGGGACTGCCCACGGCAGTATGAATGTGGCGGCGTGATCTATGAGGACTCAGCGCACGACTACCACGTGAGCGCCCCGCTGACCTCCCACAAGCCCTTCGGGCTCGACATTTTGCAGTACTCTGAACCTGTACCGGAGGGCTGGCGGATTGTGGCGGACTATCACACTCACATCTGCTCTGAGCACAACCGCCTCTTCGCCAACTTCTTCTCCCCCGCTGACGCGTACGTGAACCAAGGTTTCCATACCATTGGCTACATGCTCAGCCTCTGTGACGGCAACGTGAGACGCTATGACCCATCGCAGGACGACCGGGATGATGAGGTCGTGCACTTCACCAGCGGACGCGAGATCTACCTTACCTGCGGGCATATCTCCGGGTGGATAGAGCTACCGGGCGATCTGCCAGGTCGCTCAAGCATTACGTGGACGCTCGTGGCCCAGCGATAACTCCATCGTTGACCCCAGCGATGGACTGAGCACACGGATCGGATGCCTAACGCAAAGAACTAGGCGAGGGGAGAGGGGCCGGCTCGCATAATGCATCGCAAGCGCGGATCCTGCTCTGCGCGATACGGCCAGGGGACTGGGACATGAACACACGTAACTACCACGCGCGGGTCGCGGGATTTCTGTACTTACTGATGTCTGCGACATCGACATTTGCCTTCTCCACCGTCCCATCGTGGTCTACGAGCGGCCGGGGTCTACAGCAGGTGGCTGAAAGGATCGCTGCCGCTCCATTTCACTACCGAATTGGCGTCGTATGCGACCTCGTGTCACAAGTGTTCTTCGTTATCCTAGTTGCTGTCCTGTACGAGTTGTTCAAGGGAGTCAATAAACGACTTGCCTTGCTGATGGTAGCCCTGGTCTTGGTGCAAGTGCCGATGGCATTTGCAAATCTCTTGCTTGGAGCCGCGCCGCTCGCGTTGCAAAGCGGGGCCGACTATCTCTCCGCGTTTAGCACGGATCAATTGGATGCGTTCACCGCAGTCGTTTTGCAAGTGCGTGGCTACGGCATCAAGTTAATCATGGTTTATTGGGGGCTTTGGCTCTTGCCATTCGGCCTACTGATTTTCCGCTCCGGCTTCATTCCCCGCATCTTCGGTGTGTTACTCATCATCGGCTGCTTTGGCCACATCACCGTCGGCTTGACGTCATTGCTCTTCCCGAACTACGAACGTGCAATCACGCCGCTGACAACTTTAGCCCTCGGGGAAGTCTTTATTGCCCTGTGGCTCTTGCTCAGGGGAGCACCGCTTGCGCCGCAGGAACAACGGCCCGCCTGATGCGGCAGAATGCATAGCAAGTGTCCGTGCGTCAGGTTCACGTCGGCAGCTTCGCGTCACGGTGGCACGTTCGCCTCTTAGTTACTGGTTAATGCGGTTCTGCTGCTTTTCGAGTTCGTGCTGTTTCAAGCGCTCAGTAAGATGCTGGCCCACGACCTGCAGCTCCTTGGCCTTCTCCTTAAACTCCGACCCGCATCGCAGTGACTCGGATTTAATGTCGTCCGCTGTCATCTTGCCTCCCTCATTTGCGATGAGTTCCTCGAGGTCAGGTTTGGGCGAAAGTGCATCCAAACGTCCAAGGTAATAGTACGCAATCGTAAATCCGGCCATTTGGACGCTAGCATCGCGAATTTCGCCCAGTCGGAGTGCCACGATCACGCACCGGGCGTCAGCGGATGCGCCTGGCGTGTCGGCGAAACCGGGCGACGCATGGAGTACCGAGAGTACGCTCACGGTCACAAAAAGGCCTTCCGATCTCTTCATTCGTTCCCTCCCAATTCATTCCAAGCCCGCGCCTCTCGACACGTTTCGCGTAATGTATAGCAAGCGAAGGGCGGCGCGGCGCAACGACTCTTGCCATTCAAGCCGTCCTCGCGGCGCGAGACGCTGGAGATTCTAATGAAACGAATGCCGATCATCGCTGCGCTCGTGCTGTCGGCCGTCTCGACCACCATCGCGCAGCAGCAAAGCGTACGGACACGCGATGCGGCGAGAACCGAGCAGGCTGTTCAGCAGCAGGATCAGGAACGAATTCGCGCCCAGATCGCTGCCGACACCATCGCGCTTCGCCGGATCTACGCCGATGACTTTTTCGGCATTGGACCGACCGGTGTCGTGCGCAACAAGGCAGAGGTCATCGCCGACTTCACATCGCACGCACTGACGTACCAATCCATCACGACCGCCGAGGTTCGCGTGCGCGTCTATGGGAATACCGCGGTCGAGACGGGCCGCTCCACGATGGTCGGACAGGACAGGGGCAAGGACGTTCCGCGCGAAAATCGTTTCACGCGCGTCTGGGTCATGATCGACGGGCGCTGGCAGCTGGTGGCTAATCACTATTCCCTGATGACCACGCAGTCGGAATGATGGGTTCCTGGCGCCCCCATGCGAGGGAGCGCGGGGATGCCGACTCTGCTATTTCACGCGTGTCCACACAAGTGTCCTTACAACGGGCGTGCCATCAGCCATCGTGGTGTGAAATTTGATTATCAACGTGTCCCCCGAGATGGAGAAACTGCGCTTAATGTCTTTACCGATATCACCGGGGAATAGGGCGCTCTCCAGATGATGAGTGATGACGCTCTCTTTGGGATCGACTGTAAACGTGCCGAAATACGCGTCGTAGCCCAGAATCGTCTGCGCGATGTCGTTTGTTCCTTTGACCTTCTCAGCGGCCTGGCATTCATCCGCGAGCGCCGCGACCGTACGTCCAGGACGGGACAGTTGGGCTGCCAGGTAGTCGGCGCGGTCGTAGATCAGCACGCCGTTTGGCATCGCGGACAAGCCCGGATCGACCAGAACCTTTCCGTCCACCGCTGTGGTCACCCGCGATACAAGCCGCCAGCTCCCCGCGAGCTGATCGATAATTGCGGATGTTGTAGGGGTTGGCGTGTCCCCAGCAAAAGCCGGCCCGAATACAAGTGCCGCAACAACAAATCGGCTTAGGTGCGCGCTCAGGGCGTACCGCTTCATTATCTGGTCACCTCGCATGTTGGTCGCTGCCACATTCTCTGGGCTCGCGTCGCAAGCGAGCCCGCTGCATCGTCTGCTTCGCTTAATGCATAGCAAGCGCAACTTAAGCCCGTGCCGGACTGACGCGCGGCCGACCTAACGACGGCGCGGAATCAAGGCGCGAAGCCGCGGATCGCGAAACCACAGTCCTACCCACGCCAGCATCCCAAGCACGAGGCTTACGATCATCTCAGGGGTCAGCGCCGCCGCGACTCGAAGATGGCTCGCGATCGCGCCTCCCAAGAAACCCGTGAGGACAATGGCGCCGAGCACGCAGGTGGCCGGGATCACATAGAGCACTAGGCAGGCGAGCTGAAGCGCAGCGATTACCCACAACAGTTCGAGCGGATAACCGATCTCAAGTGTGGCCCTCTTGATGGGCACAATGCCGACGAGCGTCCCGACGCAGTCGACGATCAGGAAAGCGATGACGATACCGCTCAGGATCCAACCGGTCCGGGACGCTGCCCGTGTGTGTCCCTCTGGCTCGACATTTGTACTCATGATTACCTCAACGGTGCGTGCCGGCGGTGCTACCGAGTTCGCGGCAATTAACTCTGCGGGTCTTCAGATGCGCGTAATGTATAGCAAGCGAAAGTCAATTCTGACCGAGAGTAGTGATTGCGCAGCGAAGTGGGGCGCCACCCGCCCTCGAGGCTGCAGTGCTAGCAATGCTTGCAGTGAGTAACACAATGCTAGCATTGCTAGCATTGTAGGCAATTTGAGGTAGCTACCGTGGCGCAGCTGATGGTCAGGAACTGCCAGATGAGCTGGTTCGCGCGCTCAAGCAGCGAGCCGCCAAGCGCAACCGCAGTGCCGAGCAGGAGCACCGTGAGATCCTCAAGGCCGCTCTGAAGGGTCCCCAACGGAAACGCTGGCCGACGTGCTCGCTAGCATGCCGAACGTGGGTGTGGACGCGGATTTCGCGCGCGAGCAAGCCGACCGCAGGTACTGACATGTACCTCGTTGACACCGACGTGATCAGCGAGGCCCGCAAGGGGGACGGGGCAACGCGGGCGTGCGAGCGTTCTTTCCAAGCCAGTCAGGAAGGGGCCGAACTTTACCTTTCGGCGGTAACATCGGCGAGCTCAGGCAAGGGGTTGAGCGAATTCGCCATCGGGGCGATAAGTCTCAGGCACAGCGACTTGAGCAATGGCTGCTGCGAGTGACGTCCGCATACGCCGATCGAATCCTTCCCCTTGACGAGGAGACAGCGCACATCTGGGGCCGTCTCGCGTCCCCAATCCCGAGAATCCACTCGACAACAGATCGCCGCGACGGCGTTGATTCACGATCTTGAAGTCATTTCACGCAACGTCGCCCACTACGCGCCAACTGGAGTGCGTGTGAAAAATCCCTTCACCTGAAGGTCTTCGCATAACGTGTAGCAAGCGTAACCCGCAAAGCGATTCTTCGGGCCTACAAATTCAATGTGTTACCGTCTCCGTGTGAACGGACTATCTCCCGATGCTCTCGGCCTGGGTCGCCACGGCGTAGGTTGCTTGCGCGCCGGAACGTTACGCGCAGAACATCGAGGGGTGCACTCAGCGCATGGCACAGCCTTGGACTGTGCGCGTAACGATCCTCTCCGTCAGGGTGACGAATTATGTGGGCGTGCCGACGGAGAAACCACCACTGGTATCGACGGCACGTTCCACATGCGCCTCTGAGGGATTCGGCGCGCCTATAGAGCTTCACGGACGCTGATACGCTGGAGCGGGAGTCCTTAGGGAGGTCGGCTCCAATCGTCTGACATGGCTCTAGCCCGGGACGCTCATGCGTCCGCAGACCAAGCCCGTCCCCCCCAGAGCCTAACTCCACCCCAAGCGGCTATCAGGGACTGCTCAGATGCGCGGCGAGCTTCCGTGCCGCCGCCGTATGGATCTCCAGCGAGTTGATCCCGCATCCTGCGAGCACCAACGCGCCACTCGAAGTGAGCATGTCGCAGAGCACGTGAGTCGTCCAGTGCTGGAAACAAGCCGACGGGCGACCATCCATGGCAGCCCGCCAGCGAGGAGACTCACGACGGCATCATGCGCCGCGCCCTTAAACTACGGACTAGGAGGAGCTTTTCGCGTCCGTCGGGCGCATCATGCTACTTCGCATAATGTATACAAGGGGCAAGCGTGAACTGCTGCCCACGTGATTTCAAATCAGGGGCTTAGAGTACAAACCGCCAAAGTATTTGGTGTTCGCTGTGATAGCTACATCCATGAAAAAACGTGTATGGCTTGCAGCTGCCGCAATCGTCGCGTGTGCCTTTGCAGCCCTTCTGGGATCCATTGGCGGCTACCTAGTGGGGTATGGGGACGCAATAGGCCGTAGTGCGCCAGCTAACGCTGCCTACACAGTTTCAATGCTTACTGCACTTCGTTCCGGCGACACAGCGCACGCCATTTCAATGCTCGAGACGCAACTCGATGGCACCCTGATGGAGCGGTGGGCTTTCGATCGCTCGAACCATGTACTTGCTTCGACAGTGTTCAGGAATATGGACCTTTCGCCGTTTGCCGGGACTCTCATGGGATTCGCGGCGGACTACCGGACATTGCACCCGACGGACGCACGCGATGCCACCGTGAAGGCCGCACTTGCAGAGGTCGTTGCGAGATACCGCCGCGCAGAACCGGTCGCGACGCCCTAGAGACGTGAACCTGCGTAACGTGAACATAGCTCGACACGTCAATGGCTTAGCGCGATGATCCGACGTGACCAGTGTTCAAAGCTCGCAAGACGGGTCGTCGATGACTTAGGGTCAAGTCAGTCATGGTGGCTACGGACCAAATCCGGTTAATGGTCTTAGGCATGCTAGCCTTTGCGATGCCAATTTCGGTGTACTTTGAGGTCCAAATGCATCGAAGAGGTGTGCTTTCCCTCTCACGCGCACTGCTGCTAGTTGCTGTGGCCGTCTTATGTGGCGCTGTTGCTTCGCTCGGCCTCTGGAACACATGGCTTAAGCGGCGCATCTAGTCTGACGCTCGTATAATTTATACAAGGCGCAACGCTTAGATCGCACTAAGTTCTTGGCTACGTGCTGCGTTTTTTCAGCAGGAAACGCTCTCCCATTATCAGCCGGTCAGTCGTGCGCGTGTTAGATTTCTGGCACGTGCCCCGATTTTGATAACCACCTTTCGGAGGGTGTTCTAATGAGTCCCGTAGCGCCACCGTTTTACCACGACTGGACGTTTTGGGCGTTCGTGACGCTGCGCGCGCAGCCTGCTTTCCAGTTACCACCGAAAGGTCTTGTGGTACGTAGCCGCGCTATCGCACGAGGTGTAGTCGGGGATGGTTATTGGTCACTATCTCGGGAATCCAAACGCTCAGTTACATGTCATTCTGCACAATACAGGCGGAAAGGCCCTACGCGTTAAGCGATCTCGCTGCCGCATCGCTCGGCGCTGTACTTTGAACAGCAGCTCGAGGATTTTTTCAATCATGCCGATGCCCAGGCCGTGCTACTGACGCCGATAACAATCAAGCCAGACGAGGAATGGGCGCACATCCTCAATAATTGCTTCAGACCATTTGACCAACCCACCGAGCGCCGTTCCAAGGACATCGTCCAGCGACTGCGAAACAATATCGTTGCGAAACGGGCTGATTTACCGCGCTTCGCCAGAACGTTCGGGCAGACGACGGATTTGCGAACCCGGTGATGCAATTTTTCAATGAGCAGTTTCCGTGGAGCACGGCGACTACCATCTGACAGTAAAAGTGACGTGGGGAAATCCGACCGAGGTCGCAGAGCAACACCTTCGATTCACATTGTTCGAGTCGGATTCCCGTGCACTGCGCGATCTTACGGACGACTATCCCTACGGATACGGCGCGTTTCTAAAATCGAGAATGGAGCCAGTTTCCGTTCCACTCCAATCCGCTGTACTGACCTAGCTTCTGCCGCTCAGCATCTTTTGTGTAAGCGCGCGGCAAGTTGCCGCCTGGCAAGTACTTGCCACTCCGGCAAGTAAGAGCTCGGCGCTGCCGCTCAGCAGGTTTCACCTCAGCGCAAGATTCCCGCTCAGTAGTCGCACGGCGAACGTCAGGCGGCTTTGAGAAGCTCCAGTACCTTTCAACGTCGTGCTCATCCCCGGAACGTTGGGCGAGGTCGTGCGCCCACGCGAGAATCTGCGCATAGCCACGCAGGAGGTTTCTGCTCGTTTCATTGCCTCAGGATCCACGATCACGCGTCCGGCTTCACGAGCCAACCTTTCCACTCAGCGTGAGGACGCACCGCTCAGAGTGCAGCCGCATTGGCTCCTGGACAGCCTTGCCGGGTTTCTTTACACCGCACTTGTAGGCTCGAGCGGTGAAGACTTACGCGCCCTTGGAATGACTTCGGCGGGGTAGCCGTAGAGAGGGCTGGAGTAGGGTCTTGCGGGGTTTGCCTTGCGCGCGTTAAGGGTTTTGGCTTGGGAAGTTTCGCCAGGCGGTAGATCAGCGGACACAGGTCACCTTCAGGTAACCAGCCGGGGACTGACATGCGCCAGACTCGCGCTGGCCCCGCTGGGGGTGTCTGGCTTGAGTCCACTGCCGGCACGCGCCCGGTCCATCCTCGAGCGCTGACGGGCCGATTATACGTGCGGGCGATGCGCCGCGGTCGCTCCGCTTTCGCTGCGCAATCGCGCGTCGTATCGCTGCGTTTGCTTACGGGCCGCTTTATCAAGTCGGGTTGTGTCCCCTGTCCGCTACTAGCCACCTACCGAACCACGCGCGCGCCGTTCGCGATGGGCCCTGCCATCCGGTCGCCTGTGTCCTGCTGCTAGCCGCAGGTTCTTCGCAGCTTTCACTGCTCGGCAAACTTCCTGATGTTCAGGAGAGTGCCGGCATGCGTTCCGGCGGACGGGGGTGGCTAACAGAGCCATTTCAAGCAGATGGGATAGACAGACCCCAGATCGGTTCTACCCGGGGCAGGATGCTACTTCGCATAATGTATATTATGTTATATTCCCCATACATGCGGTCGCCCGCGCCTTACTAACGCTACTTTGCGTCCCTACTCGGACCTCTGTTGGTTCCGCGTTCTTCTTAGGGGTGCTGATCTCTTAGGCGGCCGCCCATCGCGGCCGACGCACTGGCAATGAAGGCGCCGATGAGCATGGAAAGCGCCACCCAGATCGAACCTTTTGCAGCACTCTTGGGGTCAACCTCCGGCATCAACTCGGTGGCTGGATCCCGCTGAAGTGCCACATCCACGTGGCGGGTGGCTGCGGCCGCCGTCCGTCCAGCGCTATCGGACATGGTCTTCACGAGTTCGTTGCGATCCCGCAAAGCCGGCACCGAACCGGCTTCACTGTGGCGTTGCGGGGTGAGATTCAGCGTCTCAGTATCATCGCTGCGCATGCCACCACCTACGGCTGACGCAAAAAAGAGAGCCGCAACCAATGTCGCAACGGACCACGCGATGAACCCATGCGCGGTGTCGCGGAAAAAGACCTCGTGAGTATGGAGCCCGGTCCAGCGCGTTCGCAGCCGGCCCGTAATGTAGCCCCCGAGCGCTGCCGATACCCACTGCATCACAATCAGTGCGATCGCCGCTTCAGCCGCGACCCGCGCGCCTGAGACGTACGGCCAGCTGGCTACCGTGAGCATTCCGAGACCGATGGCCAACGTCAGCAGTACCAGCGAGACCGCCGCGGCGACACTCGCGCCGGCGAATATTGCGGCCCAGGACACGGCTGATGCCGACGCAGCCGAACCAAGCGACACTTCGTCCTGGCGCACAAACGCAGACGGGGAATTCATATGCGGCACCATAGGTGGGTTTGTAACAGCCAAAGGAACTAACTCCAAACAGTCTGTTTGAGTGTAGGTATCAGGAGTTGCGAGCACAGATCATCGAGCGAGCGACCGGTCGTAGTCGTCCGCTGACAGGGCCGGCCCGAACGGCCATACGCCCCGCGCGTCGGTTCGCGCGATTGGGTACAGTAGGGGCCCTGCTTCAGGTCACGTTGTGTGCACAATGCCGGCCCGACAAATAGCTGCCACCGCAGCGCTTCTAGCCATCGCGTGTTTCGCGAGTACGCGGCATCATTGCGGCACCCGACATCGGCGCGTCGGCGCCAGACTTCACCGCCGAGAATTACGTGACCGGCGAGAAAGTGCGCCTGAGTGCACAGCAGGGAAAGATCGCCGTTGTGACGTTTTGGGCCACGTGGTGCGCCCCCTGCCGCGCGGAACTGCCGAACCTCGAGAAGCTGCAGCGATATCTCGGCAAGGAAAAGATCGCCGTACTCGCCATCAACTTCAAGGACACTCCCGAAACCATCCGCAGACTCAGGAGCAATGCGAAGAAGGCCGGCTGGAACATCAACATGCTGCTCGATCCGGATGGACGCATTGCACATCTGTACGACGTCAAAGCGATCCCGCGGATGTATCTCATCGGCAAGGACGGGAAGATCCGCGCAACCCACGTCGGATTCGGGGACGGCTCACTTGAGGAGATGGTCGATGACCTCAATGCGGTGCTTGGAGATGGAGCGGTCACCGCGTCGGCACCGCCATCGCCATAATGATCCTACGCGCCGGGCCGAAGGTTACTTCCGGTCGCAACCGCAGGGGGCGCAGCGGCGGTCAGCTGTGCAAGGTCGGCAAGGCCGAGCACCTCTTCAATGCGGTGAATCTGCGCAACTGCATGCTCGAAGCCATCCCGGCCGAGCTGGCGCTGCTCAATCTCCTCAAACTTCTCGGACAGCTCCCGATACTGGGCGTCTGACACGGCGCGCTTCCAGGCCGGGAAAAGCACGGTGTCTTCTATAGCGGCGTGATGCGCGTACATGCGCACGAAGGCAGTCAGGATTTCCGGCTGCAACCGGCCTCGCCCACGACTCGCCGTAGTGCTGATGTATGCGGTTATTTCACGCCCCCGCTCATGTTGCTGCTTCAGTGTCGCCACTAAGCCGCGGTACGGGCCTTCTCCTTTAGTTAGCGCGGGAAAGACGTACGCTTCCTCCACCGCCTTCTCGTGGTAATCCTCGCCAAAGGTGCGAAACAGCCGCGCCGTATCCGCCAGCGCGGGCAAGGGCACCTCACCGTGTCCGCTTTCAAGACGTGTGGCCGCTTCGGCGTAAACCAGCAAGGCGCGCCGCAACACGCCATGCTCGCGCATCAGATCCTCGACCGCCTCCACTTCCTTTGAACCTTCCCCTTCCGCGGTGGCCGCCGTCGCCAGCGCCACACCGGAAGCGGCGGCGAAAAGCAGTACTTGTCTGCGCTTTATCGGCGATGGCATATCCCCTCCTCCTGACGGTCCGCGGTCAGCCGGGACCTGAGGTCAATTTAGCAAGCGCTTCCGCTCTATCGTACCGGTGGGACCCCTCAACGGCAGGTCCGGTGCGCGAATCCCGCGAGCCTCAAGACGTGGGCGTGAGGGCGGCGGCGCCAAGCGAAGATTGTAATAAAACCGCCATAAGGGAAGACCGCGCCATAAGGTAAAACCCCCGGGCCAGCGCTAAGTCTTCGAAATGATGGCCCTTCCGTGCGCATCGCCGGGTGTGAAATACTCCGGCGGCTTCCTAAATTGTAGTTTCAGGTCGTAGCGAAAAAACGAAAAACGACACTGCCGTGCGCACAACCAGTACACCAGGAGCTGTCCAGTGGCCACAAACATTCTGCCTGCAACTGCATCCGGGATCGACAAGGCGCATCGCCAGGTAATCTTCGCTTCAAGCCTGGGCACGGTCTTTGAGTGGTACGACTTTTATCTGTACGGCTCGCTGGCGGCGATCATCTCGAAGCAGTTCTTCTCCGGCGTTAACGAGACCACTGGCTTTATCTTCGCGCTGCTGGCCTTTGCCGCCGGTTTTGCCGTACGGCCGTTCGGCGCGCTCGTATTCGGCCGCCTGGGAGATCTGGTCGGCCGCAAGCACACGTTCTTAATCACCATCGTGATCATGGGTCTCTCTACTGCGCTCGTGGGCGTGCTGCCAAGCTACGCCACCGCCGGCGTGATCGCGCCGGTGGCGCTCGTTGTTCTGCGCCTTTTGCAGGGTCTCGCCCTCGGAGGCGAGTACGGAGGTGCCGCCACCTATGTCGGCGAGCACGCGCCTCCTGGCAAGCGGGGGCGCTACACCAGCTGGATCCAGACGACCGCCACGCTCGGACTGTTCCTGAGTCTCGTGGTCATTCTGCTGTGCCGTTCATGGCTCGGAGCGGAGTTCGAGACCTGGGGCTGGCGGATCCCATTCCTGGTGTCCGTCGTGCTGCTCGGCATCTCGGTGTATATCCGAATGCAACTGGCGGAGTCCCCGGTGTTTCTGGAAATGAAGGCCGAGGGCACCAGTTCCAAGGCACCGCTCACGGAGTCCTTCGCGCGCTGGGGAAACCTGCGGCTCGTGATCCTCGCGCTCCTCGGCGCGACGGCCGGGCAGGCCGTCGTCTGGTATTGCGGGCAGTTCTACGCCCTCTTCTTCCTTACCCAGGAACTGAAGGTAGAAGCGCAGACGGCCAATCTGTTGATCGCCGCGTCGCTTTTAGTCGGGACGCCCTTCTTCGTGGTGTTCGGGATTCTTTCGGACAAGATCGGCCGCAAGAAGATCATTCTCGGCGGATGCCTGCTCGCCGCCATCACCTACGTACCCATCTTCAAGGGCTTGACGCACTACGCAAACCCGGCGATCGAGCAGGCCTCGGCCCAGTCGCCGGTCACCGTGGTTGCCGACCCGAACGCCTGTTCCTTCCAGTTTGATCCCGTGGGTAAGAAGAAGTTTGTTCAGTCGTGCGACGTGGCTAAGGCCGCGCTCGCGAAGGCGGGCGTGCCCTATCGCAACGAGGCTTCTGCCGTAGGCAGCGTGGCGCAGATCCGCATCGGCGCCGGCCCGGTGATTGCCTCGGTCGAGGGTGGACCGATGTCGGGTGCCGAATTCAAGTCAGCGACCGAGAAGTTCTCCAAGTCACTCAGCGGCGCGCTCAAGGAGGCCGGCTATCCGGCCAAGGCGGACCCGGCACAGATCAATCTGTTCATGGTGTGGGTGCTGCTGTTTATCCTGGTGATCTACGTCACCATGGTTTACGGGCCGATCGCGGCGTGGCTGATCGAACTCTTCCCGGCCCGCATCCGCTATACCTCGCTGTCCCTGCCCTACCACATCGGCAACGGCTGGTTTGGCGGGTTCCTGCCCACGGTGGCGTTCGCGCTGGTCGCGCTCACGGGCGACATCTACTACGGCCTGCGCTATCCGATCATCATCGCCCTGATGACGGTCGTGGTCGGCTTGTTCTTCCTGCCGGAGACGAAGGACCGTGCCGTAAAGTAACAGCGTAAGCACTGCATTCAAGAGACACCCGATGGTTAGGCGTGAATCTGCG
>CAVSFM010000012.1:0-114052 GCA_963727305.1 uncultured Pseudomonadota bacterium
GGGATGCGATGAACACCACGAGTAACAAGCGGGACGGCTGGAGCTGGTGGTACCTGCTCTTTGTCATACAGTTCATCGCCGTCCTGTGGCCGCCGTTCTATAACCGCGTCGACCCCGGCTGGATGGGAGTGCCCTACTTCTACTGGTACCAGATGCTCTGGGTACTCATCAGCGCGCTCCTCACGGCCGTCGTGTACTTCGCCACCCGCCGTTAGCGCAGCATCGCTTCGCATTGCAGGGGGACAGATGCGAGAAGTGAACTGGGTCGCGCTGACCGTCTTTGTACTGCTCTTCTTGTTCGTCAGCTGGCTCGGATTCGCCGCCGCACGCTGGCGCCGTGGCGACCTGGACCAGCTCCACGAATGGGGCCTCGGGGGACGACGCTTCGGCACGCTGATCACCTGGTTCCTGGTGGGCGGGGATCTGTACACCGCCTATACCTTCATCGCGGTGCCGGCGCTTGCCTTTGGCGCCGGCGCGCTCGCGTTCTTCGCCGTCCCGTACACGATCGTCATTTATCCGGTGCTGTTCCTGGTCTTTCCGCGCCTGTGGTACGTGTGTCACAAGCGCGGCTACATCACCGCGGGTGACTTCGTAAAGGGGCGCTTCGGCAATCGCTGGCTCGCGCTCGCCATAACGATCACCGGCATCGTTGCGACAATGCCCTACATCGCGCTGCAGCTGGTCGGCATCCAGGTCGTCATCGGTGCCCTCGGCATCTCCGGCACGGGCTTCATGGCTGAACTGCCCCTGCTCATTGCCTTCATCGTGCTGGCGGCATTCACATACTCGAGCGGCCTGCGTGCGCCGGCATCGATCGCGATCGTCAAGGACATCCTGATCTACATCACCGCCTTCGCCGCGGTGATCGTCATCCCCATACAGCTTGGCGGCTTTGCCAAGGTGTTTGCCGCGGTCCCGCCGGCCAAGCTCATCCTGGCCACGCCGGGACCCCACAGCACGGGCGAGTACAGCGCCTACGCCACCCTGGCGCTTGGCTCAGCACTGGCCCTGTTCCTCTATCCCCATTCTTTGACGGGGATACTCAGTGCAAGCAGCGGGCGTGCGATCCGCCGCAATGCGGCGATGCTGCCCGGCTACACCTTCATGCTCGGTCTCCTGGCGCTGATCGGGTTCTTCGCGATCGCCGCTGGCGTCGACAAGCTACCCCAATACGCAGGCGGGTTCGCCCAATTTAAGAACAACTTTGCCGTGCCGGCGCTGCTGTTGCACAGCTTCCCGAGCTGGTTCGTCGGGGTCGCCTTCGCCGCCATAGGCATCGGCGCGCTGGTGCCGGCGGCCATCATGTCCATTGCGGCCGCCAACCTCTATACGCGCAATATTCACCGGGAGTTCATCAACCCCAATCCCACCAACAAGCAGGAAGCACAGATCGCCAAGTGGGTGTCGCTGATCGTCAAGGTTGGCGCCCTGGTCTTCATACTTTTCGTCCCGACAAAGTTCGCGATCCAGCTGCAGTTGCTGGGCGGCATCTGGATCATCCAGACATTGCCCGCGGTGATGCTCGGCGCCTACACGCGCTGGTTCAACTCGTGGGCGCTGCTGCTCGGCTGGGCGGTGGGCACGCTGACCGGCACCTGGATGGCCATCGCGGCAGACCTCAAACCGACCTTCCCGCTGACGTTCGCTGGCTGGACCTTCCCGGGTTACACGGCAATGTATACCGTCGTGCTGAACCTTCTTCTCGCCCTCCTCCTCACACCGCTGTTCAATGCGATGAGCGCGCACCGCGGCAGGGCCGATGAGACGGTCCCGGCCGACTACCACGCCTGAATCCCAACGCGAGGTGACGTAAGACGCGCCGTGCGCGAGCGCGTCCAGGCCTTCGAGGCCATAAGAACCGAGATATTGTGTCGTGCAGGCTGCGCTTACCCCAGCGCCGCGACTTAGGGGACCGCCGGTGCGGGCTGAGCGCTGATGAGGTTGTCGGCGTCCGCCATCCGGGCCGTGCGCGTGTGCTTGTTGAACAGGCACAGTTCGCGTCCGCGCTGACGCTTCATGTGCGGCTGCGGATACTCGCCGGTGATCAGGAGCACCGAAAGCCCCACGTCGTCATCGAAGTCAATCCGCTCGCCGGCGGCACGCGCATGGCGCAAGGAACTCGCCGCCACACAGGTCTTCACGACCTCCTGCTGATAGGCACTCCAGGCCTCCGGCGTCGAGGCCGGCGCCACCGACGCACCGAACAATGCAACCGCAAGCCAGCAGGAGGCCCGGCGCATATGACTCCGCGGCGCAGACGACGCGCTCATTTCCCGGCGAGGACGCCCTGCTTCGCCATCTCCTTGGCGGTGGCGTCCGCGACCTCAGTGACAAGCTTATCGAGATTGGTGGGATTCGTCGTGCGACTGGTGCTGGCCCACAGCAGCTTGTCCTGCGTCAGCGAATACACCAGCGTCTCCACGGAAACGATCGTGTCTGTCGTAACCGTCGGCGGCGAATAGGCCGTGCCCCAGCCGTAGCCCCAGTACGGGCCAAAACCGTTGTAATACGCCGGCATCGGCGCGCCCGGCGTGTAGTTGATCTGCTGGTCCTTGCCGACCACCCGCATGACGACCGCCCCATTTGCGCCCGCGGCCTTGAGCGCGGCCCGGGCCTTCTCGCCGTCGCCGCGGACGGAATCCGGCACCAGTGTGTAGGCCGGAACCCCCTTCGCACCGCGTGCAGTGAGGTCCGCCGCCAAGGCATCCTCTCCGGCCCTTCGCTTCGCCTCGTCGCGCGTAACAAAGACCGCCGCCACGGTCCTGCCGATCGGATTGAGGGTCGGCGTTGCCGGGTCCTTCCAGGTTGAAGTGAAGGTCGTGGTCCCGCAAGCGGTGATACACAACACTGCAGCCGCCGTCGTGAATGCTCTCAGGGTCTTAGACATGGATCGGATCCTCCTACCTTGGCGAAGGAGCCTACCCTGCCGTTGCCGCAACCGCCATTGCCGTCGCGCCCGGCCGTTGGGCTCCGCCCTCAGGCGTTGAAGGCAATGATCCGGATCCTCCGCACACGGCAACTAAAGTGCTGGCAAATGCGCGCCGACCAGAGCTGCCCCTGCCGATCATCTCGTCGTCGGCTTTATTTTCACCGGAGAAACCTTAGCGCCCGGACATCAGGACAGTTCGCGGTAGGCCGGGCTCATTCGCTCGCAACGGTCCGCGTGGCGGTGGAACCCGTGCGACGCGCTGCCAGGGCGGTCGCGAGTGCGGCCGCCAGTTCCGCCGCATGCAGGGGTTTGTTCAGGATCGTCACGCCGCCTGCGGCCGCCTGGGACTGCAGGTCCGGGCCCCCGTAGCCGCTCACGAGCAACGCCGGGATGTCGGGCCGCAGCCGCCGAATGTGCGCGAGCAGTTCGGTGCCCGGCATCTCCGGCATGATCGCATCGCTGATCACGGCATCGAAGCGCTCGGGCGCCGCGCGGAACACTCGCAGCGCCTCGGCCGTACCGGTGCAGCCGACCGGCTCGTAACCGAGGCCGGCGAGCACCTCCTCTGCCAGGTGCACCAGGCTCTCTTCGTCATCGACGACCAGGATGGTCTCGCCGTGGCCGCTCGGGGCCGCCGAGGGTGGCGGCTCCTGCGCCGGCTCGCCACTGACGAGCGGCAGGTAGACGCTGAAAGTCGTGCCCGCGCCGCTGCGGCTGTCGACATCGATGGCCGCCCCGTGGTCGAGTACGATGCCGTGCACGAGCGACAGGCCCAGGCCCGTTCCCTGCCCCACGGGCTTGGTCGTGAAGAACGGATCAAAGATGCGCTCGACCTGCGCGGCGCTAATGCCGATGCCGGTGTCGGCGACGTCGACCCGCGCATACGCGCCGTGCTGCAGCCGTCCTACCGTGCACAGCCGCTCATCCGCCACCTCTGCCCGCGCGGCGCGTATCTCGATCCGACCCGCCCCGCCGACCGCCTGCACCGCGTTGGTGACCAGGTTGGCGAACATCTGATGCAGCTGGGCGGCGTCGCCGGCGACGATCAGTGGTTCGCTGTCCATGTGCAGCTCGAGATTTACCCGCGCAGGAAGCGCCGCGGTGCTCAGGTTGCGGACCTCGGTGAGGACCTTCTGCAGCACGAGCGGAGTGGCGCTGCCGACACCGGGACGGCTGAAGGCGAGAATGCGCGCGACCAGGTCGCGCGCCCGGTTGGCGGCCATGAGGATGTTGTCGAGATAGCGCCGCAGCGCGGAGCCCGCAGGCGTGTGCTCGACGCCGAGCTCGGCGTAACCCAGGATGGCACCGAGCACGTTGTTGAAGTCATGGGCGATGCCGCCGGCCAGCGTGCCGAGGGCCTCGAGCTTCTGCGACTGGTGCAGCTGCGTCGTCATGTGCTCATGGCGGGCGAGCTGGCGCAGGAAGGCGATCAGCAGCAAGGTTGCGAGCGCGGTAATAACGAACGTCCGAATGACGTTGGTCCAGGTCTTCGCGCGCCATTCCTGGAGGATGGCGCGCTCGCTGCGCGCCACGATGACCACGGCGGGATAGCTCGGCACGCGCCGCAGGCTCACGAGCGTGCGCCCGAGCAGCGGATTGTGGTAGCTCAGGTGTAGGGCATCACGCTCGCCGAGCAGTTGGAGGGCCCCGGACCAGTCCGAAGGGCGACCCTCGCGAGTCTCGTGCTCACGGCTGACGAGCGTCGTGCCGTCCGCACGCAGCAACTCGATGCTGCTGCCACTGCCCAGATCGAGCGCATGATAAAAGCGGCGAATATAGGCGACGTCGACCGTGGCACCGGCGATACCGCGAAAACCCGCGCCCGGCAGGCGGCGCGACAGCACGAACGTGGGGTCACCGGTCACGCGGCTGACGAACGGTTCGCTCACGAAAAGCCCGAGCTTCGGGTCGTCGCGTTGCGCCAGGTAATAGGAGCGGTCGCTCAGGTCAACGTTGGCGTTCGGCGAGATGGCCGAACTGACGTGCAGATCGCGCGCCGGGTCGAACAGGAACAGATTGCGCACCTGCGGCACGCCACTCATGTAGCGGCGCAGCAGTTCCGCGAGTACCGGCCGCGGCACGGTCGCACCCGGCGCGTCCGGGTCCAGTAGCTCGGCCTGCTTGATGATGAGGTCCGTCGCCTGCAGCGCACGGGCGGCCTGTTCGGCCAGCGCTCCGGCGACGTTATCGTACTGGCGCTCCGCACCCGCCAGCGTCGCGGTACGGTCGCTCAGGGCGTCGAACAGCGCCGACAGCCAGACGGCGGCGCAGACCGCAACCACGACCAGTACCAGCCGCAGCCGCAGTGCCCGGCCACGTGCGCTGTCCCGCTCGCCGGCCGCGCTCAAGTGCGCGGCGATGCCGCGGCGGGCGGACCCGGCGGAAGTCCCAGAGCGGTCCATAGATCGGTGCGGGTAAAGGGCTTGGCGAGGATGCGCGTCACTCCAAGGCGGGCTGCCATGGCATCATTCGCCATGTCGCCGGCGAAGAACCGCCCGGAGACGAGCACGAGGGCGGCACGCGGGTAGGCGCGGCGCCACGTATCAAGGGTTGCATGAGCCTGCTGCTGACACGAGACGTCCACCAGAACTGCATCGATGTCCGCCGCAGCCTGCGTCGTGGAATCGGCATAGATGGCCTGCAATCCGCCCTCCTCCAGCCACTCGCGGATGAGATCGCGATGAAGACTATCATGCTCCACGATCAGCACGCGCTTCACGGACGCGCCCCATGAGTAGCGTGCCGGTGCCGCACATCCTCGTGGTCGATGACGACAGTGCGATGCGGCAGCTGGTCGCGGAATACCTCGGCCACAACGATTTCCGTGTGACCGGCGCTGCCAGTGGCACTGGCCTCATGGAGACGCTGCGGGTCGGCGTGGTAGATCTGGTGCTGCTCGATCTGCGGCTGCGCGGTGAGGACGGCATGACGCTGTTGCGGCAACTGCGTGCCGAATCGCAGATCCCCGTCATAATCCTCACCGGTCGCGCCGAGGAAGCCGATCGTGTCATGGGCCTGGAACTTGGCGCCGACGACTATCTCACCAAGCCGTTCAGTCCGCGCGAGCTTCTGGCGCGCATCCGCACGGTACTGCGGCGCACGCAGGTGGGGCACGAGGCCCACGGCACACGGGTGTGTCGCGCTTACCGGATTCCGGGATGGGAATTGAACCTGCGTACCCGGCGCCTGACCGCCAGCGACGGCCGCGACGTGACCCTCAGCAACGGCGAATTCAATCTGCTCGCGGCCCTGCTCGGCACCGCCAACCGGGTCGTCAGCCGCGACCAGCTGATCGAACTCAGCCGTCGCTACGACAACGAAGTCTACGACCGCGCGATCGACGTGCAGATCCTGCGCCTGCGACGCAAGATCGAAGGCAATCCCGCCGAGCCGCAGATCATCGTCACGGAGCGCGGCATGGGCTACCGCATCGCGGTAGCGGTCGAAGCTGTCTATTGAGCGAGCGCGTGCCATCTGGATTCGTATAGGTGCGCCCGCCGGGGGCGCGAAAAGGGGGAATTCACACCCGGGTAGTGCAATGTCCCCGGTGCATGTCGCAGCGCGCTTACGGGGCACATTTCACCTGTAACACGCGCGCGCGCCAACGTAATCGTTGCCCGGCCCCGATCGGCTACCTTCGACGGTCAGATGTGGATCGTCAGACTGGCGCTCAGGCGCCCGTATACCTTTCTGGTGCTTGCCATCCTGATCACGCTGCTTGGCGTGTTCTCGATACTGCGCACGCCCACGGACATCTTCCCGAACATCAAGATCCCGGTCGTTGCGGTCATCTGGAGGTACACCGGCCTCGCCCCGGATGAGATGGCCACGCGCCTGGTGCTGTCGAGCGAGCGCACCGCCCAGACCACCGTCAATGACGTCGAGCACACCGAGTCGCAGTCACTCAGCGGCACCTCGATCGTCAAGTACTTCTTTCAGCCGAACGTAAACGAGGAACTCTCGTTTGCGCAGATCACCGCGGTATCCCAGACGGGCCTGCGCCAGGCGCCCCCGGGCACCACGCCACCGTTCATCCTCGCCTATAACGCCTCCTCCGTCCCCATCCTGCAACTGGCGCTCTCGAGCGATACGCTCTCGGAGGCGGCGCTGTTTGATCTCGGCAACAGTATTCTCCGGACGGGTCTCGCCACCGTACAGGGCGCCTCCATGCCCTACCCCTACGGGGGCCTGCAGCGCCAGGTCCAGGTCGACCTGAATCCCGATGCACTGCGTGCCCAGGGACTGTCCGGGAACGACGTCACCACCGCCATCGGCGTGCAGAACTCGATCCTGCCCGCGGGAACGCAGAAGATCGGCGACCGCGAGTATTTCGTCTCCGTCAACGCCAACCCGCGCACGGTGGCCGAGCTTAACGACCTGCCAGTCACGACCCGCAACGGTTCGGTCATCTACGTGCGCGACGTGGCGCACGTGCGCGATGGCTACCCGCCGCAGACGAACCTGGTGCGCCGCGACGGCCGACGCGGCGTGCTAATGAGCGTCCTGAAGACCGGCAGTTCTTCCACGCTGGACATCATCAAGGAGATCAAGAGCCGCATCCCGGGCATCGCGGCGCAGCTGCCTCAGGATTTCAAGATCGATCTGGTCGGCGATCAGTCGATCTTCGTGCGCGGCGCCATCTCGGGGGTGGTGCGTGAGGCGATCATCGCCGCCCTGCTCACGGCCCTCATGATCCTGCTGTTCCTGGGCAGCTGGCGCAGCACGCTGATCATCGCCATCTCCATCCCGTTGTCGATCCTGGCCTCGATCATTTGCCTTGCCGCGCTCGGCGAGACGATCAACATCATGACGCTCGGCGGCCTGGCGCTCGCGGTAGGCATCTTGGTGGACGACGCCACCGTCACCATTGAGAACATCAACTACCACCTCGAGCACGGCGAGGACGTCGAGGAGGCGATCCTCAACGGTGCTCACGAGATTGCGGTACCAGCCTTCGTCTCGACGCTCGCGATCTGCATCGTGTTCGTGCCCATGTTCATGCTCGTTGGCATCGCGCGCTATCTGTTCGTGCCCCTGGCCGAGGCGGTGGTCTTCGCCATGCTGGCCTCGTACGTGCTGTCGCGTACCCTGGTGCCGACCCTGGCCAAGTACTGGCTTTCCAAGCACGACCCGCACGCGCACGAGAAGGCCACCGGCCCACTGCAGCGGCTGCAGCATGGCTTCGAGCGCTGGTTTGCCGGCGTGCGCGACCGCTATCACAGCCTGCTCGAGCGCGCGTTGCATGTGGGTCCCCGCTTCGCCCTCCCCTTCTTGGGCGCGATGGCACTGACCGCGCTGCTGGCGTTCCCGGCGGGACCCTTCCTTCCGGGGCTTGGCCAGGACTTCTTCCCCAGCGTCGACGCCGGGCAGATCAAGCTGCACCTACGTGCCTTCACCGGGGCGCGCATTGATGAGACCGCCACGCTGTGCGATCGCGTGGAGGCCACGATCCGCGAAGTGATCCCGGCACGCGAGCTGGCCACCGTCGTCGACAACATCGGCGTCCCCTACAGCGGCATCAACACCGCCTACTCGAGCTCGGCACCGATCGGCCCAGGTGACGCCGATATTCTGGTCAACCTCACCGAACACCATCAGCCGACCATCAAATACGTGCGCAAGCTGCGCGAGCGGCTCAATGCACTGTATCCCTCGACGACGTTCGCCTTTCTGCCGGCCGACATCGTCAGCCAGATCCTGAACTTCGGCCTGCCGGCGCCGCTCGACGTGCAGATCTCGGGCTTCAACGTCAACGCGAACCGCGCCTACGCCAGCGAGCTGCTCGCGCGCATGCACAAGATCCCGGGGATCGTTGACCTGCGCATTCAGCAGGCCTATGACTACCCGACGCTGAACGTTAATGTGGATCGCAGCAAGGCGGCGCTCCTCGGACTTACGGAGACCGACGTCGCAGCGAACATGCTGACCTCCCTTTCGGGCAGCGGCCAGACGCTGCTGTCGTACTGGATTGACCCGAAGACCGGCACACAGTACCCCGTGGTCGCACAGACGCCCCAGTTTCGCCTGGCAACTCTTACGGACCTGACCACGACTCCCATCACCGGTGCCGGCGGCACGAACTCGCAGATGCTGGCAAACCTGGCCGACTTTCACCGCAGCATGACCCCAGCGGTGGTCAGTCACTACGACGCCACGCCGGTCATTGACATTTTCGGCTCCGCCGACGGCGCCGACCTCGGCTACATCTCGGCGCAGATCAACCAGCTGGTGGCCGCGACCAAGCATTCCCTCGCGCGTGGCTCGAAGGTCACGGTACGCGGGCAGATCAAGACGATGGGCGAGTCTTTCTTCGGGCTGCTCGTGGGTCTGGCCGGCGCGATCATCCTGGTCTACCTGTTGATCGTGGTGAACTTTCAGTCGTGGCTCGACCCGTTCATCATCATCACCGCCCTGCCGGCCGCACTCGCCGGCATCGTCTGGATGCTGTTCATCACGCACACGCCGGTGAGCGTGCCGGCCCTCACCGGGGCGATCATGTGCATGGGCGTCGCGACCGCCAACAGCGTGCTGGTCATCAGCTTCGCGCGTGAGCGCATGAATGCCGGTGATGACGCGCTGCACGCCGCCCTGCAGGCCGGGACGACCCGCTTCCGGCCGGTGCTCATGACGGCGCTGGCGATGATCATCGGCATGGTGCCGATGGCCCTGGGTCTGGGTGAGGGTGGGGAGCAGAATGCCCCCCTCGGACGCGCCGTGATCGGCGGACTGCTGTTCGCGACCGTAGCCACGCTCTTCTTCGTGCCGACGGTCTTCTCCCTCATCCACTCGCGCCGGAGTGCGTAATGTCTGACCAGCCCTCGAAGCCGCAGGCCGCGCCGGCGGACGATCCTGCGACGCGCCGTTACGTCTGGGTGCTCATTGCGGTCGCCCTGATCATCGCCGTCTGGGGCATCGTCAGCCGCCTCAGTGCGCGCACCGCGCTCGAGAAGCAGGCTGCGACCGCCGCAGTGGCCACGGTTACGACCGCCAAACCGAACAGCGGGCCCGGCGCCGAGAAGCTGGTGCTGCCCGGCAGCGTGCAGGCCTTTTATGAGGCGCCCATCTATGCCCGCACCAACGGATACCTGAAGTTCTGGTACACCGACATCGGCACGCCGGTGAAGAAGGGCCAGCTGCTGGCCGAGATCGAGACGCCCGAGATTGACCAGGAATTGCGCCAGGCGCAGGCCGATCTGGCGACCGCCGAGGCCAACTACCAGCTGGCACGCACGACCAACGAGCGCTGGAAGGGACTCTTGGCGACGGAATCCGTCTCGCAGCAGGACGCCGATCAGCGCGCCGGCGACGCCGCGGCAAAGTCGGCGGCACGGCAATCGGCGGCCGCGAACGTGGCGCGCCTGCAGGAACTGGAATCGTTCAAGCACGTGCTGGCGCCGTTCGCCGGTATCGTGACCCAGCGCAATACCGACGTCGGCGCGCTCATCAACGCCGGTCAAAATACGGGCAACGCGCTGTTCCGGGTCGCCGATACCCATCGGCTGCGCATCTATGTGTCGGTGCCCCAGCCGTACGCCTCCGCCATCCACCAGGGACTCACCGCCGGGCTGATATTCGCCGACCGCCCCGGCAAGACCTACGAGGCGGTGGTGGCCAACTCCGCGCACGCCCTCGATGCTACCTCGCGCACGCTGCAGGTGGAGCTGCAGATCGATAACGGCAGCGGGGAACTTCTGCCTGGGTCCTATGCGCAGGTGTATTTCACGCTCGCCGGCGCCAACAACACGCTGCGCATACCGGTCAACACCGTGCTGTTTCGCACCCAGGGACTGCAGGTCGCCGTGCTCGATGCCCAGCACCGCGTGCACCTGCACACCATCACTCAAGGCCGTGATTTCGGCACCGAGATCGAGGTGCTCTCCGGGGTTTCGCCCGAGGATGTGCTGGTGGCCAACCCTCCCGACTCCATCAGCGACGGCGCGCAGGTGCGCCTCGCACCCCCGCAAGCGCCCGGGGGAGGACCAGGCGCGAGCGGCCACTCCTGATGCGCGCAACGCCGGTACTTGCCGCTGTGCTGGCCGTGCTCGGCGGCTGCTCGCTGGCGCCGCACTACGCCCGCCCGACGATGCCGGCCCCGCCGCAGTCCTACAAGGAAGCCGCCGAGGCATGGAAGGTGGCCACCCCCGCCGACGCGGCGCCCCGCGGCCAGTGGTGGACCCGCTTCGAAGATCCCGACCTGAACGACCTTGAGACCCAGGTCAGCACGGCCAACCAGAGCCTGCGCGCAGCGCTCGCCCGCCTGGACGAGGCCCGTGCCGAGACGCGCATCGCGCGCGCGAGCTACTTCCCGACCATCGATGCGAGTGCCACCGCCACGCGTGGGCGCATCTCCGAGAACATCCCGAGCTTCCAGCCCGGCACCTCGGCGACCAGTAACCTCTTTACCCTCGGCGGTAATTTCTCCTACGAGGCGGATCTGTTCGGCCGCGTTCGCAACACCGTCGCCAACGCGCGCTACAGCGAGCAGGCCACCGCGGGGGACGCGGCGAGCCTCGATCTCGAGCTGCACGCCGAGCTGGCCACCGACTACTTCACGCTGCGCGGCCTGGACGTCGAACAGCAATTGCTCGATCGCACCGTAGCCGATTACGCACACGCGCTGCAGCTGACACAGAACCTCTACAAAGGCGGAGCATCGCCGATCTCGGACGTGCAGCAGGCGCAGGCGCAGCTGGAGACCGCAAAGACCCAGGCCGAGGATACGCGCCTGCGCCGTGCGCAGACCGAGCACGCCATCGCGGTGCTGGTGGGACGCGAGCCGAGCGCCTTCAGCCTCGCCGCACGTCCGGCGCCGAGCCTGCCGCCGCTGCCGGGCGTCGATCCGGGCCTGCCCTCGCAGCTGCTCGAGCGCCGTCCGGACGTCGCGGCCGCCGAACGGCGGGTTGCCGCCGCGAACGCCAACATTGGGGTCGCGCGCTCCGCCTTCTTCCCGGTATTCAATCTGTTTGCTTCCGCCGGCTATCAAAGCACGCAGAACTCGAACTGGCTCACCGCGCCCAGCCAGTTCTGGTCGCTCGGTCCGCAGGCGATCCTGACACTGTTCAACGGCGGCCTCTACCGGGCGCAGACGGCGCAGGCACATGCCGCCTACGACGAGCAGGTCGCCAATTATCGCGGCACAGTGCTCACCGCCTACCAGGACGTGGAGGACAACCTCGCCGCGCTGCGGCAGCTGCAGCTGGAAAGCGTCAGCGAGGCGGCCGCCGTCACGGCCAACCAGGGCGCCCTCGAGCAGGCGAACCTGCGCTACAAGGGCGGCATCGTGACGTATCTGGAGGTCGTCTCGACCGAGAACGCATACCTCTCCGCGCAACTGTCCGCGGTCGATATCGAGATCCGCCGCGCGGGCGCCACGGTGCTGCTGATCCGGGCGCTCGGCGGGGACTGGCAGCAGCCGTCCGCGGCCGCCGCTGCGACGGCCGCGGTCCACACGGAACCTGCCAGTTAGGAACCCGCCACCCTAGCGGGTGCGGCCATCGCCCCACAGGCCGCGGTACACGATGCCGGCGAGTGCCGCACCAAGCAGCGGTGCGACCCAGAAGAGCCACAACTGCGAGACCGCCCACCCACCGACGAACACCGCAGGCCCGGTGCTGCGCGCGGGATTCACCGAGGTGTTGGTCACCGGGATGCTGATCAGGTGAATGAGCGTCAGGCACAGGCCAATGGCGATCGGGGCAAAGCCCGGCGGGGCCCGCGCATCGGTGGCACCGAGGATCACGATCAGGAACATGAAGGTCATCACGACTTCGGTGACCAGGCAGGCTCCGAGAGCGTAGCCGCCGGGCGAATGGTCGGCATAGCCGTTCGCGGCGAGCCCGGAACTGAGTTCAAAGCCCGCCTTGCCACTGGCGATGAAGTACAACACCCCCGCCGCGACGATGCCGCCCAGCACCTGGGCAATCACGTACCAGAGGAGTTCCGATGCCTTGAAGCGACCGCCGATCATCAGGCCGAAGGAGACCGCGGGATTCAGGTGGCAACCGGAGATCGGGCCGATCGCAAAGGCCATGGTGAGCACGGTCAGGCCGAAAGCGAGCGCCACACCGAGCAGCCCGATCCCCACGTGCGGAAACGCCGCCGACAGCACCGCGCTGCCACAGCCCCCCAGCACGAGCCAGAACGTTCCCAGGAATTCAGCCGCAGCGCGTTTGGTTAGCGACATAGTGACTCCCCTTTCGTTGTCGTTTGGCGGCCGCCAGCAGCTCGCGCACCGCAAGGGGCCGAACCCCTACAATAGCAGAAGCTAAACTATTCCCATCCGTGGCGTCTGCGGCTCGGACTCGGCTAGCATGCCCGCGGTGAGGGGCACCTGTGGTCGCAGGGAGCATCTCGGGAATCACGAGAACAAGAAGTCGTACTACAAACAAAAAGGAAGCACTATGGAATGGGTCATCAGTCTCATCACGGGTGCCATCGGCGGTAATGTCGCCGGAGCGCTCTTCAAGAACCTCAGCCTCGGTCCCCTGGGCAACACGATTGCCGGTGTGCTCGGCGGCGGCGCCGGTGCGGAGATCCTCAACCTGGTGCTCGGCTCCGGAGTCGGCAGCGGCTCGGTGGTCGGCAACGTCGCATCCGCGGGGGTCGGCAGCGTGGTCGTCATGCTGATCGTCGGGCTGATCAAGAACGCGATGGCGAAGAAGGCCTGACGTCCACAGCGCGCGGGGGCGCGCGCCCGCGGGTGCGTCTCAGCCGCGCGGGGCGCGCATGTCCTGCTGCGCCTGCTCCTGCGCGCGAGTCGCTTCGGCGCTCGCGTCCGCGGCCGGTTTCACGCTGTGAATGGCCGCGTCGAGCCCCTGCCCCGCCGCCACCTCACGTTTCAGCTGCGCAAACGGAATATTCAGATTCTGTGCGGCATGCAGCGTCGCGGCGCACAGATTGAGGCTCTTGAGCCCCCGACAAGCTTCCTGCGCAGACATCCCGCGCGGCAGTACCGCCGCGAGGCGGTCGTTGTCAGCTGCGTTGTCGCCGGGGCTCGCGGTTGCCGGCGCTGTTTGGGCCTCGAGCATCGCTACGGTCGCATTGAGGGTGGGTCCGGAGGCCATCGCTTCCGGACCTCCCGCACCGGCGCGTGCCACGCTGCCCAGTAGCGCAGCCGGCACAATCAGGAGCCACGAACGCTTCAAGACCGACCTCCTGGGCCGCAGGCACTTCGCCGCGCGGGAACCGCTGAACGTCCCTGTCCTACGGTTCCGCACGCGGGAAGTAGGTTTCTTTTAATGCCCCCCGTGGCGCACGGCAAACTGTCTGCGATCGGCGTCGCGATTAGTCGGCGCTATCCGACGCAGCCTGTCAGACAAAGCACCGGGGCGCTGCGTGCACCAGAGACCTCAGGCGCCCCCGCGGATGAAATCGATAAATCCGCGCTGCACGTCGGTGTGTTTCAGCTGCACACGCACCGGATCGCCCACGTCCAGCCCCTCGAACCCCTGGACGACGCGCCCCTCCGCGAGCGGGTGGCTGATGCGCACCCAGGTCCCGCTGGCAGAGGCGCCGGTTACGATGGCATCGAACTGCTGGCCGATCCGCGACTGCAGCAGCATGGCCGCCGCGCACTTGCGCACCAACCGCTCCACCTTCGCGGCATTGCCTTCCTGCAGCGTGCAATGCGCCCCGAGTGCCCGCAGCGCCTCATCGTCGTAGGGAACCGGCGCCTGCGCCAGGGCGGCCTTCACCAGCCGCTGCGTGATCATGTCCGGGAACCGCCGGTTCGGCGCCGTAGCGTGCGTGTAGTCATCGACGGCCAGCCCGAAGTGGCCCGCCACCGGCTCGCCGGGACGCTTGGGCACGTACTCACCGGCCCCCAGAAGCTTCACCACGCTCAGCGAGAGATCCGGGAAGCTCGTCGGTGCCGCGGCCTGGCGTCGCTGCAAAAACTCGCTCAGCGCCTTGGCGTCAGCCTCCGCCGGCAGGCGATCTCCGAGCCCGCGCGCCAGCTCGACGATGCGCGGCCAGCGCTCGGGCTTGCGCAGCACGCGGCGCAGCGAGGGAAAGCGGCGCGACTCCAGGAAGCGCGCGACGACGCCGTTGGCGGCGATCATGAAGTACTCGATGAGTTCCTTGGCGCGGTTGTCCTCGTCCGGCCGCAGGTCCTCGAGCACCCCGGCAGTGCAGATCGCCTGTGCCTCGAGCGTCGTGAGCCCAAGCGCGCCCTGGCTTGTACGCACGCCCTTCAGCGTCTGCGCCACCTGGTCCTGGAGGCGCAGCTGCGCGTCCATCCCGGCCACGGCGCTCATCGCGCCAGGCGCAGCGGCCGTCCCCTGCAGCCACGCCGCCACGCTGTTGTAGGCCAGCTTGGCGCGATTGACCACCACAGCCCGATAAATGTCGGAGGCCGTCACGGCGCCAGCGGCACTGATGGTCATGTCGATCACGATGCTCAGGCGCGCCTGGTCCTGCGCCAGCGAGGTCAGGTTGGTGGACAACCGCTCCGGCAACATCGGAAAGATCTCGGCCGCTGTGTACACCGAGGTCGTGTTCGTGCTGGCATGTTCATCCACCGCCGAACCGCCCGCGACGAGGGCGTCCACGTCGGCGATCGCGATCAGGATGCGCACCGCCCCTTGCGCCGCCGGCTGTGCCACCGAGAGCTGGTCCAGATCGCGCGAATCGTCATTGTCGATCGAGCACCACAGGAGTGCCCGCAAATCGCGGATTTGCGGTCCGTTAGCCGTGGCAGCGCCGGTGATTGCGCCCAGTTGCGCCTCGACAGCCGCGGAAAAATCCGGCTGTAAACCTCGCTCGAGCATCGCGCGGTGCGCGATTGCCTTCAGGATATTCTGGGGCGAGCTGGAATCCGGGCGCGAGGGGGTTTGATTCATCCCGGGGATGATAACCGTGCCGCGCGTTCCCAGTGCACACAACGCGGGGCAGGAAGATCATGGGGCGAGGCAAGAGCTTCGCACCGCCCCACTTTCCGTCAACGCAACTTCAGGGCGTGCGTGCGCTTGCCGACTGCGGCGATTGCCTCGGTGGCGTGCACGTGAAGTGGGACGAGCACCGAGGCGACACCATGTAGGCGACTCAGCCACCTCGCTGCAGCAAGGCGGTCACGTAGTTCTTGGCGCGCGCGCAGGCTTCGGGCAGCGCAACCTCCTGCGCAAGGTAGGCGGCGATCGCCGAGGCGAGCGCACAGCCGCTGCCACGCAGGGTCGCCCGGATGCGCGGCGCGCTCAGCCGCTCGGGCGGCGCGCCGGGGGTGAGGAGCAGGTCGACGCTCTCGGGCCCGCTTGCATGGCCACCCTTGAGCAGCACCGCACGCGCGCCACGCCGCAGCAGTTCCCGACCCTGCTCAAGCGCCGTGAACTCATCACGTGCCTGCGGCACCCCGAGCAGCAGTGCCGCCTCCGGCAGGTTCGGGGTAATTACCGTAGCGAGCGGCAGCAGTTGCGCCACGAGTCGTTCCCGGCCCTCCAGGTCCAGGAGCGAGCCGCCGGAGCTCGACACGAGCACCGGATCGAGCACCAGCGGGACCTGCGCATGCGCTGCGAGGCACTCGGTCACCGCGCGCACCGAAGTGCCGCTGGCGAGCATGCCGATCTTGACTGCCTGCACGGCAACCGTGGCGAAGGCGGCCGCGATCTGGGCGCGCAGCAGCGACTCGGGCACCACGTGCGAGCCAAGCAGCGCCGCATCGGTCTGTGCGGTGACGGCGGTCACGGCGACCAGCGCCCGCACCTTCAGCTCAGTGAGGGTGCGCACATCGCGCACCACGCCAGCCCCGCCGCTTGAGTCCGAGCCGGCGATGACGAGGACGGTGCTCACTCCCCGAGGGCCAGCAGCGCCAGGTTGTCGTAGCCGTGGCGCTGCAGCGCGCGCGCGGCCCGCCAGGCGCGCACCCCGCTGCGGCAGCACAGCACCACGCGTGCCCCGCCCGGAAGCCGCGGCGGGGTGCGCTCCAGACTCTCTACGTCCAGGCGCAACGCACCGGCCACGGGCGATGCGGGCGCCTCGGTCACGCTGCGCAGGTCGATGAGCACGTCGTGCACCCCGAGGTCGGTCACGGCGATGAAGGTCAGCGACCCCGTCGCCGGCTCGCTCGCGCCGGAGAATCCAAAGCCGCCAAAATGCAGCGCCTGAAAGTCGATCGAGATCAGCCGCCCGAGCGGGCTCGGGGTCAGGCCGAGAAGCAGCGCGAGGGTCAGGTGCGCCTGCAGCGTGCCCATCACCCCGACCGCCGTGCCGAGCACACCGTTCTCGGCGCAGCTGCCGGCCGCCCGCGGCATCTCGGGAAACACGGCGCGGTAGCTGGGCGCGCCGCCGCAGAAGACGCCCACGTAGCCTGCGAGTCCCAGCACCTGGGCGCTGATGAGCGGCTTGCCGGCGCCACGGCACGCATCGCTCAGCATGTACGTGAGCGCCAGGCTGTCGGCGGCGTCGACGGCGATGTCGGCGCCGGCCACGCTGGCCGCGACGTTGGCCGGAGTGAGTCGCTCACAATGGGCCGTGACGCTCACCTGCGGATTCAGCGCGAGCAGCGCGGCGCGCGCGGCCTGTGCTTTGAGCGAGCCCAGCTGGTCCATGCGATACAAGGGCTGACGGTGCAGATTGGACACATCGATGCGATCAGGATCGAAAATGTCGAGGTACCCGACGCCAGCCGCAGCCAGATAGGGCAGCAGCGCGCAGCCGAGCCCGCCTGCTCCGGCTATCAGCACGTGCGCCTGCGCGAGCCGCGCCTGGCCCGCGGCCCCGATCTGCGGAAGAACCATCTGGCGCGCGTAGCGATCGCTCATCATTGCGGTTCCCTTCAGGCCGCCGCGACGTCGAGCCATTGACGGGCGCGCGCCGTCGGATCCTGGGCGCCGAGAATGTCACTGACGACGGCCGCGACGTCTGCGCCGGCGGCGAATACCTGCGGCAGGCGCGCGAGCGTCACGCCACCAATGGCCACAAGCGGCAGTGCGCCGATGCGGCGCTTCCACTGCCCGATGCGCGCCAGGCCCTGGGGGGCCCAGGGCATCACTTTGAGCGTCGTGTGATAAATGGGCCCCAGGGCGACATAGTCCGGTGCCACGGTGAGTGCGCGCTCAAGCTCCGCCTCGTCGTGGGTGCTGATGCCGAGGCGCACGCCGGCACGCCGCAATGCCCCGAGGTCAGCCTCCGGCAGGTCCCCCTGGCCCAGGTGCACGAAGTCGCACCCGGCGGCGAGCGCCGCCTGCCAGTGATCGTTGACGATCAGCTGGATGCCGCAGGAGGTGCACAGCGCCTGTGCGCGCCGGATCTGCGCCGCCACCGCAACTTGCGGCTGTGCCTTGATGCGCAGCTGCACGAGCCGCACACCGGCGGGTGCCAGCCGCGCGATCCACTCGGCGTCGTCGACGATCGGATAAACGCGCGGCAGGGTCATCCGCGGAAGGCCGTGCCGATCACCGGAGTCGAGGGCGTCGCGAAGTCCCGTGCCTCGATCGGGCCGGCGGCATGGGCGGCGTGCCCCGCCTGCACCGCCTGGGCGAACGCGGCCGCCATCTGCACCGGATCACGTGCCTGGGCGACTGCCGTGTTGACCAGTACCGCGTCGTAGCCGAGCTCGAGGGCGGACGCCGCGTGCGAAGGCACGCCGATGCCGGCGTCCACGATCAGGGGCACCTGCGCGAAGTGCGCCCGCAGCGCGCGAAGTCCCAGCAGATTGTTCAGCCCCCGCCCGGAGCCGATCGGCGCGCCCCACGGCATGAGTACCTGGCAGCCCGCCTGCAGCAGTCGCTCGGCTACCACGAGGTCCTCGGTGGTATAGGGGAACACCTGGAACCCTTCCGCGCACAGGATGCGCGCAGCCTCGGTGAGCCCGAAGACGTCCGGCTGCAGCGTATCGTCTTCGCCGATCACCTCGAGTTTGATCCACCGCGTACCGAACACCTCGCGCGCCATGTGGGCGGTCGTGACCGCCTCCTTGACCGAGTGGCAGCCGGCGGTATTGGGCAGCACATGCACGCCGAGTTCCCGGATCAGCGACCAGAATCCCTGCCCGGCGCGCTCCCCGGCCGACTCGCGCCGCAGCGCCACCGTCACGACCTCGCAGCCCGCGGCCCGGACCGCGGCCGTCAGCACCGCAGGCGAGGGATAGCGCGCCGTGCCCAAAAGCAGGCGCGACTGCACCGAGGTGCCATAGAGTTCGAGCATTCAGCCCCCCTGCATCGGCGCCAGCACCTCGAGGCGATCGCCCTCGGCGAGCGCGGTGCGCTCGCGCGCCTGCGCTGCGACGAAATCGCCATTGAGCGCGGTGGTCACGACGCTGCCGCCGTAGCCGAGGTCCTCGAGCGCACGCGCCAGCTGCGTCGCCGTGACCTCACGCCAGGCGCCGTTCACCTGGATCTTCATGCATCACCTCGGGAAAGTGGCGGCCCTCAAGCAGGACCTGCGCGGCACGGCGCGCGAGCGCCGGGGCCAGCAGGAAGCCATGACGGTACAGGCCGTTCACGTGCAGCGTGCTCCCCTGCCACTGCAGTCGCGGCAGATTGTCGGGAAAGGCCGGCCGCACGCCGGTGCCGAGCTCGAGGATCTCCGCCTCGCCAAAGGCCGGATGCAGTGCATAGGCGGCCGACAAGAGCTCGAGCAGGGAACGGGCGCTGATGCGCGTGGCCGCATCGCTTTCGATCATGCTGGCGCCGACCATGTACACCTCCCCGCCGCGCGGCACGACGTAGACCGGGATGCGCGGGTGCAGCAGCCGCACCGGCCGCGTCAGCGACACTTCCGCCAGCCGCAGGAGCAGCATGTCGCCCTTCACGCCGCGCAGCTGCGGCAGCTGCGCGCGCGCGCTCAGCCCCGAACAGTCGAGCACCGCGCGCCCCGAGCGCGTGGCCGTGGCCGCATCGGCCGAGTAGTGGATCGGTACGTCGCGCGCCGCGAGCTGTGCGGCCAGCGCGGCAAGAGCGGCGCGCGGCTCAAGGTGCGCTTCCTGCGCAAAGTAGAGCGCCGCGCCAAAGCGATCGGCCAGGTCCGGCTCGAGGGCGCCAATGCCCGGTGCGGTGAGTTCCTCGAAGCACGCCGTGCGCCGCGCGAACTGCTGCAGCTCGCCGCGGTCGCGCGCGTGCGCGACGATCAGGGTGCCGTTGCAGACGGTACCCGGAAAGCGTGCCCGCCACCACGGCAGCCCTTCCGCCCCAAGCTCGGCGATCAGCGCGCCGGAATTCTCCTGCTCGCACCAGGGCGCGAGCATCCCGCCGGCGAACCAGGAGCAGTTGCGCGGCGGCGGCGCCGGTTCGCGCTCGAGCACCTCGACCATCGCGCCGCGCTCGGCAAGCTCGAGCGCGCAGGCGAGTCCGGCAACGCCGGCGCCGATGACCGTGACGCGCACGTGCCTAGGCCTCTTTCGCCACCGCGGCCGGCACGTACAGTTCGCTCCCCGTGGCGCGAAACTTGACGGCCATCTCGTGCATGCCGGCGGCCTTTGCCTCGGCGCGCACCTCGTGCGAGATGCGCATCGAGCAGAACTTCGGTCCGCACATCGAGCAGAAGTGCGCCACCTTGTGGCCTTCCTTCGGCAGCGTGGCATCGTGAAAGGCGCAGGCCGTGTCCGGATCGAGCGAGAGGTTGAACTGATCCTGCCAGCGGAAATCGAAGCGCGCGCGCGACAGCGCATCGTCGCGCTCCTGCGCTCCGGGGTGGCCCTTGGCGAGATCGGCCGCGTGCGCGGCAATCTTGTAGGTGATGACCCCCGTCTTCACGTCATTGCGGTCCGGCAGGCCAAGGTGCTCCTTCGGTGTTACATAGCAGAGCATCGCCGTCCCGTACCAGCCGATCATGGCCGCGCCGATCGCGGAGGTAATGTGGTCGTATCCGGGCGCGATATCGGTGGTGAGGGGCCCGAGGGTGTAGAACGGCGCCTCGCCACAGGTCGCGAGCTGCTTGTCCATGTTGGCCTTGATCTTGTGCATCGGCACATGGCCGGGCCCCTCGATCATCACCTGGCAATCGCGTGCCCAGGCGATGCGCGTGAGCTCCCCGAGGGTCTCAAGTTCGGCGAACTGTGCGGCGTCGTTGGCGTCGGCGATCGAGCCCGGCCGCAGTCCGTCACCGAGGGAGAAACTGACGTCGTAGGCGCGCGCGATCTCGCAGATCTCGGCGAAGTTCTCGTAGAGAAAGCTCTCGCGGTGATGCGCCAGGCACCACTTGGCCATGATCGAACCGCCGCGCGAGACGATGCCGGTGACGCGGTTGATCGTGAGCGGGATGTAGGCCAGACGCACGCCCGCGTGGATCGTGAAGTAATCGACCCCCTGCTCGGCCTGCTCGATGAGGGTGTCACGGAAGACCTCCCAGCTGAGGTCCTCGGCAACCCCGCCGACCTTCTCCAGCGCCTGATAGATCGGCACCGTGCCGATGGGCACCGGGGAGTTGCGCAGGATCCACTCGCGGATGGTGTGGATGTTGCGGCCGGTGGAGAGGTCCATGACGGTGTCGGCACCCCAGCGGATGGCCCACACCATCTTGTCCACCTCCTCGGCCGTCGAGGAGGTCACCGCAGAGTTGCCGATGTTGGCATTGATCTTCACCAGGAAGTTGCGGCCGATGATCATCGGCTCGGACTCCGGGTGGTTGATGTTGGCCGGGATAATGGCCCGGCCGGCCGCCACCTCGGCGCGCACGAACTCCGGCGTCACGAACGGCGGGATCGCCGCGCCGAAGGACTCACCCTCGGCTGCGCGCGCCGCATGGGCCTCGCGGCCGATGTTCTCGCGCACCGCGATGTACTCCATCTCCGCGGTGATGAGGCCGGCGCGCGCGTAGGCGAGCTGCGTGACCGCGGCCCCGGCACGGGCCCGCAGCGGCGTGCGGCGCTGCGGGAATTCCGGCGCCGCCTTGCCCCCCGGCGTCAGCCCGTTATCCAGCAGCTGCACCTGGCGGCCCGGATAGGCCTCCACGTCGCCGCGGGCGCCGATCCACGGCGCGCGCAACCGCGCGAGGCCCGCCTCGATGTTGATCTTCACATCCGGGTCCGTGTAGGGGCCGGAGGAGTCGTAGACCGCCAGCGGCGGCTCCCCTGCCGAGGGCTGCAGGGTGATTTCCCGCATCGGCACCTTGAGCCCCGCATGCAGTCGGCCACTGCGGTACACCTTGCGGGAAGCGGGAAAGGACTCGGACACCACGTGCAGCAGTTGTGCGTTCATCGTCAGGCTCCTCAACGTCCGGTCGAAGGCCAGCCAATGTCGCCGCAGGTGATCGGGAGCGTATCGGCCGCCGAGGGCTTAACTGCCACCTCAGCAACGAGAGTCCCGTGACACTTTCCTACGCCAGCATTAACTGGATCAGGTTCGAAGGGTCGCCATGCCGCGCTCGTCTTGAGCGCCCGCTGGCCTCTCAGCCCCCTGCCGGGGCTCCCCTAGGCGGGATGCAAAGTAGTACGAGCCCGCGCGCGGGTCAATGGCGGGCGTGACCGGTGCCATGTCCGCATGTGAGACTGCCGGCCATGGCTTCCTGGCAGATCTGGGCTCTGCTCTCGGCGTTGTTCGCCGCCCTGACCGCGATCTTCGCCAAAGTCGGCGTCGAGCAGGTCAGTCCGGACGTTGCGACGCTGCTGCGCACCGTGGTCATTCTGCTGGCCATGACGCTGCTCGTCCTCGGCACGCGGCAATTTCCCGCGCTGTTTACCGCCTCGCCGCGCAGCTATGCGTTCCTGCTGCTCTCCGGGCTCGCCACCGGTGCGTCGTGGTGGTGCTACTTTCGCGCGCTGCAGGCGGGCGATGCGGCACGCGTTGCACCGCTCGACAAGCTGAGTGTCGTGCTGGTGGCGATATTCGGTGTGGGTTTTCTCGGGGAACGACTCGCCCCGGTCAACTGGCTCGGCGTCGCGCTCGTTGCGCTCGGCGCCTGGTGCGTGACGCTCAGGGCCTAAGAACGCGCGGAGCGGCGCGCGCAGCCGCTTGCAGCTACGCGCGCCACACCTTACAGAACAGGAGCTTCCCGCGTGGCGGGGGCTCCCCCGTCAGGCCGGGCGGTTGCCGCCGCCGTGGCTCGCCTGACCGCCCTTGCGCCCGGCTTCCGCGGCGAGTTCCGGGTGCTGCGAGAAGCTGCGCTTCTCGTCCGGAACGCTCTGGCCACCCTTGCGACCGGCCACTGCGGCCAGGGCGCGATCCTGGGAAAAACTGCGCTTGGCGCCCGGGACGCTCTGGCCGCCCTTGCGGCCAGCCTCGGCCGCCAGCCGGCGGTTCTGCGAGAAGCTGCGCTTCTCATCCGGGACCGCCTTGCCGCCCATGCTCGCAATCTGACGCTGCCGCTCCGCATTCATCGAAGCAAAGCCGCGGTGGGAAGTGCGCCCTTCATCAACGGTTCCTTGTGCCATCACTCATGCTCCTTAAATCTCGCCTTAAGACCCGACACGTTGCCGGCGCTCGTGGCGTTGCTGCGTGGCTGATTGTCGACCCAACGGAGGGAGCATACGCCCGGCCGGTGACGCTTCAAATAAGCGGAATCTGACACTGGAGGGTTATAAAGCGAACTTTCGGGGCGTCCGCAGAGGAAGTTAGATTTGTTTACAGGTTTGTTAAGGTGTCAGGTGGTCGATCACCAGATCGAGCAGGCCGTCCTCCCCCACCCGGTAGGTGACCTCCCCGTACGGATCCCCGCTGGCCGCCACCGGATTGCCGGAACGGGCAATGCGGGCAACCACTTGCACCGTCTGACCCGGCGCGAAGCTGCGGCCCGGAATCATCGCGTCGGCCGCCGTCAGGGTGACCGGCTGGGGAAACTGACTCTCCAGGCGTTTCGCCGCCAGCGGCGGGCCACGCTCGCCAGCGCGGTGCACAAATACGAACAGAGGCGCGTGTAAGTTACTGGTACCAGTAAGTTTTGGGGACACGGTGATCTTGACGCGCACGCTGGCCGGGCCCGCAGCCGCCGCGGGCGCCCCGGGGGCGGCGGCCGGGGTAGCGGCCGTCCCGGCCTGTTGCTCATCGAGCATGCGGATCTGTTGCTCGATGAGCGGACGCACGCTCGCGGGCGGATTCAGCGTGAGCAATTTGGCGAAACGTGCCCGCGCCAGCGGCACGTCGCCCCGGCGGGCGGCGACGGTGGCCCCAAAGAACAGTGCCTTGCCCGAGTCCGGGTCCAGCGCCAGTGCGCGGTCGATCAGGCGGCCGGCGCGCGCGGTGAGTTCGGCGGGGTCCTGCAGCACGAGCGCCTCGGCCTCACCCAACAGCGCCTCGACGCTCTTGCCCCCGCTCAGGCGGTCAGCCCGCTCGAACGCCCGCAGCGCCATGGGAAATTCCTGCAACACGACGTAGGAACGCCCGAGCATCAGCCAGCCGTCGAGATTCGTCGGATCGGCCTCGAGCTGGCGGGCCAGCCGGGCCACCATCGTCTGGGGAGAGTCGGCCGCAGGGGCGGCGTGCCAACTCCAGTTGCTCCAGGTGACATATAAGCCCGCGCCACCGGCCACCAGGATGGCAACCGCGGCCAGCGCCGCTGCGGGCGCGGGCGCGGACTTCCCGCGGCGCAGCAAGGGCACGGCCACGGCGAGAACGCAGCCAGCGGTGAGCGCCGCTGCGAGTACGATAAAGGCCAGCATCAGATTCGCGGGTCCTCTTCGACGGGGTCGAGATCCGACACCAGAAGCTGCGTGCGCTTGCGCAAGATGCGCCAGCACACGACAGCCCCCAGCAGCAGCAGCGCGGCCGGCGCGCCCCACAGCCAGGCATTGCGCCACGAGTAGCGCGGCCGGAACAGGATGAAGTCCCCGTAGCGCGCCGCCATCCAGCTGCGGATCTCTTCGTCGGATTTGCCGGCGAGCAGCTGCTCGCGCACCTGGTTGCGCAGGTCCGCCGCGAGGTCCACCGGCGAGTCGGCGATTGATTCGTTCTGGCATTGCATGCAGCGCAGCTCGTGGGTCAGCACCACGTAGCGGGCCTGCAGCGCCGGATCGGGCAGCACGTTCGTATCAAGCGCGCCCGCGCCCAGGGCAAAGAGCACGAGTCCGGGTGCCAGTCCACTTCTCAGCAGCGCGCGCATCAGGACTTGCCGCCCTGCACGCGCGGCAGGATCTCGCGCGTCCAGATTTCCTCGGTGAGTGCACCAACGTGCTTGTAGACGACGATGCCCGTGGGACTGATCAGGAAGGTCTCCGGCGCCCCGTAGACTCCCCAGTCGATGGCTGCGCGTCCGGAGCGATCGACCGCGACGGTTTCATAGGGATTACCGAGCTGGTTGAGCCAGGTCTGCGCCTGCGCGTCATCGTCCTTCCAGTCCAGGCCAACCAGCGGCACGGCGTGGGACTCCTTGACCCGCAGCAGCATCTGGTGTTCCGCACGACACTCCCCGCACCACGTGCCCCACACGTTCAGAAGATACCAGTGGCCTTGGAAATCCTGCGAACGCACGGTTCGCGCCGGCTCCAGCAGCGCCGGCAGTGCGAACTGCGGCGCCGGCTTGCCGAGCAGCGGCGAGACGATGATGCCCTTGTCCGGGGAATGGCGGATACCGATCCATAGCACCAGCGCCAGCAGGGCAAACACGACAAGCGGCACGATTGGCACCAGAAAGCGCTTCATGTCAGGCCTTCTCGGCGAGCGGGGTCCCGGCGGCAAGCTCGACCGCCTTGGCGCTTTGGTAGCGGCGGTCGGAGGAAGCCACGAACCCTCCGATCGCCATGATCAGAGCGGCCAGCCACACCAGCGACACGAGCGGTCGGATCTGCACGCGTACGCTCCAGCGACCGGCGCCCAGATCATCGCCCAGTGCCAGCAGGAGGTTGTTCCCATGGTTCAGGATAATGGCGGTTTCCGAGGTCACCTGATGCTGCACCCAGAACTGGCGCTTCTGCGGCGTCATGACGGCGACCGGGGCACCCCGACGGGTGACCACGAACGTGCCGCCGATCGCGTCGTAATTCGGGCCTTCCACGGTCTTTACGCCCTGGAATCGCAGCTCATAGCCTCCGACGCTTGCGAGCTGGCCGGGCGCCAGGGCCACATCGCGCTCAACGGTGAAGGACTGCACCGTCGTCAGCCCGAGGACTGCGACCCCAAGGCCCATGTGGGCGATGGTCATGCCGAGCACCGCGCGCGGCAGAGACAGTCCGCGCCGCCACCGATCCAGCGGATCGACCAGCGAGGCAATCAGGATCCAGATGCCGAGCGTCATGCCGACGGGGGTCAGCACGTGACCACCCGCGTAGATCCCGAAGCTCACGCCACACGCAAGCAGCGCGGCGGCCATGAAGGTCAGCAGCAGCGTGCGCTGCTTGTCCTGGAGCCGGCCGCGCTTCCAGTTGGCATGGATGCCGAACGCGAGCAGCGCCGTGAGCGGCAGCATGGAGAGCATGAACGTCGGGTTGAAGTACGGAGGTCCGACCGACAGCGTGCCGAGCTTGAGCGCGTCGGAGATCAGCGGTGCCAGCGTACCGGCGAGCACCGTCGCCGCGGCGATCACCAGCAACACGTTGTTGAAGAGCAGGAACGACTCGCGCGCCCCGAGCTCAAATCCTGCCTGCGATCTCAAAAGCGGCGCGCGCCAGGCGTACAGCGCGAGTGCTCCACCGATCATGATGACCAGGAAGATCAGGATGAACAGGCCGCGGCTCGGATCCGCCGCGAAGGAATGCACCGACACCAGCACGCCGGAGCGCACCAGGAACGTCCCGAGCATGCTCAGCGAGAACGCCAGGATCGCCAGCAGCAGCGTCCAGCTCTTGAACAGGCCCCGCTTGTCGGTCACCGCAAGCGAGTGCACCAGGGCTGTGCCCACCAGCCAGGGCATGAAGGAGGCGTTCTCGACCGGATCCCAGAACCAGAACCCGCCCCAGCCGAGCTCGTAGTAGGCCCAGAAGCTCCCCAGGGCGATGCCGCAGGTGAGAAATGCCCACGCCCAGGTGGTCCAGGGGCGCGTCCAGCGCGCCCAGGCCTGATCGAGGCGCCCCTCCAGCATCGCCGCACAGGCGAACGCGAAGGCGACCGCGAAGCCGACGTAGCCGGTGTAGAGGATCGGCGGATGCACCGCGAGCCCCGGGTCCTGCAGGATCGGGTTCAGGTCGCGGCCATCCGGCGCCGGGGGATCCAGCCGCATGAAGGGGTTGGAGGTGGCCAGCGTGAACAGCAGGAAGCCGAAGCTCACCAGGCCGAGCACCCCGAGCACCCGCGCCGCGAAATTCGGCGGCAGGCTCGCGGAGCGGATGGCGACGGCGACGCTCCATGCCGCGAGCAGAAAGATCCACAGGAGGAGTGATCCCTCGTGCGCACCCCACAGCGCCGAGACGCGATAGAAGAGTGGCAGCGCGGAGTTGGAATTTTCCGCGACGTAGAGCACCGAGAAGTCGTTGTTGATGAAGGCATGCACGAGGCAGCCGACCGCGGTCGCGACCATGACCGCCTGGCCGGCCAGCGCCGAGATCACGGCGCGGCTCCAGCGCTCCCGACCGAGCGCAGGACCTGCGATGCCGAAGAACGCCTGCAGCAGCGCGAGCAGCAGGGCGAGGATCAGCGCGAAATGACCGAGCTCCGGCAGCATGTCAGGACCCCGAGGACGCCGGCGCTGCCGGCGGTGGTGCTGGTGCGGCAGCGGCATCGCCCGCGTTGGCGCGCGATTCCCCGTGCCGGCGTTTGAGCGAGCGCGTGACCTCCGGCGGCATGTACTTCTCGTCGTGCTTGGCGAGCACTTCATCGGCAACGAACGTGCCGGAGGCATCCAGGCGCCCGTGCGCCACGACGCCGGCGCCTTCGCGGAACAGGTCCGGCAGCACGCCGCTGTAGCGCACCGGGACGTTGTGACTGAAGTCCGTGACCACGAATCGCACCTCCAGACTCCCCGGCGCGCGCGCCAGACTCCCCTGGGTCACCATGCCCCCGAGCCGGAAGGCCTGTCCGGCGGCCACCTCGCCCTGCGCCACCTGGGTGGGATCGAAGAAGAAGGTGACGTTGCGGCGAAAGGCGTTGAGCGCGAGCGCCCCGGCGAGGCTCACCCCGGCGAGGATGCCGAGCACCAGGATCAGCCGGCGTCTGCGGGTCGGCGTCATGCGGGTTCACCGCGCGCGGCCAGGCGGCGGCGGGCGCTCGCCTGCGCCTGCCGCAGCGAGCGGCGCGCCCAGATGACGTTCGCCGCGACGACCGCGAAGGTGACCGCGTAGGCCGGCCACACGAAGGCCGCGTATCCGCCCATGTCGAGAAACTCTTTCATGCGCCGAGCGCCTCCCGGATCCAGAGGCTGGTGCGTTCGCGCGTGAGAATCTCAGCCCGCAGCCGCACCAGCAGTACCGCGGCGAAGAACAACGTGAACCCGAGCAGCATCAACAGCAGCGGCACCAGCATCGAGGGGGGCATGGCCGGCTTGGCCAAGCGCATGACCGAGGGCGCCTGGTGGAGCGAGTTCCACCAGGTGACCGAGTAGTGGATCACGGGAACGTTGATGATCCCCACCACCGCCAGCACCGCGCTGGCGCGGTCGGCCCGCTGTGTGTCCTCGATCCCGGCACGCAATCCCATGTACCCCAGATACAGAAACAGCAGCACGAGTTCCGAGGTGAGCCGCGGATCCCACTGCCAGTACGTTCCCCACATCGGCTGCCCCCACAGCGAGCCGGTCACCAACGCCGCCACCGTGAAGGAGGCGCCGATCGGCGCGCAGGCCGCCGCCGCGGCGTGCGCGACTTTAATGCGCCAGATGAGGCCCACCGCCGCCGCCAGGGCCATGGTCGTATACACCATCAGGGACATCCAGGCGCTGGGGGCATGTACGTAGAGGATGCGAAAGCCGTCCCCCTGCTGGTTGTCCGGTGGGGCGAGCACCAGGCCGCCGTAGAGCCCGGCAAGGATCAGAAGCGCCGCGCCCCAGGCGAACCAGGGCGTCAGGCGCCGTGCCAGCACGTACACGTAAGGCGGCGAGCCGAGCCGGTGAAACCACGTGAACTTCATGCGCTGCACCCTACTCCAGGCTGATCCGTACGGCCGCCGCGGCCGCCAGCGGGGCGAGGGTCACGCCGAGCACGGCCAGCGCGGCCAGCAGTTCCAGCGGTGCGAGCACCGGGCCGCCGGCAATCGCGACCTGCGTGGCACGGGCCCCGAATATCAGCACGGGGAGCGACAGCGGCAGGGTCAGCAGCGACAGCAGGGCGCTGCTCCTCTTGATGTTCAGGGTGAGCCCGGCGCCGATGGAGCCGACCAGGCTCAGCGTCACGCTCCCCAGCACGACCGCGACAACGATGGCGCTCAGGGAGGCTGCCGGTGCCCCCAGGGAGAGCGCGGCGACCGGGGCCATGCATGCGAGCGGCAGTCCCGTGAGCAGCCAGTGTGCGCCGGTCTTGGCGAACAGCAGCGCCGTGAGCGACTGTCCGGAGAGCGCGTATTGCTCGAGCGTACCGTCCTGGGCATCGTCGCGGAACAGGAACTCGAGCGCCAGGAGCGAGGCCAGCAGCGCCGCCGCCCAGATGGCCCCGGGCGCCACCAGGCGCAGCTGCGACAGCTCCGGGGAGATCGCAAGCGGGAACAACATCGTCACCAGCGCAAAGAACGCGAGCGGCTGCAGCAGCTGCGCGGGCCTGCGAAACGCGAGCGTGAGATCGCGCTGCAGTGCCAGCCGCGCGGCGGCCCAGGCGCTGACACCGGCCACCGACGACTCGGGAGTCGCCGGCAGCTCGAGCACGGAAGGGGCGTTGCCGGCCCTCATGCTGCGAGCTCGAGCGGGCGCACGGCGCCGACCGCGACGGGCAATTCGTGATGAACCGCGGCGACTGCCAGCCCGCCGCGGGCCAGCTGCTCGGCGATGAGGCTGCCGATCAGACGCTGTCCCTCCGCATCGAGATTGGTGGCGGGTTCATCGAGGAGCCACAGCGGCACGACGCACAGTGCCAGGCCCGCGAGCGCAACGCGGCGACGCTGACCGGCCGAGAGCGTGCGCACCAGGCGGTCGGCAAAGGGTTCGGCGCCCACCCGAATCAGGGCCTGGGCCAGCAGCGCCGCGCTGACGCGCCGACGGTTTCGGATCCAGTAATGCAGATTTTCGCGCGCGCTCAGATCGGCCTTCAGCGGCGGCTCGTGACCCAGGTAAGCCAGTGCGCCCTGGAAGCCGCGCAGATCGCGGCGCACGTCGGTCCCGCACCAGCGCACCTGGCCTTCTTCCGGGTACATCAGACCGGCCAGCGTGCGCAGCAGGCTCGTCTTGCCGGCCCCGTTCACCCCGGTCACCTTCAGACACTGGCCGGCCGCGAGGGCAAAACCAACACCGCGCAGGACGTGCCGCTCGCCCCGCCACAGGTGCAGATTTTCAACCTCGAGGGATGCGTTGGACATGCTGGCGGTACGGTGTTCGGTGCGGTGCGACGAAATGCGCGGCCTTACGGCGCGCGAGTCTCGCAAATTCAGCAGGTTAGCGCCACAAGCAGCGCTGTCTGCGAAGTGCGTCGGAACTTGAGTCGGGCGTTCGTCGCATAAGGACGACAGCCCTCGCGCGGTGTGGGGACGGAACGTCGTTGCTCTTAGGGACTCGCGGGTCGTTGGATCGCGGAAACCAAGCGCCGACGTCGGTTATGCGGGCCGCGTGCTCTGGGGCAGATCTCGCTCGCTTCGTTGAGTGAGTCTACTGCGGGGATCGCCGGTGAATGACCGCCCCGCCGGTCGCGCCAAACGCGCGGACTCTAAGACTGGTTGCGCGCAGCGTCGAGGGCACTGTGGAGCTCCACGGCCCAGCCCTTAAGGATCCGGTCGGCGGCGGAACGGTTGCTCACCACGCTCGAGCGCTGCGAGTGCATCTGAGGGTCGACCTGCGCGTCCATCACGCGCGCGAGAATAGTATTCGTCGCGGAGTCCCATAGCTCGAGATAGAGCGTCATCTGGCCGGCGGACTGGGCATAGGTGACGCTGCGACCCGGTGACATCAAGTCCGGAGCGCTGACCTGGATGTTGATCAGCGCCGGTCGTAACACGAGCACGTCCGGAGCCGCCGTGTCGGTCACCTGGTAGCCGCCCTCCCCCTGCAACTCCTGCGTGAAGATCTTTTTAAACTGTGCGGACAGGTCGGTCTTCGCCCGCTGGAGGTCACTCTCCTTAATCTGCCGCGACGGATCTCGTTGGCTGCTGTTGTACGTGCGCAACCACTCCTTGGAGAACTCGACATGACAGTCGAGGATCGCGACGCGCTTGTACTGCGCAAGGTCGGCGCCCGGCTTCACGTACACCAGCCGCTGCTTGGTCTGCTTCCGAAGCTCGAGGCCATCTGAGCTGACTTGCGGCGCCGGCTCCTTCGCCCAGAGTGGCCCCGCACAGGCCACTGCCAGAGCCGCACATACTCCGCTCAGCAGCGTGAATCTCCGCCCCGCAATTGATCGCGTCATGATGTCCTTCCCGCCGGTCGGCTCCTGACCGGACCAAAGTATACGTGCGGCCGAAGTATGGCGGCGCTCCGCCTGCACTTTTCGAAGGCACGGCGTCTCATCAATTCCCGGCAGCTGAGCACCATCGGCCGGAGATGGCGCGCGTCGATCACCGTTCCCGCCCGCAGGTCGGCCTGGTAATTGCTAGGAATGCCTGGGGCCGGACTCGAACCGGCACGGGGTCGCCCCCAAGGGATTTTCGTACCACTACAGCTTTCACTGCTGCATGCGCGGCATGCATTTGTGGTCTGGACTTTACCTTCACCATCCCGCGCACCCTCGCGTGCCACGGATTAGGCAGGAGCCGTCAAGTCTCTACACTTTCCTTGGTTTGCCGGGACGCCGTTCCCGAACCCTGACTCCATTCGATCGCCACGTCGACCAAGGCTTAGCTCGGTATTGCAGACACCTCGTGGTGCGACTGTTCCACCGACTTTGACCCCATTCACGTCGGCCGTTTCCGAGCCGAGTGCTCAATTCCTCGTTAAGTCCCTTGCGTCTACCAATTTCGCCACCCAGGCGCGGATTGTCGGCGCCATTCACCCCGGTCACCTTCAGACACTGGCCGGCCGCGAAAGCGCAAAACCAACACCGCGCAGGACGTGGCGCTCGCCGCACGAGAGGTGCAGATGTTCAACCTCGAGAGATGCGATGGAATGCCTGCCTCAAGTTCCAACGCACTTCGCAGACACCTCCGCTTGTGGCGCTAACCTGCTGAATTGGCGAGACTTACGCGCCCTAAGGGCTCGCTCATTTTTCCGCACTGCGCCGAACGTCCCAGCAGGGACGACAGCGCTCCGCCGCGCGGCCTGTTGGGACGGCGAAGGCGCAGCCACCTGGGTGCAATGGCTGGCCGTAGGCGCATCAATGGTGCATGAAAGTCGTGCGCGCCACAGGGCGTTCGCCGGAAAGTTGCTGCGTCGCGAAGTGCTCAGGCCTGAGTGTCATGCGTCATCAGGAAGGTCGGCGGTGAGAGTTAGATACGAACAACTCCTGATGTGCCAAACAGTGCCGAGCATCATTATTTGCACGGTACTTAAACCGTTTGGGAGTATTGAAATGAAACCGCGTACCGCATTGGCAACGATAGCAGTCGGACTGGCAGTCGCCAGCGCGCCATCATTTGCGCAGCAGCAGGAAATTATCGTCCAGTCACCACGCGTACAAGTGGCCCGCCCGCCTTCCTACGCTGGTGATATCCCCGTGGACGTAATCACTGTCAGCCACGTCGTCAGTTACAGCAATATCGACATCAGCACGAGTTCCGGTGCGCAGGTTCTGAAGCAGCGCATCGCGGACGCCGCCAAGGCCGCCTGCAAGGAAATCGATGCGGCATATCCGAACCGTAAACCAATACACGGCGACCCGTCGTGTGAAAAAGCTGCGACGGATGCCGCAATGGTTCAGGCGAACGCCGCGATCGCCGCCGCTGAAAAGGCCCGAAACAAATAGGTTCGTGGACCGATCAGGGCCGGGGGCTGCGCTTCGAGCCTGGTAGCGCGGTCCCTTAGCGGTGGAGCGGGTTGAACGCAGGAAGCGTGTTGCACTGCGCGGGATGCCACCGAAGCACAAGGGTGGGTTTTGCGCGAATATTCGTCGCCGCAAAAAATGCCTGGGGCCGGACTCGAACCGGCACGGGGTCGCCCCCAAGGGATTTTCGTACCACTACAGCTTTCACTGCTGCATGCCTAAGCATGCATTTGTGGTCTGGACTTTACCTTTGCCATCCCGTACGCCGCCGGCGCCGCGTACGGATTAGGCAGGAGCCGTCAAGTCTCTACACTTTCCTTGGTCCGTCGGGACCACCTTCCCCGAAACCGAAACTCCATTAGCACGGATTGCTATCGACCAAGGCTTAGCTTGGAATTGCAGACACCTCGCGGTGCGGCTGTTCCACCGACTTTGACCCCATTCACGTCGGCCGTTTCCGAGCCGAGTGCTCAATTCGTCTTAAGTCCCTTGCGTCTACCAATTTCGCCACCCAGGCGCGGATCGTCAGCGGCAATCTACAAAGAATGCCTGCCCCTGGGGGGCACGGCCAGGCGTTGAGCTTGCAATTTATTCGAGGCATTTAAGAGGCCGCGCAGCCATTTGGAATTGCGAGTACTACTGCGGATCGATCTGAGAGAAAGCTCGAACTGTCAGCGCGGCACGCCGTGGTGCTAGCTAACCGTTTCCAGTTGTGGACTGCGTCCGCGTTTAGCTTCAAGTATCATCGTTTCGAAGTTTGCCATCTCACGCTTCTCGAGCTCTGTACCGTGAGACTCAATGCCGACCAGATGAGGGTCGTCGGACTGGCCATACGCGCAGCGTTTAACTGACGTAAATCCTGCCAAGCGCATTGTCAATTCCATGAGTCTCAGCGTCGTAGAGGAATTGGTGGCCCCAACCGTGGAAAGCACAATTGATCGCGAACGCCGGACGATGAGTATATGCACATCCTTCAACAGCTTATCGGTGATCCATAACCGATGTATCTCTCCGTCATAGCGTCTTGATGCGAATGAAAGAGCGGATCATTACCGCAAGATCCGGCAGTCGCAATTCGCAGAGTTCCGCCGGGCTTTAACACGCGATGACACTCTTTCAACATGCTTAAGCCATCTGGCCACGAGATGTGCTCGATCATGTGCTCGCTGTAAGACGTAGTCGAAGGTTTCACGGGCGAAGGTTGAAACGGCTTAGTCGCATCTAAGTACATCGTAAGTCCTTTGACTGTGGAAAGATGTCTGTACTGAGCCATCCCGTCAGTGCATAAAGGAGTCCCGCACCGATTTGGAGTTTTCTTGTCTGAGTGGATGCGAAATAGCGATTAGCAATGCTGCTCGGTCCCCGTCGTTCGACCGCTCGCACCGAGGCGGCGAGGATTCTCTGACAGTCTCGCACCGCGCCAACCACCGTCTCCGAGCGCTTCAGCATGCTTCGAACACTCCCACTGCATAGAGCTCTCCCTCAAATTTTCTGAGGACTTAGAATCGCTCAGAGGTCTGCCTCCGGGTCGCCGTTTCAGCGCTTCCTCAGATGCTGTAAAATGCCTGGGGCCGGACTCGAACCGGCACGGGGTCGCCCCCAAGGGATTTTCGTACCACTACAGCTTTCACTGCTGCATGCGGGGCATGCATTTGTGGTCTGGACTTTACCTTTGCCGTCCCGCACGCCGCCGGCGCCGCGCACGGATTAGGCAGGAGCCGTCAAGTCTCTACACTTTCCTGGGTTCGTCGCAGCGCTCCATCACCGAAACCGAAACTCCATTAGCAACCGACCTGCGATCGACCAAGGCTTAGCTCGGTATTGCAGACACCTCATGGTGCGACTGTTCCACCGACTTTGACCCCATTCACGTCGGCCGTTTCCGAGCCGAGTGCTCAATTCCTCATTAAGTCCCTTGCGTCTACCAATTTCGCCACCCAGGCGCGGATCGTCCGCGCCATTCTACAAAGAATGGCCGCCGGCGTGGGCACGGCGCGCGCGGCCTGCCTCAGGCGGCGTGCGCCGCGGCCGCTTCCATCGCGCGGCTGCGGGCGCGACACCGCGACCGCCAGACACAGCGCGATCGCCAGTGACAGCCACAGCGGCAGCGCGAAGATGAAGCGACTCGCGACCACGCCGAGCACCAGGAATCCCACCAGGTGCGTGACGGTCATCGCCCGGTAGGCGGCCCCGGTGCGTGCCAGTCCCGCCAGCTGCCACAGGAGAATGGCCTCCATGGCCAGCAGCACACTGAGCGCCAGACCAAACCCCTGATAGAAATCCCAGTAGCTGCGCGTGGTGCCGACGGCGCTGAAATGCACTTCGCGCATGGCCACGACGACGCCCTGCGCCAGCCCGTCGTGCGTCGGCGTCCACGGCCGCCCCGCGGTGTGTCCGGCGGCGTAAAGAGCCGCGATGACCGCCGCGATCCGCAGCCACGCGGAGGCGCGCCCGAGTGCCTTCATCGGGGGCCTGCTTCGCGGCCGAGCTCCCGCGAGTAGAGCTCAAGGATCCCCGGCCAGCCGCCATCAACCGCCTTGCGCATCGCCTCGCCCGGCTCCGGTCCCATGCGCTCAAAGTCGCGGTGATCAATTTCCACGCGCGTGCGGTCATCGGCTTCGCGCACGAACCGCACCTCGACCTCGGACGCCAGTTCCACGCGCGCCTCGGGCTTCCACTGAGCGCTGATCTCCCAGCCCACCACGAAGCGCTGCCCCGGTTCCCACACCCGCACGTGACCGACGGTCACGTCGGAACCGTCCTCAAGATCGTTGTACCAGCGCCCGCCAACGAAGGGCTCGATTGCGCAGCGCCGTATGGGTGCACGTCCGATGCCATGGGATTTCGGCCACCACTTATCGATGCCGGTGGTGAACACCTCGAACGCGCGCAGCGGGCTTGCGGCGACGACGATCGACTTGCGGACGGGGGCAATCTGGATGGTAGCGCTCACTGCCTGTCACCTCTTGAGCTGGGGAAATCCGGAGCCTCCACCGCGTCCTTGAACGCGGCGAGCGCGTCGTCCCAAAACCCATCGAGCCAGCGGCGCAGCTCGCCGAGGCCCTGGGGGTCGATGTAATAAATGCGCCGGGCGCCGTCCGGACGGTCTGCGACCAGCCCGGCGTCCTTGAGGGCGCGCAGGTGCTGCGAGACCGCCGGCCGAGTGACCGGCAGGCCGCGCGCGAGCGCACTGACCGAGCGCGGGCCGGCCCGCAGGCGCTCAAAGATGCGCCGTCGCGTCGGATCGCTCAGGCAGCGCAGTGCTGATTCGTAAGCCATTACTTACGGTAAGCTGCGACTTACATAAAGTCAAGCGGTGCGTCCGGCGGCGCCTGCCCACGACGCAGGCGCACCCGGGAGCACCGCCGCGCCAGAGCGCGCGCAGGCTCCCGCCCGCGCGGGGAGTCGTGCGGCAGCCGCCGTCGACATCAGCCGCGGTGCGTGCCGCGCACGTGAGCCGCGGGCCGCTTGGCGCGTGGCGCGTCGCCGTGCGTGAGCCCATCCAGGATGCCGCATTCACGTTTTGCGCGCGTCGGCTGACACTGGCGGCGCAACGCCTTGAGCTGCAGTTCCAGCTGTTGCAGCTCGGCAATGCGCGCCGCGACATGCGCGACGTGCTCCTCCAGCAGCGCGTGGGCGGCGGCGCAGCGGTTGCGCGGCAGGTCATCACGGAACTGCAGCAACTGGCGGATCTCATCGAGCGTCATGTCCAGCGCGCGGCAGTTGCGGATGAACGCCAGCCGCTCGACGTGCGCGCGCGCGTACAGGCGATAGTTGCCGCCGGTCCGGTCCGGTGCCGGCAGCAGCCCCTCGCGCTCGTAGAAGCGGATGGTTTCCGCCTGGCACTGCGCACGCCGGGCAAGCTCGCCGATCCTCAGTCGCGGTTCCATGGGACTTGACCTTAAAGTAACTTCAGGGTTTTCAATTATACTCCGCAGTGCTGGCCGCGCGGCGCTTGGCAGGGGGTGTGCAGTACCGAGAGTCAGTGAGGAAAGCTTGCGCATGGCGGGTCACCACCAACACGGGAATCACGTCGCGCACGACCATCAGCACCAGCACGGACATGGTGCGGATCACGCGCACGGCGCGGCTGTCCATGCCGGTCCGGGCGGCGCGCGTCGGCTGCTCATCGCGTTCGTCATTCTGGCCATCTTCACGCTCGTCGAGGCCGCCGGCGGTTACCTCGCCAACTCCATTGCGCTGCTGGCCGAGGCCGCTCACATGCTGGCCGACTGCGCCTCGCTCCTGCTGGCCGTCATCGCCATCCGTGTCAGTGAGCGACCGCCGGATCTGCGGCGCACCTACGGACACCGTCGTTACCAGCCGCTCGCCGCGTTCGTGAACGGTCAGGCGCTGCTGCTGCTCACCGGCTGGGTGGTCTATGAGGCCCTGGTGCGGCTCGTGCATCCGCCGCCGGTGCAGGGACGCCTGATGCTCGGGGTGGCGCTGCTGGGCGCCGCCGCCAACTTCGCGGCCTTTCTCGCCCTCTCCGGTGCCCGCTCCCTCAACGAACGCAGCGCCCGCGCCCACGTCGTGAGCGACCTTCTGGGCTCGGGGGCGGCCAGCGTGGCGGCGCTTCTCATCATTTACCGCGGCTGGACGCTCGCTGACCCGGTGCTGTCACTGCTGGTTTCCATGCTCATCGCCCGCTCCGCCTGGAGGCTGATCCGTGAATCTGCCGATGTGCTATTGCAGAGCGTGCCCGCGGACTTCGATGTGGCGCGCATCGAGTCGGCGCTCGTCGGCCACGTGCCGGGCCTGATCAATGTGCACCACGTGCATTGCTGGTCCATGACGGGCGAACTGCCCACGGTCACCCTTCACGCGCATCTGGCGGCGGGCACCAGTCACCAAAGGACTCTGGCAACGATCCATGCGCGGCTTAAGCAGCAGCTGCGCACTGAGCACATCACGGTCCAGATCGAGGAGGAAGGCTCCTGCGAGACGCCCGGCTGAGGCGCGCGCAGACCCGGTAAGGGGGCCTGCGCCGGTCCGCGGCCCGGCAATTCGGCCGCTGCCCGCCCCCCGAGCGCGTTCCCGGATCTCGCCACGTCGCGCGCGGCGAACGTCTGGGCGCGATGCGGCGTTCAAACCCCGAACCCCGCAGTAGCATCCAAGCTCGCATGGACTTCCCTGCCACCGGGGCCTGAGCGATGGAAACCCTGCGCTGGTCGAGCAAGAGCCCGATCGCGGTGATCGTCATCGCCGTCTTCGTGCTGCTGCTGGGTTTTTTGAGCCTTGCACACCTGCCGCTGCAGCTGTTCCCGGATATCAAGCGCCCGGAGATGCAAATCCAGACCGGGTGGCGCACCGCCTCACCCGAAGAGGTGGAGTCCGAGCTCCTCGAGCCGCTCGAGAACGTCATGCAGGGACTGCCGGGGGTCGAGGAGATCGAGGGCAACGCCGTCGTCGGCGGCGCGAATGTCAGCCTGCGCTTCGCCATCGGCACGGACATGAAGAATGCGCTCGTGGAGGCGATCGGCCGGCTGAGCCGACTGCCGCCACTGCCACGGGATGCTGATCGACCGCAGGTCTCTCTCGGGGGACCCAATGGTGACGCCAACGAAACTCTTTCGTGGTTCTTTGTGCAGCTGCTGCCAGGCACCCCGGGGCCCATCGAGAAGCAGCGCCGCTTCATCGAGGACACGGTGCGCGCGCGGCTTGAGGCGATTCCAGGCGTCGCGTCCGTCAACGTCAACGGCGGACCGCCCGATGAAGTGCACATCACCCTCGACCTCGCGCGCGCGGCCGCCCTCGGGATCAGCATCCCGGACATCGCCAGCCGCGCAGCGGCAGCCACCAATGTCTCGGGCGGCCAGCTCGCCGTCGGGCGCCGCCAGTACACGCTGCGTTTCACGGGGCGCTTCAGTCCCGAGGAGCTCGGCGCACAGGTGCTCACCTGGCGCGATGGCCGCCCGGTGCGCCTCGCCGACGTCGCGACGATCGAAGTCGGTCCGCCCCAGCGGACCAACTTCGCGTACCAGAATGGCAATCCCGCCATCGGCGTGCAGGTATTCCGCGCCAACGGGGCGAACGTGCTGGCGACGCTCGATGCCGTGAAGGCTGCGGTTGCGGAACTGCGTGCCGGGCCGCTCAAGGCCCGGGGCCTGGGAATCGAGCAGTCCTTCGACGCGGCGCTCTTCATCCGCCGCGCGGTGCACCTGCTCACCGAGAACCTGATCGTCGGCGCCCTGCTGGCGCTCATCGTGGTGTGGTGGTTCATGCGCGCGTGGCGCGTGACGCTGCTGATCGCGGCCACCATTCCGGTATGCCTGTGCGCCACCTTCGTGGTGCTCGATCTCATGGGACGCAGCCTGAATGTGATCTCCCTGGCGGGACTTGCGTTCGCGGTGGGCATGGTGGTCGAAGGCGCGATCGTGGTCTCGGGCAATGTCGTGCGGCTGCGCGAGAGCGGCCTGCCACTCGAGCAGGCGACGCGCCAGGGTGCCCGCCAGGTTGCCGGCGCCTTGATCGCCTCGACGGCGACCACTATCGCGGTCTTTGTGCCGGTGCTGTTTCTGAAGGATGTGGAAGGGCAGCTGTTCGGTGACCTGGCGCTCACCATCTCGATCGCCGTGGCCATCTCGATCGTCGCCGCACTCACGCTGCTGCCACAGGCGCTCGGTTTCGCCCTGATCCGCCCCCTGAAGGCGAGCGGCTACGGGGCCGGCTGGCCGCAGCTCACCGAATGGGTGCTGCGCGTCACCGACACGCGCCGCAAGCAACTCGGCTGGATCGCAGGACTGCTCATCGGCCCGCTGCTGCTGAGCTGGTGGCTGCTGCCGCCGCTCGATTACCTGCCTCCGGTCAAGCGCGCGGCAATTGATTCATTCTTCGAGTTTCCGCCCGGCATGAGCCCGGAGGCGGTCAATCGCGAACTGCTGCCTCCGATGCTCGAGCGCATGGCTCCGTATATGCGCGGTGAGCGCGAGCCGCGCCTGAAGAACTGGTACATCCTGACCTGGCCCGGCGGCGGCACGATTGGCGCGCGCGTCGTCGATGAGAAGCGTATCGGTGATCTCGAGCGGCTCATCCGCGACGCGGTCACCGCGGGACTGCCGGATACCCGTGTCTTTACCACCGAAGGGGAGCTGTTCGGTGGCATCGGCGGCTCGGCGCGTTCGGTCGGCATTCACCTGCAGAGCGAAAACACCGCGGCGCTCTATCAGGTCGCGCTCTCGGGACGCGCGCTGCTCGAGAAGGTGTTCCCGGGCGCCACGGTGCTCAGCTTCCCGAATCCCGAGGATGCCGATCTTGAGTTGCATGCGATCCCGGATGACCGGCGCATCGCGGAGCTCGGCTGGGATCGGGCCACGGTTGGCACCATCGTGCGCACCGTCGGTGAGGGTGCCTGGCTCGGGGAATATTTCGACGGCAAGTCGCGGCTCCCCATCATTCTGCGGTCCAACGAGGGCGTGACGCCGGAGGAACTGGCCGATGCGCCGCTCGTGACCCCTACGGGCCTCACCGTGCGGCTCGGGGACCTGGTGCAGCTGTCGACGGTGCTCGGGCCGCCCGGGATCCGCCGCCTCAACCACCGGCGCACGGTCACGCTCACCGTCGACCCGCCGGCGTCGCTGTCGCTGGAGAACGTGCTGCACAGCATCGACACCCAGGTGCTGCCCGCCTTACGCGCACAGCTGCCGCCGGATGGCTCGCTGCGGCTCGCCGGCAGTGCCGATAACCTCAGCCAGACACTGAGCACCATGAGTCGCGTATTCGCCATGGCCCTCATCGTGCTGCTGCTGCTCATGACGGTGCTGTTTCGCTCCCTGCGCGACAGCCTCATCGTGCTGCTGACCGTGCCGCTGGCGCTCGTCGGCGGGGTGCTGGGCCTGCGCCTGCTTGATCTGATCAAGTTTCAGGCGCTCGACCTGCTGTCCATGATCGGGTTCGTGATGATGATTGGCGTCATCATCAATCACGCGATCCTGCTGGTGGCGGCCGTGCGCAGCGTCGAGGTTGAGGGTGGCAGCCTTGAGGCGGGCATTCGCGCCGGGCTGCAGCAGCGCCTGCGCGCGATCCTCGCGAGCACTCTGACCGGGGCGCTGGGTGCGCTGCCGATGGCCATCAATCCGGGTCCCGGCAGCGTCATCTACCGCGGCCTCGCGGCCGTCAATATCGGTGGCGTGGTGATCAGCCTGGTCTTCAGCCTCGTGCTGATTCCCTCGCTCATGCGGCTGCTGCAGCCGCTCGGCAAGCACGCCCAGCTCGCATCGCCGGCCGCCGCGGTGCCGCAGTCATGAGCGCCCGCCTGCGCCCCGGCGGCCATACGCTGCTGCCCATCGCCCTGGGCGTGTTACTCGCCGGCGCAGGACTGAGCGCCCGCAGCGCGCCGCCGGCCACCGAGGGCGTCGTCGTGGAAGTCGCCACCGTGAGTGTACGGCCCGTGACGGCCGCCAGCTGGATCCCGGGCTCGATCGTCAGCCGCGCGGATGCCCGCATCGCCAGCGTCATCGCCGCTCGCGTCACCTGGATCGCCGAGGTCGGTACGCAAGTCAGGCAGGGCGAGCCGCTCGCGCGCCTGGATGACACCATGTCGCGGCTGCGGCTCGAGGACTTGCGCGCCCAGGTGGCGCGGGCACGCGCGCAGCACGAGGTCGCCAGCTCGCAGCTCGAGCGTTTCAACCGCCTGGCCGCCACGCAGGCGCTGAGCGTCAGCCAGCTGGACGATGCCAAGGCGCAGCGCGACGTTTCCGGCGACGATGTCGCGCGCGCCGACGCGCAGCTGCGCGAGGCCCAGTACGAGATCGACCAATCGGTGATTCGCGCCCCCTTTCCCGGGGTCGTCACTGAACGCTTCATCCAGAGGGGCGAGTTCGTGCAGATGGGCGCAGCGACCGTGCGACTCGTCAACATCAGCGACGTCGAAGCGCGCGCGACGGCCGCGCTCGATCTGGCCGCCAACGTGCGCCCGGGTCAGACCGTCAGCGTGCGCGATCACGGCAGCGAGAAGCGCGGTACGGTGCGTACCGTGGTACCGGTCGGGGATGACCGCTCGCGCCAGTTCGAGGTGCGGGTCGTCCTGAGTGACAGCGCCGCACTCGTCGGCACACCGGTCGAGGTCGGCCTGCCGGCAACCTCCGAACGCATCGCGGTCACCGTGCCGCGCGATGCGCTCGTCATCCGCCAGAACCATTCCTATGTGCTGCGCGTCACCCGCGCCAACACCGTCGAGCAGCTCGATGTGATCCCGGGGCTCGGCATGGCCGACTCCGTCGAGGTGCGCGGGCCGCTCGCCCCCGGCGATAAGCTGGTGGTGCGCGGCGCCGAGCGGCTTGCCGCCGGTCAGGCCGTGAAAGTCATTGCGACGACGCCGGCGGCGCCGCGCTCAATCCACCCGGGCTGACGGCCACAGTAGCGGGAACAGCGGATGCTTCAGCGGCGCCCCCGGCGCCAGCTGCTGCGCGAGTCCAGGGAACTCCGGCGAGGTTTGCCACCGCCGCGGTGCGTGGCGCACGTCATCGCCGATGACGCGCACCGAGAACACGCGCCGCCGCCGGTCCGCGCCGACCCCCGCAGTGGCATGCAACGTGAGCATGTGAAAGCACACGGCATCCCCGGGCTCGAGCGCCCAGCCGAGGATGCGGTACCGGTCCCGCTGCGCGTCGATGTCCGGCAGGTCAGCGAGCGTGCCTTCGGGAAACCACTTCGCCTGCGCATCCATGAACGAGCGCGGCATGAGCCACGCCCCCCGGTGCGAGCCGGCGACCAGCTCCAGCGTGGACTCGCGGCGCACCGGGTCCACCGGAATCCAGAAGCTGCAGTTCTGCTTGCCCTCGATGTTGTAGTACGGCTGGTCCTGGTGCCAGGGCGTACGCGCGCGGGTACCGGGTTCCTTGGTGAGCATGTGATCGTGATACAGCCGTGCTTCGCGGCTGCCCATGAGCGCCGCTGCGACCTCGCCGAGCGCTGATTCGAAAATGAATCTGCGGTAGAGCTCGTTCTCTTGCCAGCAGCAGAAGTCCTCGAGGAACCAGCCCGGATCCTGCGGACTGCTCGCCACCTTGGCACGCGGGCTGGGTTGCGCGAGGTTCGCATCGATCCCGGCACGCAGACTTTCGACTTCGGCGGCCCGCAGCAGCCCGCGCAGCACGACTGCGCCGTCGGCGCGAAACGCCTCCACCTCTTGCGGCTGCAGTCGAAAGTGGCCGTGCATTGCATGGCGCCTCCGCGCCTCACCCCGGATTACGAGGGCTTCATTGTAGGGCACCCGCAACAGCTGCCCCAAGGCCGCGGCTGCGCGGGTGCAGCGCGCCGGTCAGAGGTTTGCCGACGGGCATCCCAGCCACCTCCGCGCGCGGGAGCGACATGCTCTGACACAGGCGCTGTTGCGGCGACGCCATCATGGTGCCCTTCATTTTCCACCACGGGAAAACGCCATGTCACCACGAACTACCCTGCTGCCGCTCGCCGCTCTCGCGTGCGCGTGGCTCGGAGGGTGCGCCAGCGAAGGCCCCGCCCCGCGCGAGGAGATGGCGCGCGCCGAGGCACTGGTCAGTCAGGCCGACAAGTCCAACGCGCAACGCTATGCGGCCGCCGATCTGCAGCGCGCGCATGATGAACTGGCTACGGCGCAGCGCGACTATGACACGCGCAAGTTCAATGAAGCCCGGGCCGAGGCAGAATCGGCCGCCGTAGACGCCGACCTCGCCAGTGCACGCGCCACGGCAGGGCAGGAACAGCAGGCCGCCACTCAGGTGACCCAGAGCAACAGCTCGCTGCGTAACGAGGCCGAGCGCGCCGCCGATGCCAGCGCCGCGGCGCCGCCGTCGCCACCCTCCCCCCCGCCGCCACCCGCAGCGCCGCAGCGTGCGGGGGTGCCGGGCCAGGCGGTAGCCGCCCGCCTGCGCTCCGGAATGCCCATTCGACAAGCGCGCCGGCTCTCCGTAGCATCGTGCAGCCCCTTGGCTCGGCTGCATATTCAGGCCATGACCGATGCTCCCTCCCCTTCGCGGCGCCGTGAACGCGCACGCGCGCCGCGCAACATCGGACCTTCGTTCGCGCCGCTGCCGCGGCTGACCAATCCCTGGGCACCGCTCGAGGTACTGGACGCCGAGCAGGTGGAGCGCATCCTGGCCGCGGCGTTCCAGATCCTGGAGGAAGCCGGACTGGAGATGCGCAGCACCGCGGCGCGCGAGGTGTTGCGCCGCGCCGGTGCGCAGGTCGACGAGCAGACGCAGCTGGTGAGAATCGGGCGCGACATCGTGCAGGCGCAGCTGGCCTTCGCGCCCGCGCGCTTCGTGCTGCACGCGCGCAATCCCGCCCGTGATCTGCACGTGGGGGACAACGTAGTCAATTTCGGGCCCGTCAACGGCGCGCCGAACATCACCGACCGGGAGGGCGGTCGCCGCTACGGCGACCTCGAGGCCTTCCGCAACATCCTCAAGCTCACTCACGCGCTCGGCGTGCTGCACTGGCAGGGCGGCATCGTGGTCGAGCCGGTGGACGTACCGGTGGCGATACGGCACCTGTCGACCTACCAGGCGCACATCGAGTGTGCCGACATCGTCTGGGCGGCGCGCGGCATCGGCGGGATCCAGGCCGAGGATGCGATCGCGATGTCGGCCATCGAGCACGGCTGCAGCGTGCAACAGCTCGCCGAGCGGCCGACGCTGATGACGGTGACGAACGTCAACTCGCCGCGCCGGGTGGACGAGGAGATCCTCGACAACATCATGGTGATGGCGCGCCACGGGCAGTGCGTGGTCATCACGCCCTTCACGCTCATGGGCGCGATGGCGCCGGTCACGCTCGCGGGCGCCCTGGTGCAGCAGACCGCCGAGGCGCTCGCCGTCGTGACGCTGTGCCAGCTGGTGCGCCCCGGGACGCCGTGCGTGATGGGCGGCTTCACCTCCAATGTAGACATGCGCACCGGCTCCCCCGCCTTTGGCACCCCCGAGTACGTGCACGCGGTCATTGCGACCGCGCAACTGGGCCGGCGCCTGAAGCTTCCGGTGCGCACCAGCGCCGTCAATGCCTCGCCGGTGGTCGATGCCCAGTCGACCTACGAGACCGCGTTCTCCCTGCAGGCGGCGATCCTCAGCAGCAGCCACCTGATCAATCACGCCGCCGGGTGGCTCGAGGGCGGCCTGTCCGCCTCGCTCGAGAAGATCGTGGTCGACGCCGAACTGCTGCGCAACTGGGCCGAGATTCTCAAGCCCGTAAGCTTCAGCGACGACGATCTCGCGGTGCAGGCCATCAAGGACACCGCCGCCGGCGGCCACTTCTTCGGTTCGAGCCATACGCTCGCCCGCTACGAGTCCGCTTTCTACCGGCCGCTGCTCTCGGACTGGTCCAACTTCGAGAACTGGCGCGACGCGGGCTCGCGCAACGCCACCGAGCGGGCTACGGGCATCTGGAAGAAGATGCTCGCCGAGTACACCCCGCCCGCGCTTGACCCTGCGGTGAAGGAGGCGATCGCGGAATACGTGGCGCGGCGCGCGGCCGCGCTGTCGGTCCCCGCCTGAGCCGCCGAGCCCGATACTGCGGTTACCGCCCGTGAGCCAGTGGATCAGCAATGCCCGCATGTACGCGGTGACGCCCACCGTGGAGAGCGCATGGCGCGAGCTGCTGCGGCAGGTCGCCGCCGAAGCCGGCGTGGCGCTGGATTACCTTCCCTACCCTGCGCCGCAGCCGCTCGAGCGGCTGTGGGCGCGCGCCGACCTCGGCGCCGTCTTCATGTGCGGCTATCCGGTGGCCCTCGGGCTGGCGCCGGTGATCCCGCTCGCCGCGCCGATCCCGAGCGCCCCCTGGGCGGGCGGCCAGGCCGTGTACCGCACCGATCTCATCGTGCGCGCGGATGCCCCTTACCGAACGCTGGCGGACACCTTTGGCGGTCGCGCCGGCTGGACGGTGAGCCATTCGCAGTCCGGCTTCAATGCGTTCCGGCACGAACTGCTGCGCTACCGCACGCCCGCCCGCCCGCGGCTCTACGGGCACATGCAGGGCGAACTCGTGACCGCGCGCAACGTGCTCGACGCCGTGCGCGACGGGCGCATCGACGTCGGGCCGCTCGATGCCTACTGGCACCTGCTGATCGCCCGCCATGCCCCCGAACTGACGCGGGGCGTGCGCGTACTGACTTCGACACCGCTCACCCCGATACCCGCATTCGTCGCCGCCGCGGCAGCGCCAGCGGAACTGGTGCAGCGGCTGCAGGCAGCGTTCGTGATGGCCGCTGAGCGACCCTGGTTTGCCGCGCTGGCGCAGGTGCTGCTGCTCGCGGGATTCGCCGCCGTCGATGCCGCCCGCTACGACGTGCTGCTGCGCTGGGACCAGGAAGCGCGCGCGGCGGGCTACGCGCTACCCGCGTAGCGGCTGCTTTAGGCAGCCCCGGCCGGCACGCGCCCCGTGGGATGCACGAGCACGTCGTGGGCGCGAAACAGGTAGAGCCGCGCCACTTCAAAGTAGGTGCGGTACACCAGGCCGCCGTTCTCGGCGATCAGCCGCTCCCGGATCACGCGGTAGCGCGCCGGATACTCGTACCACGGCACGAGCGGTGACTCGTGGTGCAGGGAATGCAGATTGTTGAACAGGAACAGCGGGCCCAGGATCCAGGAATCCTCCACGATCGCGACGCGCGCCGGCACTTCCGGCCGCGCGCGGTGCTCGGCGAAGGAACGAATCAGCTGGATGGCGTTCGCCGGCACCGCGAGTGCAAGGAAGTAGATCCAAAGCGGCATGCCGCAGACCCACTTGATCCACACGACGACCGGGATGCACCACAGCAGGTGTTCGAGCCACACGGCGCCCACGCCCTTCTGGCCGCGACGCACGGCGCGCGCCTCGGCGTAGAGGAAGGCACCGATGCGCCACAGCGCGCCGACCAGCACGCGACCGGCGAGCGTCTGCTGCACGCGCAGCAGCGTCTTGCTCAGCCAGCTCAGCCGCTGCCATTCATCCGGGCACCAGTAGAAGGACTCCGGGTCATCGAGCGGATCGGTCAGGCGCACATCGACGTGGTGGATGCGGTGCAGCGTGCGGTAGCGATCGTAGGGTAACCACAGCGACAGCGGCACGATGCCGAGCAGGCGGTTCACGGCGTACCAGCGCGTCGGGTGTCCGTGCACGATCTCATGCTGCAGTGAGCTATGGAGCGAGATGACGAGGGTTCCCACCGGGGCAAGAAGCCACAGTGACCAGTGGCCGTACTGGAAGGTGACGGCCATCCACGCCGCGTACACGGCCAGCACCAGCAGCAGGGTCGGCATTTCCAGCGCACGACGCGCGCTGCGCACCGTCACCGCAGCGGCATTGGCGGCTGCCGTCGGACTTGTGAACTCAAGAGTCGTCATGTCGGTGGAAAATCCCCCGGGTCGCGCGGCGCGAGCCTTAAGGGGCTGAGGTGTCCACCTGCTGCCCGCGAGCGCGGAAATTCATCGGTAGATCGATTCTAGCCAGTTTGCGTTCCCGCTGTCCCGCGGCTACGTACTTTCCGAGGAGTCCGTCTCAGTCAACGCGCACCGTGCGGCACACCCGGCGTTCAAAGGCCGCCATGGCGTCGTACAGCAGCACCGCCATGAGTGCGGTCACCAGCCCGCCCTGCAGGACAAAGGCGGTGTTATTGGACAGCAGCCCGGCGATGATCACCTCGCCGAGGCCCTTGGCGGCCACCGTGGACCCGATGGTCGCCGTCCCGACGTTGATGACCAGAGACAGGCGGATTCCCTCAAGAATCAACGGCATAGCCAATGGAAGCTCGACTGAGTGGAGACGCTGCCACGCACTCATGCCCATCCCGGTGGCCGCCTCCAGCACCGCCGGCGGCGTGGTCTGCAGCGCCACGATCGTGTTTTCGAAGATCGGCAGCAATCCGTAGGCGAAGAGCGCAATCAGGGTCGGCTTCTCCCCGAAGCCGACCAGGGGCACCGTCACGGCGAGTACCGCCACCGGCGGAAACGTCTGCCCGATATTCACCAGCGTGCGCGACAGCGGCAGAAATTCGCGACCGCTCGGACGGGTGACGAGGATCCCCAGCCCGACGGCCACGAGCGTGCTCGCCGCGGCGGCCAGGCACACCGTCCCCAGGTGCGCCAGCGCGAGTGACAGCAGGTTTCCCTGATCGTAGATCGGCGGCGCTCCGTACTGCGTGAGCGGCGCGAACAGCGGCGCGAATTTCTGCGGCACGAGGAGGAAGCTGACGAGGAGCACCGCGGCACTGGCCCGCAGCAGCGTGGCCGCGCGCATCAGCGCGGCCTGCCATGCGCGAGGATCGCCTCGAGGCTCAGCTGACCGCGCACCGCGCCGTCCGCCTCCACGACGAGCGCCGATTGCGCCCCGCTCCAGAGCAGCTCCGAGAGCACTTCGCGCAGGGACGCGCTGGCTGCGACGCGCGGCCCGGTGCTCTCACCGGCGCTCGCCAGCTCGCCCGCCGTCGTCAGCGACAGCAGTCGCATGGCCCGGTCGGCGAGCCCCGTCATGCGCGACACGAAGGGGTCCGCGGGCCGCGTGAGCAGCACCGCCGGCCGGTCGTACTGCAGCAGCCGCCCCTGACTCATCACGGCCACGCGCTCCCCGAGGTGGAAGGCCTCATCCATGTCGTGGGTGACGAGCACCACGGTCGTGCCGAAGCGCCGCTGGATGGCAAGCAGGTCCTCCTGAGCCTTGGCGCGGATGATCGGATCGAGCGCGCCGAACGGCTCGTCCATCAGCAGCACGGCGGGCTCGGCCGCGAGTGCCCGCGCCACCCCGACGCGCTGCTGCTGGCCGCCGGAGAGCTGGTGGGGAAAGGCGCGCGCGTACTGGGCCGGATCCAGCTGAAAGACCTGCAGCAGCTCCTCGACCCGGTCGCGCACGCGCTGCGCGCTCCAGCGCAGCAGCTTCGGCACGGTCGCGATGTTCTCCTCGACCGTGCGATGCGGAAACAGCCCGTGCCCCTGGATGGCATAGCCGATGCGCCGCCGCAGCAGATGCGCCGGCTCGCTGCGCGTGTCCTTGCCCTCGATGAGGACGCGACCGGCGCTCGGCTCGATCAGGCGGTTGATCATGCGCAGCAGGGTCGACTTGCCCGAGCCGGACGTGCCGACGATCACGGTGATCGAGTTGCCCGCGATCTGCATGGACACGTCGTCCACGGCGTTGGTCGCACCATACTGCTTGGTGAGATTCTCGATCGTAATCATCGTTTGGCCCGGTCCAGGACCTCGACCAGCGCATCCAGCAGCACCGCCGCCGAGAAGGCCATCACGACGATCGGAATCGCCCCGAGCAGCACCAGATCGATCGCGGTCTGTCCGATCCCTTGAAATACGAAGGTCCCAAGGCCGCCGCCACCGATCAGTGCCGCCACGGTCACCATGCCGATGTTCTGCACCAGGACAACGCGGATGCCCGTGAGGATGACTGGCAGCGCCAGCGGCAGCTCGATACGCCACAGCACCTGGGCGTTGGTCATGCCCATGCCGCGCGCGGCGTCGACCGCGGCGTGCGACACGCGCTTCAGTCCCAGCACGGTGTTCGCAACGATGGGCAGGAGCGAGTACAGAAACAGTGCCACGGCCGCCGGAGCGGCGCCGATGCCGCGGATGCCGAGCCGCTGGGCGAGCGGCACCGCGGCCGCCAGTGCCCCCAGCGGCGCCATCATGATGCCGAACAGCGCAATCGCCGGAATCGTCTGGATCACGTTGAGCGTGCCGAGAATGCCCTCGCGCAGACGCGGCACCCGGTGGCACAGGATCCCCAGCGGCAGGCCGGCGATCACCGCCGCGCCGAGCGAGCCGAGCGCGAGCAGGCTGTGCTGGCGCAGCTCGGCGGCGAAGCGTTCGGCATTCACGGCGTACTCGCGCATCACCGAGAGCTGGTCAAAGTAGCCGGAGGCCAGGGCGAGAACGCTGGCGAGCAGAAAGACGAGCAGCATGAGTACCCGCCGTGCCGGAGCGGGCCGCAGACGCGTGATCGCATCGGTGCACAGAAGTCCCAGGCACACCAGCAGCACCCAGAATCCGGCGCCGGCGGCAACCCGGATCACGCGGTTGCCCGGGGGCGTAAGCGCGCTCGCGGCGGCCGCCACCGCGAGTGAAACCGTCACGAGGCCCGCGAGCGCCACGCCCAGACGGGTGCGCGCGTTGCCCACCAGCACGGCCACGAGCGCCGTGACCAGCAGCAGCACCGTACAGCCGCCAGCGCCGATTGCCGGCAGCGCCTCCCACAGTCCGCGCGGTTCGCCGGGCACGATGCGATTGGCCTTGACGACCACGAACGGCAGCCACAGCACGGCGGCGGCACCCACGAGCGTCAGCAGCGCCCCCAGCCGGTCGATGCGCGACGCCCAGGCGGCGGCGCTGGCACTCGGCGGAGCTTGCGGTTGAACGCTTTCCAGCACGCGCGTGGCCTACTGCAGAAAACCCTTGGCGCGCAGGTACTGCGCGGCGACCTCCTGGTCGGACTCGCCGTTGATCTGCACGCGCTCGTTAAGCTTCTGCAGCGAGGACGTCGTAAAGCTCTCCATGAGCGGCCTTACGATCGCGGCGATCTGCGGATTCGCCTTGAGCGTCGCCTCGCGGATCAGGGGCACCGGGGCATACACCGGCTGCGCGTGGCGGTCGTCCTCGAGCACCACAAGGTCCGCGGCGACGATGCCGCCGTCGGTACCATACACCATCGCGGTATTGACGCCGTTGGTGCGCGCTGCGGCCGCGCCGATCGTGGCGGAAGTTTCCCCGCCCGCCAGCACGATCTTCTGGTCCGAGCGCAGCCGAAAGCCGTAGGTTTTCTCCAGCGAGCGCAGCGTGCCGGCGTTGGCGAATTCCGCCGAGCAGGCGAGCACCACCGGGCCGCCGCCGGCGACCCACCGGCCGAAATCACTCATGGTCTTCAGGTGATTCGCCTGTGCGACGTCGCGGCGGATCGCGAGCGCCCAGGCGTTGCTTGCCGGCGCCGGCGTGAGCCAGACGATGCGGTTGGCGGCATAGTCGAGCCGTGCGCCAAGCTCATAGCCCTGCTGCAAATCCTTCCATGCCGGGTTGGCAGCGTCATTGAAGAAGAACCCCGCATTGCCGGTGTACTCAACGTACAGGTCGATCTCCCCGGTGAGCAGCGCCTTGCGCACCACCGGGGTCGCTCCGATACGGGTGCGATCCACGGTCGGCACGCCGTGGGCATTCAGCAGCAGGCGGATCATCTGCCCGAGCATCGCCGATTCGCTGGAGAGCTTGGAGGAGACCACGACGTTCGCCGGCGCTGCTGGCGCAGCGCCAGCGCCAGCACGATCAGTACGCACAGCGCCTGCAGGGTCCTGGACAACGATGCCCTCCTTTCCGAGGCGCCGCCGATACAAGCACGAGGTCGGGCGCGTTCAAGCGCTGGCGCCACACGCCCACCTGCCGGCGGCGGCGGCGCAAGTCCACGTTGTCGGTTGTTGCCCGCGGCGTCAAGCGCACCGGCAGCCCCCAGGCCGCCGACGTGTACTGCGGGGTCCTGCGCTTTATGATGCGCGGCACATGGATCCTCCGTCGACGTCGCCGCCTGTGACGGCTGAGCCCCGGCCCTCGAGCGGCCGCTATTCCGCCCTGCGACTCTTCGCCGAAGGCCTGCGCGGGCAGCGCGGCTGGCGGCGCGCGTGGGCCAAGGCTGTCCCCAGGGACTCCTATCGGGTGGTGATCGTCGGCGGCGGCGGTCACGGGCTGGCGACTGCGTACTATCTGGCGCGCGAGCACGGCATCACGGACGTCGCCGTCCTCGAGAAGGGACCGATCGGGCTGGGGAACGTGGGACGCAATACCACCATCATCCGTTCCAACTATTTTCAACCCGCCAACATCCGCTTCTACGAGTTCTCGCTGCAGCTGTGGGAACGCCTGGAGCGCACGCTCAATTTCAACGCGATGGTGAGCCAGCGCGGCACGCTCAACCTCTTTCATACCGAGGCACAGCGCGATCTGTTCACGCGCCGCGCCAATCAGATGCGCCTGCTGGGCGTGGACGCGGAGGCCGTCACGCCCGCCGAGGTGCAGGAACTCGTGCCGCTGGTGGATCTGTACAACGGGCGCTACCCGGTGCTCGGCGGCTTCCTGCAGCGCCGCGGCGGGACGGTGCGTCATGATGCGGTAGCCTGGGGCTACGCGCGCGCGGCCTCCGCGCGCGGTGTCGACATCGTCGAGCACTGCGAGGTCACCGGCATCACGCGCAGCGGCGGCCGGGTCACCGGCGTCGAGACCTCGCGCGGCCCCATCCGCGCCGAGACGATCTGTCTGGCCGTCGCCGGTCACTCCTCGCAGCTCGCGCGCATGGCCGGCCTCACGCTGCCGATCGAGAGCCACGTGCTGCAGGCCTTCGTCAGCGAGGCCATCAAGCCGGTGCTCGACGTCGTGCTTACCTACGGTGCGGGGCATTTTTACGTCAGCCAGTCCGACAAGGGCGGCCTGGTGTTCGGCGGCGGCATCGACGGTTACAACACCTACGGGCAGCGCGGCACCCTGCCGATGGCCGAAGAGGTCGCCGCGGCCGCCGTGACGCTGCTTCCGGGTCTGGCGCGCGTGAAAGTCCTGCGCCAGTGGGGCGGCATCATGGATATGAGCATGGATGGCTCGCCGATCATCTCGCACACCCCGCTCGCGGGACTCATCCTCAACGGCGGCTGGTGCTACGGCGGCTTCAAGGCCATCCCCGCCGGCGGCTTCACGACCGCACACCTGATCGCCACCGGCACACCACACCCGGTGGCGGCGCACCTGGATCTGGCCCGCTTCGCCGAGGGTCGCACGATCGATGAGCGCGGTGCCGGCCCGTTCCCCTTCGCACACTGAGCGCGCGCCCCGATGCTGCGAATCAATTGTCCCTGGTGCGGTGAGCGCGATGAGACCGAGTTCCGCTATCGCGGGGATGCGACGCAGGTGCGGCCGCACGCCAATGCCGGGCTCGAGGAGTTCGTCCGCTACGTCTACGCGCGCGACAACCCGCTCGGCTGGCACCTCGAATGGTGGCTGCACGTCGGCGGCTGTCGCAAGCTCCTCAAGGTCGTGCGCCATACGCTGACGCACGAGATCCGCAGCGTCAGCGGCGCCCAGGAGCATCCCTCTGTGCCCGGCGAGGACGGGGGCGCATGAGCGGACCGTGTCGCATCACGAGCGGCCGGCTCACCGATCCCGGCCGCACGGTGAATTTCACCTTCGACGGGCGCGCGCTGCGGGGTCTCGACGGCGACACCCTGGCCTCTGCGCTGCTCGCCAACGGAGTGCGCCTCCTCGGCCGCAGCTTCAAGTACCACCGCCCGCGCGGCGCCGTCACCTGCGGCCCGGAGGAGCCCTGCGCATTGGTCGACGTGCTCGCTGCGGGGGGGCGCGAGCCGAACGTGCTGGCCACGACGCTGCCGCTCTACGAGGGCCTGAGCGCCGAGAGCCAAAACCGCTGGCCGTCGCTGCGCTTTGACCTGCTCGCGCTGAATGACTTGCTCAGCCGCTTCCTGCCGGCGGGGTTCTACTACAAGACCTTCATGGCCCCCGGGTGGGCATGGGAGAAGGTCTACGAGCCGCTGATCCGGCGGGCGGCGGGCCTGGGCCGCCTCGGGGCGGTCGTCGGCGCGCATGCCACACCCGCGGAAACCGTGCATCTGCACACCGACGTGCTGGTGATCGGCAGCGGCGCGGCCGGGCTCAGCGCCGCCCGCGCGCTCGGGGCGGCCGGCGCGCGGGTGCTGCTGGCCGAGCAGGACGTCGTGCTGGGTGGCGGCACGTTGCTCGATGAGCGCTGGCGTGCGTGGCGTGAGGACGCCTGCGCTGGACTTGCATCACTGCCACAGCTGCGCTGGCTTACGCGCACCGCGGTGCTCGGCGCCTACGGGCACGGCGTGTTCGGCGCTCTGGAGACCCTCGCCCCGCAGGAGTCACTGCGGTTCGGCGGTCTGCGCGAGCGGCTGCACGTCATCCGCGCCCAGCGCGTGCTCATCGCCACCGGGGCGACCGAGCGACTCGTGGCCTTCAGCGGCAACGACGTCCCGGGAGTGATGCTCGCCGGTGCGGCCCTCGGCTATCTGCGCCGCTACGGCGTTGCAGTCGCCGATAAGCCGGCGCTGTTCGCCAACAGTGACGAGGCCTACGAGGCTCTCTTTGCGCTGCACGCCGCGGGCATCCGCGGCGCCGCCGCGGTCGATGTGCGCGAGGACTCCCCGGCCGCGGAACGTGCCCGCGCGCTGGGCATCGAAGTCTTTCCTGCCTCGGTCGTCGAGGGGGTCGAGGGTCGGGATGCCGTCCGGGGCGTGAGGGTGGCCCGGCACGACGGTCGCGACCGCCGAACGCTCCCCTGCGATGGCCTGCTGATCTCGGGAGGCTACTCGCCGGCCACGGCGCTCGCGCTCCAGGCGGGTGCCCAGGGCGCGTGGCGTGAGGACATTGCCGCCTTTGCCGCCGAGCTGCCCGTGAGCACCGGTGCCACCGCCGGTGCGGCACGCGGGGTGTTCGGCCTTGCGGCCGCGGCCGCCGATGGTGTGCAGGCGGCGGCACTCATTGCAGCGCAACTCGGGCGCGCGCTGGCGGCGGAATGCGGGCCCACGCCGCCGGATCCGCAGCACGCACCACTGCTGCCGCTGTGGGAGGTGCGCGGCTCCGGCAAGGCCTTCGTGGACCTGCAGAACGATGTCACCGCGGCGGACGTGCGCCTGGCACACCGTGAAGGCTACGAGCACGTCGAGCACATGAAGCGCTACACGACCCACAGCATGGCCACCGATCAGGGGCGCATCGGTGGGCTGACCGGCAGTGCCATCCTCGCGCAGGCGCGCGGCGTCTCGGCCGCACAGGTCGGTCTGCCGAAGCCGCGGCCCTACGCGGCGGGCGTGCCGTTCGCGGCGCTGGCTGGCGCCGAGGTGCGCCAGCATTTCAGGCCCAAGCGCCGCCTGCCTCTGCACGAATGGCATGAGGCTGCCGGCGCGACCTTCGTCTCGACGGGGCTGTGGCTGCGCCCGCTCGTCTACGCGCGCCAGGCCAGCTGGGACGCGGTGCTCGAGGAGGCACGCGCGGTGCGTGCCCAGGTGGGCGTGACCGACGTCTCGACGCTCGGCAAGATCGACGTGCAGGGTCCGGATGCCGCGGCCTTCCTCGACTTCATCTACGCGAACACCTTCTCGACCCTGCCGGTCGGCCGCGCGCGCTACGGGATCATGCTGCGCGAGGACGGCATGCTGTTCGACGACGGCACGACCTCGCGCCTGGCACCCGAGCATTACCTGATCACCACCACCACCGCCAATGCGGGCGCGGTGCTGGAGCACCTGGAGTTCCAGCTGCAGGCCAACTGCCCGGACCTGCGCGTCAATCTCAGCGACGTGACGGACCAGTGGGCCCAGTTCGCGATTGCCGGACCGCGTGCACGCGATGTGCTCGCCGCCGCATTGCCGCAGACGGATCTGGCCAATGAGAGTTTCCCCTTCATGGCAGCCGCCGCAGTCACGGTCGCCGGGGTGCCGGGACGATTGTTCCGCATCTCCTTCTCCGGTGAACTCGCCTACGAGCTTGCCGTGCCCGCACGGCACGCGCTGACGGCCTGGACTGAAGTTCTCGAGGCCGGAGAGCCGCTCGGCATCCGCCCCTACGGACTGGATGCCTTAAACACGCTGCGAATCGAGAAGGGTCACGTGACCACGGCGGAACTAAACGGCAACACCAGCGCCGCGGACCTCGGATACCAGCGACTGCTGAAAAAACAGGGGGACTTCATTGGTCGTGCCCTGACCGAGAGGCCCGGGCTGAAAGCGGCGGACCGCCTGCAGCTGGTGGGCGTGCGACCCGTGGATCGCACGCGGCGCCTGCGCAACGGCACCCAGCTGGTGAGCCCCGCTCAGCCGAACGTCAGTCTCGGCTATGTCACCTCCTGCACGCCCTCGGTCGAACTGGAAGGCTGGGTGGGGCTTGCACTGGTCGCCGCCGGCCGATCCCGCATCGGCACGCGCCTGAACGGCGCTGCGCCCGTGCATGCCGAACGCACCGAGCTCGAATTGGTCACCCCTCACATGGTCGATCCGGAGAACCTGCGTGTCCGCGCCTGACACGACGGCTGCGGGCGCGCCCCCCCGCGGCGTCACCCTCGCCGTCTGGCCGGCAGATATCGTGGAACTGAGCACCTACGTCGTCGGGAGCGCGGATGCCCGTCGCCGCGTTTCGGGCCTCGATCTGCCTGCAGTCGGGCGCTGCGTAGCCACCCCGGAACAGCTGGCCCTCAGCACACGTCCAGGCCGCTGGCTGCTGATGTCCCCGCGGGCGGCTCCGGGCGTGGCCGCCGAGCGCTGGACGCGGGCGTGCGCGGGCCAGGGGGCGGTGGTGGAGCTGTCCTCGGCACTCACGTCCTTCCTCCTTGGGGGGCCGCGGGCGCGCGAAGTACTCAGCCGCGGCTGCCGTCTGCATCTGGCGCCGGAGGTTTTTCAGATCGGGCACGCCGCCGCCACTATCATGGCGCAGGTGTCGGTGGTCCTCGCCGCAGTGCCCGCCGGCATGCTGCTGCTGACGCCCGCGAGCACTGCACAGCATGTCGGCGAGTGGCTTGCCGCCAGCGCCGCGCCCTTCGGGCTGGCCCTGCGGCCGAAAGTTTCATTGAACGAGCTCTGTGGAGAAGGATCGCCATCGCTATGAAGTCTTCTGCGCGTGCCGTGGTCATTGGGGGTGGCGTGGTCGGCGCCAGCGTGCTGTATCACCTTGCCAAGATCGGCTGGACCGATGTCGTGCTGCTGGAGAAGAGCGAGCTCACCTCAGGTTCGACCTGGCACGCGGCCGGCGGCATGCACACCTTCAATGGCGAGGCGAACATTTCCCGGTTGCAGAAGTACACGATCGACCTGTACCGGGAAATCGAGGCACTGTCCGGCCAGTCCTGTGGCCTGCATCCCAACGGCGGACTGATGCTCGCGGCCACCCCGGGCGAGCTCGACAGTCTGAAGCTCATCTGTTCTCGCGCCCGCTACCTCGGCATGGAAACCGAGATGATCAGTCTCGAGCAGGCGCTCGAGTACAACCCGCTCATCGACACCTCACATTTCATCGGCGCTCTGTGGCGCGCCGATGGCGGTCACTGCGATCCGTCCGGCACCACGCAGGCGTACGTGAAGGCGGCGCGCAAACTCGGCGCGGAGCTGGAGCGCTTCACGCGCGTCGTGGAACTCAAGCAGCGCCGCGATGGCAGCTGGGAGGTGCACACCGACAAGGGCAGCGTGCACGCCGAACATGTCATCAATTGCGCGGGACTGTGGGCCCGCGAGGTGGGGCACCTGGCCGGGATTGAACTGCCGGTGCTGGCCATGGAGCACCACTACCTGATCACCGAGGATCTCCCGGAGCTCGCCGGCCGCGAACGGGAGCTGGTGAACACCACCGACTACGCGGGTGAGATCTACATGCGCCAGGAGCGGCGCGGCTGTCTGATCGGCACCTACGAGCCGCACGGTATCGTCTGGTCGCCGCTGAAGACGCCGGATGATTTCTCCATGCAGCTGCTGCCGGAGGATTTCGAGCGCCTCGCGCCCTACTTCGAGGTGGGGTTCCAGCATTTCCCCGCGCTCGGCCGCGTCGGCATCCGCAAGGCCGTCAACGGTCCCTTCACCTTCGCGCCCGATGGCAATCCGCTCGTCGGACCGGTGCGCGGCCTGCGCAACTACTGGGTGGCCTGCGCGGTGATGGCCGGTTTCAGCCAGGGCGGCGGCATCGGGCTGGTGCTCTCGCGCTGGCTGGCCGAGAACGACCCGGGGCAGGACATCCTTTCCATGGATGTGGCGCGCTTCGGCGCGTTCGCCACGCCGAAGTACACCTCCATCAAGGTGCCGGAGAACTACGGCCGCCGCTTCCGGCTCGCCTACCCCAACGAAGAACTTCCGGCCGCGCGCCCGGTGCGCCGGTCGCCCATCTACCAGCGACTGCGCGCCGCCGGCGCCGTGATGGGCGCCAACTTCGGCCTCGAACACGCGCTGTGGTTCGCCCCGGCCGGCATGGCGCCCACCGAGACTCCCACCTATCGCCGCTCCGAGGCCTTTCCCATCGTGCGCGCCGAGTGCCAGGCGGTGCGCCGGAGCGTCGGACTCTATGAGACCACCAACTACGGCAAGTACGAGGTGAGTGGCCGCGGCGCGCGCGCGTGGCTCGATCAGGTCTTCGCCTGCAGGATTCCGCGACCCGGACGCCTCGGTCTTGCACCCATGCTCAGTCCCTCCGGCCGGATCATCGGCGACCTCTCGATCGCCTGTCTCGCCGAGGACCGCTACCTCATCGTCGGCTCCGGGTTCGCGGAGGAATTTCACCTGCGCTGGTTTGCGGACTCAAACCCGCCTGCGGATGTGCAGGTGCGGTCCGCCGCCTCGACGCTCGCCGGTTTCTCGATCGCCGGCCCGCGCGCCCGCGAGCTGCTGCAGCCGCTGGTGCGCATGGACCTGTCGGCGCCGGCGTTCAAGCTCTTCAGCGTCGCCTCCACCGCGGTAGGCTTCGCTCCGGTCATCCTGACGCGCGCCGGCTTTACCGGAGAACTTGGCTACGAGCTGTGGACGACACCGGACTACTTCGAAACACTCTACGACGAGCTTTTGGAAGCCGGCCGGGGACTGGGGCTCGTGCACTTCGGGGGACGTGCGCTGTCCTCGCTGCGCCTGGAGAAGGCCTACGGCTCCTTCAACAAGGATTTCCGCCCCGATTACACACCGGGCGAAACCGGTCTCGATCGCTTCGTCGACTTCGACAAGGCGGCCTTCACCGGGCGCGAAGCCGCACTCACCGAGCGCGCGCACGGTGCAAAGCGCCGTTTTGTGGTCATGGAGGTCGCAGACGCGGATGCCGAGGCCGTCGGCTACGAGTCCATCATGAAAGACGGCGCCGCCGTCGGCTATGTCACTTCCGGAGCCTTCGGACACTGCATCGACCGGAGCCTCGCCGCCGGCTACGTACCCGCCGCACTGGCGCGCGAGGGCGAGCGCTTCACCATCGACATCCTCGGTGAGCTGCGCACGGCCACGGTGCGTCTGGAGGCACTCTACGATCCGCGTGGCCTGCGGCTGCGCGGCTAGCACTCACGGCAGCGCGCCGGCGGCGCCTTCAGGATTGCTTCAACAGCGCAGTCACCGCCGCGAATGAGCGCGCCTGGGCCACGTCGGCAGCGCTGGCGCGATTCTTGTTGCGCAGCCGCGTACTCGCTCCCGCGCCCAGCAGCCGTTGCACCAGTGCCAGGTTGCCATTGCGGCTGGCGATGATCAGCGCCGTATCGCCGAAGTCGTTCTGGGCGTCCACGTCGACTTTGTGCGCCAGCAGCCGCTCGACGATCTCGGTCGCATCGGCGCTGGTGGCGAGCAGCAGCACGGTGTCACCGCGTGCCGTGCGCACATCGAGCTTGACACCGTGACCCAACAGCAGTTCGACACTCGGCGTGGCGCGTGCGCTGCACGCGGCCGCAAGAGCGGTCACGCCGTTGGCGTCGGGGTGATCGGCGTTCGCGCCGTGCTGCAGCAGCGCGCGCGCCGCTTGCATGCGTCCGTTACGCGCGGCGTACCAGAGGGCTGTGCGCCCGGCCTTATCGACTCCCTCGGGCGCCGCTCCTGCGGCGAGGAGTTCCTCGAGCAACTGCACCTCGCCCGACTGCGCAACGACGATCAGGGCACTGCTGCCCTGGGGGTCGCGGGCGTCGACGTGCGCGTGCGCCGCGAGCAGCCGGCGCACGATCGCCGCGTGCCCGCTCTGCGCGGCCGCGACAATCGGCGGCTGCGGGTCCTCGGGCCGCCCGTCCGCGGATGCGCCGTGGGACAGCATCGCGGCCACCATGTCTTCGCGGCCACTGAGCGCCGCCTCGAGCAGCGCCGAGTGCCCGCGCCGGTCGGCTGCCGCCGGCTGGGCCCCGGCGACGAGCAGCTGCTCCACACCGGGAAGGTTTCCGCTATAGGTTGCCGCGGTCAGGGCCGGCGTACCGTCCGCGGTGGTCGCATTCGGATTCGCGCCGCCGGCAAGCAGGGTCTGCAGCAGGGAACGATTGTCCCGCGTCGCCACCACCGCGACGTCGGGCCAGCCGACGTACCAGTCACGCGCCGCGCGCTGCACCGAGGTCGGCGCGCTGGCCGCCGCAATCGCACTGCGGTGCAGGGCGGTTGCCCCCTTCTCGCGCAACCGGGCCGTCACCTGCGTGGCGTGGTTCACTTCGGCAAAGTCCAGCGCCGACCAATCCTGCACGTTGCGGGGAGCGACGTTCGCACCCGCGCTCAGCAGCCGCTCGAGCGTCGCCAGCTTGCCATTCGCTGCGGCCTGCATGAGTGCGGTGTTGCCGTTGTGGTCGGTCACGTTGGGGTCCGCATGGGCGGCCATGAGCGCATCCACGCCTTCCACACTCCCGGCGCCCGCGGCGAGCATCAACGGGGTGATGCCCTCGCGGTCGACAGCGTTCACCTGTGCTCCCTGCCGCAGCAGCAGCACGATCACTGGCGCAGCGCCGGCCTCGGCCGCCCGATGCAGCGCGCCGCGCCCGAATTCGTCCGTCGCGGCAACCAGCCCCGGATCGGCAAGGCTCGCGAGCGTAGTGACGTCCCCGCTTGAGGCCGCCAGCCAGAACGCCTCGCGCTTGACCGCCGGGTCGCTGAGCTGCGTGGCCGGCACGAGGCTTGAGGGCAAACCCGCCGGCCCGCCGGGCGCCGGGGCCTGCGTCTGCGGCGCCGTGAACCCCAGTTCGTGCGCGCGCTTCAGCCAGCGCTGCGCGCCCGCGGAATCTGGCGGATCGCCCGCAGCGAGCAGCGCCGCCAGACTGAACGCGGCGCGCGCGTGCCCCTGATTGGCTGCCTTCTCGAACCAGCTGCGGGCGGCCTGCGGATCACGCGGGCCACTCACGCCATTCAGGCAAAACACACCCAGCAGGTACTGCGCCTCGACGTTGCCCCCGCTGGCCAGCTGCTGCAGCGTCGCGGCCGCGGCACTGAAATTTTTCAGGCGGATCGCGGTCTTGACCGGTTCCAGTGGATCGACGGCGCTGGCCGCGGCGTGCGCTGCGCCCGTCGCGCACAGCGCAACTACCGCGCACCAGCGGGCTTTACGCCACGCCATACTTGGTTTCGACACTGATGCCGATGCGGCGCAGAAAGTCCGACGGCAGCACACCGCCGGCGCTGACAATCACGGCGTCATTGCGCACTTCGATCAACTCGCCCCTACTGTCGAGTGCCACCGCCTCGCGCTCGATCTGTTTGACGTTTGAACTCATCAGGACGCGCAGCTGGCCCGCGTCAGCGACGCGGCGCACGCGTTCGCGGTTGCCGGCCTTGGCGCGATCGAACTCGGCACCGCGGTACGACAGCACGACCGTGCCGCCGGATTCCGCAATGCTCGCGGCCGCCTCCAGCGCGCTGTCGCCCCCGCCCACGACGAGCACCTTCTGGCCGGCATACTGCTCCGGATCGATCAGCCGGTAGACGACTTTCGGGAGGTCCTCGCCCGGCACGCCGAGCTTGCGGGGGGTGCCGCGGCGGCCGATGGCCAAGAGCACGCTGCGCGTGGCGTAACTGCCGCGATTGGTCTTGACGAGGAAGCCATCGGCTTCGCGGACGATGTCCTCTACGCGCTCGCGATAGTTGATCTTCACGCCGGTCTTGCGCTCGGCGGCCTGCCAGAACTCGAGCAGCGCTTCTTTGCTCGTCTGACGGAAGTTCACCTTGCCGAGCAGCGGCAGGGTCGCCGGCGCGGTCATCACCAGCTTGCCGCGCGGGTACTGAAACACGGCTCCGCCGAGCGATTCCTGCTCGAGCGTCACGCAGCGCAGGTTCTTCGATTTTGCCGTGAGCGCGCCGGCAAACCCCGCGGGTCCGGCGCCGACGATCACGAGATCGAGCCGCTCCCCCTTGGCGGCGCCGCGCTGGGCGATCGCTTCAACCGCCTGGCGGCCCTGCTCGAGTGCGTTGCGAATCAGTCCCATGCCGCCGAGTTCACCAGCGACGAACATGCCGGGTACGGTCGATTCGAAGTTAGGCGTAATCAGCGGAATATCGACGCCGCGCCGCTCGCTGCCAAAGACGAGCGTGATCGCATTGACCGGGCACACCTGACGACAGGCGCCGTGCCCGATGCAATCCCCGGGACTTACCAGGTGAGCGCGCCCATCGAGGATGCCGAGTACGTTGTGGTGTTGCTGCTCCGGGCAGGCTTTCACGCAGGACCCACAGCCGATGCACCGCGCCGGATCGATGACCGGATGGAGCGACGCCGGTTCAGCGGCGCCCGTCTGCTCGAGCACGGTTCGGCTCTGCTGCTCCAGGCGCCGCCGCCGCCGGAACTGCCAGAACAGCAGCGCGGCGCCGGGCAGCCCGTACACGAGATAGGTCAGCGCATCCATCGACCCAATAGCCTTCCCGATGGCACTGCCATCAACGCGGGGGCAGCCATTGAACACGTGAAAATGTGCACCGCTCTGTGAGCCGTTTCACAGCCGCAGCGCCCTGTGTGAACGGCCGCCAACTGAGGTGTCACCATTCACGATAACAGCTGTTGGCAACACTCGTAACCTGCTAATTCTGTTTGGGAAAGTCGTCGGTATTTAGCGACACGAACACCGGCTGTATGTCGGGCCGCTGAGACATGGTTACGTGTTGGTTTTGTCACTGTATGTTGAACTGCGCAACGCGCGTTGCTTACGCCCGTTGGGGGTGTAACGGGGAGAGTCGTGACAGGTCTTTGGCTGTTTGTTGCCGGCGCAATTGTCGGAGGTATCACGGCGCTCGCTGCGGCGTGGCTGTGGCGGCGCGCGGGTGCCTTACTCCTCGCGCGCCGACCGGTGCTGCTCGGCGCCGCCTTTGCGGTGGTGTTCATCGCCGCCGCGCTGCTGCTTTACGCGACACTCGGTTCGCGCGCCACGCTGCAGCGCCACACGCTCGCCACGGCGCCCGCGTCCGACGCTCCCCAAGGCGCGCCCGCCAAATCGATGGATGCCGCGGTAGCCGCACTCGAGGCGCGCCTTGCCCGCGGCGGTGGCTCGGACGCCGATTGGACACTACTGGCGCAGGCGTACGAGTTCCAGGGACGCAGCCAGGACGCGCAGCGCGCGCGCGCCCACCAGATCACCCCCTCCGCGTCGCTCGCGCAAATGAGTCCCGCCGCGCTGCTGGCGGCTGCGGATGAAGTCGAGCACCGTGCACCCGCGGCACCGAGCACCGCGCGCCCCGCATCGCCCGCGGAGCTGCAAGCGCGCACGCAGCAGAATCCGCGCGACGCGCAAGCGTGGGCTGCACTGGCCGAAGAGCGGCGCAGCCAGCGCGATAATGCGGGTGCCCGTGACGCGCTGCAGCAGCTGATCGCGCTGCATGCCATGACGGCCCAGACCTGGGCCGACTACGCCGACGTGCTGGCATCGCTCAACGGCGGCTCACTCGCCGGCGGCGCCGGTGAGGCCATCGACAAGGCGCTCGCCCTCGACCCGGCCAACACCAAGGCGTTATGGCTGAAGGCGAGCCAGGCGCACGAGCGGCAGCAGTTCAGCGCCGCGCTCCAATGGTGGCAGAAGTTGCGCGCGGCGCTGCCACCGGAATCCCCGGACCTGCGCATCATCGACGGCAATATCGCCGAAGACATGCAGCTGGCAGGCCTGCCGCCGGGCGCCGCGCGGGCGCCAGCCGCACCTGCCGCCGCGGTGCAGATCAGTGGCAGCGTATCCGTCGATTCCACGCTCGCGACGCGCGTCGCGCCCGGGTCGACCCTGTTCATCTACGCCAAGGCGGCCGATTCCCCCGGCCCACCGCTCGCGGTCCTGCGGGCCGCGGTGAGCGGCTGGCCCGTGCGTTTCACACTCGATGACTCCATGGCCATGCTTCCGTCGCGGCGTCTGTCGCAGTACGACAAGGTCATCATCGAGGCTCGCATCTCACGCAGCGGGCAAGCCGCACCGAGCAGCGGCGACCTGTTCACCACCAGTGCGGTGCTGACCCCTCGCGACGCCAAGCCGCTGGTCCTCGTCATCAATCGGGAAATCGGCTGAAGTGAGCGCGCAACGACAACAGAGCGAGCCTGACGACGTGCTGCTCGTACGCCGGATCGACCCGGCCGAGTTGGGCACGAAGCTGAGTCCCGCCCCGGCCCCGCCGCCACGGGGCGAGGCGCCTGCGCAGGCGCAGCCCAGACCAGCGCCGCCGGTGCCGGCGGCGCAACCGCCCACGCCCGCGTCGGCAGCACCCGCACCGGTCGTTGCCAAGGCGCCTCCGAGGACGCCAGAGGCTGCGATCGCCCGGGCACCTTCAGCGCCCGCACCCCTCGTAGCGAAAGCACCGCCGCCGCAGCCAGTCCCCGTCGCCGCGACGGCGCCCCAAGATGCCCTCAAGGGTGCCCCCGGGCGCGCCGCGCCAGAGCCGGCGCCGGCGGCCAAACCCTGGCTCAGCGCAGACAAAGTGCTGTTCATCCTCGTCTGTGCACTGCTGTATTGCGGCTGGCATTTTCCCACCGAGCGTTACATCAGCCCGAAGCGCGGCATCGGCTACGCGCTCGGGATCGTGGGGGGCAGCCTCATGTTGCTGCTACTGGTGTATTCGCTGCGCAAACGCTGGGGCTGGCTGCGTTTCCTCGGATCCACGCCCAGTTGGTTCCGCTTTCACATGGTACTCGGCGTGCTCGGCCCGCTGTGCATCCTCTACCACTCGAATTTTTCCACGGGTGCCACCAACAGCAACGTGGCGCTGTTCTGCATGCTGACCGTCGCCGGCAGCGGCCTCATCGGGCGCTACATCTACGCCCACATCCATCACGGGCTTTACGGACGCAAACTCGAGCTGGGCGAACTGCGGGAAAGTGCGGAGAACCTGCACGGCCAGGCCGGTATCAGCTTTCTGCCCGAGCTGGCGGCGCGCCTCGACGCGGCCGAGCAGCAGGTGCTGCAGGCCGGTGCGCGCCTGTCGCTGCTCGGGCTTTTCAAGCCGCTGACGGTCGCTTTGATGAGCGTGCGCCTGCGCTGGGGGCTGCAGGCCTATGTGCGGCGCGCGCTGCGTGCCAGCGCACGCAAGTCACCGGTTATCGCTTCACAGCGTCAGCGCCTGCGCGCCACGGCGCGCAGCTACATCCAACGCCGGCTCGCCGCGACGCGCCGGGTCGCCGCATTCCAAAGCTACGAGCGGTTGTTCTCGCTGTGGCACACGCTGCATGTGCCACTGATCTTCATGATGATCATCGCGGCCGTCGTGCACATCATCGCGGTGCACGTCTACTAACGCCAGCGCCGCACCGCACACATCGACATGTTGGAGGCACGATGGCGCGCAACGTTACTCGTGGGGTTACTGCTAGGCCTGCTGGCGGCACGTCCCGCTGAAGCCGTCAATCCGGAAACACTGCTCATGCCTGGCAAGCTCACCTCGGCGCACGCGAAGTACGAAGAACAGTGCTCGCAGTGCCATGACCGCAGCGACCGCAATCGGCAGACGCAGCTGTGCCTCGATTGCCATAAGGATATCGCCGCCGACCTGCATCTGCAGCGCGGTTTCCACGGCCATTTGCCGGGGATCGAGAATTCCCAGTGTCATGCCTGTCATTCGGAGCATCTCGGGCGCGATGCGGACATCGTCAAACTCAGCCGCGAGCAGTTCAATCACGCACAGACTGAGTACCCGCTCAAGGGCGTGCACGCTGACGTGTCCTGCGACAGCTGCCATGCGCCGCACAAGCGTTTTCGCGAAGCCCCCACCGATTGCCTCTCCTGCCATAAGAAAGAGGAACCCCACGAAGGCAGGCTCGGACGCGACTGCGGCTCCTGCCATGACACCGCGGCGTGGCATCACATTGCGTATGACCACGGCAAGACCGGCTTTGCGCTGCACGACAAGCACGCCGAGATCCAGTGCGCCGCCTGCCACTTCGGCAATCGCTATCGCGATACGCCGAAGGAATGCGGCGCCTGCCATGAGCCGGATGACGTGCACCGCGGGGAGCGCGGGCCCAAGTGTGGTGAGTGTCATACGACGCAGGGGTGGAAGACCTCCAAGTTTGACCACAAGAAGGAAACCGGTTTTGCGCTTGAGGGTGTCCACGAGCAGATCGCCTGCAACGACTGCCACCGCTCGGGAAATCTAAAAGACAAACTGCCGAAGGATTGTTTCGGCTGTCACCGCGCGCAGGACTCGCACGCCGGGCGCCTCGGCAAGGACTGCGGCCAGTGTCACGGAAACGAGAAGTGGAAGCCGGCGAACTTCGATCATTCGCGCGATACCCACTGGGCGCTGGTCGGCCGCCACGAGAAGGTCCCCTGCCACAACTGCCATACGGCAAACATCGCCACCCAGAAGCTGCCGACCGAATGCCTGAGCTGCCACCGTCCGAACGACGTGCACTTAGGCAAACTCGGGCGCGACTGCGCCCAGTGCCACACACCGGCCGGCTGGCGTGAGAGCGTGAGCTTTGATCACGACCTCACCCGCTATCCGCTGGTCGGCCTGCACGTGGCCGTGCCGTGCGAGCAATGCCACCTGACGCGCCAGTACCGCGACGTCGGCCACGCCTGTATCGATTGCCACCAGCGCGACGACGCCCACCACGGCAACCTTGGCAAGGACTGCGGCCGTTGCCATTCACCCAACGGCTGGAAGGTGTGGCAGTTCGATCACGGCAAGGAAACCGGCTTTGCGCTCTCCGGTGCCCACGCCAAGCTCGCGTGTGAGTCCTGTCACCGGCGGCCGGCAGATCAGGTGAAGCTGAAAACCGACTGTCTCTCGTGCCACGAAAAGGACGACGTGCACCTCGGCCAGTACGGCCGTCAGTGCGATCGCTGTCATTCCACGCTCAGCTTCAAGGGCGCGCGGGTGCAATAGGAACCGGCAGAGATGACACTCCCAGCTCTGCACGCGGTGACTGCGACCGTTGCGCCCGGGCGGGCTGCGGCGCATGCGCTGCTGCGCGTGCTGCTGTTGGTGCTTCTGCTCGTGCCGTGCGGGTTCGCCGCGCAATCGCGCACGAACTTCGACCACGACACGACCGGCTTCGAGCTCACCGGTCAGCACCGCGACCTGCCGTGCGAGTCCTGCCACGCGAATGCGATCTTCAAGGGCACGCCCCGCACCTGTCAGGACTGCCACGGCGTTGGCACTGCGATCCGCGCGACGGCCAAGCCCTCGGACCACATTCTGTCCACCAATAACTGCGTCGCCTGCCATGCGCCGATTGCCTGGAGGCCGGCGGTAGACTTCGACCATACGCAGGCGCGCGGCAGCTGCTCGACCTGCCATAACGGCGTGCAGGCGCAGGGTAAGCCGCCGACGCATATCGTCACCGATCTCGAGTGCGACGCCTGCCACACAACGCTCACGTGGGCCGGGGCCGTCTTCACGCACCAGGGCGTCACCAGCGGCTGTGCCAGCTGCCACGACAACGTGCAGGCCAAGGGCATGCCCCCGACCCACATCCCGGTCGGCACCGCTGCCCCGGTGCCGTGCGAGGGCTGTCACTCGACGACCAACTTTGCGACCTTCGCCGGCACCAAGATCAGCCACCCCGCCGTCGCCGCGCTTAACTGCGCGAGCTGTCACGAGACGGCCGCGTATCTCGGGATGCACCCGAGCACCAGCACCACGGCGGGCGATTCACGGCCGAACGCCACACTGGACAAGGCGCATCCGACGACCGGCGACTGCGGCCAGTGTCATGACACCACGACCTTCGCCAGCACCGCATTGCGCCCGGCGAATCACATCCCCACGAACGCCCCGTGCGTGCAGTGCCATACGACGCCCGGCAACTACGCCGCCTACTCAGTCACCGGTGTGCACCAGGGCGTCACCAGCTGCCTCGCCTGTCACGGCCCCAACGTCGGCCCCTTTGCCAACGTGACGCCGGTCACCGCCCCCGGCACGCACATCCCGTTCGGCAGTCTCGATTGCAACGGCTCGGGCTGCCACAGCACGACCAACGTAACCCCGGGCGGCTTCAGGCTCGGTGCGGCGAATATCAGCGTGCCAACGCTGAGCGTCGCCGGTCACGCCACCGTCGCCGCCGCCGTGAGCGCCTGCCAGAGCTGCCACGAAGCCGCGCCCTATCTGGGAATGCTCGCCAGCACCGCAACGACTGCAGGCGACTCGCGGCCGACCGCGCTCGATAAGAATCATCCAACCTCGGGTGACTGCAGCGGCTGCCACACCACCGCGCCCACCTTCACGAGCAACGTGACGAGCGCCGGCAAGCCGGCCAATCACATTCCGACCACCGCGCCTTGCGCACAGTGCCACACAGGCGGCAATTACGCCGCCTACTCGGTCACCGGCACGCATCAGGGCGTCACCACGTGCCTCGGCTGTCACGGCGCCACGCTGTCGTTTACCAACATCACCACCGTCGGCGTGCCCGCCAACCACATGCCGATCGGCACCCTCGACTGCAACGGCTCGGGCTGTCACACGACGACCAACGTGAATCCCGGTGGCTTCAGGCTCGGCACTGCGAATATCAATACGCCGACCCTCAGCGTCGCCGGCCACACCACCGTCGCCAGCGCCGTGGCTGCCTGCCAGACCTGCCACGAGACCGCGCCGTACGCCGGTATGCTGCCGAGCTCGGCCACCGCCGCCGGCGATTCGCGCCCGACGGCGCTCGACAAGAACCACCCGACTTCGGGCGACTGCAGCGGCTGCCACACCAGTAGCCCGACCTTCGCGAACAATGTGACGCAGTCGGGCAAGCCTGCGAACCACCTCCCCACTTCGGCCCCCTGCACGCAGTGCCATACGACGGCCGGGAACTACGCCGCGTATTCGGTCACCGGCACTCATCAGGGCGTAACCGCGTGCCTGGGCTGCCATGCGCCGGCCGTAGCGAGCACCTTCCTCAACGTCACCATCGTCACTGTGCCCGGCAATCACATGCCGATCGGCACGCTCGACTGCAACGGCTCCGGATGCCATACGACGACGAACGTGAATAGTGGCGGCTTTAAGCTCGGCAACGCGAGCATCTTGACCCCGACCCTCAACGTCGCCGGCCACGCGACGGTGTCGGCTGCGGTGCCCGCCTGCGCCACCTGCCACGAAGCGGCGCCCTACGCCGGCATGCTGGCCAGCACCGCGACCGCGGGCGCGGACTCGCGCCCCACGGCGTTTGACTCCAAGCACCCGAGCAGCGGGGATTGCGGCAACTGCCACGTCACGACGCCGACCTTCGCAACCAACCTGCTGCCGACGGCGCCGAAGCCCGCCAATCACATCCCGACGACCGCGGTGTGCGCCCAGTGCCATACCACGGCCGGCAACTTCGCAATCTATTCGGTCACCGGGGTGCATCAGGGTGTTACGACCTGCCTCAGCTGTCACGGGCCGACGGTCGGGCCGTTCGTGAACGTCACGCTCGTGACCACGCCAGCCACTCACATGCCGATCGGCACCCTCGACTGCAGCGGTTCGGGCTGTCACACGACCAAGAACGTCAACTCGGGCGGCTTCAGGCTCGGCAATCCCAGCATTTCAGTTCCGACCCTGAATGTTGCCGGGCACGCCACGGTCGCCGGTGCGGTGAGCGGCTGCCAAACCTGTCACGAGACCGCCCCATACGCAGGTATGCTGGTCAGCAGTGCCACGGTTGCCGGCGATTCACGCCCGACGGCGCTCGACAAGGCACACCCGACCAGCGGTGACTGCAACGGCTGCCATACGACGACGCCGACCTTTGCCAGCGATCAGACCGGTACTGCCAAGCCGGCCAACCACATCCCGACGACTGCCGCGTGCACACAATGCCATACGACAGCCGGCAACTTTGCGCTGTATTCGGTGGCCGGCACCCATACCGGCGTGACGACGTGTCTGAGTTGCCACGCCCCGGCGGTTGCCACAACCTTTGCCAACATCACCATCGTGTCCACGCCGAGCAACCACATGCCGGTCGGGAGCCTGGATTGCAGCGGCTCGGGCTGCCACACGACCAAGAACGTCAACCCGGGCGGATTCAAGATCAGCGCCGCCAGCCTCACGGCGCCGACGCTGACGGTGGCCGGCCATACCACGGTCGCGGCTGCGGTCAGCGGCTGTCAGACCTGCCACGAGACCGCCCCGTACGTGGGCATGCTGGTCAGCAGTGCCACGGTCGCCGGCGATTCACGCCCCACCGCGTTCGACAAGGCGCACCCGACCAGCGGTGACTGCAACAGCTGCCATACGACCACGCCGACCTTTGCGAGCAATCAGACCGCGGGCGCCAAGCCGGCGAACCACATACCGACGACCGCCGCGTGTACGCAGTGCCATACGACGGCGGGTAACTATTCAGCGTATTCGGTGACCGGCACGCACACCGGGGTAACCACCTGCCTCAGCTGTCATGGCGCTACGCTCGCGTTTGCCAACATCACGACGGTCGGCAAGCCATCTAATCACATGCCGATCGGTACCCTCGACTGCAGCGGCTCGGGCTGTCACACCACCAAGAACGTCAACCCCGGTGGCTTCAAAATCGGTGCCGCCAGTCTCACGACACCGACGCTGACGGTCGCCGGCCACACCACGGTCGCGGCCGCGGTCAGCAGCTGTCAGACCTGCCACGAAACCGCGCCCTATGTCGGGATGATCCCGAGCAGCGCCACGGCCGGCGGTGACTCGCGCCCCACCGCGTTCGACAAGGCGCACCCGACCAGCGGTGACTGCAATGGCTGTCACACGACCACGCCGACGTTCAGCAGCAACGTAACTGCTGGCAGCAAGCCGACCAACCACATCCCGACCAACGCCCCGTGCGCGCAATGCCATACCACCGCGGGCAACTACGCGGCGTATGTCATGGGCGCTACCGGGCACAAAGGCATCGCTAGCAACTGCGCGCAGTGCCACGCTTACGGGCTCAGTTTCTACAACATGGCCCCGCCGACGCTGGTGCAGCCGCCCTCGGGGGCCACCGGTCACATCCCGGCCGTGCCGCCGAATGGCAGCGCAACCATTGCCTGCGAGCTGTGCCACTCGCCGTCCAACTTCACGACCTTCTCCGGCACCGTCATGAAGCACGCCTACGTGACATCCATGAAATGCATGAGCTGCCACGAGTACGGCATGAAGTGGAAAACCAATACCGGTACGCGCCTGTGGGTGCGCGATGGACCCAACCATCATCGCCGGCCAGGACTGCAATGGATCCGGCTGCCATAGCTCGCGCGACAAGTTCGCCGCACGCCCGGCGGTCGGCCGCCCGGCCGCGACCGGCAACGCCCGCGCCGGGACCGTCAAATTCCGTGCCCGCCGCGCGCGGCGTCGCCGGAAGCCCGCGCGACCCGTCGACCTCACCGCTGCCGGGCGAACTAGCGCCAGCGACCGGCCCATTCACGCATCCGTCGGGTATTGCCCGGTGCGATAGCTGTCACAGCGGCGCGGGGGCGCGCCCCGCTACCCACATCGCCACGACGGATCGCTGTGAGCACTGCCACTCGACGATCGCGTGGCTACCCGTCATCGGCGTGGATCACACGCAGGTGAGCGGCAGCTGCAGTGGCTGCCACAACGGCGTCACGGCGATAGGCAAGCCGGCCAAGCACCTGGCCACGGCAGCCGCCTGCGAAAGCTGCCACACCACGAACGCGTGGACCCCCGCTCGCGTTGATCACAAGGCGATCGCCCCGCACACGTGCGCCACCTGCCACAACGCGGTACGTGCCATCGGGATGCCGCGCACGCACATTGCCACTACGCAGTCCTGCGACACGTGCCACGGCACTCTCGCCTGGCGCCCGGCGCGGGTCGATCACACGCACCTGGTCGCAAGCTGCGTCAGCTGCCACAACAACGTTGCGGCCGCCGGCGTGCCACCGGGTCATCTGAACCTGCGCAGCGACTGCAGCAGCTGCCACGCCTACCCGGACTGGGGAGTCGTGCATTTCCGGCACTCCGGGACGGCCTACCCGGGCAATCACCGCGCCGAGATCAGCTGCAGCACCTGTCATACGAGCAACACCGAGGCCGTGCCGTATCCCTCGCCCGCAAATGCCGGTACCTGCGCCGGCTGCCATGCCCGCAACTTCACGCCCGCGCGGCACCCGAAAGACACCAAGGGATTGAGCTATACCGTCAGTGAGCTCGCCAACTGCAGCGGCGCCTGCCACGTGTACAGCGATCCCACCCAGGCAACCATCGCGAAACGCCTGCCCGGACCTCATCACCGAGTTTCGGATGCCACGTTCAAGCATTGAGCGTCACCTACATCGCCTGGTCTTCGTGCTGCTGGCGCTTTTGGGCGCGACGGGGGTGCGGGCGCAGTTCAGCCTGAGTACCCCCTCGCGCCTGCTCAGCGTCATCGAGGTGTCCGACCGCGAGGATCAGGATCAGGCCGACGTCACGATCATCTTTAACTGCTCGATGCGCTTCGTCACGAGCGTACCGGCGAATGAGGGAAAGCAGGTCCACCTGCAGGTCGCGCCGCTGGCGGACTGCGGTGTAAGTCCGCTTACGCAGATTGCGCCTGAGATTCCACCGCTGTCCGGCGGCCGCGACATCATCGGTTCGGCGCGCGCCGAATCACTCGCCCCTGGGCAGATCACCATCACGATCGATTTCAAGAAGACCGAGCGCTTCGTCATCGCGCAGGGGATCGATCCACGCGGCCTTCGGCTGCGGCTGATCGACCGTTCGCACAATCGTGGCAAGATCCTCATTGCGCAGCCGAGCGATACCGTCAGCAATTTCGCGATCAACCTCGAGTCGCAGCCGAAACCCTTTACGCCCGAGGACATCGAGCGCGCGCATCAGCGCCTCAAGGCGCCGGCCTTTGTCTCCGAAGCGACCGTCGAAGGCGAGAAATGGTATCGGCTGCGCGTGGGCCCGATTGAGCGGCGCTCGGAAGCGGACCGGCTCTTAAACCTTGCGCTGCCCGACTACCCGCGCGCGTGGCTTGCGATCGGCGACGATGCGGTCACGAGCGATGCCAGCGCCACGCCGGTCGCGCCCTCGACGGTGCCCGTTGAGCACATCGGCTCGGATCCGCCACTGCCTCCCGAAGCGCTCAAATCGATGATGCAGGAGGCACGCGCCGCGATGGACGCGCACGACTACCCCAAGGCCATTGCGATCCTGACCAAGCTGCAGCGCCAGCCCGAGTTTCCCGACCGGGCACGGGCTCAGGAATTGCTGGGACTGGCACGCGAGCGCTCGGGTCAGCTGGCACACGCCAAGGCGGAGTATGAGGAGTATCTGCGTCGCTATCCGCAGGGAGAAGGTGCGGAGCGCGTCGCATTCCGCCTGCGCATCCTGCGCGACGCGGAGGCCCGGGCCCGCACCGGGCAGCAGACCGCCGCGGACACGCGTAACTGGGAACTGAGTGGCGGCTTCGCGCAGACCGGCCGTTACGACGGCTCACGGGAGACTAACGGCGCCACTCCCAATAACACCCCCGTCCCGCCCTCACCCCAGATCAGTGAGAGCGCGTTCTTCACCGACGTTGATCTGCTGGCGCGCCGACGCGGTGAGAGCTATGACTGGATGGGGCGCCTGAGCGCCGGGTACGACAAATCCTTCAGCCAGGAGGCCAGCGGTGCGGGCGATCCGACGCGCGTGAGCCTGGCTTCCCTTGAGGTACTGGATCGCTCGCTCGGACTGCTGACCCGGGTGGGACGCCAGACCTATAACCAGGACGGCGTGCTCGGTACCTTCGACGGCCTCTTCATGTCCTGGCAGGCCCGGCCCTCCTGGGCCGTGACTGCGGCCGCCGGTTACCCGGTGGAACAAACCAATGTCAGCCCGCAGACGCAGCAGCATTTTGAGGCTCTGGCGCTCAACTACACGCCGCCCGGTGCGCACTGGGACGCGAGCGTGTTCGCCGCCGACCAGCAGTTTCAGAACCTGCGTGACCGGCAGGCCGTGGGAGGTTCGGGGCGTTACCTGACCTCCAACGCCTCGCTGGTAGCGGTGCTCGACTACGACATCTTCTACCACTCGCTGAACACCGCCAGCGTCCTCGGCACGGTGCAGCTGCCGGCGCGCTGGAACCTGAGTTTTGACGCCGAGCACCGCAACTCCCCCGTACTCATGACGCGAAATGCACTGATCGGCCAGCCCTTCACCGACCTGACGCAGCTGGAGCAGGTTGCCACCACGGATGAGATCTACCAGTGGGCCCGTGACCGCACACCGGCCACCTACGACTACACCATGACCGCAACCAAGCCTCTGGGCGAGGTGTTCGTCGTGAGCGCGCTGGTGAGTGCGACGGAAACGGGCGCTACGCCGGCCTCCGGGGGCGTACCGGCAACGCCCTCGACCGGGACGCAGCTCACCTACCAGACCCAGCTGTACGCCTCCAACCTGTGGCGCAGCGGCGACTTTCAGATCGTGACGCTGACCCACGGCAATACCGAGATCGGCGAGATCAATTCCATCAGCGCCAATACCCGGTTCCCCATCGGAGGCGCCTGGCGTTTCGGTCCGAGGTTCCAGGTCGACCGCGTCAGCGGCACGTCCGACGGCAGTACGCAGACCAGCTACATCCCTTCGTTCCTGCTGGAGTATCAGCACGGCCGCAGCCTGGTGCAGTTCGATGCCGGCGGCGAGTTTGGCAAGCGCGAAGCGCTGCTGCAGCTGCCAAGCGGCGGCTTTGTGCAGACCCAGAACACGACGCGCTACTATGTCAGCGTGTCGTATCGCATCGATTTCCAGCGGTGAACAGCCGGGCGGGCTCACCGCAAGCCCGGTGGCTCCGGGCTGTGCTGCTGGCGCTTCTGGCAGCGCTGCTGGCCGCGGCAGCCAAGCCTCCGGACGAATACCTGGATGAGGACACGGCCGCCACGCTGACCATCGTGGCCCAGCCATTGGTGTTTGCCTGTGACCGCCGTGACCTGGGGGCGTACGCGCGCGATTACGTCACGCTTGCGGCCGTGGCGGTGAACCGTAATCGCAAGGTGAGCTACGTGTTGCTGGCCTATTTCTGGTCGACCGTCGCCCCGCACCTGCGCCCCGACGCGCTTCCTGCGCCCGATCTCCTGGTGCTACAGGCCGACGACCGCCACATCGAGTTGCACCGCGGCCCACACACGGCCCGGGATGCGGGTATCAGTGTGCTGGTGCATCCGCCTCCGGGCACGACGGCGAGCCCGCTCGTGTACCCGACCGATCTTGCGACCCTGCGGTTCCTGGGCGAGGCTCGTCAGCTGAAGGTTCTCTCCGACAGCGACGCCACGCCCACGGGGTTTGTGCTCTGGGAGGATGAGCGCGATGCGCTGCGCGCATTCGTGCAGCACCTGGACGGCGGTCCGTGATGAGCGCGTGCGTGGCGCGGCGGCTGAAATGAACTCCGTACCCTCCCCCTGTGATGCGGCCGCGGCGCGCGCCTGCACCCCGACGCGGCCCGTGGCGCATCCCGGCCTGGTGCTCGCAACCACGATCCTCGCCTCGAGCCTGGCGTTTGTCGATGGCTCGGTGGTGAACGTGGGCCTGCCGGCCATTGGACGCAGTCTGGGGGCGGATGCCGCGGCGCTGCAGTGGGTGATCAACGCCTATCTCCTGCCACTGAGTGCCCTGCTGCTGCTCGGCGGGGCGGCGGGCGACCGCTTCGGCCGCAGGCGGCTGTTGATCTGCGGCACGGCTTTGTTCGCGGTGACCTCACTCGCGTGCGCCCTGGCGGGTTCGCCGCAGGTTCTGCTCGCGGCCCGTTTCTTTCAGGGCGTGAGCGCCGCGCTGTTGATGCCCAACAGTCTGGCCATCCTGGGCGCCACGTTTGCCGGCACCGCCAAGGGGCGTGCGGTCGGCATCTGGGCGGCAACGGGGGCGGCCGTCGGCGCCGCCGGCCCGGTACTGGGGGGCTGGCTCATCGACATGGGCAGCTGGCGCGGGATTTTTCTGATCAACCTGCCGCTCGCCGCAGGCGCCATCGCGCTCGCCTGGCGCTACATCCCGGCAGACCAGACCGAACGCGAGCAGCCCCTCGACCTTGCCGGTGGCCTGTGGGCAACCGGCGGCCTCGGCGCGCTGACCTATGCACTGACGGCCCGTTCCGGCGCGCATCAATGGAGCTTCACTGCGATCCTCACGATGCTCATGGCCGCATGCGCCCTCGTCATCTTCATCGTGGTCGAGCGCCGGCGGGGCGAACGCGCCATGATGCCGCTCATCCTTTTTGCTTCACGCGACTTCATCGGTCTGTCGCTCCTGACGCTGTTTCTGTACGGCGCGCTGGGCGCCGTGTTTGTGCTGGTGCCCTATCTCATGATCAACGCGGCGCATTACTCCGCGACCGCCGCCGGCGCGGCGCTCCTGCCGCTGCCGCTGGTGCTGGCGGTACTCTCCCCGCTCATGGGAAGCCTCGCCGGTCGTACCGGCTCGCGCCTGCCGCTGACGATCGGACCCCTGGTCGTCGCGATCGGCTTTCTGATGGCGCTGAAGATCGGGCCCCAGGCGCTTTACTGGCGCGAGGTGTTACCCGCCCTGCTGGTCATCGCCTTCGGGCTGAGCGGTGCGGTGGCGCCGCTGACGACCGCGATCCTGAGTTCCGCCGACGCCGCCCATACCGGGGCGGCTTCCGGCTTCAACAGCGCCGTGGCCCGCAGCGGCGGCCTGATCGCGACGGCTTTGCTGGGGGCGGTGCTGGCGGCCCAGGGCGCTGCACTGCTCAGCGCATTCCACGCCGCCATGTTCGTGTGTGCGCTCGCCTGCCTGGCATCGTCGGTCAGCGCGTATGTGCTCCTGAGCCGGCGGCCGACATGAGTCCTGGCGCAGGTGGTGTTAGCGCAGGTGGTGTCAGCGCAGCTGGCTGTCCTTGCTGCCGCGGCGGTTGTAACCACTGTGCTGGCCCGACTCGCGGTCCTGCGCCTCCTGGCAGGCGATGCACAGGCGCACTCCGGGGACGGCAGCCCGTCGCGCCTCGGGAATGCCCGAGCCGCAGTGCGCACAGTGAGTCAGCGAATCGCCCTGCGGGAGTCGGCTCTGCGCACGCCGGATACCGTCCTTGACGGTCGCGTCGATCTGCTCGTTAACGGCGTTCTCGCCGGCCCAGCCAGTTGCCACGATAGCTCTCCTTGGCGCTCATGTTGCTGTATCTCCCTCTGTAGTGGCAAATACCCATTTCACAAGCTGGACCCGCGCAGCAGACCCTCCTGACTTCATGGACTTGATTCGCATTTACATTCCGCCTGCGCGCCTTCAGCGGCGGTACCACGCCCCAGGACGCGGCATGACCCGGCTTCGCCGTGGCTGAGGCCGGCGCGCCGTCGCTGCGCATCGGCTGGGAACTTGCGCAGTCGCTCGGACTGCTCGCGGCGCTGTGCAGTCTGCTGCTGTGCCTCCTGCCGGTGCGGCCCCGTATCCCCGGCACGCCGCCGCTGTCGCTGCGCAAACACGAGTTACTCGGCTGGAGCATGCTCATTGCGGCGCTCGGCCATGTGGGCCTGTCGCTGGCGTTCGACCGGGCAGTCACCGAGCACCTGAGGCTCGCCGCGCCCCTGTATGAATGGGCGGGAATCTGCGCGCTCCTCGCCAGCCTCGTGCTGACCGTACCGGCGGCCGGACGGTTGCGCCGGCAGCTGTGGTCGCGACATCGGGATTTTCAGGCACTGCACGTCGCGGTGAGCTGCGCGCTGGTGGCGCTGATTGCCGTGCACGTCGTGACGACAAACCGCTACCTGCATGGGCCCGGCCGCGTCGCACTGTGGCTGCTGCTCTCCGTCGCGGCGCTGCTGGCGCTGCTGCGGCCGCGCGCCCAGCACCCCGCGGCGCGAACCCTCGGAGCCATCAGCCGGCTTGCCTTTGGCCGCCATTCAAGGCTCATTCTGATCTGCGCCAGCGTTGCCGCACTGGCCGTGGTCCCGCTCTTGAAGCCCAACGTGCGCCTGGCGCTGCGCGCATCGCCCGCCCGCCGCGCAGAAGCCCTGCCGCTCGACTTCCCGCACGATAAGCATCGGGCGGTCAACTGCATTCTCTGCCACCATAATTTCCGTGACGAGACCGGCGCCGATTCGTGCATCAGCTGTCACCGCAGCAGCCGCCCGGAAATCCGGGTGGGCGCAGAAGCCCGCTTCCACGATTTCTGTCTGGGCTGCCATCGCGACCCGCCGCCTCCCCTCGTGCGGCACGGCCCAACCACCGGATGCGACACGTGCCATGTGAGCCCGGGTACCCGCGCCGCCGCGGACACCGGCCACTGAGCCCCGGTACGGCGAGGTCGCCGCTCTGCTACGTTCACCTGGGTGCTCGCGACGAGTTCGACCTCGAGATCGGTTCCCGTCTGACGGCGTTTAGCCGCTCGGTCACGAACGTAGCCTTGGGCACCGGGCCGGGCCGGACAATTCCTACGGTTGCTTGCGGGCTCGGCACCCGACGGTGGAGGTCTTCTGCGGGTGCCTGCGCCGCAGGTTCCGCTGGATGCTGGGCGTTCGACGAAAGCCCACGCAAGCCACAGCCCTTGGTCCAACGGAGCGATGCCGTCATCTTGAGCTCCGCAACTTCTCATCCACGAAGCAGGCTCAAGACGGCGGTGCTCGTGATGGTGGTCGCAATTGCGGCGGTGGGCGGGCTGGTTGCCGTCCTGAGCCACAGACTCGAAGGCCTGGTTCTCAAAATCCTTTCGGCCCACAGCGGCGGCCGACCAATTCAGGTCAACGGGGACTTCGAGGGGCACTGGCTGACTCTCCGGCCCCGGATCACCGCCGGCAGCGTAGTGGTCGGTAACCCACCGTGGATGCCCGCCGGGCTCACGGCCGAAATCGGGCGGGTCACGTTGGTCATGCGCTGGCAGCTCGCGGCGCTGCCGCTGCGTCTGCAGCGACTTGAACTTCAGCAGGCGCAGCTGCACCTGCTGCGGGAGCAGAACGGTCGGGCCAACTGGTACGCCAGCGCCGACGGCGCAGGTAAGGGACCGCCGCTCATCGAGAGCCTGGAGATGCCCGACGCGATCGTCGACCTGCGTGACGATCGCTGGCACGTGCGGTTTCGCGGCAGCGTCTCCGCGAGGGACGCCATAGATAAGGGCGCCCAGCCGCCGCCCCTGCACATCGAAGCGCACGGCGAGCTGAATGGCCGTGCGGCGCAGCTGACCATCGAGGCCGATCCGCTGGCGCGGGCGCGGCGCGACCGGCCCTATCACTTCTCCCTGCTCGAGCGCTCCGGATCCGCACGCTTAAGTGGGGAGGGCTCCCTGGCACAGGCCTTCGACTTTCGGGTCCTGCAGGCGAGCTTCGCTGCATCCGGACCGGATCTGAAACAGCTTCATTACCTGGTCGGTCTTAGCTGGCCCGGCACCGGACCGTTCCAGGGTTCCGCCACGCTGCACCGCAAGGACGACCGCTTTCAATACGACGACCTGGTCCTCACCTCCGGCGGCAGTGACCTGCGTGGCAGCGCTGGTGGTCGATAGCTCAAAGCCCCGGTCCACGGTTGAGGGTGCGCTGCGCGCCAGGCGGCTGCGCCTGTCGGACCTGGGGTCCCGCGCAGGCGCCGCCGAACCCGGCGTGAAGCCCGACTCCGAGCCGCGCGCCGCGGACGCCCCCCTGCGCACGCCAGCGTTGCTGCGCACTGACGGGATGGTTACGCTCCGGATCGATGAGCTTGAGTTCGGTGCAGGATCGCTGCATGCGCTGTCCGCAACCCTCAAGGCCCAGCGGGGCGTGCTCACGCTCGACGGCTTCAGTGCCACGCTGGCCCAGGGCAAGCTCGCCGCCACCGCACGTTTGGACGCCAGCTCCACGGTACCCCGCGGCCTGCTCGACGTGACGGCCGAGCAGCTGCAACTCGAGCAGCTCGTGCGCCGTCCGCCGCCGGCGCCTGCGCCGCTCAGCGGCCTCATCAGCGGCCGCGTGCGCCTCGACGGCAGTGGCGAGACACTGCGGGAACTGGCGGCCGCGGCCAACGGCACGGTCGCGGCGGTCATGCCAAACGGCGAGGTGCAGGACACGCTCGTCCAGTCGGCAAGCCTCGAACTCAGCGGCCTACTCGGGCGGCTGCGCGCGAGTCGCAAGGAAACCGCCATCCGCTGCGGGGTGGCAAAGCTTGATGTGCATGAGGGCATCGGCACCGTACGTACGCTGGTGATCGACACCGACGACGCCCTGTTGAGCGGCGACGGCACGGTGAATCTCGCGTCCGATTCGCTCGATATCTCCCTGCGGGGCAGGCCGAAGAAGCCGAGCCTCGCTCTGCACTCCGCGGTGCACCTGCAGGGGAACCTTGCTCACCCGCGCGTGAGCGTGAGTGGCCGCGGCGTCGCAGGACAGGCCGCCGCCGCGGTGGCCCTCGGCGTACTCTTGACGCCGGTCGCGAGCGTGCTCGCCTTTGTGAATCCGGGGCTCGCCCATAACGCGGACTGCGCCGCGCTCACCGCTCAGGCGACACCGGCGCCTGCGGCCGACGGCAAGGGCCCCTGACACACACCATGTGACTTCAGCCCACTCGGAGGTGCCTATGGACATCGGATTCGTCGGAACCGGAAACATGGGGAGCGGCATGGTCGAAAGCCTGCTGCGCCGCGGACACCGGGTGACCGTCTTCAACCGCACGCCGTCGAAAGCGCAGCGGCTCACCGAACTTGGCGCCAACCCCGTGCGCAGCATTGCGGAGGCCTGCCGGTTTCCGGTGGTTTTCACGATGCTCGCCGATGATCAGGCCCTGGAAGAGGTCACGCTGGGCACCCACGGCCTGCTCGAGTCCCTGCCGGAGGGCGCCATCCACGTCTCCTCGGGCACCGTCAGCGTGAGTCTCGCGCAGCGCCTCGCGCAGTCGCACTCCGGCGCGCGCCGGGGCTTCGTGTCCGCCCCGGTATTCGGACGGCCGGATGCCGCGGCGAGCGGTCGGCTGTTCGTACTCTTCGCTGGAGCGGCGCAGGCGCTTGAGCTGCTCACGCCACTCCTGGAGGCGATCGGACAGCGCACGTTCGTGGTTGGGGAGGAGCCGCACGTTGCGAATCTCATCAAACTCAGCGGCAATTTCCTGATTGCGGCGGTTATCGAAATCCTGGGGGAGGCCATGGCGCTGGCTGACAAGGGCGGCGTGGACCGTCACCGCTACCTGGAAGTCCTGACCGCGACGCTGTTCGGGGCTCCGGTGTTCAAGACTTACGGCGCCCTGCTGGCCGACCGGAAATTCACCCCGGCGGGTTTCGCGGCGCCGCTCGGGCAGAAAGACATCCGCCTGACGTTGCAGGCGGCTGAAGCACTGGCCGTGCCCATGCCCGTCGCCAGTGTGCTGCGCGACCGGTTCCTGACACTGGCGGCGCACCACCGCGAGCACCTGGATTGGGCCGCGATCGGCTATCTCGCTGCCGTCGACGCCGGGGCGGAGTTTCCCTGACGGCGGCGCCACGGCGCGCGCGGCGGTGCCACGGAGGACGGGTCGCGTCGATTCTGCGGGTGACCTGATATCCTGAGCAATACCAACCTGCCGGTGCGGTCGAAGTGCGAGAACAACACCCATGACCCGCTCAGCTCTCATCCGCGGCTGCGGCGCTGAGCTGGCGGCGGCCCGCGCTCACGCTCTCCTGCCGCGGCGCGGAGTCTGCGAGCGCGAGCGCACCGGAATCCGCCGCCTTGCCGTTTGACTTCATCGTCATCGGCGCCGGCATGGCCGGGGTGAGCGTCGCCGATGCCCTGGCCAGCTCGGCGCGCGTCGCGCTGCTGGAAGGTGAAGCGCATCCTGGCTACCACTCGACCGGGCGTTCCGCGGCACTGTTCGCCCCGAGCTACGGCAGCGCGACCTTCACCGCGCTCACGCGCGCGAGCGCGGGCTTCCTGCTCGCGCCCCCGGAGCGCTTCGCGTCCACTCCGCTACTGCGGCGGCGCGGCGCACTGTATCTGGCGCATGCCGGACAGGTCGCGAGTCTGCACGCCGAGACCGAGCGGATGCGCCGCAACGGCGCCGAAGTGGAGTCCTTGTCGCCGCAGCGGGCGCGTGAGCTCGTGCCGGCGCTGCGACGCGACTATGTGGCCGCGGCCGCCTACGAGCGCGACGTCTATGACATTGACGTGGAAGCGCTGCTTCAGGCCTTCATGCGCCGCGGCAGGGCGGCCGGCGTGCAGTTCTTCAGCAGCACGCGTCTCGGCGTGCCCCGCTGGCATCACGGCGCCTGGCGCGTGCCCCTGGGCCAGCAGGAGATCGACGGGCGTGTTGTCATCAACGCCGCCGGCGCCTGGGCGGACCAGGTCGCGCGGCTCTTTGGCGTGCGGCCGCTCGGACTGCGGGTGCTGCGACGCTCCGCCGCCGTGATCGACGCGCCGCCGGGCACCAACGCTTCCGGCTGGCCGGCCGTGTTCGATTTCGACGAGCAGTTCTATCTGAAACCCGAGGCGGGACGGCTGCTGATCTCCCCGGCCGATGAGGAACCGGTGGCCCCGTGCGATGCCTACGCCGAGGACCTCACGATCGCACTCGCGGTCGATCGCATCCAGAGCGCACTCGACATCGAGGTCGCGCGCGTGCACCGCAGCTGGGCGGGCCTGCGCACCTTTGCCCCCGATCGCAACCCGGTGATTGGGTACGAGCGCGCGGTCCCCGGCTTTTTCTGGTGTGCCGGCCAGGGAGGCTGCGGCATTCAGACATCGCCGGCCCTGGCGCAGCTCGCCTCGGCCCTCGCCGGGCAACGCCCGATTCCCGATACGATCGCGGCCGAAGGGGTCACGGCGCTCGCCGTGGATCCTCAACGCCTGCGTGAGCCGTGACAGCGGTGGGAACGATCGGCGCCGGGCGGCGTCCCCTCAGGACATCGCATTCGCGCCCGGCGGGGGATCCGGCGGAAGCGGAATGAACTCGCGGTCATCGGCATCGGGGAGCTTCATGCGTCCTGCGCGCCAATCCGCCTTTGCCTGGTCGATCCGCGCCTGCGAGGAAGCCACGAAATTCCATTCGATGAAGCGCGGCCCAACCGGCTCACCCCCCAGAAGCATGACCACGCTGCGCGCAGAGGCCGTCAAGGTCGCTCCTGCAGTGCCGCCGCCCACCCACATCTGCCCCGGTGCGACCTGAATCCCCTCACTGTGGATCGAGCCTGAGACCACGTAGGCGCCGTGCTCGGCGTAACCGCCGGGCATCGCAACCTTGGCACCCGGCTCAAGTACCGCGTGCAGGTAGAAAAGCGGCGAGAGCGTGCGCACGGCGGCACGCAGCCCAAACGCCTCCCCGGCCAGCAAGCGCAGCGACACGCCCTCGGCGCTGTGTACGGGCAGATCGTGCCCCTCGTGATGCGAGAACGTGGGCGTGCTCTCCTCGGCTTCGTCCGGCAACGCCACCCAGGCCTGGATCGCGTGCATCGGGCCGCCCTCACGGCGCGCTTTCTCGAAGCGTTCCGAATGCGTGATCCCGCGACCGGCCGTCATCCAGTTCACCTCATGCGGGCGGATGGCCTGCTCGACCCCGGTGGAGTCGCGGTGCATGATTTCTCCCTCGAACAGGTACGTGACGGTCGCAAGGCCGATGTGCGGATGCGGGCGCACGTCGGCTTCGCGCCCCAACCCGCGTGGCAGCGCCACCGGGCCCAGGTGATCAAAGAAGATGAACGGCCCGACCATGCGTGGGCTCGGCTGGGGCAATAGGCGTCCGACCTCGAAACTTCCGAGACTGCGCCTGCGCTCCTGTAAGACCACGGCCTTCATGTTCCATTTCCTCGAGCACGCTCGCCTGAGGCGGTGTGACGGCATCATAATCGCACGGACCCCGGCTTCGTGAAGGCCTCAGCGGGATCACGCGCTTAAGCTGGCGGTTGCGGGAAGATCCAGGAACACCGGCCCTAAGGGAGAAGCACGATGAGCAAAATCATCTATGAGATTGTGCAACACGATGGGGGCTGGGCCTATCGCGTGAACGGCACCTACTCGGAGCGCTTTGCAACCCACGACGAAGCCCGGTCGGCTGCCGCGCTGGCCGCGCAGGAACAAAGCCAGCCCGGGGTTTCCACGCTCATCTCCTGGGAGGACAGCGCCGGGCACTGGCACAAAGAGCTCGCCGCGGGGGACGATCGGCCGGAGACCGGCGTCAAGGGGTAGCGATCGAGTCCTGCGGTTAGGCTGACCAGAGGTGCACCGTGCGGGGGCGTGTTGGGAACACGGCCTCCGGGCCATCCGTTCTGCATGCGCAGCGCGCGCCGCCAAACGAGAGATCCTTGCGGCCGAACGAGTTCACCGGGGCACGCGGCGGGGATTAGACTGCGGCTCAGCTTTCGGGGCCGTAATGCCCGTTGCGGGGAATCAAGTTGAAAATCCTCTACCGAACCCTGGCGGTAATCCTGGTTCTCGTGGTGGTCGGACTGCTGACGCTGGGACTGGTGCTTCAGCACGATTCCCCGTGCAACAGCGCGCCCGCGGCGCGTACCGCCGGCCCGTCCATGCAGGCCGTGGTGCGTCGCTGCTACGGCTCGGCCGACGTGCTGCGGATCGAGGAGATCGCGAAACCGCAGCCGCGCGACAATGAGATCCTGGTCAAGGTCCGCGCAGCCTCGGTCAATCCCCTGGACTGGCACTTCATGCACGGAACGCCCTACATCGTGCGCCTGGACGCCGGCCTCGGGAAGCCCAAGGAGATCAGGCTCGGGGTTGATTTTTCCGGGACTGTCGAAGCAGTCGGCAGGGATGTCACTCAGTTCAAGCCGGGCGATGCCGTGTTCGGCGGCCACGACGGGGCGTTTGCCGAGTACGTTGCCATGCGCGCGGATCGCTCGGTGGTCCCCAAGCCGGACAACATGAGCTTTGAGCAGGCGGCGGCGGTGCCGATCGCCGGGCTCACCGCGCTGCAGGCCCTGCGCGACAAGGGCCACATCCGCGCCGGAGAGAAAGTGCTGATCAACGGCGCCTCGGGGGGAGTGGGCACCTTCGCGGTGCAGATCGCCAAATCCTACGGGGCGGAAGTCACCGGGGTGTGCAGCACGAAGACCCTCGCAATGGTCCGCTCCCTGGGCGCGGATCACGTGATCGACTACACGGCCGAGGACTTCACGCAGCTACCACAGCGCTACGACCTGATTCTGGACACGGTGGGGAGCCACTCACTGTTGCAATACCGCCGGGTGCTGACGCCCCACGGCATCCTGGTTGTCGTCGGCGGACCGAGCACCGGCCTCTTTATCGGCCCGCTGGTGACACCCATCAAGGCGCTGCTGCTGACCCCCTTTGTTTCGCAGCGATTCGAGCCCTTGCTCGCCGAGTTCAATCCCGAGGACCTGCGCACTCTCGGCCAACTCATGCAGTCCGGAAAACTCACTCCGGTCATTGACCGGCAATATCCGCTCGCAGAGACTCCCGACGCGATGCGCTACGTGGAAGCCGGCCACGCGCACGGCAAGGTCTTGCTAAACATGCCTTGAGCGGCGCCGGGCCGATTCCCGCGCGGCAGCCCACGCACTGCGATCGGCTGGTTGCCGCGGCACGCGATGCCGGCATCACCTGCCTTTGAGCGCAGATTCCTTCGTCTCGGGTTGCCTGCCCACCCGCTCCCGGACCGAGTAAGGCAACCCCGCCGGCCACCAGTTTGAAGTTGTCCGGGCCCAGGCGTTTGCCGACCCGCCAGGCGACGTCGCGCCAACCCTGCGCCGGAATCTCTTCAGGTTCCCGAGCGAGTGCGGAACGTCCGCTCAACGGCCGCGCCGCTCGCGCGCGTCACGAGGGCTTCGCACGCCGCCGCCCCGCGGCTTCAGCCTCGGCCAGCTCGCGCGCTTCGTCCTCATCCTGGGGCGCAGCTGCGCGCGCTGCACGTTCGATGTTCGCCGATCTGACGAAATGGCCCACGTCAGTCTGGTAGCGACGCGCCGCTTCGTAGTCGCCTTCACCCTGCACGCCGTTGCCGTTCGAAGCCGAGCCGCCGCGCGCGGACGCGCCCGGGCGTCGCGCACCGAAACGATCCCGAAATCCGGGCACCGCGCCGGCAACGGACTCCGTGATCTTGGCGGTTGCAGCTGCGATGAGGGCGGCCTGAATCTCATCCCAGACCTGCCGCAGCTGCATCCGGCGAGCCTCCAGCTTGCGTGGCTCGCGGCCCACAGCCGCTTGGGCGCTCAGGCGGTACTGCGCGCGCCGTCGGGGTCGTCGCATGACCCCTGCGAGCAGCATCCCGCCGCCGAAGGCAAGCCCCAGCATGAGACCCGGGTTGTTACGGAATTGGCGGCGCCAGTCAGTCACGGATTTCACTTTCTGTTCCAGCTCCTCAAGATTCGAGCGCAAAGCGTCCTGCTTGGTTTCCAGGTGAGTCTCTATCTGGTCCGTTGTTTCGCCCATTCCACGTTCTCCTTGAGGCTGGCAAGCGCCTTCACGGCCGGCCGCGCTTGACGAAGACGCCGCGCGCCGATGCCGCAGCACGCGAGCGCGATGACGGCGAGCGGGATGGCGATGCACACTCCCGCCGCCCATGGAGCCATCACGCGACTCAGGACCATGAAGGCGGCGAGCAGCAGGAAAAACACGCTGAACGCCCCCGCCACCGCGCCGGCGAGGATCAGCAGGCCCGAGGGGCGCGCATTGCGCAGCTCGCCGCGCGCCTCCGATGCCGCCAAGCGGATCTCGCCGCGGACGATCTCCTGGATGTTGCGGACGATGTCCGTCAGCACTGCAGAGATCGAGCGCTCACCGGGGATGAGTCTTTCCCGCACGCTCGCGCCCTAGTCGCGCGACATCGCGCGCCCGACCAGAAACCCGAGCGCCGCCGCACCCAGCAGCGCCACTCCGGGATTGTTGCGCACGACCTCCCGCAGATCGTCCGCCATCTGTCCCATGTCATGCTCGCGCAGGTAATCGGCGCTGGAATGCAGGGCATCGGCCGCGCCATGGGCCGCGCCTGCGACACGCGGACCACCGGGAAGATTCTCGGCGCGCTCATGCATTGCGCTGGCGGCTGAATCCAGGCGCCCGGCCGCGGCATTGCGCACCTGCTCAGCCTTCTGCGATGCACGCCGCCCGAGCTCAGAGGCACGCGCCTTCGCCTCGGCGGTCGATTCCAGTACTTTCTCCTCCAAGCCCGCAGTGGGGTCCGAGGTTCTCATCGATTCCGGATTATTCGGTTCGTACGCCATTGACTTGCTCCAGTTGATTGAGGCGCACATTTAGCGCCTGCCGGGCAGCGGGCGCAGTCAGACGCAGGCTGACTTACCAAGAAGATTCGGCGCTTGTCGCCTCGCAGGTGGCCGCGGTCACGCTTGCGTCACGACGGACGGATGGTGCTGCCGCGGGCAGAAGCGGCGGTGTGCGCCTGGCTCAGCGGGAGCGACGCACGAAGACATGCGTGGCGCGCTCGCCCTGCACGACCTCGGCGCACTGATAGCCCAGGGCACGCAGGTCGAGGCCACTGAAAAGACTCTCGCCCGCTCCGAGCAAGACGGGGCGCTGTACGAGATGCAGTTCATCGATCAGGGCGGCACGCAGGAACTGCCGGATCGTTGCCACGCCGCCTCCTAAGCGCACGTCCTTGCCGCCGGCGGCCGCCACCGCGCGCTCCAGGGCCGCCTGCATCCCCGCGGTGACAAATTGGAACTCCGTGCCGCCCTTCATCTGCAGCGGAGCACGCGCATGGTGCGTCAGCACGAACACCGGGGTGTGATACGGGGGCTCTTCGCCCCACCAGCCCTTCCAGCTGTCATCCGGCCAGGGTCCCCGGACGGGTCCGAACATGTTCCGGCCCAGGATCCAGGCGCCGATGCCCGCAAATCCCTTTTCGGCCATGGCGTTGTCGATGCCGGCCTCGCCCTCCCCCAGCCCGTGCATCGTCCGCCACACGCGTGTATTAAAGAACCACTCCATCAGCTCGGGGCCGTTTACCCCCAGCGGGTTCGCGAGATCCTGCTGCGGGCCAGCCCCGTAGCCATCGATCGACACCGCGAAACTTCGTACCACCAGTCTTGTCATGGGGCGCTCGCCTCGGCAGTCCACTGAGGACCGCTAGGATGGCACCCGGCTCGGCTGATGGAAACGCGGTCGGGCGTCAGCTTGGCCGGTGGAACACGCGCCGCAGCTCGTCTTTGGCCCGTTCCAGCACCTGGCGGCGTGCCTGCGGAAGCTTCGAGCCACTGCGATTGATATGGAAGTTCAGCATGGACATCGCTGAGCGGAACGGCTCGGACTTGCGGCGATGACTGCGTTCGGCGGAACGCTTGAGGGAGAGCGCGATCTCACGCGCGCTGCCCTTCCTGAATACGCCCGCCTCCAGGTCCAGTGCGTTACTGGTGCGCATCACCCGGGCCGACCACTTGCCCGCCTTAGTTGCCCTGTGGGCGCGCTGCACGATTGGCACCTCCTCGGGCTCCAGAAATGAGGCGGGGTCGCTTTCGCGACCCCGGATGTGGTTGTGAGTTTTCGTCGCTGGGACGAAGCTCGCTTCCACGATTGATAGGCTACGCGCGAAGCGCTTCCGAAGTCAGCGGCCGATGGCGCGTCGGTCAGTAAGATCCCGCTGATATCCCGCGCGCGTGCGGCCAGGGATTACCAGGTCGCCGCCGGGTTGCCGGCTACCCGCGGCTCGAAAGCCTCCCAGCCTCCGCCCAGGGCCTTGTAGAGGGAAACCATCGAATTCAGCGCACCCGCTTCGGCAGCGATGCTCTGCTCCTCCGAGACGCTGTAGGCCGATTGCGCGTTCAGCAGCACGATCAGGTCGTCCTCGCCGGCGCGGTAACGCTGCCGGGCGAGCGTCAAGGCGGCCTCGGACTGCTGCCGCGCGAGTTCACGGTCCGCCCGGGTCTGCTGGGCCGAGGCGAACCGATTCAGCGCAGTTTCGCTGTCACTCAGTGCCGTAAGGACCGCCGATTCGTACGCAGCCCCGGCCGCATCGGCACGTGCATCCGCCGCACGGACGTTGGCACGCAGGGACCCCCCGGCAAAAAGGGGCCAGTGCAGGCTCGGGCCGAGGGAATAATAGGTGCTGCTCGAGGAGGTGAACTGCTGCGATTGCAGGGACTGCTGCCCGAGCGAACCCACCAGCGATAAGCGCGGGAACAAGTCCGCCGTAGCCACGCCCACGTCCGCCGTGGCAGCCGCCAGCTGCCGCTCCGCCTGGCGTACGTCGGGCCGCCGCCGCAGCACGTCCGAGCGCATTCCGGCGGCGACCACCGCCGGACAGGCCGGCAACGGCGCCGGCACGAGCAGGCGCTCGGCCAGGGCCTCCGGTGGCTGCCCGGTCAGCAGCGCCAGGCGGTACACGGCCGCGTGGGCCGCTGCGTCCAGATTGGGAAGCTCGGCGCGGGCGCTGCGCGCCTGCGCATCGGCACGCAGGAAGTCAAAGCGCGAGGCCTCTCCCTTGCTCAAGCGCTCGGCGATCAGGTTTGCCACCTGCGCCTGCGCGGACGCGTCGGCCTGCACGCTCGCGAGCTGCTGCTGGGCGCTGCGCAAATCGACATAGCTGCGCGCGACCTCGGTGATGACGAGCATGGCTGTTTCGCGGCGGGCCTCATCGGCGCCCTGGGCACGTGCGCGGGCTGCCTCGAGCGCCCGGCTGCTGTGTCCCCACAGGTCGATTTCCCAGGAGGCATCAAACCCCGCCTCGAACAGGTTGTAGTCGCGCTCGAAGCCCGGCACGCGCTGCACCGGAATCGGACCGTTCTCGCTCCACCGGTTGCGGGTGACCGAGCCGCTGGCATCGAGCTGCGGCAGCCGGCGGCCGGCGACCGCATCCCGGCTCGCGCGTGCCTCGCGCAGTCGTGCCTCCGCTCCCTTGAGGTCCAGGTTGTGCGCCAATGCCGTCTGCATCAGCTCATCGAGCGTCGGATCGTTGAGCGAGCGCCACCAGGTGAGGTCGACCGGCGCGGTAGCGGTCGCCGCGATCCAGTCGCCCTCCCCCGCGACCTTCGGTGGGATGTACTTGGGCCCGACCGCACAAGCGGCGAGCAACAGCAGCGTCAGCGGAACGAATCTCTTGGGGGTCGACATCTCAGATCACTCCATGCGGGAGCGGAAGAGGATGGACGCAGCGCTCAGCGTGACCAGAGCGATGACGGCCATCGGCCAGGTATTCAGCAGGATCTCCACCGCGGGCATCGCCTTCAGGAACACGCCCTCGCTCACGACCAGAAAATGCTTCGACGGGTCCGCCTGTGCCACGATCTGCAGCCACGCGGGCATGTTGTCGACGGGAGTCGCGTAACCGGAGAGCAGCGTCATCGGCACGGTCACCAGGAAGGCGCCAAGGAAGGCCTGTTGCTGCGTCAGCGAGACCGCCGAAACCAGCATGCCGACGCCGATCAGCGCCAGGAGGTAAACCACGAGCGCGACGAAAAAAAGCAGCACCGAACCGGTCAAGGGCACCCCGAACACGGTCGGTATCAGGAGCACGTAGAGGGCGGCGTTGAGCAAGCCGATGAGAAGCGGCGGCACCATCTTGCCGATGAGGATCTCGTGCACCCGTAGCGGCGAAACCATGAGCTGATCGAAAGTCCCGAGCTCGCGCTCGCGCGCCACCGACTGCGCCGTCATCGCCAGCCCGGAGACGGTGCCGAGGACTACGATCAATGCCGGCATGGTGAACCAGAGGTAGTCGAGATTGGGGTTATACCAGTGCGAGGTGACCGTCTCCGAACGAGGTCCGGTCGCGGACGCTCCCACGTCTGCCACCATCTCCGCACCCATCCCGGCTGCAATCACCCCCAGGTAGCCGGCGACGATCTGTGCCGCATTTGAGCGCCGGCCGTCAAGCACTGCCTCGATCACGGCCGGTCGGTGCGCACTGACATCGGCGCTGAATTGCTGCTCAAACATGACCACCGCGATCACGGCGCGGTCGTTGATCGCCGCCCGCACGCCCTCGGGGGAAGAGAGGCTGACGATACGGCCCACGTTCGGGCTGCCGCCCAGTCTTTGAATGAACTCCTGGCTCCAGCGGCCACCGTCGCGGTCATAGACGCCGACGTCGAAGTTCTTCACTTCCAGAGTGGTCGCAAACCCGAACAGGAACAGCTGCAGGAACGGCGGCACGACGAGAATGAGCCGCGAGCGCGGATCGCGCAGCAGCGCCCACATCTCCTTGACGATAATGGCGTAGAGGCGGCCGTGCATCAGGCAATCCGCCGGTGGGTCGCGCGCAGCGCCAGGAAGAAGAAGACGGCGCCGAAGGCGAGCATGATGGCCATGTCGCGCAGGAAGGTGCGCCACAGATCGCCCACCAGGAATACCGACTGCAGGGAAGGCACCAGGTAGCGCGCCGGCACGACGTACGTGATCCACTGGATGATGCGCGGCATCGAGGAGATCTCGAACAGAAATCCGGACAGCATCATCGAGGGCAGAAAAGCCGACAGCAGCGCGACCTGGCTCGCGACAAACTGGTTCTTGGTGACCGCCGAGATCAGCAGGCCCTGCCCCAGCGCCGGCACCAGGAACGCCGACGAGATCGCGAACAGCGCCAGCACCGAGCCGCGGAACGGCACTCCGAACAGAAAGACCGCCAGCAGCGTGCACAGCGTCATCGAACCGAGGCCGAGCAGGAAGTACGGCAGCACCTTGGTGGCGAGGAACTCCGTCATCGTCAGCGGCGTCGCCAGCAGCGCTTCCATGGTGCCGCGTTCCCACTCGCGCGCCACGACGAGGGCGGTCAGCAACGTGCCGATCATCGTCATCACGATGACGATGGAGCCGGGGATGAGGAAGAAGTGGCTCGAGAGCCCGGGATTGAACCAGTAGCGCGGCACGAGCTCGAGGGGTTGCCCGCTCGCGGCACCGTCGCCCGCCGACTGCCGCGCCGCCCACGTGGCACGCACCCCTTCCGCGTACGCCGCCACGAACCCGGCGGCGTTCGGCAGTGCGCCGTCGGTGATCACCTGGACCTGCGCGCTGCCGCCGGGAGTCTGTAACTGGCGGCTGAAGTCCTGCGGAATGACCACGATGCCGCGGATGCGGCCCGCGACCAGCTCGTGCTTCAGGGTCGCGACGTCGCGCGCACCGGACACATCGAACCACCTGGAGTTCTCGTAAGCCTGAGCCAGGCTGAGCGCCGGCGCACTCGAGTCCTGCAGTGCAAGACCGATGCGCGTGCGCGTGGGATCCAGTGAAATGGCATAGCCGAAGAAGAACAACATGATCATCGGCAGTACGAAGGCGATCAGAAACGTCGAGGGATCGCGCAGGATCTGCAGCGATTCCTTCAGCAGCATGGCGCGAAAGCGCCGCAGCGAGAATGCCGCGCTCATGCGGCCTGTCGCTGGCGGTCGGACGCCTCGATGAGCGCGATAAAGGCGTCCTCCAGGGTCGGATCCTTGAGACCGGCCTTCCTCGCGGCGGTCGCCTTCAACTCATCCGGCGTACCCATGGCAATCTGCTGCGCCCGGTAGATGAGCGCGATGCGGTCACAGTACTCGGCCTCGTCCATGAAATGCGTGGTAACCAGCACAGTCACCCCGCGCTCCACCAGGCCATTAATATGAGTCCAGAACTCGCGCCGCACGATCGGATCGACGCCCGAGGTAGGCTCGTCCAGAAACAGCACCGGCGGCTGATGCATCACCGCGCAGGCGAGTGCGAGTCGCTGCTTGAAGCCCAGCGGCATGCTGGCGCTGTTCGTGCTGAGGTAGTCCTTGAGGTGGAACACCTCGACCATGCGCTCGATGGCGCTGCGTTGTGCCGCGGCCTTGAGGCCGTAGACACCGGAAAAGAAATCCAGGTTCTGCTGCACGCTCAGGTCGCCGTAGAGCGAGAACTTCTGTGCCATGTAACCGAGCGACTGGCGCGCGTCCGCGCGCGCGGTGCGCAGGTCGTTTTGCGCCACGCGGCCGCTGCCCGCACTCGGCGTGAGCAGGCCGCACAGCATCTTGAAGGTGGTGGACTTGCCCGCCCCGTTGGGTCCCAGCAGTCCGAAGATCTGGCCGCGGGGAACTGTGAAGGAAATGTCCGCCGCGGCGGTGAAGTCGCCAAAGCGCTTGGTGAGCCCCGCGGCGATGATGGCCGGCTCGGCGGTTTCAGGAATGGTGCGGTAGCCCTCAGCCAGCACGCTGCGTCCATGCGGGCCTCCGCCGAGGATATCGACGAAGGCGTCCTCGAAGCGCGGCGCCACCGGTTCCACGCGCACCTCGTGCGCAACGCCGAGCGCCTGAGCCGCCGGCGGCGCCGCGTCGGCTTTCATGACCAGCCGCAGGGATGCACCCTGCACGGTGCCATCCGTCACGTCGTTGCGCTGCAGAACGCGCTCCAGCAGCCTGCGGCGACCGGGAGCCTCGGAGTACAGTCGATAGACGCGTCCGCGCATGGTAGCGGTCAGCTCGCGCGGTGGTCCGGCATGCAGGAGCCTTCCTTCGTTCAGCAGGAACACGACGTCGCACTTCTCCGCCTCATCGAGATACGCGGTGGACCACAGGACCCCGATGCCCTCCCCCGTCAGCTGGGTGACCATCCGCCACAGCTCCCGGCGTGAAATCGGATCGACGCCGACCGCCGGTTCGTCCAGCAGCAGCAGCCGGGGCGTCTTGATCAGCGCACAAGCCAGTCCCAGCTTCTGCTTCATCCCGCCCGAGAGATTCCCCGCCAGACGGGTACGGAAACGCTCGAGGTCGGTGAAATCGAGCAAGCGCCGGAAGGTTTCCGCCCGCGCCTCGGGGGCCAGGCCGCGCAGGTCGGCATACAAAGACAGGTTCTCGATGACGCTGAGGTCCTCATAAAGCCCGAAGCGCTGCGGCATGTAGCCGATGTACTCGCGATCCGCCTGTGCCGCAGGCGCGCCCAGGACCTCGACCGTGCCCGCGTCGGGCACGACCAGCCCCGTCAGCACCCGGATCAGGGTCGTCTTGCCCGAACCGTCCGAGCCGACCAGGCCGGTCATGCGTCCGGCTGCGATCTCGATATCGACCGCATCCAGGGCGGGCGGACCCTGCGGTACGAACCGCTTGGTCACCGCGCAGGCCTTGGCGATTGAAGCGCTCACCTGCGGCCTGCCGCGGCGCGCGCGTCGGGAACCGTGACGGTCACCGGCTGGCCCTGGCGCAGGCCTTCGTCGGGATCATCGACGATGACGCGCAGCCGATACACGAGTTCCGTGCGCAGGCTCTCGGTCTGGACCGTCTTGGGAGTGAACTCAGCGGTCGGCGAAATAAAGCCAATGGTGCCGTGGTAGAGCTTCGCGTTGCCGTCCAGGCTCACGCGCACTGCCATCCCGGGAGAGATGCGGCTGAGATCCTCCTCGGCGACGTAGGCCCGCAAGCGCATCGGGCGATCAATGGTGAGCACGAATACGGTTTCCCCGGGGAGCGCGATCGCGCCCGGCTCGCGGGCTCGCGTCAGGATCGTGCCGGCGGCGGGGGCCAGGATCGTGGCATCGCTGAGATCAGTGCTCGCCTTGTCGCGCTGCGCCACGGCGACCGCGTGCTGCGCCTCGGCGGCCGCAATGTCCTCATGCCGGGCACCGACCCGCTGCAGTGAGAGCATCTGTTCCGCTGCGCGCAGCTGTGCCTGCGCGGCCAGGTACTGCGCCTTGGTTGCATCGAAGAGGGCCTGACTCACCGCTCCGGTCTGCACCAGCTCGGAACGTCTTTCGTACTCTGCCTTCGCCTGCGCCACGGTCGCGGTACGGTCGGCAACTTGTGCTTCGGCCTGGGCGATGTCCTGCGGGCGATTGCCGTTGCGCAGCTTGCTGAGCTCGGCCGCCGTGGTGTCGAGCTGCGCCTGCGCGGCGTTCAACGCATCCGTCAGCGGCTTGGTATCCAGGCGCGCCAGCACCTCGCCCTCCTTTACCCTGGCGCCCTCATCCACCGGGATCGCCGCGATCCGTCCCGGGACCCTGAATCCGAGGTCCACAGAACGAATGTCCACGTTTCCGTAGAGCTTCAGGACCCCGGCTTTGCGGCTCGAAAAAACGTGGTATGCCACGAGCGCAGCAACCAGCAGAGCGAGGGCGGAGGCAATGATAATGAGGCGCCGGTTCATGACACGTTGTCTTCATTCGGGTTGAGGAGGAGTCGGATGTGCGCATGCAGGACGCGGCGGATTTCGGCCGCCTGAGCGGCGCCGATGTCGTCCCATCCCGTCATGCGCAGTGCGGTCGCACGCGAGACACGAAACACCAGTATCTGGCCCACCAACGTCACGGCGCGCACGCGCGCCTCTGCCGGTTTCCACCGGCCGTTGCCGGCGCGCAGGACCAGTTTCACGAAGTGCCCGCTCAGGCGACTCATGAACTGACTCCACAGGACCTCGAAGGCCTCGGTGGGTTCCATCTGCTCACGCACGATGAACCGCGCCCAGGGTGCGGAGACCGGACTGAGCATCATCGAGAGAAATGCATCGGCCAGCATGATCACCTGCTCAACCGCTGCGCGCGGCATCGAGTGCGTCCGGATCCGGCGCCTGAGTCATCGTGCTGGCGAAGCGCTCCGAGATCTGCTCCCCGATCCGCTGTGCGGCAGCAAGGTACAGTCCTTCCTTGCCCCCGTAGTGATAGGTAATCGACGACATCGCCGTCTTGGCCGCGGCGGCGATCGCGCGCGTGCTCGCCCCTTCAAGCCCGTGGCGCCCGAACTGCTCGATGGCCGTATCCAGCAAACGGTGATTTATCGGGGGTGCTGGCGTCTTTCGGGGCATACGCCCATTTTTGTTCGTTCGAACGAACTAGTCAAGAGGCAGACCAGCCACGTTGCCCTGAAATGCAGCAGCGACCTGGATCTGCCGGCTGCTCCCCAGAGCTTGGCCGCTGCAAGGCGATTTCTCGGCCGCTGGGCCAAGCTGGTACGGTTAGCGTCTCACTCCACTGATTGTCCGGGAGGCCCTCATGATTGCCCACACCTCACTAGCGGTTCGCAATTACCAGAAAGCCAAAGGCTTCTATGTCGCAGCGCTCGCCCCGCTCGGGTACCGGAACAACATGGAATACGGCGAGGCCGCCGGATTTAACGATGGGAAGAACACCGATTTCTGGATCCACCAGGAGCCTTCGGTCGTACCCACCCATCTGGCCTTTGAGGCGCGCAGCCGCCAGCAGGTCGAAGCGTTCTATCAGGCGGCACTGGCTGCGGGAGCCAAGGACAACGGCGGACCGGGCTACCGCGATTACTCGCCAGGCTATTACGCGGCGTTCGTCCTGGATGCGGACGGGAACAATATTGAGGCGGTGTGGTACGACGACAGCAAGGCGCGGTGAATTCAGCGACGCAATTGCTCACCGACCATCGCTGTACCGCGCCCGGTTGCTCACGTGCGCGTGCGGCGCGCGTCGATGCTCCATGCGCCGGCGCCGGCCAGGGAGAAGAACAGGAAGATGAAGCAGTAAAGCACCGCCTCCTCGCCTTTATTGAGGGCCGGGGTAAAGAAATGTCCCTGCGGCGCGTGTGCCATGAAATACGCGACCGCCATCTCCCCGCACAGGAGGAAGGCGACCGGTCGGGTGAACAGCCCGATCAGTATCAAGAAGGCTCCCCCGATTTCGAGCATCCCGGCAAAGCCGACGAGGGAGAGCGCCGGTAACTGGTCGAAATCTGCGACGTGGGGCACGTGCAGGAGCTTCGCGGTGCCGTGCTGCAGAAACAGGAACGCGACGACCATGCGAAGCGCCGCCTGGGCGCGCGGTGCCCAGGTTTCGAAGAAACTCGCCTCGCGGGCCATCGTTTATTTCGCCCCGGATGTGCAATTCGCGCCGAAGTTCAGTTCGATGCCTGCATCCGCAGTTTTCCGACATCGGCATCCGTCACGGTGGATGGGCGTGCGCCGAATCGGGCGGTTACGTAGTTGGCGACGGCGGCGATCTCTTCATCGGAATAGGCGGCACCGAAGGCTGGCATGTGGACCCCGGGGCGGTTGGTTCCGGCGAGGACGACCTGCACCACGTTGACCGCGGAAGGATCGTTGACGGCGCGGGCGCCGACGAACGTTGCGTTCTCGAGCACCGGACTCAGACCCGACCAGCCGTGGCAGCTGACGCAGGCGCCCTCGAAGATCTGCTTCCCGCGCGGATCATAGGCAGCAGCGAGTCCCTCGCTGTGCAGTGCCGGCGCCGGAACGTCCTTAACAGCCGGCAAGTCACGCGAGGCGACGGCCGGGACGCTCCTGACGTAGGTCACGAGCGCTTCAAGATCAGCCGGTGTCAGGTAACGCAGGCTCTGATCAACCGCCTCCCCCATCGGGCCACCCGCGGTTCCGCGCCCCTTGGTGTGTCCGTGACTCACGTATTGGGCCACCTGCTCCGAGGACCAGTTCCCGATGCCGGTCTCCTGATCGGCAGAGATGTTGTAGGCGCGCCAGCCGGCCTGCTTGGATCCGGCATACTTGCGACGGTGATCCAGCGAGAACGCGAGGGTGCGCGGGGTGTGGCACTCACCGCAATGGGCCATCGCTTCGGCAAGATAGGCACCGCGGTTCCATTGGGCGGAATTTTCGCGATTGACGGCGAAGCGCTTATCGGGCGCCAGCGCCGCCGACCACACCGCCATCAGCCAGCGCTGGTTGAAGGGAAAGGCAAGGGTATTGGGCGGCGGGCTTGCGCGCACGGCCGGCAGTGAAAAGAGGTATGCCTTGATGGCCAAGGCATCCGCGTCGGTCATATAGGTGTACGAGGGGTACGGCATCGCCGGATAGAGGCGTTTGCCGCCCGGGGCCACCCCTTCGTGCATGACCCGCAGGAAATCCGCGTCGCTGTAATTGCCGATCCCCGTCTCTTTGTCGGGCGTGATGTTGGTCGAGTACAGGGCCCCGATGGGCAGGACAAATCCGCGTCCACCTGCGTAGGCCTGGCCGTGGTCCGCCGTATGACAGGCCGCGCAGTCCGCGGCGCGCGCGAGATACTCCCCGCGCACAATGAGGTCCGCATCGGCCAACTCCGCCGGCACCCCGGAAGGGTTCATTGCCGCGGGGCTGGCCTGTGACGGCGATGCCCGGTGTCCGGACGCAAAATCCATCGGCCCCGGACCCGCCACCAGCCACAGCGCATAGCCCGCTGCGACCAGGATGAGCCCCGCGAGCGTCACGAGAACGATCCGCGCCACGGGATTCAGTGCAGAAAATCGGGCCATTGTCGATCTCCCCCGGGACGCATCAGCTTACCCCAGTCTGACCTGCTCGCAACCAGAGGCGGGGCGACAGCCCTGTGAGGCCTTCCCGACGTGCGCGCGCCCGGCTTCCGCCGTCGCCAGGTTGGCAGAGCCAGCCGCCTTTTTCTGAATGCTACCGGTCTGTGACTGCCGTTCGACTGACGGCATAACCGCCGGACCCCAAGACTCACCTCCCGCCGACAGCGCAAGCACAACAATTCTCGGAGCTCGAGCCGATGTCTCAGACGAAGCCCTCCACGAAGGCGAACCGCTGGCCACTCCCTTGGTATGCAGTCGCGTTGCTGTGCGCGCTTTCGGGCTCGCTTCCCGCACTGGCGCAGCAGAAGACCGGACCGGGCATCACCGGCGATGAGAGCCTCACTTGGCAGGGCATCACGCTCTATGGCGTCATTGACATCGGACTCCAATACGATACCCACAGCGCACCCTTCACCCCCTACCGGCCGTCGGCCAGCGGGAACATCGTGCGACAGAACAGCAGTCAGTCCGTGACCGGGCTTACGCCGAGCAACATGGGCCAGTCGCGGGTCGGCCTGCAGGGTATTGAACGCCTGAACGACGACTGGTCGGCGGTGTTCCAGGTGGAGACTTTCTTCAACCCGCAATCCGGGGAGATCGCCGACTCGCTGAAATCGTTGACGGTAAACAACGGCCGAACCCTGGAGACTCAGAGCGTCGGGGTCGATGGGAGCTCGGCCGGCCAGCTCTTCCAGACCGCCTATGTCGGGCTGAAGTCGCCGCGGTTCGGCACCCTCACCTTCGGTCGCCAGGGGACGCTGCTGTGGGAAGGCATCACCAAGTACGACCCCAACTACAACGCTTCCGCGTTCGGCCTGCTCGGCGCGTCCAACACGTATTCCGGTGCGGGCTCCCAGGAAGATAACCGGGTCGACTCGGCGGCGAAGTATTTGTGAGCTTCAACGGATCTGGTGCACCTCGGTGCTCTGTACAAATTCAACGGCGTCCAATGGGTCCGCCAACACCGGCTTCCAGGCCGATATCGGCGGCGAATACGCGGGCGCATCGGTTGATGCCTATTATTCCAAGTTCAACAGCGCCATCACGGCGACCTCCTTGACCCAAGCGCAAGTCGCCCAACTTCCGGCATTGGGGTATTCGGTGTCGAATTCTCTGGCGGCGACGATCTCGGACAACACGGCGTATGCCCTCATGGCGTTCTACAAGCTCGACCCATGGAAATTCTTTGCCGGCTACGAGCACATCAAGTATGCCAATCCGTCGACGCCCTTGCCGGCGGGGTTTATCACCATCGGCGGTTACGTATTGGCCTTCGTCAACAACGGTGCCTACAACAATGAGAAGACGGTGCAGGTCTACTGGACCGGCGTGCGCTACACGGTCATTCCCCACCTGGACCTGACGGCGGCCTACTATGGCGTGCATCAGGATGCGTTCGGGACCGGAACCCAGGCGGGCTGCTCGACTGCCGCGCACAGTGTCTGCAGCGGCACCCTCGAGGCCTTCTCCTTCGATGCCGACTACCGCTTCAACGTGCACTTCGATGCGTACCTCGGCGCCATGTACAGCGGGGTGCACGACGGCATGGCCAGCGGCTACCTCAATACCACCAATATCAACCCCACCATCGGTGTGCGCTACAAGTTCTGAGATCGGCCCTCGACCGCCTCACATGAGTGCGATGCTCGGCTTCTCGATCAGGCTTACTCAGGCCACACCCTGAAGCCGGGCATGCCTGACTCGGCTGCCGCGTGAGCGTCTCAAGCGGCTAGATGCTCGGCGCAAAGAACGCCTCGGTCTCCGACGGGATCTACCGATCGCTCGCGGAGCTCTGATACCCGCTGCGGTTGCCTTCCCAAGGCGGCGCTCCGGAGGGCTCCCCGAGTCGCGTCCGGCGAATCGGCCCGGGACAGTCAGGTACAATGAAAGGTCAATAGCCAAGCTGACGGCGGAGCGGACCGGTCGATGGAATTCGAACGCCTAAGGATTCGCTTCGCAGCAATCGCAATTCTGGCTTCCTTCGCACGGCCGGCATTTACGCAAGAGGCGCAGTCGTTGGTGAAGGAGGCCAAGAACCCCTTCGCAAACCTGATCAATCTGCAGCTCTTTTACGACGTCTACCCCGGCGTGGCCCCGGCGAACAACACCGAGCAGGTGCTGACCATTCAGCCCCTCATCCCTTTCCAACTGAACAGCGACTGGATTGTCATCACGCGCACGATCCTGCCGATCATCGAGCAGCCGGGTGCCTCTGCCGGTCAGGACTGGATCCGCGGTCTGGGGGACACTCAGTTTGCAGCCCTAGTCTCGCCCGCCCGGGTCGGGAGTCTGGACTGGGGCGTCGGGGCAGTGCTTCAGCTTCCGACCGCCAGCCACGATGCCTTGGGCCAGGGCAAGTGGGGCGCGGGGCCAGCCGCTGGAGTTCAGTGGACCGGTACGCAATGGACGCTCGGGGCCTTGCTGCTCAACATCTGGTCGTTTGCCGGGGACTCAGGCCGCCCCCCGGTAAACGAAATGCAGCTACAGCCGACGGTCAATTACACCTTCAAGGATAATCCGAACCGCTACCTGAGCTATTCGCCGACCATCATCGCAAACTGGGAAGTGAGCGGGGATGAACGCTGGACCGTGCCGGTTTCCCTGGGGCTCGGCCAACTCTTCAAGGTCGGGCACCAGTCCATCAATGTGCAGGGAACTACCTACTACAACGTAGTTGCGCCTCCCGGCTCGGGTCGTTGGACGCTGGAGGTGTTGGTGCAATTCCTCTTTCCCCAGTGAAACTCCGGGGGCCACGGCCGGAACTGCCGGGATACGCGTGCGCCTGTCGCAATGATGTCCGGCTCGGCGCCCTCAGCTCAGCCGCTCGCGGTATCGAGTACCCGCAGGTCCTGAGGCGAGAGCTCTAGAGCGACCGCGCGCACGAGGCTTGCGAGTTGCTGCCTGTCCGTGGCGCTCGCGATCGGGGCGGTCACACCCTTTTGCGCAATGAGCCACGCCAATGCAACCTCGGCGGGCTTTGCATTATTTGCCGCAGCCACCTGGTCCAGCGCCGCCAGAATGCGGGCTCCGCGCGGATTCAGGTATTTGCCGACACCAGCGCCGCGCTGACTCTTTCCCAGATCCACCGTGGAACGATATTTGCCAGTGAGAAAACCGGAGGCCAGGCTGAAGTACGTGATTACGCCGAGCCCCTCCTGGATGCACAGATCGCGCAGTGCACCCTCGAAACCGTCGCGCGCGTACAAATTGTATTCGGGTTGCAGCGTCGCGTACGCTGGCAGCCCGTGCTCGCTGGCCACGGTGAGGGCATTTTTAAGCTGCGCGACATCGAGGTTCGAGGCGCCAATGGCACGCACCTTCCCGGCGCGCAGCAGTCGATCGTAAGCGGTCAGTGTTTCTTCGACAGGAGTGTCGGGGTCGGGCCAGTGCGACTGGTACAAGTCAATGACGTCGGTCTGCAGTCGACGCAGCGAATCCTCGGCCGCCTGGGCTATCCAGCGGGCAGAAAGGCCCTTCTTGCCGTCCCCGAGATCCGAGCCGACTTTGGTGAAAAGCCGCACCTTGTCGCGCTTACCCGGATTCGCCTTCAGCCAGTTGCCGATGATGGTCTCCGATTCCCCTCCCTGATGACCTTCGACCCACGTCGAGTAGCTGTCGGCGGTATCGATTGCGTTGAGCCCGGCATCCACGAAGCCGTCGAGCAGACTGAATGCCTGTCTCTCGTCCACCGTCCAGCCGAAGACATTTCCCCCAAGCACGAGCGGTGCAATTTCGAGTCCAGTCTTTCCCAGTGGGCGTAACACAGCTGCAGCCTCCGTTACCACATTGGCGCTATTGACCGTTTGCCTTCCGCTACCTTAGCGCAGCGACGCTCGGTCACAAAGCACCAGGAAGAGACCAGCGTGAGACAATCATCCAGGACGACGCCCTGACGGAATCCTGCGAACGGAGGCTCCCGAGGGACGGCAAGACGCGGGTAACGGAGGTTGGGATCGAGCAGAGATGGCAGGGGTCAGGAAGGAGTCACTCGATGGAAAATCCAACGCAATACCGCACGATCAAGATCGATGGCCTGTCCATCTTCTACCGGGAGGCTGGACCAAAAGGCTCACCGACCATACTTCTGTTGCACGGACTTCCTTCCTCCTCGCGAATGTTCGAGCCACTGATCCGCCGGCTCTCCGCGCTGTATCACCTCGTCGCGCCCGACTATCCTGGCTTTGGCCACAGTGACTGGCCAGATCCGAAGCACTTTAGCTATACCTTCAACCTGTACGCGGAAATCATCAATCGCTTCACCGAAGCGCTGGAACTCTCGCATTACACGCTCTACATGCAGGATTACGGCGGTCCGGTTGGCTTTCGCATGGCCTTGGCCCACCCAGAGCGCCTCGATGCCCTGATCGTCCAGGATGCGGTAGCGCACAACGAAGGCCTCGGGGCCAACTGGAAGGCGCGGCGCGCCTTTTGGGCTGACCGCGCTGCCAATGAAACCACGCTGCGCCAGAATCTTCTCTCGCTCGAAACAACACGCACGCGTCACATCGGCAATGATCCTCGAGTTGACCGCTATGATCCCGATCTCTGGAGTGATGAATTTGCATTCCTCAGCCAGCCCGGTCAGGCGCAGATTCAGAGCGATCTGTTCTACGATTACCGAACGAACGTCGACGCGTACCCCAAATGGCAAGCCTGGATGCGCGAGAAGCGACCCCGGCTGATGGTCATCTGGGGAAAATACGATCTTTCCTTCGACCTCTCAGAACCTGAGGCTTATCGCCGAGACGTTCCCGACGCCCGGATTCACATTCTGGAAGCCGGTCATTTTGCATTGGATACCGCGGCGGATGAAATCGCGACGCTGGTTCGCGACTTTGTCCCCTTGTCGCGTCAGAACGTTCCAATTTCGGCGCCGGAAACGAGCCGGCGCCAGACATCCGATGCCCGCAACCCCTGACCCGACGAGGCCGTGGTGCCGGCGATCCGACGCGCTGTGAACCAGCCTGCTCTTGCTAGGCGCTTCGGTCGTCGGCGGCGTGCACTACCGATCGGCGGCACGGAGGCCTACCGGAGTTCTGCAAGGGGCTTCTGATGCGCAACGTCGTCATGTTGACGTTCTGCGGCTGCATGGCTGCATGCAGGTCAAATTCAGCGCCCGATGACTACAATAAGGCCGTTTATCAGGCACAGATGAGAACGACGCTGGACGCGGCATACACGTGCGAGCGGGACTATGTGCGCGCGCACATGCAATCACCGGGGACGATCAACGAAATTGCCGACGCGGCAATCGCCGCCTGCGATCCGCCCATCTCGGCGGCTGTCCAGGCTTATATGTCCGACGTGGTGGTACGGCTTGAGGACAGCCTCACGGCCGCTCAAGTCGAGCACGAGCGAACCAGGGCGCGAGTGGACATCGTAAAGAAACTCCGCGGCGACGCGACGCAGCTTCTCGTCGAAGGTCGTACGCCAGGGAGAACACCGCCGTGATCGACTACAGTGGCACAGCCGTAAGGCTCCGGGATGCGCTGGACGTTCAGGACCTGGTGAGTCGTGTTTCCAGGATTCCCTTCCGTGAAGATCGCCTTCCGGCACATCCACATAGCCGGCGAACGCGGCCATGATCTGCACAATAGACCGGCTATTCAGGGTCAGCTCGCCGTCGGCCTCCTGCTGCTTGAGCGGATATCAACCATTGAAGGAGACGTGCGATGAGCGCGGATGAACAAGCGACTGACCGATTTCAGGTACGGGCTACCTCGGATAGTCATTTCGGATGGATTCGCACGCGTCTGGCACTCGAGCGGACTCTCATGTCGTGGGTGCGCACAGCCGCGGGGCTGATCGGATTCGGCTTCGTAATTGTTCAATTCTTCGAACACTTGAATACGGTAGGCGTCCATCCCGCACGACTACCCCACGCTCCCCGCGACCTGGGCTTGGCACTGATTGGCGCCGGTATCGTATCGTTGCTCGTTTCCACATCGCAATATCGAACTTACGTCCATTATCTGTGGGGCAGTCAGTTCAGAATTCTGGCGGGTCGTGAATCTAGCCCCTCGGGAAGGATCCCTTGGCTGACGCCCGCCGTAGCCGTCGCGATTATGGTCATGTTAATTGGCCTGTTTGGCTTCGCTGCCGTGTTGTATCGCACGGCGTAATCCCTTCAATATAGCTTGCCGCTTTCACCATGTCGGCGAATGAGCGAATGTTCAAAGTGAGGCTAGGATCGGAATCGCAGGTGCGTCACCAGCGGCTGAGCGGCAATTGCTCTCGCACATGAAAACGCCCGCGTGGCAGCGGGCGTTCTCGTGTCGACCAAAGCGGGTTCTTGAACTAGCGTCGGGCGCGACGGCGCGCCGCGAACCCGAGACCGGCAAAGCCAAGGCCGAAAAGGGCAAGGCTCGTCGGCTCTGGCACCCCCACCCCCTGCTGGGCGAAATCGTTGGTAATCGAATTCAGCTGGCCGGAGACGGTGCTGGATGTGGTGTTGGTCACCATAATGCTTGTGTCACCTGCACTGAGCGTCGTGGTCGCGGTGCCACCATTAGTTATGGGCCCGAGCATGGCGGAACCGGAGTTGTTACCAACGAGAGTCGTGGAGGTTGTCACACTGGGAACCGAAACATCGACCCCGAGAGTGGCGAAAGTCATCACCGTGCCCGAGTGTCCCGGGGTTACGGCGATTGTGTAATCCAATAAATTGGGAAGCGTTCCAGTTGGGAAAAAACCGCCGTCCCTGTCCAGAGTCACGCTGTAATACGTTCCATGGACACCAACTTCCACTAACGCCGTCCCTGGAACTGCGGTGTTAAAGTTAAAATCGCTGAGAGTCTTGTCGCCAAACGTGCAGCTAAACCCAGACGTCCCCTCGATTGAGGCTACCGTCATATCGCCAGCGCAAGGCGCCTGCGCCGCCGCCTGACCGCCTGCCAGCAACAGCGCTACCGCGCCGCCCAGCTCGATGCTGAGCGCCCTCAGAGGTTTGTTCATCATGAGCATACCCTCCGTGACTACACACGATACCGCAGCGCATGACTCCCACGCGCTTGCCAGAGGCAGGCCAACGGTCTGACTATACGCCTGCCGCGGCCGTGTGGGACGTCCCGCGGGAACGAAAACTGCACCGCGCCGGCCCAGGTCCCGCTCTAGCCCTTCCGCCTTCGCGCGGCCAGTACCGCCCTTTAGCCTCTCACCCCGCCGCGTCGGAGCGCGAACTGAATCTTGGGGGAACCGGAGCACCCTCTCTTTTCGATTACCCCCATTCATGCGGCAGAAGGAAGCCCAGGAACGAGGGTCCCAGGAACTCGAATGCCCGGCCGTCACGACGGAAGTGAACGGGTTTCGCCGCCCATGTCTCAGTGACTCGTCTGCAGCTCGGTGAGCATCCCAGCGGTGCGGCCGATGCGCTCTAGCTCCGCGCGGGTTGGCATCCAGTCCAGAACTTTGCCTCTGAGGCTGATAGTGAGCTTGTAGTTCACATGGGTCGTCGTGCCGACCGCTGGTAGCACTTCCACGTCCACCACCTGCCCGCGCAGGGTCATCGGGAACCTCAGGGGCCGCGTCCCAATGAACCGGGCACGCGGTCGGCTCTTCGCCGCTTTTTTCTTCCTGCGCCGCGGCTTCGAGCCCTCGAACTGAGGCCCGGTCTTCACGACCCAGTCCTCCAGCCTTCGAGGTACCAGAGCCACGCGTCTGTCAGCGCCGTGCTCCCTGGCGTTCGGTGGCACGCGGCCCGTTGAAACTCTACCTTCACCGCCCGTCCCCTCGATATCCCCGTTGCCTGTTACGCGCGACAGACGCCTCTCTGAGTCGCCCTCATTCTTTACACCTGTCAGGGGTGATTGAAAGGATGCGCCCGCGCACATCGTTCCCGCAAGTTGCGGCGTGCTGCGCGTGGGCCTTGCGATTCAGCGCCATCTAAGCCAATCAGAGGTGCTGCGAATGGCGGCTTCGGGAAGGCAACTCGGTATTCTGACCTTCCGCTGTTGCCCGTTTGCTGCCGTTTTTGCGGATGTAAGCGAGCGCTTGCAACCGCTATTACCTGCTGGCATTCCGTAACAACGCCCGGCCAAGCCACGTGACTATTGGCTCGGACCAGCTCTCCCACGTCGGTGCGTCATTTCCGGGGATCGCCGGGGTGGCTGGGATTGCTCCGTTTCTGCCAGTGGCAGGCGGCCAATCTCGGGCATCGACTTACTATTGCTATTGCACTCGTTTGAGGTCCTGTACCCAATTGGTTTCCCACGTCTTGCCGCCGTCGGGCGAGTACGCCTGCTCCCAGTGACACGACTTAGGGGTGATTTGGGACCATATGAACCTTATGCGGACTGGCTTTCCATTCTCAGTATCGTCAGCGTAGAAGGTACCAACGCCATTGTGGAATGCACCCTTCACGGGGGGATCCATGGAAGCCGCTGGAAAGCGACTGTCCATCCACCAGATCGACCACTGCCCTGTTTTGGCGTCAAACGATCGCGGAGCCAGGCCACGATAAGCGCCGCCGGGCACCTCGAACACGTCGTCGTCAACGTTCGCGTACCCGCCCATCAGTGACTGACTGAATAGCGTTCCCTCGAACTCGACCCACTCATGATTATTGGCGAGCCGCTTCTTCCAGCTTTCGATGATGAACTTGCCAACGGCCGAATAGGAAATCGAAATCATGGAGTCCGGGCGCGGCGTCTTGCTCTTGGCTCACTGTCCGCGCCGGCACGGGCGCAGGTTGTGCCGACGATATCTCCGCTGCGACGCTCATCAAAACAATTATGATTATGCAATGGTACCGGCTCACGGGATGTGTCCTCTTCAGTTTAGTGGGCAAACCGTTGGCTGAAGGCCCATGAAGAGTCAGGAATGGGATGGAGCCAAACAGGCTCTCCAATCAACCCTGGCGCCCTTTCGGTCCTGACACGACTACTAAAAGCAATCGAGGTCTTCAGCGAACGCCACCGGGCCCGGGTACACCCGCGCGATCACAGATTGCGTTTCAGACTCTCGTCCTAAGGTGCGTAGCATACGATGTGACAGCACGACCCGTCCGACGCCGGCGGTCTTGGCGATGCGGCCGATCACGGACGGAGGCATGTGGAGCTGCCTCGCAGCGCCGGTCTCACCTTCGGGAACTGCGTTGTGCGCTACGAACAGATCCGCCCCTTTTGCCAACCGCTCCAGATTCCCGTTGTCACCGTTGGTGTCACCGGAGAATACGATGGTCCTGCCGCCTACGCTGACACGCCAGGCGATGGCGGGTACGCCGCCGTGGATAACCTGCGTGGCATCCAACAAGAGGTCGCGTGCGCTTACGACCGTTCGGATCTCGCGAGCCGTCAAGGCGACATCATGTGCCTGCAGCGAGTAGCCGCCATCTTTGCCGGTCAGGAAATCTGCCAGATATCTATAAACGCCGCGTTTGCCGTCGAATAGGCCTGCCACGAACTCGGTAGTCGAAGGGAAGTTCTCGTTGCCGGGCGGTCCATAGACCGGCAAGGGGAGCTCACGCTCTTCAAAATACGAGGACTTGATCAGCGCGGGGAAATCTGCGCTGTGATCGATGTGCAGATGCGTGAACAAGACAGCATCAAGTTGAGCCATATGGGCGCCGGCCTGTCCGAAGCGCAGCGCGCTGCCGCCACCGCTGTCGATTAGGATGCGCGGTCGGCCATCCTGCCACACGAGATAGCTGCTGGACGCTCGCTTATCCTCCAGCTCGGGACCGCCCGAACCGAGAACCTGCACTTGCACACCGTGTCCAGCCGCATGTGGCGGCTGCTGCCACCACCGGTGCGAGAGAGGCTGCGCACAGCAGTGCAAGTACCGCGGCTCTGGGGTTCAACATCGTGCTCCAACTCATCGTGCGACCGCGCTCAAGGGCTGGACTGTTTAAGACTACCCCTTAAGTACAAGCGCTGCATCGAGCCGAGGCTGTCATCGCGCTCCCGCTATTGCAGGGGCCCGTCACCCAATCGATTGGGCTGCCCCGTTTGCGGCATGGGCGGGAGGCAGCCGTAACGGCCGATTTCGGTGCTTCTACTCAGGGCGGTCGGGCGACCGCTGATGGTTGCCTGCTTGCCGGATGGGCCTGAATTACCGGAATTGACCTTTGGCCGCCGATGCACACCGACCGCTTTCGAGGACCCGATTCGTCATGAAGCTCTCTTGAGTGGGTCAACGCACAGACGGCCTGTACTCAGATGCGGTCTACTCTCGGCGAATAGAGACATCTCAAACGACCAATATTAATTATCCGGAGACCGGTAATGACTATGACAGCTGAGAGCCGCGAGCAGGTTGCAACGGAACTTAAGCGTTTCGCTGCAGATCTCCAACTAACTGAAGAGCAGAAGGGTAAGCTTCATACCGCTCTTGCCGAGGGGCGAGAAAAGGTCGGGGAATACATGATTGCGCACCCCGCGACGACTAAAGCCGAGATTGTTGCCAAAGTGAAAGAGCATCGTGGCGAGATTCATGAGCGCATTGCTAAGTTTCTGAATCCCGAACAGCTCGGTAAGTGGGATACTGAAGTAGCCAAAGCCAAGGAATTCCTAGGTCAGAGGCTCGACTCATAAGAACCCAGTTCCTAAAACGTCTGTAAATGGTGGCCGCCAGCGGAAGCTCGCGGCCACTTTCCGTTTTACAGGGAGCTCGTAAGATCGCCAGGTCGCCAACGCGTCTTACCCGGCTACAGCAGGCATCTCGGCGTATTGCCACTCCATTTGCCCAGTATCTCTCAGTTGGCGCGCCCACTAGCGTGATAAGCGCTTGAAAGGGGGCAGTCAATCCGCGTGTTACTTGAGATTTGGGAAAGGTAGGGTCGGGTCACTTGAGATTTCGGGAAAGGTAGGGTCGGAATCGAAGGTGCTTCACAAGACCTTGAGCGGAAAAGCATTGCTCGCGATCCCACGGGCTACGTACCCCAGCTCGTACCCCAGTTCGATAATTGGCATGACTCTGCGCCCGCACGCCGGGGGCGTTGCGTCCCTAGGTCGGCCCTGCATCCACCACCGGCTTCCACGAATCATCCGGATCAAACGCCGTGATCGCGGCGACTGTCGTCTTCGTTTCGGCTCCCAAGTCTTTCTGGAATACCGTCCCGTCCTGGTTGACGATGAAGGTCATGACCCCGCTCACCTGATACTCCGCGGGCCACGCGAGCATTGCAAACCCTTCCGTTAACAGGCCGTTTTTGAAGTACTCACGTGCGCCGCCTGGCGTTCACACCGAAACTCTTGAGTTGCAAACGAGATGGGACAATGGCCTACGGGACCCTTCGACATCTTTACTCCTTGCAATTTCGAAAAAGTGGGTTGAAGAGCGTCGAACCCACATCGATGGGTTTCTTGGCTCCGGCGACCTGGGTGCGCTGTCCGCCATTACCTCCGGATTTAGGAATGTGGAGGGTATGAGCGTACTTCCGTTCCGCAAGGAGACGGTTCTAGCGTTGATTGCTGCGCTGGCAATACCGCTGATACCGGTGGCGACAACCGAAGTGCCCCTAAAGGAAGTGCTAAAGAAGCTATTGGAAGCATTGCACTGAGCCCGGCCAACTCAATCCTCTTGTACGTTGAACCTCTGTTCTCAGGCCGATCAGCGACGATCCCCGATGCCTGCTCTTGACCCGACCCTGTTCGTCGGGAGCCTTCAGGCGGCCGTTTGGACAGCTTGCTTGGCCTGCTGTCGCTTGCAGCACGGCCAATTGTCTGAGGTCGGCTGTATAGGTACTTCTCACGACCCTCAGGCTTCGGTGGTCGGTCTAAGATTCGCCGGGGACATAAAGGAGACGTCAACAGTTCGAGAGGTTCCTGATCAGGATCTTCAACGCAGGGGCAATCGGATGTCGACACGGCCGACGTCCCCACGTCGATTTGTCGGCCGTGTAGCTCGTGCATAGCGGTGACGGGGTTGTTTATTGCTCCGTGAATTCACGGGTTCGTAGTGACCGTTAGCACTCCCAAGCTGTCTTGGCGACGTAGGACACGTGTGACGAAAAAGACGAAGTATCTTAAGCCTTGGGCATTCTGTCTCGCAGCCGCAGCAGTGCTCGCCGGCTGCGCGCACTTGGGTCCCAAGACCGTTGCAGTGGATCGCTCCGATTACAGCACCGCCATTGCCGACTCCTGGAAACAGCAGACGCTCCTCAACATTGTGAAGCTGCGCTACATGGATCTGCCGGTCTTTGTGGATGTCGCATCCGTCGTCGCCGGTTACTCGCTGCAGTCCGGAGTTAATGTGGGCGGCACTACTTCCTCCCAAGGCGCAATTCAAGGGAATTTCGTGGCCGCCGGCGCGCAGGCCGTCTACACCGATCGGCCAACCATTACCTACGTGCCGATGACCGGGGACAAGTTTTTGCACGGATTGATCACGCCAATTGATCCGAAGAATGTCTTTTTCATGCTTCAGTCGGGTTATGCGGCGGATTTCATCCTCGGCCTGACCGTCGAGTCGCTCAACGGGGTGCGCAATCGCTCGTCAGTGACCGGCGCGTCGCGGGAGGCCGACCCGGAATTTGTTCGTGTGCTGCAGTTACTTCGCGAAGTACAGGCCGCCGGTGCTGTGGGAATGCGCGTCGAGACCGACAAGGTGAAAGGTCAAACCGCGGTCCTGTTCTTCCGGCGCGACGATGTGACCCCTGACGTCCTGGAAAAGACCGCCGAAATCCGCCGGCTGCTTAAGCTATCGGCGGATGGTACCAAGTTCACCCTCCTCTATTCCCCGGGCCGCGGCGGGCCGGATGAGTTGGCCGTGAACAGCCGCTCGATGTTGCAAATTATGGCAGCCTTCGCCAGCTATGCGGACGTGCCCGAAGCGGATCTGCGGAACCGTAGCGCGCTGCCCGCGATCGGGAGCACCACTCAAGAAAACCGCTCGCAACCCGTGCTAATCCACAGCGGCAAAGACAGGCCAGCGGCAGCTTATGTTGCCGTGCGTTACCGCGATGCCTGGTTCTGGATTGACGATAACGACCTACTTTCGAAGCGGGCGCTCACTGCCGTTATGTTTTTCTTCACCTTGGGAGAGACTGGCGGCAACGAGAACCTGCCCCTGATCACCATTCCGGCGCAGTAGTCCCCCGCGGAGCGGCACGCGAGGGAAGGCCACCGGCGCCCAAGAAATCCGCTGTTTGGAAACACTGGAGACTTCGGTAAATGCCAATGGAACGGGCGAGAGGGTGGCATCAGATGGAAGAGGTTTGGTCTTCTGATCTCTCAATGTGATCAAACCGAGCAACGGCTGAAAAACACCATTATGCAAACACAACTGGGACGAAGGTGTCGCCGTCTCCAGCACCGCCCTCAGTGAAGGCCAGTGCTAATCGACGCGGAGCAGGGAGTCCTAAGTTCCGCAGGGTAATCCGCGCAAACACCCGGGCGGTCCGTGTCCAAATCCTCCTTGAGCGCGATAGATAGTCCACCATGAGAGCCCTCCTCCGTCCCCTGATGGAAATAGCATTCGCAAGCATCCTGGCGATGTCCGCGATGACCTTTGAGACGCACGCTGCGGATAGCGCGGCGACGCCGAATGCGGTCACGGCCATCGACATTCTGTTAGAGCCAGACGCCACGATGCTGCAGCATTCCGACGCCAACAACTCCCGCCTGCTCAAGGTCTTTCCGAAAGGCTTTTCCCTGGACGCTACGCACCGTCCGCATATCACGCTGATCCAGCGATTCGTCCGCACGGCAGATCTGGAGAAGGTCTATGCGGCCTCGGGCAAGGTTCTCGCCCGCGCCAACGTAACTGCCATGAAGCTCGAAGCCTTCAAGTACTACTATGCACCAGGCGGAGCGGTCGGCGTCGCGGGCATTTGCGCTAAGCCGACGCCGGAAATCATCCAGTTGCAAGCGAAATTGATTGCGGCCGTCGCGCCGTATACGGTGGAAACGGGCCCCATCAGTGCATTCACCGCTGCGCACAACGATGCATCCCTTGACGCGGCCCTTTTCACCCAGGATTACTGGTGATAGTACTATTCGCGGGGGTCACCTCAAGGCGCTCTGTGTACACCCCATGTGCCTGTGTGACTGTGTTCGCGCGCGGGATTAGCGAACGGAAGGTGATCCTGGACCACCTCATCGTCGATCGACGGCGACTTGAAGGCAGCACTTAAGCAACTCGAGTGGGGGCATTGTGTACTTATTCGCTACTTATATGTTGTCAGCGGCGCTTATGATTGTAAGTGTCGCGCCGACTAGACGTCGGCCCCTCGCTGCACTCGGCGCTATAAACGTCGTGGGTTTATTAAGCGGGTCTGTCGCATTGGCTCAAGGGCCGGACGCGACTCCGAGTGCCGGCCGAGTCATACAGGCCCGCGTGCTCAGCGCGCGGCAATCCGGTGCGGATTGGCTGGTTAACGGCGCGGATTTCGGGGAGAGACATTTCAGCCCTCTAAAGCAAATTACGGCCGAAAATATTGGCCGGATTGGTCTAGCGTGGTCGCTCGACGTCGACAGCGCCATGGGTCTCGCCGTCGAACCAATAGTCGTCGACGGCACCATCTATATGAGCGCGTCCGGAAGTCGCGTATTTGCCATCGATGCTCGCTCCGGGCACAACCGTTGGCAATACGACCCGAAGGTTCCTCTCAGCAATACGCGCCACTCCTATTACGCGCGCACGAACAAAGGCGTCGCCGTTTGGGACGGCAGGGTGTTCGTCGGCACCGGGGACTGTCGCCTCATCGCGCTCGATGCCGGCACGGGCCGCGAGTTGTGGCACGCACCCGTTTGCGCTGACGTCTCCGCATCGGGGATCAGCGGCGCCCCACGAGTGGGCGGCGGCAGGGTCTACATGGGATACGCCGGCGGCTCGGGAGGTGGTTCAGGCTCCCGGGGTTCTATCGTCGCCTTTGATGCCGTGTCTGGGCAGACGCTCTGGCGGGCATGGAATATCCCGGGTGATCCCTCGAAGGGATTCGAGAACAAGACTATGGAGATGGCGGCCGCGACGTGGCCCGATCACGATTGGTGGCCGATTGAGGAGGAGGAGTCTGGGAGCCGATCACCTACGATCCAGAGACAAACCTTGTCCTTTACGGAACGCAGGACGAAGAGGTGGCCTACGGCGCGAAGCGAAAGGCCCCCAGTTCCGAACGCCTGTTCACGAATTGCATTGTCGCCGTTCGCGCCGACACAGGTGAGCTCGCTTGGTACGTTCCCACGTGGAAATACCTTCCCGCCGAATATGCGGAGAGTCCGGAGAACTTCCATATCCTTGTCGCAGACCTGACCATTGGTGGTCGGAAGCGGCATGTCGCGCTGACCGTACCCCGATTCGGCGGTTTTTTCGTCATCGACGTGAAATCCGGTCAAGTCATCTCCGAAAAGCTACTCTCTGACCGACCCGCTGCACAATTGAGCTCTCCCGCGCCAAACGGTGCGCGGAGAACGTCAACGGGTCACAACTGGTGGCCGATGAGTTACAACCCGGCCGCGGGGCTTGTGTACATTCCAGCGTACGATGATGTCATGGATTCTCACTATGGCGAGGGGAGGACTGCGGTCGGCCGTTTGATCGCCTGGGATCCGGTGGCGCAGTCCGCACGGTGGTCTGTGCAGCAGCAGTTTCCCTATAACGGCGGCATACTGTCGACGGGGGGCGGGCTGGTATTTCAGGGTCAGGGTACAGGCGAATTCGCCGCCTTCGATTCGCGCAGTGGCAGCAAGCTCTGGAGCCTCAATACAGGCTCCGCAATCGAATCAATTCCGGTCACCTATACCATCGACAATGAGCAGTACGTGCTGCTGCCGGTGGGTTTCGGCTCCGCGTCGAGACTGTGGACTGACAACGGCACAATGGCTACACGCGAAAGTCGGCTTGGGCCATCACGCCTATATGCCTTTAAACTGGGTGCGAATTTGCCCTTCCCCTACCCAAAAATCACGCTCCCTCGCGTACCTGAACCGCCGGCCCAAACCACTAGCGACGAAGTGGTTCGACAAGGTCAAACACTTGCGAGTCAGTACGAATGTTGGGGCTGTCATGGCGGGGAAAAGTTCGAAGGAAGCGGCGCATGGATATTGAACGGATCGGTTCCCGATCTTCGTTACATGCCATCTGACGTCCACGCGCAGTTCTCGGCGATCGTCCTTGGCGGAATGCGCCGCCAGTTCGGGATGCCGGGCTTCGCTGACGGCCAGAGGGCGTTCGACGTGTCGGTTCCCCATATGACTGCCGAAGAAGCGAATGCGATACACGCGTATATCGTCTCCTTACAGTGGAAGGCATATAAGGCGGAACAGGGCGATCAATTGCGTCGATGAACCCTAAGATTGGTCTATGTTCGAGCGGATTGGGCTCGTGTATTGCAGAAATCGCAGAAGCTTGCGAGCGATATCTGAGCGACATCTATATCTCATATCGGCAGATTTGCTGTTACCTGCGCGAGCAATAACCTCCAACAGCAAAATCACGGTACCTCGGGCCGACTCATACCCGTGGCTCGCGCGCTCCGTCTATCAGACTCACTGTAGGTCTGAAACCCAGCTCGTTTTTTTCCTTGGAGTTGTTGAATCCCCGCGTGGTGCGGAACAAGTCGACGCGCGGGCGGGTCCCGTGAGGGGATCCTTTGAATGTCCGGTAAGCGGAAAACTAAGCGGTCGAGGTGGAAGGCTG
>CAVSFM010000013.1:0-292396 GCA_963727305.1 uncultured Pseudomonadota bacterium
GTCGGCTGCCGTTCAGAACAGCCGCGGCGCGCACGAGAATGATGGGGCAGCGCCAGCTACGCCCTGACAACTCCTGAGCGGCGCGAATTGGCCGGGTCAGGACACGCTGGTCCGCAGCCGGCCGAAGGCGCAACCCGATCAGCGCCCCATGCGCCGTTGATAGGCGCTCGTCAGACGATCCTGCAGGCTCAAGTCCTGGGACGATGGTCCGGTCACCGAGAATGCAACACGGATTGATCCGTCGGCCTGCGTTGCCACCGTAATCAACACGCTGGACGATCCCTTGTCGCCGCGCAAGGTTCCACTGGGGCGATCTTCGTAGGTAATGCGGACACCCTCGTCGGAAACCGCGGCGCGGGCCGCCTGCCATGACGCATCGAACCTCGCGGGAACGGAGGACGAGACCGGAACGGCCACGTACGCTGGGTAGGTATAACAACCCTGCAACATGAGGCCAGCTGCGGCGGCAATACCGGTCGCAACATTCCTAAAGTCAGGCATGCTCTTCACTCCGCGCTCGTTACTGGTTCGCCGGACGTTTGGAACCCAGTCTAGCAGCGGTTCCCACGCGCGTATCGCAGTACGCCGAGTCTGTTTCGCGCGCAAACCAGCGTCGGGGATCACACGGCCCGTGCCGCTGACCATGCGGCGTCGGTCGGTTAATGCCAAATAGCGTACGTGGCACACGTAAATTTGCGGCGACGGCGTAAAATTGCCTGAAAGTGGTCGGACCTTCTGCGATGACATCGCCAGTGAGAAGCGGTTCTGCCTACCGCGTTACGCGGCAGGAGCACTCTGCGCTCTCCTGCTCTTGTCCGGGTCGTCCTGGCCGACATCCGCCTCCGACGCGAAGCCGCTAACTGCCATCCTCCTCATTGCGCGAGGCGACCTGCCCGATTCCAATTTCGCGGACTCGGTTGTGCTCGTGATGAACAACCTCGGGCCGGCCCCGGTCGGCATCATCATCAACAGGCCGATGCAGATTCCTGTCTCGCGTCTCTTTCCCGATCTCAAGCGCCTCGCGCACGTGCGCGACAAGGTGTACTTCGGCGGACCCCTTGACTTCGGTTCCGTGTGGTTCCTGTTTCGCGCCGCCACGCCGCCCGAGCACGCGATCCAAGCTTGTGACGGCGTCTACTTGAGCGCGGACCGACAGCTGCTGCTCCAGCTGCTCGGCCGCGACAATCCCATGGACGGTCTGCGGATCTTCGTCGGTCATGCTGGCTGGGCACTGTCCCAGCTTGAGGCCGAGATCGAACAGCGCGACTGGACTCTCAAGCGCGTTGAGACGGAGGCCATCTTCAGCGGCAAGTCCGAGCACCCCTGGCCCTCGCCGCAAGCTCCCAAGCGCAGCAGTTAGCGAGCGGCGTCCGCGCAAAATCTGACGGTGTTAACCCTGATCCGTCAGCAACCGGGCCAGACCCGGACGGTCGGTGTGCAGGAGCGAGTCTTTCTCAATGTCAGTCGCTCGACGGATGCCGTGCCCGGGCAACTTAGCCGGCAAGTCATCAGCAGCAATGATCGGGCTGTCAATGCGGCCGGCATCAGACGCTTACGGACTTACAGGTGGGGGCGAAAGCATAAGAGTCGGTACGCGTCCGCCGCACTGGGCAGAACGCTATTCGGGCACGGTCGGCACCGGCGCATCGGGCTGGGATGCCCGGGCGGCGCGGAGCATGGCGATGGCCGCATACACGATGACGCCCGTGACCACCCAGCGCATCAACGTGAGGTGATCGCCGAGCATCTTCACGAGCGGAAACGCGGCGATCGTGCCGGCGATTCCGCCGAGAGTGAGCCCCACAGCGACCGCGGGCGCGAAGCGGCCGGAGCGCAAGAAGCCGAGGCTTGCCACCGGGATCAACACGCCGTCGCTCGCTATCATGATCGGGTAGGCGGCGATCGGGTGCATTCCGAGCAACGCGAGCAGCGCCATCGAGGGCGCATAGTTTCCGATGCCGACGCACATGAGCGCTCCGAGGACGAAATTTGCCACGACCGCTAAGGCGAACCGCCAGCCCGCGAGCCCCATCGCTGAACCGGTCGGAGGGATGACGCCGAGGTTGGTCATCGTGAAGAACCCGGCGGCGAGCAGCAGGGCCACACCCATGAACACCTGGATCACGCGGCGCCGCATCCGGCTGACGATGCCGGCGCCGATCCAGGCGCCAGCCCCGGCACTGATGACCATCGCCATGAGGAGCGTGGGCTCGATTTGGATCGCCGTGATGAAGAGCGCCGCGCTGAAGAGGATCCCCACGGCATTGCCGACGTTCAGCGTCCCCGGGATCAACTCGTCCGGAGGGTGCCCGCGCAGCTTGAACAACGCCGTGATCTGCGCGTAGTTCCCGATGCCGAGCGTGTCGAGGAAGCTCGTCACGCCGCCGATCACGACATCGCCGGTCGACGGGCGAACTGGCCAGCGGTGCCTGCGCGTGGCGACCACCCAGGAGATGACGACGGCGACCTGGACGGCCGCGAGGCAGGCATAGACGATCACCAGCGCCGCCGACATTGGTCCCCCCGCGGCCGATGTCCCACCTTAGCAAAAAACCGGCGGCCCCCCGTCAACTTAGCCGATTTCCGTTGGCAGCTCTCGGGAGCACTAGCAGGCGGCTTGGGGTCGTGAGTGCACGTTCGATAAGGGCGCGAACGGCCAAAACCCATCGTTCTTGACCAGCCTCCCGTTCTTCGTATTGCGCTCATTGGCTCCATGAAAGGGATGCTGCAGCAAGTGGAGAACGGAAATCGCGCCGTAGCGTTTGACGGATTCGGACACCGCAAATAGCATGATCCTGAATTATCCGCGCTCGCCTGCTGTATTTCGGTGGCCGCGCTGAATCACGTCACTACGTTGCGCTTTCGAGGGATGGCGGATGAAACGGGTTCTGTTGGTCGGCTTCGATCCGGCGACGGTGGATTTTTCAGATCCGGCGCTACCCCCGGGCACGACCGCGCAGAAGATCCATGCTGGAATCAAGCTCGCGCTCGCCGATATGACCGCGCGAGGCTGGCTTGCCGAGAATTGCTTCATCAACCCCGACGAAACCGCGGTCCCGACCGTGGAGCGCCGCCTGGCCGGTGGCCGCTACGACTGCGTGGTGGTCGGCGCCGGCGTCCGGCTGCCACCGAGCCGGCTGCCTCTCTTCGAAGCGGTGGTCAACGCTATCCACCGCGTCGCGCCGCAAACGGCCATCGCTTTCAACAGCCGGCCCGAGGACACCGGCGCGGCGGCCGCGCGCTGGATCTGAGACTCAGGCACATCTGTCCGCTCAGACGACGCGAACCCGGTTAGAACCGGCACCACAGGCAATCCGTCAGCAGGCGGGCCAAGACCGGTCGTAAAACCCAAATGCAAGGCCAACAGATACCGACAGGCAGCTCCCGGGCTTTTTCGTTAAAAGGTGCAGGATGCGTTTGAAGTAAGCGAACAGCATTTCAACTATCTTTCGACCTTTGCGGGATTGCCGGTAAAGACGGGTCTTGGCGATGCCGCGCGCGCAGCTTCCACCGAGAGCATCAACTCGTTGATACGGTGGCAATCCTTGCATTGACGTGAATGTTTTTTGAGTCAAGACCTGGCGTCTGGCCGTGATGGTCAAACAGGAGCTCCACGCCTGGCCGAAAAATCAGGCAGTGGGTGGAACCACCGAAATGAAACATTCCGATTTGATCGCCTTTGTGAACATACTGTCCTTCGTACGCAGTAATTTGGCACGAAGACACCTCGGACATCCCCACGCCCAGGAAGCACATCACTCCGATATCCGGATTATCCGCTTCGATAAAGATAAGAGCCCGCGTCGCCACCGCCGTAATGTAACCTTGCGAATCGTTCGGACCGGCCGGATCAAACCCCTCCGAGGGTGCTTCTGAATAGTAGGTCCCGTCTTTTACGTACGCTTTTGTAATCCTGCCATTTACCGGGCTGTGCCAGCGGTGATAACAGAAGGGGCTGAGGTAGGCTTGATAAACTGTTCCGCCGACGAAAAGCGGTGCCAGAGCGTCGTTCGCGAGCATGTGCGCGATCGAATACGGCTGGGATTTGATCCAAAATTTGTCGTGTAGTTTGACGTGGCGCGCAATTCGGTAGGGTGCGGACTCGCAGGCGTTGACGATGACCACATCGTCCTTGGGGTGTGCTACTGGGCGCACTCCCGGTCGGAATTCCCGCGTGAAGAAATCATCCCATGACTTGAAACCGTAGTGCGCTTGACATGGATCGCACTTGAACTCCTTGGCAAAGTTCGGCATGGCTATCTGAGCATCTGCGCCAAACCAGCCCCGGCGCGGGTCTTGGTTCAGGACGTACGTTGAATCATGCGAGCTCAAGTATCGTGCCCACTCATTCAACACCACCTTTAACTGGGCGTTCACTCGTTCGTTCAAGAAGGCAGAAAATCCTGCTGCAGTCCCCATCGGCCAATCGAAGATCGCGTTGATAGGACAGCCGACTAAACCGGACTGGTTGAACTCAGGCGCGTGCGTGATGATGGTATTCAAGAGCTCGAGCATATGACGGTAGTCCCTCACCTGCGGTTTGCCGGTGGGATCCTTGTTGTAGGGTTGTTTCCGTGGGACTTGGTCGAACATCTGCTGGAACAGCATAAAGATTTGTGGATCGCCCTCGATGAGGTCGCGAAAGTCGGCGATCACAGGATGCAGAGAGCGCTGCTCTGCAAGGCTCTTTTGGATAATCGCTGCCAACCACGTATCAAGAAAGGCCGTATCCGATGGCAGCCATTCGCCAACCCGAAACGGGATGACTCTTCCGGTGGTCGCATTCATCTCCACACACCTCAGGGAGACACAGCGGGATTTTGCGCCTTGCGTCCTCTAAATACGCATGTTAAGTAATTTGAACAGTTGACGTCACCCCGGTTTTTCGTATGCGTTGAGAGCTGGAGTAAGGTACTGACCGGGTCCTTGCGCGGCGAGTCGCATAGACCCGGTTTTCCGAGGGGTCTGCCGGAGAAGGTCCATGAACTTATCCAGATCTTGGCAGTTCCTGGGTACGCGGGTCGCCGCGCTCTGTCTTGCGAATGTCGGGCTCCTTGCGCCCGTACAGGCCGCAACGGATGGGCTCTCCGGCACGGTCTGGCAGCTAGTTCAGTTTAAGGGCGGCAGCGGTGAGATCCTCAGGCCAGATGTTGGATCGAACTACACCGTAGAGTTCAGAGCAGACAGCACGGTCGCAATGCAACTGGACTGCCATCGCGGTCGCGGGACATGGGTATCTAGATCGACTGCCCAACTCGAGCTGGGGCCACTCGCCTTGACGCGAGCGACATGCCCCCAAACGTCTCTGCGTGACCAGATCACGAAGCAATGGACGTTCATTCGTTCGTATGTATTTCGTGATACGCATCTCTTCTTGTCATTGATGGCGGACGGGGGAACGTACGAGTTTGAGCCGGCGAATTCCGAGGCCGCACGGTCGATTCCGGAATCGTGGCTCGACGAATCGAAACCGGCTTCGTGGAACACCCCGGGCGCGGCGATTCCGAGCGCGCCTAAAATGCAGGAACGGGTCGATCCGCGTTGTCTAAGCCACACGAGGGCTCCCGAATCGGAAGCTGACAAACGGCTCGCAGACCTCGGGTGGGACCTGATCGGCGGGTATCAGGGCGGGTGGGGGATTCTCGTGATCCAGGGAGCGGCGGGGTACGATGGGATGTGCCGGCCGCGGGCGTATCAGGATTTCGTCTTCTTAAGCGGTACGTTTGCGGGCACGCTCTCGCCGAGAACGATGGATGCCCGGGCGGACGGTGCGCTAAATCGGGTGACGCTCCAAGAGGGTCGGCGGTTGGTTGCCGAATACGCGCGGTACACTGCGACGGATGCCCTGTGTTGTCCGTCCAGGACAACGAGTGTGGTGTTTGAGATCGGGTCGGATCAGGCCGTCGTGCGACCGGTGTCCTTGTCCACTTCCTTTCACAGATAGCTCACGAGCGGTCGGTGAGGGTCATCGACCAGCAGTTGGTCATCAGCCTCCGAGCCTCATCCTACCCCGCCGACACGGCACGCACGATGCGTCACGGCGCATCAACTCATTATTGATAGCCAACGCCCATCACGTAATCGCGCAGCAATACCTCCTCATAATTGGCCTCGTCGATGAGCGCGATCGCGACGTCGCGCGCGTGCAATACGCCTTGGGCGCGCCCATGGTCATCCACAACTGGAGCACATGGCAGAATCCGCGAGTTCATGACCGTCCATATCTGTTGCAAGTTCTCGTCAACGCGACAAGCAAGCACAGGCGTGGTCATTATCGCGCCCGCGTTGAAACTGAAGGCATCAACTCCCGCGGTGGCAAGTGCATTGATGACGTGATTACTCGAGATCACGCCAACCGCGATACCGTCGCTATCGCACACCACGACGAGGGGAGTATCTCGATTCGCTAGAATCCTCGCGGCGTCAAAAAGCGACGCCTCGCGACTCAGCACCGCCAGCCGTTTTCGCGCAGCCTCTAAGATGTGCTTGACCAGGATCATACGGATCGTTCCTCATCTGTCGCCCGTACACGGCTCGCCGCCACGATCTGGCGCGGCCGAACGTGAGGCATCGTTGACATTCACCCCGATGCCCTCCTAAGCAAGTCTGCTCACGCTTACGTACTCCTCACGATTTTACTCCCTGTACTTCCACCGGCCGATTCGCTTGTTGTAATTCGAACCGCGCAGTCTCCGGTGCCGTTTGCTCAGCTACTGGGGCGCATTCCGCGCCGCAGCTGCGCCAGCCGAGATTGCGAGCACGCTCGATCGATCGGTCGTCGCTCGCTGTGGGCGGACGCACACTGCCCGATGGATTACTCCTCATTTTGACCTCCCAATAGCGAACGGTACCTGCGGCTGGTCCGGGGGCAATAGCGGTCAAAAGGAAGTAGCGCGGAAATTGCTTCCGTGCAGTGGCCGCTCGGCTGTCAGTCATAGTGTCAGGCAGACTGCAGCACTGCATGAACGCCACGCCGAGTAACTTGCGCCTCACCTGCAAATGCGGCACGGTTCGCGATTCAGCCTGAGGCTCTGGCGCGGCTGGTCGGCTGATCAGCGCGCCTCAGGGACCTACCGAAGCGGATGCGCTGCTCGGAATGCGGAGCTAAGAGCGCTGCGATTGTCGTGTGTTCCGTGCAAGCGCTGCGGGCAACAGGCAAAGTTACACATGACGCGGGAAGTGAAGCCAGCGCGCTGAACTGCGGATGGCTATCTCGGGCGTCCCGCTCTTTCCTGCATGTACTGCACGAGCTGCTCGAGTCTAGTGCTCGCCTGTCGGGCGGTCACCGACTTGGTCGCCATGCCGGCATAGTCAACGCGCTTCGGTATCGACGCAGCCTCGTCTGGCTGGCCCCTCGGCTCGCGAACCGGGGCGGCATTCGCGCCAGCCTGACGTATCGACGCAGCCCCGTCTGGCTGGCCTCTCGACTCGCGAACGGCGACGGCATTCGCACCAGCCTGACGTTTCGACGCAGCCCCGTCTGGCTGGCCCCTCGGCTCGCGAACGGCGGCGGCATTCGCGCCAGCCTGACGTTTCGACGCAGCCCCGTCTGGCTGGCCCCTCGACTCGCGAACGGCGGCGGCATCCGCGCCAGCCCGAAGCCCGTGACCCAGGACGGCTGCTGGGGGAACGCGAGACTGCAGCGCTTTAGGGATCGTCCGCTCGAGCTTGTCAAGTCGCGGCCGAAGGTCGGCGATGTCTCTACTAAGCTCACTCAGGCGGTCGAGCCGCCGGAGCGTGTCGGATCGCCTATATGCTGCGACAGATACGACAAGGCTGCAGGCAGATACAAGCAGGCTGCCACAAGAAATCCAGATCGTCAGGGCGGCGTCGCTCATTGAGCTTCCTCGCCGAAAATGCTCGCGTCCACGCGAGGCATATGGCACCAAACCGAGGTCAGCTTAGCGTCCCGGCCGCCGGGCTTCCCCCGGGTTAGCTGTTTGTGTGATAGCTGTCACACGGGCAGCGAACTCGGGCAGGTAGGCGCTCTGGAGGTACTCGTCCAGCCAGGATCCCGGCGCATTCCGGGTTGACCGGTTCGCGAAGTAAGCCCAGGTCAGCGAGAGCCGCTTAGCCGCGCCGGTTCCCTTCCCGCTCCGCGGCTTCGAATTTCCTGGCGGCGCGTTTATTGCGCCAGCGCTGTCGCCGGTCCATCGTCATGGGCCACAGAAGGATAAGGACGATCGCCAGCAGCGCCGAGCTGATCGGTCGCTGGTCCGACCCGTGCTTCGATCCGCAGTGGCCTGCTCTCCACTAAGTTCGCGTATTGCAGATTCCGACGCCTCGCTGGAGCACCTACGATGCGGTGCGGTCTGGTTTGCCGCTGCTCAAGGCTGTGCCGGCCACCGTGCAGGAAAGAGCCTGGACCTCGCCGATCTGGTACACACCACTGCGACCTGCACAAAAGTGACTGGCGCGCGGCAAAGCGGACGATCGCGAACGGCGACAATGGGTCACCGCGAAACAGCGGCGCGCTGGAATCGCAGAGCGCGCCGCGCGATTAGTGCGGGCGCGGTGCCTGCGGGGCGCCGCGGCGCTCGAGCGTCATGAACGTGACCGGATAGGTGTTGCGCTCATCCGCGGCCCGCTCGATGCACTCGACGTCGAGCCACTGCGTCGGATCGAAGTCGGGAAAATAGGTGTCGCCGGGCACGTCCGCGTGCACATGCGTGAGGTAGATGCGGCGCGCAAACGGCATGACCAGGCGGTAGATCTCGGCGCCGCCGATCACCACGAGCTCCGCCGCATCTCCTGCGGCGGCGAGCGCCGCCTCGATCGAGTGCACCACCACCGCCCCCGGTGCCGTCCAGCCCGGATCGCGCGTCAGCACGAGGTTGGTGCGCCCGGGCAGGGCGTGGCCGATCGACTCGAAGGTCTTGCGGCCCATGAGGATGGGCTTGCCGAGCGTGGCCGCCTTGAAGCGCCGCAGGTCCTCCGACAGGTGCCACGGCAGGGCGTTGTCGCGCCCGATGACCCCGTTGCGCGCCATGGCGACGATCAGGGACACCAGCGGCGCGGCCATCCGGCTTCAGATCTCCACGGCGGTGTTGAGGATGACGACGTCGCGGAAGGGCATGCGGAAGAACTCCGCCGCCTGGGTGCTGTACTGCTGCATGCGCGCGAACAGCCGCCGCTGCAGCCCGCGCAGGCCCGGCAGCGGCCGCGCGCGTACCACGTGACGGCCGACGAAGAAGGAGCTGTCCTCGGTGAACACCCGCAGGCCGCGCGCGCGGCACGCCTTGAGTGCCTCGGCCACGTCCGGGGTCTCCATGAAGCCGAAGCGCGCGCTGATGAAGTGCACGCCCGGCACCGGCTCCTCGATGCGCAGCCGCCGCACCGGATCCTGACGCGGCGTATCGGCGATCTCGACGTTGAGGATGATGACGCGCTGGTGCACGACACAGTTGTGCTCGATGTTGCGGATCAGGGCTGAGGGCACCAGGTTCGCGTTGCTCGCCAGGAACACCCCGGTGCCGGGGACGCGGTGCACGCCCGCCACGAGCTTGCCGAGCTCGCTGCGCGGCACCGCCAGCTTCGCCAGCGCGTGCCGCAGCTCCAGGCGCCCGTTGCGCCAGGTCGTGAAGATAAGGCACAGCACCGCCCCGAGGGTGAGCGGGATCCAGCCGCCGTGGGGGACCTTGGTGAGGTTGCCGGCGACGTAGGCACAGTCGGTGATCAGCATCAGGCCAAACAGCCCCCCGACCTGCCACTTGGGCCAGTTCCACTGCGTCGCCGCCACGAACGCCCCCAGGATCGTGGTCACGAGCATCGTGCCCACGACCGCCGCGCCGTAGGCGCCGCCGAGTGCGTCCGAGGAACCAAAGCCCACCACGAACAGTACGACCGCGGGGAACACCAGCCAGTTGACGATGGGAACGTAGATCTGGCCCATCTCCTGGGCCGAGGTCTGCAGCACCCGCAGCCGCGGCAGCAGATCGAGGTGCACCGCCTGGCGCGCCATCGAGAAGGCCCCGGAAATCGTGGCCTGGGAGGCGATGACCGCGGCGGCGGTGGCGAGCATGACCATCCACGGCAGCAGCTGCGCCGGCACCAGGTGGTAGAGCGGATGCGTCACCGGGTGGCCAAGCTCGAGCAGCAGCGCGCCCTGGCCGAAATAATTGATCACCAGCGCCGGCGCCACGAGCGCAAACCAGGCGATGCGCACCGGCTGCTTGCCGAAGTGCCCCATGTCCGCGTAGAGCGCCTCCCCGCCGGTGATGGCGAGGAATACCGCGCCGATGATCGCGAGCGCGACGTGCGGGTGGTGCAGCAGCAGCGCGAGGCCCTCGTAGCGGATTGAGCGCGGCGAGTACCTGGGGGTTGCGCGCCAGCGGAATCGCGCCGATCACGGCGATCACGACGAACCACGCCACCATGATGGGGCCGAAGAGGCTCCCCACGCGCGCGGTGCCGCGATGCTGCGAGGCGAACAGCGCGACGATGACGCCAATGGTCACGGGGATCACGTAACGGGTGAAGTCGGGGCTGAGCACCTCCAGGCCCTCGACCGCCCCGAGCACCGAGATCGCCGGGGTGATGAGCGCGTCGCAGAAGAAGAAGGCGGTGCCGGCGATCGCCAGGCCCACGGCGATCTTGGCCCAGCGGCTGCCGATGATGAGCCGCCGCTGCGCCAGCGCGAACAGCGCCAGGATCCCGCCCTCGCCCTGGTTGTCGGCGCGCATCATCACGACCAGGTACTTGAGCGTCACCGAGATGGCGAGCGCCCAGAAGATCAGCGACAGCACCCCGAGCACCACCTCGCGGTCGAAGCCGCCGGCCGCGCTCAGCGCCGTCTCCAGCGCGTAGAGCGGGCTCGTGCCGATATCGCCGTAGACGATGCCCGTGGCGCTGACCACGGCGGAGACGCTCAGGCGGCGGGCCGGCTGCATGGGTGACGTCAAGAGTTGGGGGCGAGACGGTCAGCGACGCCGCGCGCGCGGCGCCGGGCGCGCGCGCTTGGCCGGCGGCGGCCACAGCATGGTGCCACGGCAGGCGGGCGCGCCGCAGCGGCAGGCGAAGATCGCATCCACGTTCGGCGGGTCACTCGGCTCGCGCTGGATCTGGTAGTCGTAGGTGAGCTCCTCTCCGGGGGCGATGTCGCGGATCGCCTCGATGAACACGCGCCGGCTCTCGATCACCGACTCGCAGTTCGGATCGCAGCCGTGGTTGACGAAACGCGCCTCGTTGCCGTCGACGCCGGCGTCGATGACGGTGCGCGCATCCACGATGAAGAGAAACGTATGGTTGTCGTCCTCGTTCTTGTCGTCGTAACGCCGGTCCGCCTCGGCGTGCGAGACGCGCTCGCCCAGGTACTCCAGCACGCGCGTGCCCTTCTTGATGCGGGCGGTCGCGAACACGCCGAAGCCGTGCAGACTCGACTCGCGCACCTCGATCGGCGCGGTCTTGGGGCGCTCGCGGCTCATATGGCCACCGCGGCGCGAATGCTGTCGTGATGCTGGTAATTCACAAACTCGAAGTCCTCGAAGTGGTACTCAAACATGCTCGCCGGCCGCCGCAGGATGCGCAACTGCGGCAGCGGGTACGGCGTGCGACTGAGCTGCAGGTCCGCCTGCGCGAGGTGATTCAGGTACAGATGGCAGTCGCCGCCGGTCCAGATGAATTCGCCCGGTTCCAGGTCGCACTGCTGCGCGAACATGTGCGTCAGCAGCGCGTAGCTGGCGATGTTGAAGGGCACGCCGAGAAAGATGTCGGCGCTGCGCTGGTACATCTGGCAGGAGAGGCGCCCGTCGGCCACATACAGCTGGAAGAACGCGTGGCACGGCATGAGGGACATGCGTCCGAGCTCGCCCACGTTCCAGGCACTGACGATGATGCGGCGCGAGTCAGGATTGGTCTTCAGCAGCTGCACGGCGTTGGCGATCTGATCGATGGTATCGCCGTCGGCGGTGCGCCAGGCGCGCCACTGCTTGCCGTACACCGGTCCCAGCTCACCGCCGGCATCGGCCCACTCGTCCCAGATGCTGACGTCGTGCTCGTGCAGCCAGGCGATGTTGGTCTCCCCGCGCAGAAACCACAGCAGTTCGTACACCACCGAGCGCAGGTGCACGTTCTTGGTGGTGACCAGGGGGAAACCCTGCGCCAGGTCAAAGCGCAGCTGCTGCGCGAACACCGACAGCGTGCCGGTGCCGGTACGGTCGCTCTTGCGCACGCCCTCGGTGCGGACCAGGCGCAGCAGGTCGAGGTACTGCTTCATGGCGCGGCACGGTAGTTGCCCGAGGGGATGCGCTCGCGGTAAGCCCATGCGAGCAGCGCCGCGCCGGCCACGATCATCGGCAGCGACAGCAGCTGTCCTTCGGTGAACCAGCCGCCCGCCAGGTAGCCGATGTGCTCATCCGGCACGCGCACGAACTCCACCAGCGAGCGCGACAGGCCGTAGACCAGCAGGAACAGGCCCGAGGGGCCGAGCCGCGGGCGCGGCGTGGCGGTGTACCACCACATGACGATGAACAGCAGCAGCCCCTCGAGGGCCGCCTCGTACAGCTGCGAGGGATGGCGCACGACGCCGTTCACCCGGAAGCCCCAGGGCACCGTGGTGGCCTTGCCCCACAGCTCGCTGTTGATGAAGTTGCCGATGCGCCCGAAGAACAGCCCGAGCGGCGGCAGCGGGGAGGTGAAGTCATAGACGTCGGCGGCGTTGCGGCGGCGGCGCCAGGCGAACAGCGACAGCGCCGCGACCACCCCGAGCAGTCCCCCGTGGAAGGACATGCCGCCCTCCCAGATCTTCAGCGGGTACCACAGGTCCGTCGCCCAGAACTTCAGCCCGTAGAACAGCACGTAGCCCAGGCGGCCGCCGAAGATCACGCCGAGCATGGCAAAGAAGATGAGATCGTCGACGTCGTCGGGCTTCCAGGTGGACCCGGGCCGGGCCGCGCGGCGCCGCCCGAGCCACCAGCCGCCGGCGAAGCCCAGGAGGTACATGATCCCGTACCAGTGGACCTTGACCGGGCCGAGCTCGAAGGCGATGGGGTTGAAGCCGGGGTAAGTCAGCATGAGGCGCGAAGTTTAGCCGACCGCACGCGTGACGCGGCAGAAGAAGGCCTTCAGGTACCTCGTTTCAGGGATGGCCGGGTGCACGGGATGGTCCGGGGACTGGCCGCCGGACTCGAGAATCTGCACAAAGCGCCCCTCGTGCCGCGCCGCGGCCTGGATGGCGTGCAGCAGATCCGCGCTCGCCAGGTGGTACGAGCACGAGCACGACACCAGCGTCCCCCCGTCGGCGAGCAGCGCGAGCGCCAGCTGGTTGAGCTTGCGGTACGCCGCCTGCCCCTGGGCGATGTCCTTCTTGCGCTTGATGAAGGCCGGCGGATCGAGGATGACCACGTCGAACCTGCGCCCCTGCCCTGCCAGCAGCTTCAGCGCATCAAAGGCATCCGCGCGCAGGGTCTCCACGTGTACGCCGTTCGCGGCCGCGTTGGCCTGGGCGGCCTCGAGCGCGCCCTGCGAGGAATCGACCGCCAGCGCGCTCACGGCACCGGACTTCAGCGCCGCGACGGACCAGGCGCCGGCGTAGCTGCACACATCGAGCACGCGTGCGCCGGGTGATACATAACGCCCGAGCCGCTGCCGGTTGGCGGTCTGGTCATAGAACCAGCCGGTCTTCTGGCCGCCGCCGAGCGGCACGGCGAACGTGAGCCCGGATTCGCTCACCGTCAGCTTCTCGGGCAGGGTGCCGAAGGCTGCCTCGCTCACCCGCGGGAGCTGCTCGAGCTCGCGCGCCCCGGAGTCGTTCTTCCAGTAGAGCGCCGCGGGGTTCAGCACCGCGCGCACCGCCGCGGCGAGCGGCTCCTTCAGGCTCTCCATCGCCGCGGTGGCGATCTGGCCCACGACCACGTCGCCGTAGCGATCGAGCACCAGCCCCGGCAGCAGATCCGATTCACCAAACACCCAGCGGTAATACGGCGCCGGGCTCAAACGCTCGCGCAACGCCAGCGCCGCGCGCAGACGCGCCTCGAGCAGCGCCGCATCGACGGGCCGCTCGATCGCCTGCGAGAGGATGCGCGCGCAGATGAGCGCGTGCGGATTGACGCCGACGTAGCCGACGAACGCGTCGCGGTGCGTGCGCAGTTCCGCCAGCGCCCCGGGCGCAAAACCCGACAGCGGCGTGCGCTCGGTGTCGACCTCGTTACTGAACACCCACAGGTGGCCGGCGCCGAGGCGCCGGTCCTCGCCACGCTTCAGACACAGGACGGGCAATCCCGGAACGGAGGCGGTGGCGGGGGAGGATGTCAAGGCGGGAGTCCGGGGGAGGTGAGGCAGCCCCGAAGTATACAATCGCGGCATGAACAGCGCTCATCGCAACCCCGACGGCACGCCGCGGTACACCAATCGCCTGGCCGGGCAGACCAGCCCGTATCTGCTCCAGCACGCACATAACCCGGTCGACTGGTATCCCTGGGGACGCGAGGCACTCGATGCAGCGCGCGCGAGCGGCAAGCCCATTCACCTCAGCGTCGGTTACTCCGCCTGTCGCTGGTGCCACGTGCTGGAGAGCGAGAGCTTCGAGGACGAAGAGACCGCCACGCTTCTCAACCAGCGCTTCATCAACATCAAAGTGGACCGCGAGGAGCGCCCCGACATCGACCGCATCTACCAGATCGCGCAGCAGATGCTCACGCAGCGCAGCGGCGGCTGGCCGCTGACGATGTTCCTGACGCACGACGACCAGAAGCCATTCTTCGGCGGTACTTATTTCCCCAAGGAGGCGCGCTACGGACTGCCTGCCTTCAAGGACCTGCTGCTGCGCGTGGCGGACTACTACGCGCAGCATGCGCCGGAGCTGCGTGCACAGAACGAGGCCCTGATGACGGCGCTCGCGAGCCTCGAGCCACCGCCGGCCCCGGCCGCCACCGAGTTCACCGACGCGCCGCTGCGCGAGTGCCGCGCGCAGCTGGCGCGCATGTTCGATGCGCAGCACGGCGGCTTCGGCGGGGCGCCGAAATTCCCGCGCCCGCAGATGATCACCTGGCTGCTGCGCTGCTGGCACGCGAGCAGCACGGCGGCCGAGCCGGACCTGCAGGCGCTATACATGGCCACCCTCACCCTGCGCCGCATGGCCGACGGCGGCATCAACGACCAGCTCGGCGGCGGCTTCTGCCGCTACGCGGTCGATGAGTTCTGGATGATTCCGCACTTCGAGAAGATGCTGTACGACAACGGTGAGCTGCTCGCCGCCTACGCGCAGGCGGCGCTCGCGACCGGGGACGCAGACTACGCGCGCGTCGCGGCGGAGATTGCCGCGTGGATGCTGCGCGAGATGCAGGCGCCGGCGGGCGGCTACTACTCGAGCCTGGACGCGGATTCGGAAGGGCACGAGGGCAAGTTCTACGCCTGGGAGCGCGCGGAAGTGGCGGCGGCGCTCAGCGCGGCCGAATTTGCCGTGTTCGCACCGCGCTACGGGCTCGAGCGCCCCGCCAACTTCGAGGGCCAGTGGCACCTGTACGTGGCGACCCCGCTGGCAGAGATCGCCGCGGCCACGCAGCAATCGCCCGAGGCCGTGGCGAGCCTGCTCGCCGCCGCGCGCGCGAAGCTGCTCGCGGTGCGCGACACGCGCATACGCCCGGCGCGTGATGAGAAGGTGCTGGCGTCCTGGAACGCCCTCATGATCCGCGGCATGGCGATCAGCGCACGCGCGCTCGCGCGCCCGGAGCTGGCGGACTCCGCCGCCCGCGCGCTCGATTTCCTGCGCCGCACGCACTGGCGCGGGGGGCGACTGCTGGCCACCTCCAAGGACGGCGAGGCGCACCTGAACGCCTACCTGGACGACTACGCCTACCTCGCCGACGCCATACTCGAGTTGCAGCAGGTGCGCTTCCGCGCGGATGAGCTCAGCTTCGCGCAGGAGCTGCTGGACGTGTTGCTGCAGCACTTCGCGGATGCGGCCGGCGGAGGTTTTTACTTCACCTCCGCTGACTCCGAGACACTCATCCATCGCTCCAAGACCTTCGGCGACGATGCCACCCCGGCGGGCAACGGCATCGCCGCGACCGCATTGCTGCGCTTCGGCTACCTCCTGGGTGAGCCGCGCTACCTCGCTGCCGCCGAGCGCACCCTGCGCGCGTTCTGGCTGCCGATGACGCAGCATCCGCAGACGCACGCGAGTCTGCTCGTGGCGCTCGAGGAAGTGCTGCATCCGACCGAGATCGTGATTTTGCGCGGCGAGGCGGCGTCCCTCGCCGACTGGGGGCGGCAGCTCGCGCGCGCGTATGCGCCGCGCCGCGTGGTGCTCGCCATACCCACCGGCGCCACGGGCCTGCCGCCGGCGCTGGCCGAGAAGGCCGCCCGCGACGGCACCGTCGCCTACGTATGCCGCGGCAGCAGTTGCTCCGCGCCGCTGTCGACCCTGGAGGCGCTGCTCGCGGAACTCAGCGCCGCGCGCAGCTGAGCGCAGGCGAGCGGCCCACCCCTGTGAACGCGGGTGGGCCGCGGCAAATCTAGCCGCCGCCGAACATCTTCTTGAGATTGTCGAGCCCGCCGCGGTACACGCCCGTGACGAGCTTGGTGGCGCCGGCGTCGCTTTCAGCCTCGGGCGGGTTGTCGGCCGGGTTCTTGCGCTTGAAGGTGCCGCTCCAGATCACCTTGGTCATGCCGCCGCCTTCCGAGCGCACCGTGACCTTGCTGACGTAGTCGCTGATCGGCAGCGGGGACTCGATGATCTTGTAGCGATACGAGTGACCGGCCTCATCGTAGGCCAGCAGCTGCTCGGTGAAGGACGGACCGTCCTTGACGGTGAGCTTGCGCACCGCGCCCGGATGCCCGTTGGAGCCGGACACGAGCGTGTCAGCCGAGAAGCCCGGATGCCACTTGTTGAGACTGTCGAAATCCTTGATCGCATCCCACACTTTCGCGGGCGGCGCCTTGATCTCGACCGATTCGACGACGTGCAGCGTTGCCGGTGGTGCGGCCCATGCGGCGCCTTGCGCCAGGGCAGCGGCGCCGAGTAACAGAGCCAGTACTGGTTTCTTCATTCGATCCTCCCCTAACGTCGGGCAGGGAGCATAACTCCCGGGCCCGGAGCGAGAAAGTGTGGCAAAAACGGCGCACCGCGCCGCGCGGTGTTGGATCTGAGCGCCGCGGCGCCGGTGGATGCGTCAGTCGCGATCCAGGGGCGTCGTGCCGCCGCTGAAGTGGGCGCGCGCCTGCGCCAGGCGGTAGCTGTTGCCGGCGCGCCAGGCACGCCAGTGACGCACGAGCGATCAGCCCGTACACCGCGCGGAACAGTCGCAGGCGCCACAGCACCCGCGGCGCATCGAACAGGTCCCCGGCCAGCATGGAGATGATGCCCTGCTCGAGCTGCAGGAAGTTGCGCGGGTGGCGGAACATGTCGCGGAGGACCGGCCCGTTGAAGCGGTAGATGAAGAACGAGAAGCGCCGGATGGCCGCGCGCTGGCGCTTCTCCAGCCGGCGCAGCAGGGCCGGCTCGCGCGCTGGCTCGCGCAGTGCCTGCGCCACGAGCTCGGCCGCCGCCTCGGCACCGTTCATCGCCAGGTACACCCCGGTGGAGAACACCGGGTCGAGGAACGCGAACGCATCGCCGATGAGCAGCCAGCCCGGGCCCCCCATGCGGCGCGCGTCGTAGGAGTAATTGCCGGTGACGCGCACCTCGTCGCCGATCAGCTGCGCATGCTGCAGGCGTGCCCACAGGGCCGGGTTCTGCTGCAGCGTCTCGAGCAGGAACTCGCGCGTGCGGCCCCGGCGCTGCTTCAGGTAGTCCGGCCAGCACACCGCCCCGACGCTCATGACACCCGCCGGCAGCGGGATCATCCACATCCAGCCGTGGGCGAAACGGTACATGCTGATGTTGCCGGCATCCGCGCCGCTGCGCACGGTGGCGCCGGTGAAATGGCCGAAGATCGCCGCGCTCTGGTGCTCGGGGTTCTTGCGGCGCAGCTTCTTCCTGGCCGCCACGAAGGTATCGCGGCCACTCGCATCGATGAGGTAGCGCGCGCGCAGGCCGTAGCTGGCGCCCTGATCGGTGCGCACCGTAAGGCGCGTATCGCGCGCGTCGTGCTGCTCAAAGCTGAGCGCCTCGTGGCCCTCGCGCGACCTCCGCGCCCTCGCCGCGGGCATGCTCGAACAGCATGCGGTCGAAGTCCGCGCGCCACACCTGGTAGGCGTGCGGCGGGCTCGCGCCGAGCGCGCGCCTGAAGGCAAAGGTGTTGTAGCCGCAGGCGCTGTCGGACTCGAAATCCGCGCCACCCTTGCACACCCCGAGGGCGCGCACCTTCTCGAGCACGCCGAGGCGCTCGAAGATCGGCAGGTTCATGGGCAGCAGTGACTCGCCGATGTGGAAGCGCGGGTGATGCGCCTTCTCCAGGAGCACCACGCGCAGCCCGCGCCGGGCGAGCAGCGCCGCCGCCGTGCTGCCGGCGGGGCCGCCACCGATCACGACGACGTCGCAGGATTCACCGCCCTCTCGCGTCTCTTCCAGCATGCGCTGCCGTGGCCCCGGTGCCGCTTGGCGAAAACTGTGCCCATTATGGGCCAGCCGCGCGCCGCCGGGGCCTTCAGGAGAGCAGTTCGACGTTGCCGCCGATGGCGGCGGTGTTGATGGTGAGGGTGCGCTCGTTGGCAAAGCGCAGCAGGTAGTGTGGGCCACCGGCCTTGGGTCCGGTCCCCGAGAGCCCCTGCCCGCCAAAGGGCTGCACGCCGACCACCGCGCCGATCATGTTGCGGTTCACGTAGGTGTTCCCCACCGGCAGGGTGCGGAACAGGTGCTCGGCCACGCTCTCGAGACGGCTGTGCACGCCCAGGGTGAGTCCGTAGCCGGTGCGGCGGATGGCGTCCAGCACCTGCGGCAGCGCGCCGCTCTTGTAGCGCGCCACGTGCAGCACGGGCCCGAACTCCTCGCTCTGCAGCTGATCGAGGCTTGCCAGCTCGAACAGCCGCGGCGCGAAGAAATAGCCGTGCTCGAGCCCCTCGGGCATCTCGCACGCGTACAGCAGCCGTGCCTCGCGGCCCATGCGCACCGCGTGCCGCTCCAGGCGCGCGCGCGCGGCGGCGGAGATCACCGGACCCACGTCGCTTGCGAGGTTCGCCGGATCGCCGATCACCAGGCAGCGCATCGCGCCGATCAGCATCTCGATCGTGCGCTCGGCGATCTCCTCCTGCAGGTACAGCACGCGCAGCGCCGAGCAGCGCTGGCCGGCGCTCGTGAACGCGGACGTGACCGCATCGTCGACCACCTGCTCCGGCAGCGCGGTCGCATCCACCACCATCGCGTTGACCCCGCCGGTCTCGGCGATGAGCGGCACGATGGCCCCCTCGCGGTGCGCGAGCGTGCGGTTGATGGCGGCGGCGGTCGCGGTCGAGCCGGTGAACGCCACGCCGGCGAGCGCCGGGTGCTTCAGCGCGACCTCGCCGAAGGGCGGCCCGTCGGCGGGCGTGAGCTGCAGCACCCCGGCGGGCACGCCCGCCGCGTGCAGCACGCGCGTCATGGCGTGCGCGATGAGCGGGGTTGCGGGCGCGGGCTTGGCCACGACGCTGTTGCCGGCCACCAGGGCGGCGCTGATCTGGCCAGTGAAGATCGCCAGCGGGAAGTTCCACGGGCTGATGCACACGAACACGCCGCGGCCGTGCAGTGAGAGGGTGTTGCGCTCCCCGGTCGGCCCGGGCAGCACCAGCGGCGCACCGAAGAGCTCGCGGCCGCGGGCCGCGTAGTAACGGCAGAAATCGATCGCCTCGCGGATCTCGGCCACCGCGTCCGGCAGCGTCTTGCCGGCCTCGCGCACCAGCAGGCTGATGAATTCCCCGCGGCGCGCCTGCAGCGCATCGGCGGCGCGCTCGAGGCACGCGGCGCGCTCCGACGCGGGCGTGCCCTCCCAGGCCGGCTGCGCCGCCGCCGCCGCGCTCATGGCAGCGGCGATCTCGGCGGCCGTGGCATCGCGCGTGTAGCCGACGATGCGACGCGTGTCGGTGGGTGAGTTCACCGGGACGTCCGCGCCGCGCGCACTGACGCCATCGAGCAGCGGACCGCCGCGGTAGGGCGCCTCGGCGTGCTCGCGCACCTCGGAGTTGAGCGTCGCGAGCGATGCCGGATCGCCGAAGTCCTCGCCCGCGGAATTGACGCGCTCGTCACCGTAGAGCGCGGCGGGCTCGCGGATGCGGGTGGCGTCGGACCTGGCGCTGGCGAGTCCGTTCAGCGGATCGCGCACCACCTCTTCCACGGGCATGTCCGGATTCAGGAACTGGTGCACGAAGGAGCTGTTGGCGCCGTTCTCCAGCAGCCGTCGCACCAGGTACGGCAGCAGCTCCTCGTGCGAGCCGACCGGCGCGTACACCCGCACCGCGGGCAGCTGCGGCAGTTCCGCGCGCGCCGCCGCGTACAGCGCCTCGCCCATGCCGTGCAGGCGCTGGAACTCGTACGCGGCGCCCGCCGGTGCCAGCGCCAGCACCGCCGCCACCGTGTAGGCGTTGTGGGTGGCAAACTGCGGGTAGATCACGTCGCGCACGCCGAACAGCACCTGCACGCACTGCAGGTAGCTCGCATCGGTGGCGTCCTTGGAGGTGTAGACCGGGAAGGTGGCGAGGCCGCGTTCCTGCGCGCGCTTGATCTCGCTGTCCCAGTAGGCGCCCTTCACCAGGCGCACGCTCATGCGCCGCCCGCTGTCGCGCGCGAGCGCCGCCACCCACTCGAGCAGACGCGGCGCGCGCCGCCCGTAGGCCTGCACCGCCAGCCCCAGGCCGTCCCAGTCGCGCGTCGTCGGGTCGCGGGCGAGCGTCTCGACGATGTCGAGCGACAGGTCCAGCCGGTCGGCCTCCTCGGCATCGATGGTGAAGCCGATGCCGACGCGCGCGGCGCGCCGCGCGAGCTGCAGCATCCGCGGCGCGAGCTCGGTGCTGACGCGCGCGCTCTGCAGCAGCGAATAGCGCGGCTCGAGCGCCGAGAGCTTCACCGAGATTCCCGAGCGCGCATGCGTCGCCCCGGCTGCCTGCCGCGCCAGCACCTCGATGGCGTGCGCGTAGGAATGGAAGTAGCGCTCGGCGTCCGCCTCGGTGCGCGCGCCCTCGCCGAGCATGTCAAACGAGCACAGCGCGAGCTCCGGCTCGCTGGCGCCCCGGGCGAGCGCCGCCTCGATGGTATTGCCGACGATGAAGGCGTGCCCGAGCAGCTGCATCGACTGGCGCATGGCGGCGCGCACGATCGGCGCCACGAGCGGCGCTGACAGGTTGGCCGCGGTGAACTCCCCTGACAGCTGCGCGGTGACGTCCGGCAGCAAGCGCCCGGCGGCCCCCAGCAGCACGAAGCCGGTGCGCAACAGGAGTGCGGTGTTACCGGGGACGCCCGCGGCGCGCACCGTCGCCAGACGCTCGCTGATCAGCTGGTCGGCGCGCTTGGGGTCGGGCGTGCGCAGCAGCGCCTCGGCGAGGCCCATGAGCGCCTTGCCCTGGGCGCTGTCGAGGGGGAACTGCTCGAGCATCTGCTCCACCAGGGGCCGGGCGCGCTCATCGGCGCGCGCCTTCTGCACCCAGCGCGCCGCGCGCGCCTGCGCACCGCGCAGCAGCGCCTCGCGCGGCGCGAGCTGTACGCGGATCTCGTCCGCAGCTTCCGCCTCGGTCCGCAGCGTGGCCGCCCGCAGCCGCTCGCGCAGCGCCAGCAGTTCGCCGCCCGCCGCGGCCGTGGTGGAGGGGATGGTCATGGAATGTTCCGGAGGTGGTGGTAGTTAATTACGCTTATGATAATGTGATTGCTAGAGAATAATTGTCCGTAATACGCACTTAAACAGTTGAATCAACTGCCATGACCGCAAAAGCCCCGCCCGCGCCCGCGGCGCCCCCGGAGCGCCGCCTCGATCGCATCGACCGCAAGCTCCTCGCGCTGCTGCAGCAGGACGGGCGCGCCCCGATCGCGCAGCTGGCGCGCGAGGTGCACCTGACGATCACCCCGACGCTCGAGCGCGTGCGGCGCCTGGAGGCCGGCGGCTACATCGAGGGCTACTTTGCGCGCCTGAACCCGGCGCGCCTGGGACTGGGGCTGCTCGCGTATGTCGAGGTATCGCTCGATCGCACCACCCCGGACGCCTTCGAGCGCTTCAAGCAGGTGATGCTCGCGCACGATGAAGTGATGGAGTGCCACATGGTGGCGGGGGGCTTTGACTACCTGCTCAAGGTGCGCGTCACCGACATGGAGAGCTACCGGCGCTTCCTCGGCGATCGCATCGCTGCGGTGCGTGGCGTGCAGCAGACGCACACCTACTTCGTCATGGAGGAGGTGAAGTCGACCCACCGCCTCATCGTGCCCGAGAACCCCTAGCCGCCGAGCACCTGCGCGGTGGCGCGCGCGAAGTACTCGAGGTTCTCTGCGCGCAGTCCGGCGATGTTGATGCGGCTGTCGTCAGTCATGTAGACGTGGTGCTGCTCGCGCAGCGCCTGCACCTGCGCGGTGCTGATACCGAGGAAGGAGAACATGCCGCGCTGGCGCGCGATGAAGCCGAAGTCGCGCGCCGGGCAATGCGCGCGCAGCTGCGCCACGACCGCGTGGCGCAGCCCCTGGATGCGCGTGCGCATGGCATCCACCTCCTGCTCCCACTGCGCGCGCAGCGCGCGCTCGGCGAGGATGCGCCGCACGATCTCCGCGCCATGGTCCGGCGGCATCGACCACAGGCCGCGCGCGAGCTTCACCAGCTGGCTCAGGGCCGCCTGCGCCGCCTCCGGGGTGCTGCTGATGACGTGCAGCGCCCCGACGCGCTCGCGATACAGGCCGAAGTTCTTCGAGCAGGAGATGGCGCACACCAGCTCCGGCAGCTCCGCGGCGAACAGGCGCAGCCCGAAGGCATCGGCCTCGAGCCCGTCGCCCAGGCCCTGGTATGCCATGTCGATGAAGGGCAGCAGGCGCCGGCGCTTCACCAGCTCGAGCACCGCGCGCCATTCATCGGGGGCGAGGTCCGCGCCGGTCGGGTTGTGGCAGGAGGCGTGCAGCAGCACCACCGCCCCCGGGGGCAGCTTCTCCAGCGCCCCCAGCATCGCGGCAAAGCGCACCCCGCCGGTCGTGGCATCGAAATACGGGTAGCGCTCGAGCTGCAACTGCGAACCGGACAGCAGCGGCACGTGGTTGGCCCAGGTGGGCGTGCTCACGTGCACCACGGTGGCCGGCGCGGCCTGGCGGATGAGTTCGGCCCCGAGGCGCAGCGCGCCGCAGCCGCCGGGGGTCTGCACGCTCTTCAGCCGCCCGGAGGCGAGCACCGGGTGCGCGGCGCCGAACACCAGCTTTTCCATCTCGGCGTTGAAGCCCGGGTTGCCGGCGGGCCCGACGTAGGTCTTGGTGGTCTGCTGCGCGATGAGCGTGGCTTCCGCGGTGCGCACGGCCGCGGGCACCGGGGTGTCGCCGCGGTCGTCGCGGTAGACCCCGACGCCCAGGTCCACCTTGCGCGCATCGGGGTCGGCGCGAAACGCCGCCATCAGGCCGAGGATCGAATCAGCGGTGATCAGCTGCAGTTGCTCGAACATGGCAGAGGCCATCCTTACGGGTTTCAGTTCTTCTTCACCGCGAGCTCGGCCAGTGCGCGCTTGCGCGCCGCCTCGAACTCATCGCCCGGGTTCCAGGTCGGCAGCGCATCCGCCTGCGCCACGAGCCAGCCGGCGAACATATCCAGTTTGGCATCCTCGATCATGCCGTCGAGGTTCCAGCTGGCCTCGAGCTTGTCGCTCGGCTGGTGGTACTGCTTGAGTTCCCACTCATCGTGCTGCTGCTTGCCCCAGCCGGCGGGCTTGCCGATGACGTCGGTCCCCTCGTTGAAGAACAGCGCCGGTACGCCGATCTTGGCGAACGAGAACTGGTCGGAGCGGTAGTAGTAGCCGCGATCCGGATACTGGTCGCCGAGCAGCTTGCGTCCCTGCAACTGCGCGAGCCGCTCGGCGATCTGATCGAGCGAGGACTTGCCCAGGCTCACGAGCGTCGCATCGCGCGTGCGGCCGAAGATGTTGCCGCCGTCGATGTTGATGTCGGCCGCGATGCGCCCGGGCGCGACCGAGGGGTGCTCTGCGTAGTAGGCCGAGCCGAGCAGGCCGCGCTCCTCGCCGGCGACAAACAGCGCCATGATCGTGCGCCGCGGACGCGCCGGCAGCATCGCGAAGGCGCGCGCGATCGCGAGCACCTGGGCGCAGCCGGAGGCATTGTCGACCGCACCGTGGTAGATGCGGTCCCCACTCTTGTCCGGCTCGCCGACGCCGAAGTGATCGTGGTGCGCGCTGTAGATCACCACCTCGGGGGCGAGCTTCGGGTCATTGCCCGGCAGCACGCCGCCGACGTTGGCGGTCTTGACGTGCGTGATCTGGTTGGTGAAGGCGATCGAGGTGGTGACGCCCAGCGGCACCGGCCTGAAGTCGCGCGAATGCGCCGCCTCGATGAGCTTGTCCAGGTCCTGGCCGCCGCTCTTCACCAGCCGCCGCACCGCATCCTCGGTGGCCCAGGCCTTCAGGCTCAGGTGCGCCTCGCTCCCGGCGGGCAGCTCGAACTGCTCCCCGCCCCAGGAGCTCTGCACGACCTGCCAGGGATAGCCGGCCGAGGGGGTGGTGTGGATGATGATCGCGCCGGCGGCCCCCTGGCGCGCGGCGCTCTCGTACTTGTAGGCCCAGCGGCCGTAGTACAGGCGCCGCTTGCCCGCGAACAGCTTCGGGTCCCAGTCCGGGTCGTTGTTCATCATCACCAGGATCTTGCCGGCGAGCTTCATGCCCTTGTAGTCGTCCCACTGGAACTCCGGCGCCTGGATGCCGTAGCCGACGAACACGAGCTCCGCGCTGTTCACGCTCACCTGCGCGGCCTGCTGCCCGCTGACGGCGATGTAGTCCACCCGGTAGCCGAGGTCGACCTTGCCGCCCTTGCCCGCGAAGCTCCAGGTCTTGGGGAATGCCCCCGCCAAGCCCACGATGTCGAACGGCTGCTGCCAGGCGCCGTTGGCGAACGCGGGCTGAAAGCCGATGCCCTCCAGCTGCGTTTGCAGGTAGAGGCGCGCGAGCTCATCCCCGCGCGTGCCCGGGCCGCGGCCCTCGAGCAGGTCGGAGGCGAGGAAGCGGATCGGCGCCTGCAGCGCGCCGGGGGTGATGAAGGTGCGTGCGGCCCGGTCGACCGCGGGCGGCACGATGTCGCTGGAGGGCGCCTGGGGCTGGCTGAGGGCAAGCGCGGTGATGGCAGCACCCAGGATCAGGGCGCCCAGGCGGGTCAGCATGCGGGGGTGGGACACGATGGGTCCTTGCGGATTTCGGGGGTCGCAACGGTAGCACGCACCCCCGCCCGCGGGGCACCTGCGGCAGCGGCTGCACTGCGCTGCAGCGCCCGGCGGATGCCTTGCCGCCAGTCACAAAAACCAGATTCCGCCGCGGCCAGGGCTTGGAATTGGTCTGAAGATCCCCATGCCATTGCCGCCCGGCGCACCTCGGCGGGCCAAAGACGACGCAAGTCCCACGTGCCCGGGGCGGGCGTGATAAGTTACCCCGCCCCCCATTAAATGATCCGCCAGCGAGTCCTCCGTACACGCATGAATCACGCCGCCCGCCTCGAGCCAAAGCCCCCCCTGGTTTGGGCCAATACCCTGATGTTCGTGCTGACGGGAGCGATCGCTCTGGTCGCCGTGCCCTGGTACGGGCTCACGCACGGCTTTACGGCGGCGACCTGGACGGTGGCGGTGCTGTTGGCCGGGGCGAACGGCATGGCGATCACCATGGGCTACCACCGGCTGTGGGCGCACCGCACCTACGACGCGCACTGGAGCGTACGCATCCCGCTGCTCATCTTTGGCACGATGGCGCTGCAGAACAGCGTGTTCGCCTGGGCGAGCGGGCATCGCACCCATCACCTGCACGTGGACGACACCGAGCTTGACCCCTACTCCGCGCGGCGCGGCTTCTGGTTCTCGCACATCGGCTGGATGCTGCGCGAGTACCCGAGCGGCAGGGAAAACTTCACCAACATTCCGGATCTGAAGCGCGACCGGCTGCTCGCGTTCCAGCACCGTTTCTACGTGCCCCTCGCGGTGTCGCTCAACTTCGGGCTGCCGATCCTGGCCGGCCTGGTCTTCGGGGATGTGTGGGGCATGCTGATCCTCGCCGGCTTCATGCGCCTGGTGTGGAGCCACCACGTCACCTTCTTCATCAACTCGCTCGCCCACATGTGGGGCACGCGGCCCTACACCGAGGACAACACCGCGCGCGACAACCCCGTACTGGCGGTGATCACCTACGGGGAGGGTTACCACAATTTCCATCACATATTCACGCACGACTACCGCAACGGCGTGCGCTGGTGGCAGTGGGATCCGACCAAGTGGCTGATCGGTGCGCTGAGTGTCGTGGGACTGACGCGGCGCCTGAAGCGCACGCCGGCGTTCCAGATCCAGAAGGCGCTGCTGGCGATGCAGTTCACGCGCGCCCAGGCGCGCCTCGCGCGCCTGAGCGCCGGCAGCAATCTGAACCTCGAATCCCTGCGTGCGCGCCTCGCGCACGAGTACGAGAACTTCCTCGCCGCGGTCGCCGACTGGGCGCGCGTCAAGGAAGAGTGGCTCAATGACAAGAAGCGCGCGGTGCTCGAGCAGTGGGAGCAGGTCGACCTGCAGAGCAAGCTGCGCGACATCGAGCGAAGTCTGAGCCTGCAGCGCCGGCGCCTGCGCATCCTGCAGGCGCAGCTGGCCTAAGCACCCCGCTCTCCTTCGCACCGCGCGCGAGCGCGCACGCGCGCGCGGCCGTGCGCGGCTGGCAACCGGGGCCGTGCTTGGTGCACCATGCGCGCCATGGGCCGCATCTTCGAAGTCCGCAAGCACACGATGTTCGCGCGCTGGAACCGCATGGCGAAGCAGTTCGCGCGCATCGCCAAGGACATCACCATGGCGGTGAAGTCCGGCGGCACCGATCCGGCCTCCAACCCGACCCTGCGGCGCACCATCCAGAACGCGCGCGCGGTCAACATGCCCAAGGACAAGATCGAGGCGGCCATCAAGCGCGCCGCCGGGCGCGACGCGGCCAACTACCAGGAGGTGCTCTACGAGGGTTACGCCCCGCACGGCGTGGCGCTTCTGGTGGAGACCGCCACCGACAACCCGACGCGCACCGTCGCCGCGGTCCGCAACATCATCACCAAGAACGGCGGCAACCTCGCCACCAACGGCAGCGTCAGCTTCCTGTTCCGCAAGATGGGCGTGTTCCGCCTGGATCCCGCCGGCATCGATCAGGATGACCTCGAGCTCTACCTCATCGACCACGGCCTCGAGGAAATGGGCGAGAGCACCGGGGAGAAGGGCGAGCCGCAGCTGGTGATCCGCGGCGCGTTCGCCGACTTCGGCCACCTGCAGGAGGCGCTCGAGGCGCGCGGCATCACGCCCGTGTCGGCCGAGCACGAGTACCTCTGCACGGTGCCGACCGAGCTGCCGGAAGCCCAGGCCACCGAGGTGCTGACGCTCATCGACAAGCTCGAGCAGGACGATGACGTGCAGAAGGTGTTCCACACTCTCGCCTGAGCGCCGCGCCGCGCTATCCTTGGGCGCGTGAACGAGTACCGCATCGAACTGGCCGGCCGCGCCGACGCGGCGATCCTGGCGCAGATGGCGGAACGCTTCGTGGAGTCGGGCCTCAGGCCCGCCTGGGGGGCGGTGCGCATCGGCTGGCACATCCGCGACGCCGAGAGCGTGGTGCTGACGGCGCGCCACGGATCCGCGGTGGCCGGCTTCGCGATCATGCGTTACGGCGATGAGCGCGCGCACCTGAACCTGCTCGCGGTCGATCCCGGGCACCGCCGCCGCGGCGTCGCACGCACGCTCCTCACGTGGCTCGAGGACAGCGCGCTCACCGCCGGCACCTTCACCGTGACCCTCGAACTGCGCGCGCACAACACCGGCGCGCGCGCCTTCTATGGCGCCCTGGGCTACGCTGAGAGTGGCGAGGTGCCCGGCTACTACCAGGGGGTGGAAACGGCCGTGCGGCTGCAGCGCGACGTGCGCGTGCGGCGCGCCGCCCCGGGTGAGCGGCAGGCCTCGCCCGGCTCCTGAAGGTCTTCTAGGGTGTGCCCTTCGGTTCGATCTTGAATTCGAACGCGTACGCGTGCGCCCCGTCCTCGGCGACCGTGATGCTCATGGTGCCGGTGAGCCCGCGCAGCTCCCCGGTGGCCGAGTCGGGCACCACGCTCACCTGCGTGTGCTCCGCGCCGCGCTCCAGCGTGCCGCTGTGCTGCAGCACGAAGCTGCCCGAGCGACCCTTGAGCTTGCCCGTGACGCGCTCGAGCGCCACGTAGCCGGCCGAGCCCTTCACGTCGGTCTGCAGGGCCAGCATCTCGCCCTTGCTGATGCCCTCCAGGTCACCGTGGAAGCGCTTGTCGATCGTCAGGCGACTCAAGTTCGCGGCGCGCGCGATCTGCGTGTCCGGTTTCTGCGGGGTGACCTTCACGTCAAAGGATCCGGTGGCGCGCTGGCTCATGGACACTCTCCTCATCCGACGGCGGAATCAGTCCGGCATCGCCGTCAGCTGCCCGGCGAGCACCTCCTCGAAGCCGAAGTTTCGCAAATCCCGCACCCGTTGCGGGAAAAGGATTCCATCGAGGTGGTCCACCTCGTGCTGCACCACGCGCGCGTGGAAACCCTCGACCGTGCGCTCGAGCGGCGCGCCCGCGAGGTCAAAGCCGCTGTAGCGCAGGCGCGTGACGCGCGGCACCAGGCCCCGCAGCCCCGGCACCGACAGGCACCCTTCCCAGCCCTCCTCCTCCTGCGCGGTGAGGGGCGTGAGCACGGGATTGACGAGCACCGTGTAGGGCACGGGGCGGATGTGCGGATAGCGCGGGTTCTCCTTGAGCTCGAAGATCACCACGCGGGCGCTCACCCCGATCTGCGGCGCGGCGATGCCCGCGCCACTCAAGGCGCGCATGGTGTCGTCCATGTCGGCGACCAGGGCGGCGAGCCCGGCATCGAAGCGCAGCACCGGCTGCGCCACCTGGCGCAGCAGCGGCTCGCCCATCTTCAGCACCGGCCGCACCGCCACGCGAGCGCCCCTTCAGCTGCGGCGCGCCTGCGGCGGCTCGCCGGGCGTCACGTCAATGGAGATGCGGTGGTCACGGAAGGTCAGCACGTGCTCGCGCGCCGCGCGCGGGGCGGCGACGGCGGCCTCGGCGCGCGCCACGGCCTCGGTCACCAGGTGATGGTGCGGGGACAGCTCGCACACCGGGTCGGCGTTGTCGGGGTCGCCGGTCAGCAGGTACGCCTGGCAGCGGCAGCCGCCGAAGTCCTTGGTGCGCTCGGGGCAGGAGACACACGGCTCCTTCATCCAGCGCTCGCCGCGGAAGCGGTTGAAGGCCTGGCTCTCGTACCAGACCTCGCGCACGCTGCTCGCGGTGACGTTCGGCAGATTGAGTCCCGGGAGCATGCGCGCCGCGTGACACGGCAGCGCCGTGCCATCGGGGGTGATGGCGAGGAACACCGACCCCAGGCCGTTCATGCAGGGCTTCGGCCGCTTCTCGAAATAATCCGGCACCACGAAATAGACCTGAATCTTGTTGCCGACGCGTGCGCGAAACTCATTCGTCACCGCTTCGGCGCGCTCCAGCTGCGCGCGGCTCGGCAGGAGCTCCTCGCGGTTCAGCCACGCCCAGCCGTAGTACTGCGTGTTGGCGAGTTCGACGTACTGCGCGCCGAGGCGCTCGGCCAGCGCGAGGATCTCGCCGACGTGATCGATGTTGTGCCGGTGCAGTACCACATTGAGCACCATCGGATAGTCGTGGGCACGGATGAGCTCGGCGACCCGCGCCTTCAGGTCAAAGGTACGCGTGCTGCTCAGGAAATCATTGAGCTCGCGCGAGCTGTCCTGGAAGGACAGCTGGATGTGGTTGAGGCCGCCGGCCTTCAGCGCCTTGATGCGCGCCGCCGTGAGCCCCACCCCGGAGGTGACCAGGTTGATGTAGAAGCCCAGCGCGTGCGCGGCCGCGACGATCTCCTCGAGGTCATCGCGGGCGAGCGGCTCCCCGCCCGAGAGCCCGAGCTGCACCGCGCCGAGCGCGCGCGCCTCCTCGAGCACGCGCAGCCACTGGGCGGTCGAGAGCTCCGGCCCGGTCTTGGCAAAGTCGGTCGGGTTGTAGCAGAAGACGCAGTGCAGCGGGCAGCGGTAGGTGAGCTCGAGCAGGAGCCACAGCGGCGGCCCCACGGGGCGCACCGCCGCAGCGCTGCCCGACGTGCGGGACGGCGCTCATGTGCGCAGCTCCAGCCAGCGCTTCTCGAGCGCGAAGTTCACGAAGGACTGCACGTCGGCCATCAGCCCGCTCGTCCCGTAGGTGCGCTCGAGGTCGGCGACGATCTCATCCAGGGTGCGCGCGCCGTCGCAGCGCGCGAGGATCGCCGCGGCGGTGCCGTTCACCTTCACCATGCCCTCAGGATACAGCAGCACGTGCGAGTCCTGCGCCGGCTCCCACTGCAGGATCATGCCGTGCGCGATCGCGAGCCGGACATTCCCGGCGAGCTCGCTCATGGGGCAACCTCACAGCGACTCATGTCTTCACCCCGTAGGCGAGTCCCATGGCGTCATTCATCTGCCACAGCACATCGAGCTTGAACTGCAGCACCTCCAGCGCCCGCTCCTGCTGCTCGCGGGTGCGGAAGCGCTCGAGCGTCACCGCGAGCCCGAACTCGACGTCGCGGCGTGCCAGGCTCACGCGGCTCTGGAAGTACTTCAGGCCCGCCGCCTCGATCCACGGGTAGTGCTCGGGCCAGGTGGCGAGGCGCTGCTTGTGGATCTCGGGCGCGAACAGCTCGGTGAGCGAGGCGCACACGGCCTCCGGCCAGGGGGCGCGGCGCGCGAAGTTGACGTAGGCATCGACGGCGAAGCGCACCCCCGGGAGCACCGCGTCCAGGCTCTCGACTTCCTGTCGCTGCAGCCCCACCGCTTCGGCGAGCCGCAGCCACGAATCGATCCCGCCGGGGTCAGCGCCGTAGCCGTCGTGATCGAGGATGCGCTGCACCCAGCTGCGGCGCACGGCGCGCTCGTCGCAGTTGGCGAGGATGGCGGCATCCTTCACCGGGATGTTGATCTGGTAGTAGTAGCGGTTCGCCACCCAGCCGCGGATCTGCACCGGGGTCGCCTTGCCGGTGTTGAGCATCAGGTTGAACGGATGGTGGATGTGGTAGGCGCGGCCGCGCTCGCGCAGCTGCCGCTCGAACTCCGCGGGCGTCCAGGGTGTCTCGCTCACAGCTCGACCTCCAGGCCATCGCTGGCCACCTCGATGCGGTGCTCGCGCAGCACGGCGCGCTCGGCGGAGTCCTCATCGAGGATCGGGTTGGTGTTGTTGATGTGGATCAGAATCCGGCGCGTGTGCGCGGGCAGGCGGTCGAGCCACTCGAGCATGCCGCCCGGGCCGCTTTGCGGCAGGTGCCCGATGTCGCGCGCCCGCTTCTTCGACAGGCCGAGGGTGATCATCTCCTCGTCGCTCCAGAAGGTGCCGTCCACCAGCACGCAGTCGGCTGCCTGCATGGCGTGCCACACGCGCTCCTCCATCGCGCCGAGACCGGGCGCATACACCAGCGTGCGGCCGCTGGTGCGGTCCTTCAATACCAGCGCCACGTTGTCACCGGGCTGCGGCGCCTCGCGGTGCGGTGAGTAGGGCGCGGGCTTGGAGGAGACCGCGAGCGCGCGCCACTCGATGCCCTCGACGCCCGCGACGCTGAAGGGGCTGCCATCGGCGCGCAGGGCATGCCGCTCGACGCCGCAGTAGTGCTTAAGGACGCCAAAGATCGGGTTGCCCTGCGTCAGGTCCGCGCAGGCCTCATCGGTGCACCAGACGGGCAGCGCGCGGGTGGACTCGCGCAGCATGAAAAGACCCGTGGTGTGATCGATCTGGCCGTCCACCAGCACGATGGCGCACAGGGCGGTGTCGCGCGCGGCGCGCGCCGGCTGCAGCACGGGATTGGCCTGAAGCTGGTGCAGGATGTCGGGGGAGGCGTTGACGAGCACCCACGCACGCTCGGAATGCGCGCACACGGCGATCGAGGACTGGGTACGGGCCTGGGTGCGCAGCGTGCCGTTGCGTACGCCCGAACAGTTGCGGCAGTTGCAGTTCCACTGGGGAAAACCGCCGCCGGCAGCAGACCCCAGTACCCGAATTTTCACTCTGCAGCTCGGGCGCGACCCGGGTCGCGCGCCCTGGAGGGCTTACGGAGCCTGGCTGCCAGGCTCCCAGCCCGTTTCCGGCGTCTTACCGGTTGGCGATGTACATCGTGATTTCCATACCGAAACGGAAATCAACAGCCTGTGGCATTTCCCAGCGCATGGTATTCACTCCTGAAAGCCGGTTGCTCAATCTCGACGTCGCCAGTGTATCCTCCCCCACGCCCATCCGGGGGGCCCTGGACCAGTTTCATGATTTTCTTGAGGACCGGCCCCCCGCCCCGCCGGAGCACCCCGGATACGCACCTAAGTCCTTGATGAAACTGCGGACTCGCCTCAATCTGGTCCTGACCGGGCTCACGGCCGTGTTCGTGCTGGTGCTGGTTCTGGACGCACTGCGCGCCACCCGCTCCTCGGTACGCGAGGAGATCGAGGCGGCCAACCGGGTGGCGGCGCATCTGCTCGGGCGACTGGCCCTTTCCTATGCGGATGCCGGCGGCACGCCCGCCGTGCAGCACCTGCTCGAGCAGCTCGGCCACGTGCGCTCCAACGACATCACCCTGCGCGGCGCCGACGGCACGACCCTGTACCGCTCGCCGGCGGCCGCCTACAAGGCCGGGCGCGTCGCGCCGGCCTGGTTCGCGCAGCTGCTGAACCCGCACCCCGCGCGGCAGCTGTTTGCGCTGCCCGACGGGGCGCAGCTGGCGATCGATGCCGAACCCTCACGCGCCATTCTCGATGCCTGGGACGACCTCACGCGCCTCATCGCCATCGCCGCGGTGCTGCTGGTGGCGGTGAGCGCGCTCGCCTTCTGGCTGGTGGAGCGGGCACTCGCGCCCTTCCCGGTGATCGTGCACGGACTGCAGCGCCTGCGAACATGGCGAACTCGCCTACCGCCTGCCCGCGCTCGCCGGCGCCGAGGCGCACGCGATCGGCGCCGCCTTCAACCGCATGGCGCAGAGCGTGCAGGACAAGCTGGCCGCCGAGCGCGACGCGCGCGAGGCGCGCACGCGCCTCGAAGAACGCCGCGAGCTCGGACTGCTGATCGAGCAGCACGTCGAGGAGGAGCGCCGCCAGATCGCGCACGAGCTGCACGATGAGTTCGGCCAGTCGGTCACCGCGATCCGCAGCCTCGCGCTCGCGATCGCCGCCCAGGCGCACGAGGAGCAGCTGCGCTCGGCCGCGCGGCTGATCTCCGAGGAAGCCGCGCGCCTCTACGATGCGATGCACGGGCTGATACCGCGCCTGACGCCGCTGTCGTTCGATTCCACCGGGCTCGCCGAGGCGCTGGAGACGCTGGTGCGTGACTGGCAGAGCCGCCATGCCACTCCGCGCGTCACGCTGACGCACGAGCTGCGGCGCGCCGCTCGGCGCGAGCGCCACGCTCGCCGCCTATCGCGTGGTGCAGGAGGCGCTCGTCAACGCCGTGCGCCACGCGCAGGCGACGCAGGTGAGCATCGATGTGCGCGCGAGCGGCGAGCGGCTGTGCGTCGCGGTCAACGATGACGGCGCGGGGCTGCCGCCGGACTGGTCGCGCCCCGGTCACTTCGGGCTGCGCGGACTCGCCGAGCGCGTCGAGCGGCTCGGGGGCACCTTCAGCGTGCACAATCGCGCCCCGCACGGCGTCGGCGTGAGCGCCGAGATCCCGCTGGTGGGCCCGTGATCCGCGTGCTGCTGGTGGATGATCACGCCGTGGTGCGCACCGGTTTTCGGCTGCTCCTGCAGGCGCACCCGGGCACCACCGTGGTGGGCGAAGCCGACAGCGGCGAGATGGCCTACCGGCGCTTCGTCGAGCTCTCCCCCGACGTCGTGGTGATGGACCTGGCCATGCCCGGGATGGGCGGGCTCGAGGCGCTGCGGCGCATCCGCGCGCACCACCCGGAGGCGCGCGTGCTCACCCTCTCGGCGCACGATGACCCGCTGCACGCGCAGCGCGCGCTGCGCGAGGGCGCGTGCGGCTTTCTCTCCAAGCGCAGCGCCCCCGAGGCGCTGCTCGAGGCGATCACCACCGTCGCCGCGGGGCGGCGCTACCTCGAGCCGGAGCTGGAACGCACAGCTCGCGCAGTCAGAAGCCGAGGGCCACGGCAAGTCGCCCGTGGAGCGTCTCTCGGAGCGCGAGTTCGAGGTGTTCGTGCGCCTGGCACGCGGGCAGACGGTGCAGGCCATCGCGGAGGATCTGAAGCTCTCCGCCTCCACCATCGGCACGCACCTCTACAACATCAAGCAGAAGCTCGCGGTGGCGAACCAGTCGGAGCTGACGCTGATCGCCATCCGCCACGGGCTGATCGAGGCGTAAGGCCCCGCACGGCGGGGCGCGCGCGGCGCGCGGGACTTACGGGTCGAGGCCGCGGGCGCTGGCGACGCGGCGCGTCATGCGCTCGAGCGCGCGCCGGGCGGCGGCCTTGGCGATGTGCTTGCACCACAGCGGCTCGCGCTGCCCGTCCTGGCGACGGAACTTGTCGCAGTCGCAGGTCCACAGGATGCGGTCGTCGTGGGTGCGCAGCACCTGCACCGTGCGGCTCGGGAAACTGTAGGTGCCGAGCACCTCGTTCTGCCGCTCGGGGCGGCGCCGGAAACGGATGGCCATGGGTGCAAGCCTAGCGCAGCCGGGCTGTGGATCGCTTGTGGATTACCTGTGGAAAGCGCGGTTTCAGGTGAAGATTTTCGCCTTGATCGCCTCGTACTCGGCGTCGGTGATCAGGCGCGCGTCGAGCAGCTGCTTGGCCTCCTGCAGCCGCCGCACCGCCTCCGGCTCGCCGGCCTGCGGGGCGAGCGCCGGCGCGGTGCTGACCTGGATCCCGCCCGAGCGCGCCCGCAGCTCCTCGAGTTCGCGCACCCGGCGCTTCTCGCGCCACGCCTGGTCCTGCATCTGGCAGATGCGGTAGACCGCCTGGGCGGGCTCCTTGGCGAGCCCGGTGAACTGCACCCGGTGCGCGCCGGCCTCCCCCAGGGAGGCGAGGTCCGTCGCCTTGCCGGCGCGCAGCGCCAGGTCGGCGCTCAGGATCCCGACGCGCAGGGTCACCTCCTCCAGGTCCTGCCAGCGGATGGTGGTGACCTCGAAGCCGCCGAGGAGTTTGCGGCGCAGCACGATCAGGCGCCCGCTGGTCGCGGCGAGCAGCAGCCGCCGGTGCGTGAGCGCGAACAGCCGCCGCTGCAGTGCGCAGGCCTCGAGCGCCTCACCCGGGATCAGCACGGTGCGCAGTTGGCTGAGCGGCCGCTCGAGATCGGCGTCGTTACCTGCAGGCGCGTCGGCCATGGCGCGGCTCCTCCGGAACTGCGCGTCAGCGCTTGTTGATGATCTCGGCGCGCAGCTCGCGCAGCTTGGCCTTGATGGTGCGCTCGTTCGCGGCGCCCATGCGCATCAGCAGCTTCTGCCCCGCGGAGCGGCTCTCGAGCTCGCCGTCCGCGTACTCGTAAAACACCTTCGGCTGCGTCAGGCGCACCGGCGTCGTGAGCTCCGGGGTCTGCAGCAGGTGGTCGATGACTTCCACCAGGCGGTCGTTGAAGTACTTGCCCGGGTAGCCGAGGTCCTCGTAGGACTGCTGAAACAGCGGGTAGAGGTGCTGGTAGACCAGGGCGAGCGCCTTCACGTCGGTCTTCTCGATGACGCGCACCAGGGGCGCATAGCGCGCGTAGTTCTCCGGGCTCAGGGTGGTGATGTCCCCCTGCACCGCGGTCAGGGTCTGTCCGGGGGTCGGCTTCAGCGGGCGCAGGTCCACGGCCACCTTCTTGCGCGGCAGGTTGTCGACCGTCACGACGATGTGCCGCACGATGCTTTGCGGCACGAGCAACTGCTCGACCGGCTCGCGCCCGATCACCCCGGCGAGGGAGTCGTGCACCAGCGCGTCGCTGTCGTTGAGCGCCGGGAGCGCCGCGGCGTCGGCATTGGCGGGAAGCGGATGCGCGATCTGTGGCTCGCTCGCGGCCATCGGCGCCGGCGCGGCCGGCGCGGCCGGGACCGGCGGCGTCTCGCGCGAGGCGTACCAGTACCAGGCGCCGCCGAGCGAGCAGCGCCGCGGCGACGATTCCCACCAGATAGGCGACCTTGCGCCGCGCCGAAGCCTCCAGATCCTGCGCTTCCCACATCGCCCCAACACCTCGCGCCCGAACAGAAGGCTGACACTTTACTCCCTTGTACGGCGCCCGACAGCGGGCGCAGGCCGCGGCGTGCGCCGGCACCGCCCGATGGCACGGCACGGGCACACGGTACGCATACAGTGGGCCGCGCGCCGGAGCGCTGTATGGCGCGTAAATCCTCACGGCCAAGCTCCTCGCGCCCGCCCGGGTGTGCTTCAATTCTGCGCATGCCCGCCGCCTTTCACCCCGCCGTCCAGCGCTGGTTCGCGCGCGCCTTCGGCACGCCGACCGCAGCCCAGGCGGCCGCGTGGCCGCAGATCCGTGCACAGCAGCACGTGCTGATCGCCGCCCCCACCGGCTCGGGCAAGACGCTCGCGGCCTTCCTTGCCGTGATCGATGCGCTGGTGCGCGAGGGGCTGGCGGCCGGCGCGCTCGCGGATGAGACCTTCGTCGTCTACGTCTCCCCGCTGAAGGCGCTCTCGAACGACATCCACAAGAACCTCGTGGCGCCGCTCGAGGGCATCCGCGCCGAGCTCGCCGCGCTCGGGCTTCCCGAGCTCGACATCCGCACCTTCGTGCGCACCGGGGACACCCCGCAGCACGAGCGCGCGGCGATGCGGCGGCGCCCGCCGCACATCGTGGTGACGACGCCCGAGTCGCTCTACATCCTCATGGGCTCGGCCTCCGGGCGCGCGATGCTCTCGAGCACGCGCACGGTGATCGTCGACGAGATCCACGCCATGGCATCCAGCAAGCGCGGCGCGCATCTGGCGCTCACGCTCGAGCGGCTCGAGGCACTCGCCGGGCGGCGCCTGACGCGCATCGGGCTGTCGGCGACGCAGAAGCCGATCGAGGACGTCGCGCGCTTCCTCGTCGGCACGCGCAACCTCGCCGCCGACGGCCGCGCCGCCTGCGCCGTCATCGACGCCGGGCACGTGCGCGCGCGCGACCTGCAGCTCGAGATTCCCGCCTCGCCTCTGGAGGCGGTGATGTCCGGGGAAGTCTGGACGCAGATCTATGACCGCCTGGCGCAGCTGGTGAGCGAGCACCGCACCACGCTGGTATTCGTCAACACGCGCCGCCAGGCCGAGCGCCTCGCGCGCCACCTCTCCGAGCGGCTCGGCGCAGGAGCACGTCACCGCGCACCACGGCAGCCTCGCCAAGGAGTCGCGCCTGGACGCCGAGCAGCGCCTGAAACGCGGCCAGCTGCGCGCGCTGGTGGCGACCGCCTCGCTCGAGCTCGGCATCGACATCGGTGAAGTCGACCTCGTATGTCAGCTGAGCTCGCCGCGCTCGATCGCCGCCTTCCTGCAGCGCGTCGGGCGCTCGGGCCACAGCGTCGGCGGCACGCCCAAGGGACGGCTGTTCCCGCTGTCGCGCGATGACCTGGTGGAGTGCGCGGCGCTCATCGATGCGGTGCGCCGCGGGTGAGCTCGACCGGCTGACGCTGCCGGTGAAGCCCCTCGACGTGCTGGCGCAGCAGATCGTGGCGGAATCGGCCGCGCGCGAATGGGACGAGACGCTCCTGTGGCAGCTCATGCGCGGCGCCTGGAGTTTCCGCGACCTCACGCGCGCGGAGTTCGAGGAAGTGCTGCGCATGCTGGCCGAAGGCTACACCACGCGCCGCGGGCGCCACGGCGCGCTCATCTACCACGACGGCGTGAATCACCTGGTGAAGGGCCGCAAGAGCGCGCGCCTGACGGCGCTCACCTCCGGCGGCACGATTCCCGACACGGCCGACTACCAGGTGATCCTCGAGCCGCAGGCGCAGTTCGTCGGCACGGTCAACGAGGACTTCGCGGTCGAGAGCCTGCAGGGGGACGTGTTCCAGCTCGGCAACGTCTCCTACCGCATCCTGCGCGTCGAGCAGGGGCGCATCCGCGTCGAGGACGCGCGCGGGCAGCCGCCCTCGATCCCGTTCTGGCTCGGGGAGGCACCGGGGCGCAGTGATGAGCTGTCCGCGAGCGTCGCGCGGCTGCGCGCCGAGCTCGAGCCGGTGCTCGATCGCGGCCTCGAGGCGGCGAGCGCGTGGCTGGTGGCGCGTACCGGCATCGCCGGGCCCGCGGCGCTGCAGCTGGTGAGTTACCTGGCGGCCGCGCGTGCCGCGCTCGGGGCGCTGCCGACGCAGCGCACGCTGATCTTCGAGCGCTTCTTCGATGAAGCCGGCGGCATGCAGCTCGTCATCCACTCCCCCTTCGGCAGCCGCATCAACCGCGCCTGGGGCCTGTCGCTGCGCAAGCGCTTCTGCCGCTCGTTCAACTTCGAGCTGCAGGCCGCGGCGACCGAGGACACCATCGTGCTCTCGCTCACCACCGCACACAGCTTCGAGCTCGGCGACGTCGCCCGCTACCTGCATTCCAACAGCGTGCGGCCGCTGCTGGTGCAGGCGCTGTGTGCGGCGCCCATGTTCCCGGTGCGCTGGCGCTGGAGCGCCACCATCGCGCTGGCGCTGCCGCGCTACCGCAACGGCAAGAAAGTGCCGGCGCCGCTGGCGCGCATGGCGGCCGAGGACCTGCTGAGCGCGGTGTTTCCCGACCAGGTCGCCTGCGCCGAGAACCTCCCGGGGGAGCTCGAGATCCCCGACCATCCGCTCGTGCGCCAGGCGATCCGCGACTGCCTCGAGGAGGCGATGGACATCGAGGGCTTCGAGCGGCTGCTGCGGGGGCTGGAGTCCGGCGCGCTCCAGGTGATCGCGCGCGATCTCACCGAGCCCTCGCCGCTCGCGCTCGAGGTGCTCTCCGCGCGCCCCTACGCCTTCCTCGACGATGCGCCGCTCGAGGAGCGGCGCACCCAGGCGGTGATCAGCCGCCGCTGGCTCGACCCGCAAAGCGCCGCCGACCTCGGCCAGCTCGATGCGGAGGCCATCGCGCGCGTGCGCGCGGAAGCCTGGCCGGATGCCACGAGCGCGGATGAGCTGCACGATGCGCTGCTGTGGCTGACCTATCTCACGCCCGCGGAAGTCGCCGGGAACGACGCCTGGCCGGCCCTGCTCGCGCAGCTCGCCGCGCAGCGGCGCGTCACGCGCTCTCGCCAGCGGCGCAACCGAGCTGTGGGGCACCGCGGAGCGGCTGCCGTTCTTCGCCGCGCTCTTCCCGCAGGCACAGTGCGTGCCGCCGGTGGTGACGCCCGCTGCGCACGCGGGCAGCCCCGCGGCGCCGGAGGCGCTGGTGGAGGTGGTGCGCGGGCGGCTCGAGGGTTTAGGTCCCGTGAGCGCGGCGTGCCTCGCGCAAACCCTGGGCCTGCCGGTGACGCAGATCGATGCGGCGCTCGCGGCGCTGCAGGCGGAGGGCTTCGCCATGCGCGGCGCGTTCAGCGCCGGGGCCGCGCCGGCGAGCGAGTGGTGCGAGCGGCGCCTGCTGGCGCGCATCCACCGCTACACGGTGAAACGGCTGCGCGCGGAGATCGAGCCCATCGAGGCGCGCGACTTCCTGCGCTTCCTGTTCGCCTGGCAGCGCGTGACGCCGGAGGCGCGCATGGAGGGACCGGACGCGGTCGGCGCGGTGCTGGCGCAGCTGGAGGGCTTCGAGTCCCCGGCGAGCGCCTGGGAGACCGAGATCCTGCCCCACCGCATCAGCGAGTACGAGCCGGCCTGGCTCGATGAGCAGTGCCTGGCCGGACGCTTCGTGTGGACGCGCCTCGCACCGCGGCGCGCCGACCCCGAGCGCGGTGCGGCGCCGGTGCGCGCCACGCCCATCGTGCTGCTGGCGCGGCGCAACGTGCGGCTGTGGGGGACGCTCACCAGCGCGACCGACCCGGGGCACCTGTCCGCGCCCGCGCAGCGCGTGGCGCAGTACCTGCTCGCCCACGGCGCCTCGTTCTTCGATGAGCTCGCCGCCGGCAGCGCGCTGCTGCCGACGCAGGCCGAGGAGGCGCTCGCGGAGCTCGTCGCGCTCGGCCTGGTGAACTCCGACAGCTTCGCGGGACTGCGCGCGCTGTTGGTGCCGGCGGAGCGGCGCCGGGGCGCCGCGGCTGGCCGCCGCCGGCGGCGCCTGGCGCTCTTCGGGATGGATGCGGCCGGGCGCTGGTCGCGCATCGCGCGCCCCGCCGCGCACGAGCCGGCCACGCACGCCGGCGACGCCGAGACGGTCGAGCACGTCGTGCGCACGCTCCTGCGCCGCTGGGGCGTCATCTTCTGGCGCCTGCTCGCGCGCGAGGCCGACTGGCTGCCGCCGTGGCGGGAGCTGCTCATGTGCTGCCGGCGGCTCGAGGCGCGCGGGGAGATCCGCGGCGGACGCTTCATCGCCGGCTTCAGCGGCGAGCAGTACGCAGCTCCGGAGGCGATCGCGCTGCTGCGCGAGGCGCGCCGCCGCGAGGCTGACGGGCAGATGCTGTCGCTCTCGGGCGCCGATCCGCTCAATCTCGTCGGCATCCTCACGCCCGGCGCGCGCCTGCCCTCCTTGAGCGGCAACCGCGTGCTCTATCGCGACGGCGTGCCGATCGCGCTGCTCGCGGGGGGCGAGGTCGGCTTCCTCACCGAACTTCCCCCGGCGGCGCAGTGGGAGGCGCAGAACCTGCTCCTGCGCCGCGCAGTACCCGCCGCGCTCGCCGACCTTGCCTGAGGCGTGCGCGCGTGCGCGCGCGGCTCAGGTCTTGCCGTGCGTCTCCTGCCACTTCTGCACGGCCGCCATCGTGTTGGCGACGTGCTTGTCCGGGTTCATGGCGGTGTAGGAGTAGATGATCTTGCCGTCGGGGGCGATCACGTAGGACGTGCGGTCGGCGTACTCCGGGTGACTCAGCAGCACCGCGTCGTATTTCTTCATGATGCTGCCGTCGCCGTCGGAGGCGACCGCGAACTTGTTGCGGCACTCGCTCACCGAGAACTTGTTGAGCTTGTCGATCGGATCGTGCGAGACGCCGATGACGGTCGCCCCGAGCGCGGCAAACTTGTCGGTGGCCTCGGCGAACTCGTGCGCCTCGACCGTGCAGCCCGGGGTGAACGCGGCCGGGTAGAAGTACAGCACCACCGGGCCCTTCTTCAGCGCCTCGGCGAGGGAGAACTTGAACGTCTTGCCGGCGAGCGAGGCGTCGGTGGAGAAATCGGGCGCCTGGGCGCCGTCGGGCAACGCCGCCCACACCGGCAGCGCCAGGAGCGCGGCGGCAGCCCGCAACCAATGAGCCTCGCATAGACATCTCCCGTTGTTGGTCAAGTGTCGTCAGGACCTCGCCGCGCATCATCGGTCAAGGCGCGCGCGCGGCGCCAGTCGACGGCGCGCGCGGTCAGCGTTCCGGCGCGGTAGCCGACCAGTTCGACGTAGCCGCGGCCGGCGAGCGCACGTCCGGCGCGCGCCCCGCGCACCTCGACCGCGCCTTCCCAGTAGCGCGGCGGCCCGCGCAGCTCCTGGTCAGGCAGGAGCGGGGTCACCTCGAGGTCGAGCGCCAGCGCCGGCGCGCGCAGCCGCCAGGCGCCCGGGTAGCGCACGCCCGCGGCGCTCGTCCAGGTGCGCGTCACCTCGATGGCCACCGCCCCCGCGGGCAGCGGCTGCGCCACGCCGGACGCGTCGGTGAAGGTGCCGGCGCTGTGCGGGTCGCGCGCCCCGGTTGCGCTGCGCAGCGCATAGAACATGAGCGCGGTGCCATCGTTCAGCTGCAGCGCAAACCAGTCCCAGCCGACCTCCTGCGCCCCCAGTCCCCCGCTGCCCCATTCGCGATCGACCCAGGCGAGGCCGGCGACGGGCAGCGTAGCGCCCGCGCGCCGCAGCTGCCCGTGCACCGCGACGCGCGGCAGCGAGTAGTAGTAGCTCGCATCCCCGGCCGTGCCGGACTTGACGCTCAGGCCCGCGGCGCCGTTGAGCACCGGGGCGCCGCTGACATCCAGCTGCAGGTCGAGCCCGTAGCCCTCGCCGGCCGCGTGCAGGCGCCAGCGCTGCGTCTCGTCCGGGTCGGCCACGAGGAACCAGTCCCCGAGCCACACCTTAAGCGGCGCCCCCTGCGCGCCGGCGAGGCCGAGCGCGGCGCGCGCCAGCTGCTGCGCGAAGCGAAAGCGCCCGCGCTGCGGGTCGGTCACGGCGAAGTGCGCCATGTAGATCTCGCGCGCGCGCCAGGCGGAATCCCCCGGCGGGCGCGTGCCCGGCGGGGCGAGCGCGAAGCGGAAGAACGTCAGCTCGAAGCCGAAGCGCTCCCCGTCATCGGCCGCGAGGTTGCCGGTGGTGTACCACCATTCCTGGCGGTACTCGGGGTGCGGCCCGTGATCGGCCGGAAACACGAACGTGCGCGGCGCGAGTACCTGCGCAAAGCCGGCCGCGGCCTCATCCGGCCGCACCCCGCCGACCTGCGCCGGGGGCGTCGCGGCACGCGCCGCGGGAACGAGCGCGAGGCAGCTCAGGAGCGCCGCGAGTGGCAGGCGCGCGCGCATCATTCCGCCCGCAGGTGCGCGGCGAGCGGCGCACGCGCGCTGCGCCAGGCCGGATACAGCGCTGCCACCAGCGCGGCGGCGAGCGCGAGCCCGAGCGCGTCGAGGAACTGCGCGCTGGCGAGGTGCAGATCGATGTGCCAGCCGAAGGCGCGGCGGTTGATGACCCCGGTGAGCACCAGCGCGGTGAGAAGCCCGGCCGGCACGGCGGCGAGGAAGGCCGCGACGCCCATGAAGAGCGTCTGCACGATCACGAGCGCGGCACTGCCGCCGGGGGTGACGCCGAGCGTGCGCAGCAGCGCGAGCTCGCGCGTGCGCACCAGCTCCCAGGCGAGCAGCGCGCTCACCAGCCCGATCGCCGCGACGCCGGCGGCGAGCCAGTAGAGCACGCGCGTGATGAGGAAGGTGCGCTCGAAGATGCTCAGGGAGAGCGCGCGCAGCTCGGCGTTGGAGCGGATGAACAGCCCCTGGCGGCCGTGCGCGGCGCTGCGCACCTGCGCGATCACCTGCGCCACGTCGGCGTGCGGCGCCAGGTACAGCCCCAGTCCCCCGATGGCCTCGTCGTGCCACAGCCGCCGGTAGGTGGCGAGCTCCATGAGCACCTCGCCGCGATCATTGCCGTACTCGCGATAGATGCCCGCGATCGCAAACGCGCGCGGACCGGCGGCGGTGGTCAGGGTCAGCTCGTCATGCAGGCCGAGCCGCAGGCGCCACGCCAGCGGTTCCGAGATGAGCACTGCGCCCTGCGGCGAACGCGCGCCAGGCCACGCGCGGCTCGCCCGCGGTGAGCGGGAAGCCGCCGCCGGCGGGACCTAGGCGCAGCGCGTTCACGTCGAGCTCGCCGTAGGGCGAGCCGACCACCGCGCGCCGCGCCTCGCTGTGCGCGCGCACCGCCGGCAGCGCGAGGATCGCCTGCGCCACCTGCGGCTCCAGGCGGCGGCTGAGCGCGGCGCTCGGGCCCGGCGCGCTCACGTACACGTCGGCACGCAGCGTTGCCACGAGCCACTCCTCGAGCGAGCCGCGGAAGCTCTCCACCATCACGGCCACGCCGATCATCGCGGTGAGCGCCATGCCCAGCGCCGCCACCGCGACCCCGGTGCGGCTCAGGGAAGCGGCCACGTCCTCGAGCGCCAGCCGCGCGAGCGTGCTGCGCGCGCCCGCCAGGCGCACCGTGGCGCGCGCGAGCGCGGTGAGTGCCGCCGGCGTCGCCGCGGCCACCGCCAGCAAGAGGAGGAACAGCGCCGCGAAGCCGGCGAACAGGCTGTGCGCGAACAGCGCGATGCTGGCCCCCGAGAGCGCCGCCAGCAGCGCCGCGAGTCCCACGAGGACGCGCGCCAGGCGCTGGGCGCGCGCCTCGATCACCGAGCGCGCCAGGGCGAGCCGCGGGGCGCTGCCGGCCACCTCGAGCGCCGGCAGGAGCGCGGCCACGAGCGCCGTGCCCAGGCCCGCGAGCAGCGCCTTCGCCACGGTCATCCCCGGCAGTGCCAGCTCGTTCACCGCCACCACGAAGTACAGATCGTTGATGGTGCGCGACACCAGCGCCACGAGCCCGCGGCCGATCAGCAGTCCCAGGAGCGTGCCGAGGGCGGCCCCGATGGCGCCGAGCACCGCGGCCTCGCCGAGCACGACGCCGAGCACCTCGGCGCGCGTGGCGCCCAGCGCCCGCAGCACCCCGATGATCGTGCGCCGCTGCAGCACCGCGAAGCTCACCGCGCCGTAGATGAGGAAGGTGCCGACCAGGAGCGCGAGCAGGCTCATGGCGCGCAGGTTGGTGGTGAAGGCATCGGTCATCGCGAAGGTTTCGCGCGCGCGCGCGCGCGTTGCGGTGAGCTGTACATCCGGGGGCAGCTGCGCGCGCAGCGCCTGCTCGAGGGCCGCGCCCTCGGCCCCCGGCGGCAGCTGCACGTCGATGCGCGACAGCCGGCCGGCGGCGCCGAGCCATTCCTGCGCCTGCGCGAGGTCGGTGAGCATGAGGGCATCAAAGCCCGCCGCGGCCGGCAGCAGCCCGGTGAGCCGCGCCTCGCGGCGCACCCCGGCCACCTCGATCGCGAAGCGCTGGCCTTCGCGGAGCGCAAGCTGCCCCGCGGTGGTGGCGCTCAGCAGCACCGTCCCGGGCTCGGTGAACCAGCGGCGCGCGGCGGCGAGGTCGGCGAGCGGTGCGGGCGCGGCGCCCGCCGCCGCCTCGCCCCCGAGCGCGCTGCTGGCCAGCGGATCAAGGCCGACCAGCTCGAGCACCCGCTCACCGAGCCTCACGTAGCCGGACACCACCGGCGCGAAGTGCGGCTGCACGGGCGCGGCGCTGAGCGGGCGCGTCACGAGGCGCACGTACAGCGATTCATCGATCCCGGCGGGGCCGCCGCTCAGCTGGTGAGTCGCCGGTCCGTTCACGGCACTCACCGACAGCTCGAAGGCGCGGCGCGCGCTCGCCGCGGCGATGTCGACCGCCACGATGGTGCCGACCCCGAGCGTGAGTCCCGCGAGCGCCAGCGCCAGTTGTGCCGGATGGCGCAGCAGGTGGCGCACGCTCGCGGCCCGCAGCGTCCTCACCCGTGCCGGTCCAGTGCGTGCAGCAGCCCGCCCCGCAGCTCAAGCACGCGATCGGCCTGCCGGGCGAGCGCGGCATCGTGGGTGACGATCAGCAGGGTCGCCCCGCCGGCGCGGGCGTGCGCGAGGAGCGCGGGCACCACTTCGCGCGCGGTGGCCTCATCGAGGTTGCCGGTCGGCTCATCGGCCAGCAGCAGGCGCGGACGGTGCACCACGGCGCGCGCGATGGCGACGCGCTGCTGCTCGCCGCCGGAGAGCTGATCGACGGCGCTGTCGGCACGCGCGCGCAGGCCGACCGACTCGAGCGCCGCGAGGGTGCGCTCGCGCGCCGCCGCGCCGCGCACGCCGTTCAGCTCCAGTACCAGGCGCACGTTCTCGAGCACGTTGAGGGTCGGGATGAGGTTGAAGAACTGGTAGATGAAGCCGACGTGCGCGCGGCGAAAGCGCGTGCGGGCCGGCTCGGGCGAGCGCGGTCACGTCCGTGCCGTCGAGCCCGACCGAGCCGGCGTCGGGGACGTCGATGCCGCTCACCAGGTTCAGCAGCGTCGATTTGCCCGAGCCGCTGCGCCCGGTGATGGCGACGATCTCACCGCGGCCGATGGCGGCCTCGGCGCCCGCGAGCACCGGGTGCACGCGTTCGCCCTCGCGGAAGCTCTTGGACAGTTGGCGGATGCTGAGCACGGTTCCTTCGCAGCAGGAAATGACAGGCCAGGTGAGGCGCATTGTAGAAACATCCGCCCTTTGGCACTGTAGCGTCGATGTCAGATCCCGCGTGGCGGCTGCTCACGACGCTTCCGGACCTGCCGACCGCCCAGTCGATCGCGGAAGTGTTGAGTGCGGCCGGCATGGACGTGCGGGTGCGCTCGGATGCCGGTGTCCTCGGCCAGGCGGCGCCCTCACGCATCTACGTGGCGAGCGAGCAGTGGCAGCAGGCGCAGGCGTTCCTGGCCGCCGGTGCCGCCACGGACGGAGCCTGAGGCGGTGCTGCGGGTCCATCACCTGAACAACTCGCGCTCGCAGCGCGTGCTGTGGCTGCTCGAGGAGCTCGGCTGCCCCTACGAGCTCATCCCGTACCAGCGCGATCCGAAGACCCTGCTCGCCCCGGAAGCGCTGCGGCGCGTGCATCCGCTCGGCAAGTCCCCGGTCATCACCGACGGGGCGCACACGATCGCCGAGTCCGGCGCCATCATCGAGTACCTGCTCGATGCCTACGGCGCCGGGCGCCTGCGCCCGCCGCCGGGCACCGAGGCGCGGCTGCGCTACACCTACTGGCTGCACTACGCGGAAGGCTCGGCGATGCCGCCGCTGCTGCTGAAGCTCATCTTCCAGTACCTGCCGCGCGGGCCGGTGCCCGTGCTCCTGCGGCCGCTGGTGCGCGCCATCGCCGCCGGCGCGCAGCAGCGCTACATCGATCCGCAGCTCGCCCTGCACATGGGCTACTGGGAGGGGGAACTGGCGCGCGGCGCCTGGTTCGCGGGCGCGGAGTTCAGCGCCGCGGACATCCAGATGAGCTTCCCGGTGGAAGCGGCCGCGGCGCGCTCCGGGCTCCCCCTGGGGGAGCGGCTGCGCGGCTTCCTCGAGCGCATCCACGCCCGTCCGGCCTACCAGAGGGCCCTGAGCGCCGGGGGCGGATTTAAGCTGCCGGGCTGAAGGAAAAAACACCAGCACCGGCGCCGCCGATCGGCGAAACTTCGCCCCCGCTGCGGTTCCCCAAGGTCGTGCCTCCTGCGCGGCTCCGCATGCCTTACCGGAAAAAGGGTCCCCCATGAGATTGCCAGCGTCCCGCCGTCAGGGCCGGACAGTCCTGTTCCCCGCCGCCTGTGTGGCCGTGCTCGGCAGCGCGCTTGCGCTCGCGCAGCAGCCGGATGCGCCGGCCGCCGCCCCCGCCGCCGCGGCACCGGCCAAGAAGGCCGCCGCCCCCGCCGCACGCACGCCGAGCTACAGCCTCGGCGTCATGTTCGGCCAGCAGCTGCGCGCCAGCTCCCTCACGAACGAGTCGATCAACGCCACGCAGCTGGCCGCCGGCATCAAGGATGCCCTCGGCCGGCAAGGCCGAGCTCAGCGACGCCGACAAGGCGAACATCACCAAGCTGGCGAGCGCGGCCGGCGATGCCAACCATGCGGTGGCGGCGAAGTTCCTGGCCGACAACGCCAAGAAGCCCGGCGTCGTCACCACGGCGAGCGGCCTGCAGTACAAGGTCCTCACCCCCGGCAGCGGCGCGCCCCCGAACGCCACCGACGAGGTGACCGTGAACTACAAGGGGACGCTGCTCAATGGCACCGAGTTCGACAGCAGCTACAAGCGCGGCGAGCCGGCGAAGTTCCCGCTCAACCACGTGATCCCGGGCTGGTCCGAGGGCGTCGGACTCATGAAGCCGGGCGCGAAATACCAGTTCTGGATCCCGCCGCAGCTCGCCTACGACCTGAAATCCCCACCGGGCATCCCGCCGGGTTCGCTGCTGGTGTTCGAAGTGGAGCTGATCAGCGCCAAGGCCCCCCCGCCTGCCCCTCCGGCCGCCGCGGCGCCGAAGGCGCCGGCGCCGGCACCCGGCCCACCAAGTAGGCGAAGCCAGCCGGGCCCGCCACGGGCCCGGTTCTCTTCTTCAGGCCCCGGCGTTGGCGCCGGGGCTGTAGCGCATCGGTTTCGTCACCCCGAGGCGCGTGAGCTCGCGGTGCAGCTGCTCGCCGAGTTCCCCGTGCACGCCGCGCTCGAACAGCGGCGCCGCGCTCCAGTCATAGGCGAAGGGCTGCTGGGTGCGCAGCGCCTCCGGCTCGTCCAGGTAGCGCGGGATGACGTGCGCGTGCAGCGCCGGCTCCTGGTTGCCGAAGATCGCGTAGTTGATGCGCAGCGCGCCGGTCACCTTCAGCAACGCGTCCCCGAGGCGTGACATGTCCGAGAGGAAGGCGATGCGCTCGCGCGCCCCGAGCGCGTTCAGGTTCGGCACCACCGGGTCGGGCAAGAGCAGCGCGTAGCCACGCACGAACTGGCGCTCGCCGAACACGGCCCAGCCGCTGAACAAGCGGGCGATGACCTTCGGGTCGCGCCCCTCGCGCGCATCGCTCACCATCGCGTGGATGGCGGTCTGGGCGTCGGCGACGGATTCGCTGTTGTTCTTCATGTGGAGGCCGGTGTGCGGAACACGAAATATACCGCAGCGAGGATACACAGGCCCGCCCACAGGTAGTCGAGCTTGAGCGGCTTGCCCATGTAGAACACCGCAAAGGGCACGAACACCGTGAGCGTGATCACCTCCTGCAGGATCTTCAGCTGCGGCAGCGACAGCTGCGTGTAGCCGATGCGGTTGCCGGGTACCTGCAGCAGGTATTCGAAGAAGGCAATGCCCCAGCTCGCCAGCGCCGCCAGGTACCAGGGGCGGTCGGCGAGGTTCTTCAGGTGCGCATACCAGGCGAACGTCATGAAGACGTTCGAACCGATCAGCAGCAGCGTGGCCGACACGGTGGCGGAGAAAAATGGGCTCACGGGCGCTTTCCTTGGTGTGCGCGGCGGCGCTAGCAGATGACCTCGAGCGCGCGCAGCGCCGCGAGCGTGCGCGGGTAGTCCGCGTGCACGATGCCGTGCCAGCCGCGCGCGCAGGCGGCGGCGATGTTGTCGGCGCGATCATCGATGAAGACCGTGTGCTGCGGTGTCAGCGCAAAGCGCTTCTCCGCCTCCGCATAGATCCCCGCGTGCGGCTTCATGACCCCGGCAAGATAGGAGGGCAGCGCCCCGTGCCCCAGGGCGTGCAGCCGGTACTCGCGCGAGAGGTGGGCCCAGTGCAGGTCCCCGATGTTGGACAAGAGGTACACGCGGTAGCGCTCGCTCAGGCGGTGGGCCAGCTCGACCATGGCGGGATCGATGACGAACATGTCGAGCCACTTGGCGTGCACGTCCGCAAGCTGCACCGGCTCGGTGGTGAGCGCGGCCAGGCGCTCGAGCAGGTCCTGGCCGTGCAGGCGCCCGGATTCGTGCTCCTCGAGGGCGATGCGCTCCATCACCGCATCGCGCTCCCCGAGCGCAGCGCCGCGCGCCCCGAGGAACTCGAGGATCGGGCGGTAGTTCAGGTGCAGCAGCACCCAGCCGATGTCGAACACCACCGCCTCGATGCGCACCCCGGACATCAGTGGGCTCCCGCGAGCGCCGTGCAGACGCTGCCGCTGTCCCCGGCACGGCGGTTGACCGCGACCACGGTCGCCCGGGGGAAGAAGTTGAAATCCGTGGCGCTCGCCCAGGTGTAGGCGCCCATGGCGCGCCCCACCACCAGGTCGCCCGCCTTCAGCGGCGGCAGCATCAGGTCCTCGGCGATGACGTCGATGCTGTCGCAGGTGGGACCGGCGAGCACCGAGGGGCGCAGCGGCCCCTGCACGCGCAGCGGCTGCAGCGGGTAGCGCGCGTGATCGAACAGCTGCCCGCTGTAGGAGCCGTACACGCCGTCATCGAGGTAGTACCACCAGTGGCCCTGGCGGCGCGCGCGCCCCATGACGGAAGCCACGCCGATGGCGGCCGGACCTGCGAGGTAGCGGCCGGGCTCGGCGAGCACGCGCAGGCCGCGCGGCAGTTCGGCCAGTGCCGCGCGCAGCGGCGCGCAGAAGCGCCCGATGTCCGGCACCGGGCTGGCGTACTCGATCGGGAAGCCCCCGCCGATGTCGAGCCGGTCGTAGGGCCCGAGCTTCTCGCGGCGCGCCGCCGCCATCAGCTGCGCGCAGGCCCTGACCGCCTGCGCGTGCCGCACCGCATCGGCGGTCTGGGAGCCGGCGTGGAAGGACAGGCCGCGCACGCGGATGCCGAGGTCCGCGGCGAGGCGCGCGAGCGGCAGCAGATCCTGCGGGTCGCAGCCGAACTTGCGCGACAGGTCGACCACCGCGCCCGCGGAGCGGAACGAGACGCGCAAGAGCAGCTCCGCGCGGTTGGCGAGGCGGGCGAACTTGCGCACCTCGTCGGGATTGTCGGCGACGAACAGGCGCACGCCGAAGGCGAGCGCATTGTCGATGTCCGCGGGGCGCTTGATCGGGTGCGTGTGGATGCAGCGCTCGGGCGCCACCCCGAGGCGCTGCACCAGCTGCACTTCCCCGGTCGTGGCGAGATCCAGGCCGCCGCCCTCCTCCACGATCGTCTGCACCACGGCCGCATGCGGCAGCGGCTTGAGTGCGTAGTGCAGCGCGACGCCGGGGAGCGCGGCGGCGAGCCTGCGGTACTGGGCGCGCACGCGCTCGCAGTCGAGGATCAGCAGCGGTGAGCCGAACTCGCGCACCAGGCGGCGGATGTGCGCGGGCGCGAACGGATCGATCAGTCGCGGGCGCGGCACCGGCGCGGATTTAGCGCAGCACGGCCATGCTGGCCGAGCCGTCATCGCTCTCGGCGATGCTGCTCGCCGCGCGCAGCAGCCGATCGCGCACCGCTTCCCAGGCCTCGCCGTCGGGCACGCTCTGCACCAGGATCCGCTGGCAGCCGGCGCGGTCGAGCGTGCGCAGATTGTTGTACAGCTCGCGCGCGTAGACATCCGCGCGCCGGCCGGCATTGATCCAGGTGACGGTCTTGTGCGAGCGCAGCGGCAGGCGCTGCGCCAGCACCGCGACGCGCCGCCCGCCGGCGGAGGCCGCGTCCGCCTGCGCATCGATCTCGCCCGCGGGCACGATGGTGAGCGGCGTCGTCGGCGCGTAGTGCGTGGGCGTGCCGCCGGGCACGCGCGGGGACTCCCCGCCCGCGCCGATGGCCAGCTCGCCCACGATGTCCCGCAGCTGCGCCGCGGTGACGCTCCCGGGGCGCAAGAGGCGCACCCGCTCGCCCTCGAAGGAAACGATGCTCGACTCGAGCCCGATCGGGCATTCCCCGCCGTCGAGGATCACGCGCACCGTCTCGCCGAATTCCTCGCGCACGTGCTCGGCGCGCGTGGGCGAGAGCCGCCCGTAGCGGTTGGCCGACGGGGCGGCGATGCCCCCGCCGAAGGCGGTGAGCAGCTGCTGCGCCATCGGGTGCGCGGGCACGCGGATGGCGATCGTGTCCTGGCCGCCGGTGATCACCTCGTGCACGTGTGCCGCGCGCGGCAGCACCATCGTGAGCGGCCCCGGCCAGAAGCTCTCCGCCAGGCGGTTGGCGAGCTCGGGGACCTCGCGCACCCAGCGATGCAGGTAGCGCGGGCTGTCCAGGTGCACGATCACCGGATGATTGTGCGGACGTCCCTTGGCCTCGAAGATCTTGCGCACCGCGGCCGGGTTCTGCGCGTTGGCGCCGAGCCCGTACACGGTCTCGGTCGGGAACGCGACCAGCTCGCCGTCGCGCAGCGCCTGCACCGCGGACTCGATCTCGACCTGACTTGCGCGGACGTTGCGTGCCATAGATGAAACCGATTCTACCAAGCCGCCGGCGCCCGCTGGACGCGTGTTGTAAGGAAGCATCAGTCGCCGCGCGCGGCGGCGACCGGGGACGGCCGTTTCCGGGACCGCGGGCGCGCACCGGCGCCGCGCGGGTTTACTTAAGGTACGCGCGCCCGGCTCACTCGAGCGAGCGGCGTCCCCAGCCACCCTCGCCGTGCACGAGCTCGTACGCCGGCCAGTAGTGCTTGTCGAGCTTCAGCGTGATCACCTCGGGCGCGTTGTTCCAGGCGAGGGTCTTCAGGCGCACCGAGGAGCGGTCGGGGCGCCCGAGCACCACCTTGAGAAAGGCGTCCAGGTTCGGCGTCGGCACGCCGTCGACCTCGACGATGCGCCGCCCGGGGTACAGCCCGTAGCGCGTCGCCGGTGAGCCGTAGCTGAAGTAGGCGACGTACACGCCGGTCGGCTCGATGCCGCGCTGCGCACTCATGGCGCGGTGCGGCGCCTGCAGCGTAGCGCCCGCCCACTGCACCAGGCGGTCGACGTCGCTCCCGGGGAGCGCGGCGGTGGCGACCTCGAGGGTCTGCTCTTCCTGGTTGCGCCAGATCGTCACCTGCACGTGCTCGCGGTCGGCGGCCGCCTTCTCCACCTCGTGGAAGCGCGTGACCACGTGGCCGTCGATGGCGAGCACGAGGTCCCCGGGCTGCAGCTGCCGGGCGGCGTCCGAGCCGCCGACGAGGCGCGTCACGGCCAGCACCTGGCGGCGGCTGGCGGTGTGCTGCGCGAGGCGCTGCGTCCAGCTCTGCGGCAGGCCGATCTCGCGCGCCTGCGCGAGTGGCATCTCGGCGAGTTCCGCCTCGAGCGAGTGCAGCATCTTGTCGCTGCGTACGCGCTCGATCATGTCGGCCACCACGTTGATGGGCACGCCGCGGGTATCCTGGGCGATCTCGCGGCCGTTCTCGTAGGCGAAGCTCGACCAGGTGCCCAGCACGTTGCCGGCGCTGTCGGCGAGCACGCCGTCGTATTCGCTCGGCGGGTTGACCAGCTGCGCGGTCTCGATGTTGCTGTCGCGGAAGCGCATGGTGCGCGACAGCGGCAGCTCGAGCGGATCGATGCTGGCGATCTCGGTGCTGCGCGCGCGCAGCTCGTTGTCGGGCGTGAGTCCGACCACCCAGACGCGCTCGCCGCTCTCGATCTCGTGCGTGGACAGGCGTGCGGCGCGCACCGGCGTGTTGCCGATGAGCTTCGGGTCGTAGGCGACGACGGCGAAGTCGTGCAGCGGATGCACGTACAGCACCCGCCCGGGGACCTGCACGGTGCCGGCGAACGTGACGGTGACGTCCCCAACCGCCACCGGCACGGTGTTGCGGTCGACGACCACCAGGCCGCGCTGCGCATCGACGACGAGCCCGGTACCGTGGTAGTTGCGCTCGGTGATACCCGACACCGAGTACGGCATGTCGAAGGTCACCATGGCGAGCGAGGGGGCGAGCGCATTCATGCGCGCATCCGGGTAGCGCGGGAACTGCGTCGCGCTCACCACCGCCGGCTTGGGCGCCGGACCGGGCGGCAGGTCGTGGCAGTCCCACAGCCCGGCGGTGTCGTTGCGCTCGCAGTGATGCGCCGGGAACCACAGCCGGTCCATGCGCATGGTGTGCAGCTCCGTGCTGTTGGAGGCCTCGATCGTCAGGTAGCGCACGCTCGCACGCTCGCCATCGCCGAGCTGCGCGATGCCGGCCTCGAAGTCCTTCAGGGCGTCGGTCTTCTTGCCGTTCAGCGCCAGCACCACCGCCCCGCGCGGCACGCCGGCGGAGCTGAACACGTACCCGGGGTTCGCGACGTACACCCCGCGGGTCGGCACGTTCAGGTGCCGCGCCTGCTGGTAGGAGAGCGTGTTCACCACCGCATCGCCGAATTCCGCGTAGGCGCTCGGGGTGATGGCGTGCAGGTCCCCGACCGGGAGCTTCGCGGAAAGGCTCTTGCCACCGCGCTCCAGCTCCACTTCCACCTCGCCGCCGACGGTGTCATCGAGCGCCTCCTCGAGGGGCTCGAACCGGCCGACGTAGTGGCCGTTCAGGCGCACCAGAATGTCCCCGGGCTGCAGCACCTTCTCGCTCGGGCTCCCGGGCAGCACCTCGGTCACGACCAGCATGCCGGTGTTGCGCGGAAACTCCTTGCGCACGGCGGCCTCGGTGTTGCTGGCGAGCCCCAGGCGCTCGAGCTCATCGTACGGGGTGTAGTTGAAGACGGTGTAGAGCGTGCCGCGCGGCACGGGCTTGCCCTGCTGGATGAGCTCGAGCGCGCGCTTCACGCGCCCGAGCGGCAGGTAGAAGCTCGAGGCCGCGCCACTCGCGCCGCCGGCGTTGAGTGCCACGACGCGGCCGCGGATATCGATGACCGGGGAGCCGGAGGAGCCGCCGGAGGTGCCCGAGGCGGCCTGCAGGTAGAAGGTGTTGAAGTCGTTGTACTTGGTGACCCCGTATTCGGGCGCGTCGCGATCCAGGCGCGCGAGCGTGCCGGCCAGGATCGACAGCTGCTCGCCGGCGTTGTTGCCGACCACGCGGATCTCGCGCCCGACCTGGGCCCCTTCCGGGTACAGCGGCAGCGCCTTGGGCTTGATGAAGCGCAGCTTCTTCGGGTCGTAGCGGTAGATGCCGAAGTCGTGTACCGGGTCGCGGTACACCGGGTACAGCTGCACTTCCTCGCGGTTGAGGAAGGTCGCCTCCGCGGTGACCGGGCCGGGGGTCACGACGTGGCGGTTGGTGAGGATCAGGCCGCGCTCGGCGTCCACCACGAAGCCGGTCGCCTGCGCGGTGGTGTTCCACTCGGTGTCGAAGGCGCGCGCCAGGTCGACGTTGATCGAGATCACGCTCGGGGCGATGCGCTCGAGCGTCACGGCCCAGTCCGGATTGCCCTCGACCGCCACGGCGGCCTGCGCGGGATTGGGCTGCTGGCCGGTCTCGCCCCCGGGCGGCGGCGGCCCGGGCGTGACGATCGGCGCGCCGGGACTGGCGTTCGGCGGGGCGGCGGCGGCAGCGCCGGGGCTGCGGTCGCCTCGGCGGCGGCGGTCGCCGCGGCTGGCGGGCGCGGCGTCTGCGCCAGGGTCGCGCACGAAAAGAAGAGCAGGCACAGCCCCAGGGGGCGCAAGCGTCTCATGCGGGATTTTTCCTAACGACCGACGAGCACGATCAACCAGACGACGCCGAGCAGCACGAATGACATGAGGACCGCGGCGGAGCCGATGTCCTTGGCCAGGCCCGCGAGCACGTGCCGCTCGAGGCTGATGCGGTCCACGGTGGCTTCGATGGCGCTGTTCAGCAGTTCCACGATCAGGATCAGGAAAACGGGGCCGACCAGCAGCACCCGCTCGAGGGCGCCGTGCCCGAGCCACAGCCCCAGCGGTATGACGACGAGGGCGAAGGCAAGTTCCTGACGAAACGCGGCTTCCTCGCGGAAGGCGCCCCGCAGGCCATTCCAGCTGGAGGCAAAGGCACCCAGCAGGCGGGTCAGCCCGCGGGGTTTATAGCGATCTACGGCGGCGCCGTCGGCTTCCATGTGAGATCCAGTTGTCGGGCCGCCCGCACGTCATCCAGGCGGCGCACTGGCATGGTATGCGGTGCGCTGCGCACGCGCCCGGGTTCCTGCTCGGCTTCCTTCTGGATCTGTGACATGGCCGCCACAAAGGCGTCCAGCACCTCGCGGCTCTCGGTCTCGGTGGGCTCGATCAGCAGGCACTCCGGCACCAGCAGCGGGAAGTAGGTGGTCGGGGCGTGGAAGCCGTAATCGAGCAGCCGCTTGGCGAAATCCATGGCGGTCACGTTCAGCTCGCGCGCCTGGCGCTTGAGCGTCACGATGAATTCGTGGCTCGCGCGCCGCTGCGGGTAGGCGGCGTCGAAGCCGGCCTCCTGCAGGCGCTTGAGCAGGTAATTGGCATTGAGCGTGGCGTATTCGCCCACGCGCTGCATGCCCTCGCGCCCGAGCAGGCGCATGTAGATGTAGGCGCGCAGCAGCACCCCGGCATTGCCCATGAATCCGGACAGCCGCCCGATCGACTGCGGCAGGTCCGTCTCGGTGAGCCAGCGGTAGCGCTCGCCCTCGCGGCCGACCAGGGGCACCGGCAGGAACGGCAGCAGGCGCGTCCCCACCCCGACCGCCCCGGCCCCGGGTCCCCCGCCGCCGTGGGGGGTGGAGAAGGTCTTGTGCAGGTTCATGTGGATGACATCGAACCCCATGTCCCCGGGGCGCACCTTGCCGAGGATCGCGTTCAGGTTGGCGCCGTCGTAGTAAAGGAGGCCGCCGGCCTCGTGCACGATGCGCGCCACCTCCTCGATGTGCCGCTCGAACACCCCGAGCGTGGAGGGGTTGGTGAGCATGATGCCGGCGGTCTGCGGGCCGACCGCGGCGCGCAGCGCCTCGAGCTCGACGTCGCCGTGCGCATCCACCGGGATCTCGCGCACCACGCAGCCGCACATGGTCGCGGTCGCCGGATTCGTGCCGTGCGCGGCCTCGGGCACGATGATCTCGTTGCGCTCGAGATCGCCGCGGGCGCGGTGATAGGCGCGGATCATGGCGACGCCGGCGAACTCCCCGTGCGCGCCGGCCATGGGCGAGAGCGCGACGCCCTGCATCCCGGTCACTTCCTGCAGCATCTGCTGCAGCTCGTACATGCACTCGAGGAAGCCCTGGCCGTGCGACTCGGGCCCGAGCGGGTGGCGCGCCAGGAACTCCGGCAGCATCGCGTACTGGTTGCAGGCCTTGGGGTTGTACTTCATCGTGCACGAGCCGAGCGGGTAGAAGTGCGTGTCGATGGAGAAGTTCAGCTGCGAGAGGCGCGTGAAGTGGCGCACCGCCTCGAGCTCGCCGACTTCCGGCAGCGCCGGCGGCGCGGCGCGGCGCAATGCCGCGGGCAGGTCCTCGAGCGCGAGCGCGCCCTCTTGCGCCGGCCACTGGTCGCTCGCCCCGCGTCCGGGCGTGGAATACTCGAAAATCACCGGTTCGCTGACTGTCACGGATGGTGTTCCTCTTCAGGCGGCGCGCGCCGCCTGCATCACTTCGCTTAAGGAGGCGCGGTAGCGCTCGATGTCGGCCTGGGTCTTGGTCTCGGTCGCGCACACCAGCAGCGCCGGCCCGAGCTCGGGGTAATAGGGCGCGAGGTCGAGGCCGGCGGCGATGCCGCGCGCGCTGAGCGCCTTGAGCAGCGGGGCCACCGGCCGGTCGAGCACCAGCACCGCCTCGTGGAAGCAGGGGCCGGCAAAGCCTAAGCGCACGCCGGGCACGCGCGTGAGCGCCGCGACGAGCTCGCGGGTGCGCGCGTGGCAGGCCGCGGCGGTGCGCGTCAGTCCCTGCGGACCCATGAGCGACAAATAGATGGTCGCCGCGGTCATGAGCAGTCCCTGGTTGGTGCAGATGTTGGAGGTCGCCTTGGCGCGCCGGATGTGCTGCTCGCGCGCCTGCAGCGTGAGCGTGAAGCCGCTCTTGCCGGCGACGTCGAGGGTGCGCCCGACGATGCGCCCGGGCATCTGCCGCACGTGCTCCATGCGCGCGGTCATGAAGCCGAGGTACGGGCCGCCGGAGGACAGGGGCACCCCGAGGGGCTGGCCCTCGCCGACGGCGATGTCGGCGCCGCGCGCGCCCCACTGCCCCGGGGGCTTCAGCAGCGCGAGCGCCATCGGGTTCACCACGGCGATGACCAGCGCGCCGTGCGCATGCGCCCAGTCGGTGAGCGCGTCCACGTCCTCGAGCCGCCCGAAGAAGTTCGGCTGCTGGATGACGAGCGCGGTCACGTCCTCGCCGGCGTACCGGGCGAGGGCTGCGGGCGCGGTGAGCCCGCTGGCGGGGTCGTAGGGCAGTTCTTCGAACTGCAGCCCCTGGTTGTGGGCCGTGTTGACCGCGACGCGCCGGTAGTGCGGGTGCAGGGTCTGCGGCACGAGGATGCGCGCGGAGCTCGACTTGCGGTTGGCGCGCACCGCCATGAGGGACGCTTCGGCGGTCGCGGAGGCGCCGTCGTACATGGAGGCGTTCGCCACGTCCATGCCGGTGAGGCGCGTCATCATGCTCTGGAACTCGTAGATCAGCTGCAGCGTTCCCTGGCTCGCCTCCGCCTGGTAGGGCGTGTAGGCGCTGTAGAACTCCCCGCGCGTGGTGATCGCCCACACCGCCGCCGGGATGTGGTGCTCGTAGGCGCCGGCGCCGATGAAATTGAGCAGCGTGCCGTCGGCACGCGCGCGCTCACTCATCAGCCGCCCGATCTGCATCTCGTTCAGCGCCTCCGGGATCCCCGCGAGCGCGCGCGTGCGCAGCTTCGGGGGAATCTCGTCGAAGAGCTCCTCGATGCTGCCCGCGCCGATGCTCTGGAGCATCGCCGCCACGTCCGCGGCGGTGTGGGGGATGAAGGCCATCAGCCCCCCTCCGCGTCCAGGAACTGCTGGTAGTCCGCCGGCGACAGCAGGGCCGCGGCGGCGAGCGCGCCGGCGGCGGGCTGCAGGCGAAAGAGCCAGCCCGTGCCGTAGGGGTCGGCGTTCACCGCCTGCGGCTCGGCGGCGAGCTGCGGGTTGCCGAGCGTCACGGTGCCGGCGAGCGGCGCGTAGACATCGGAGGCCGCCTTGACCGACTCGACCACCGCGCAGGCATCGCCCGCGGCGAGCGTGCGGCCCGCCTCGGGCACCTCGACGAATACCAGATCGCCGAGCGCGTGCTGCGCGTGATCGCTGATGCCGATCTCCACGGCGCCGTCGGGCAGCGCGCGCACCCATTCGTGCGACTTGGTGTACTTCAGATCTGCGGGGACATTACTCATGGGGCTGTGGGTCCTTCGCTCTAGGTGATCAGGGAGCGCCCGAAGCGCACGAACGGCGGCTTCACGACGCGGGCATTGAGGAGCTTGCCGCGGATGTCCACCTGCACGGCGGCGCCGCTGGCCGCCGGCACGCGCGCGAACGCGATCGAGCGCTCGAGCGTCGGGGAAAAGGTGCCGCTGGTGATCTCGCCGGCGCCCGCTCCGCTCACCAGGACCTTCTGGTGGCCGCGCAGCACGCCGCGGTCCTCGAGCAGCAGGCCGACGAGCTTGCGCGCGCTGCCGGCGGCGCGGATGGCCTCGAGCGCGCTGCGGCCGAGAAAATCGCGCTCTGCGGGCGCGAGCGCCACGGTCCAGCCGAGCCCGGACTCGTACGGGTGCGTGCTCTCGTCCATGTCGTTGCCATAGAGGTTCATGCCCGCTTCCAGGCGCAGCGTGTCGCGGGCACCGAGCCCGCAGGAGGCGACGCCGAGGGAATTGAGGCTGCGCCACGCCGGCACCGCGTCCGCGGCCGGCATCATGATCTCGAAGCCGTCCTCGCCGGTGTAGCCGGTGCGCGCCACGAACCACGCACCGAGCTGGCGCCCGACGAAGCTGTCGAGGGCGAGCGCCGCGGTGGCCGCGTCCGGCGCGAGCAGCTGCGCGGCCTTGGCGCGCGCCTCCGGGCCCTGCACGGCGAGCATGGCCAGGTCGGCGCGCTCGCTGACCTCCACGGCAAAGGGCGCCGCGTGCGTGCGGATCCAGGCGAGGTCCTTGTCGCGCGTGCCGGCGTTCACCACCATGCGGTAGAAGCGGTCCTCGAGGTAATAGACGATCAGGTCATCGAGGATGCCGCCGTCCTCCTTGAGGAGGCAGCTGTAGAGCGCCTTGCCGGGGGTCGTGAGCTTGGCCACGTCGTTGGCGATGAGGCGGCGCAGGAACTCGCGCACCCGCGCACCCTTGAGGTCGATGACGCACATGTGCGAGACGTCGAAGACGCCCGCGGCGCGGCGCACCGCGTGGTGCTCGCCGATCTGCGAGCTGTACTGCACCGGCATGTCCCAGCCGCCGAAGTCGACGATGCGGGCGTTGAGCTCCTGGTGCAGCCTGAAGAGCGGGGTCTGTCTTCCCACGAACGCACTCCGACGAGCAGTCACGGCCAAAAGGACGCGGCAGGCGCTTGCGCCCGTCTTGAAGCGAGACGCCTGCCGCCCTTCTGTCCTGTGACCTGAGAGATCAGGCGCGCGGCGCCGCTCCCCTTCGGTGGGTGGATCGCGCGAAAGTATGCCGCGCGGTGCACCGCTCTCCAGAAGCCCCGCGGTGCTGTCACCGCCGTCTGCCGTTCATGGGCCTGAGCGTTTCCGGGCGGGAATTGCGCCTTCGGCGTCCCCGCCGTTTTAGGGCCGGGCTCTCTCCGAACAGACTGTTTCGGGCGGGGGCGATGATAGCAGCCTTCGCCGCGTGCCGCTCACGCACGGCGACGGTAGAATTGCCCCACACATGGACCATCCTCCCTCATGACGATGCAGCAGCGCCGCGCGAGCGTGGCGGTCGAGGTGGGCGCGGTACGCGTCGGCGGCGGCGCGCCGATCGTCGTGCAGTCGATGACCAATACCGACACCGCGGACGTCACCGGCACCACCCGCCAGGTGCAGGCCCTCACCCGGGCCGGCTCCGAGCTGGTGCGCGTCACGGTCAACACCGCCGAGGCCGCCGCGGCGGTGCCCGTCATCCGCGAGCGCCTCGAGGCCCTCGGGGTGCGCGTGCCGCTGATCGGCGATTTCCACTTCAACGGCCACAAGCTCCTGCGCGAGTATCCGGGCTGCGCCGCGGCGCTCGCCAAGTACCGCATCAACCCGGGCAACGTCGGGCGCGGCAGCAAGCGCGACCCGCAGTTCGCCGAGATGATCGAGATCGCCTGCCGCTACGAGAAGCCGGTGCGCATCGGGGTCAACTGGGGCAGCCTCGACCCCGAGCTGCTCACGCGCCTGATGGACGAGAACTCCCAGCGTGCGGAGCCGCTCGACGCGCAGCAGGTGATGCGCCAGGCGGTGGTCGAGTCGGCGCTCTCGAGTGCACGGCGCGCCGAGGAACTCGGACTGGCGCACGCGCGCATCATCCTCTCGGCGAAGGTATCCGGCGTGCAGGACCTGATCGCCATCTATCGCGAACTGGCGCGCCGCTGCGACTACCCGCTGCACCTGGGCCTCACCGAGGCCGGCATGGGCTCCAAGGGCATCGTCGCCTCCACCGCCGGCATGGCGGTGCTGCTGCAGGAAGGCATCGGCGACACCATCCGCGCCTCCCTCACCCCGGAGCCCGGCGGCGATCGCACCCAGGAGGTGCTGGTGGCGCAGGAGATCCTGCAGACCATGGGGCTGCGCGCCTTCACCCCGCTGGTGATCGCCTGCCCCGGGTGCGGGCGCACCACCAGCACGGTGTTCCAGGAGCTGGCGCAGCGCATCCAGAGCCACATCCGCGCGCGCATGCCGCAGTGGCGGCGCGAGTATGCCGGCGTCGAGGCGATGACGGTCGCGGTCATGGGCTGCGTCGTCAACGGCCCGGGCGAGAGCAAGCACGCCAACATCGGCATCAGCCTGCCCGGCACCGGCGAGCGCGCGGTGGCGCCGGTGTACGAGGACGGCGCCAAGACCGTGACGCTCAAGGGCGAGCGCATCGCGGAGCAGTTCCAGGAGCTGGTCGAGAACTACGTGGCGCGCCACTACGCGCGCGCGGAGCAGCCATGAGCACACTCGCCGAGCGCAGCTGCAAACCCTGCGAGGGCGGCATGGCGCCGCTGACGCGTGCCGAGGCCGAGGCGCTCATGTCGCAGCTGGATGGCGCCTGGAGCCTCGCCGAGAACGCGCTGTCGATCGGCCGCGAGTTCCGCTTCCGCGACTTCTACCGCACCATGAGCTTCGTCAACGCGCTGGCACACATCGCCAACATCGAGGACCACCACCCGGATCTGGCGCTCGGCTACAACTACTGCCGCGTCACCTACACGACGCATGCGGCGCGCGGGCTGTCGGAGAACGACTTCGTGTGTGCGGCCAAGATCGACCGCGTGCCGCTCAGCTGACGGCGCTCGGCTCGCGCGCCGCCTGCGGCAGCTCGCCCGTCACCCCGAGCGCGCGGCGGATGAAGAAGCGCCGCAGCTCCTGGCTGCGATTGACCGCGGCGAGTCCCGCCTGCGCCAGGCGCGCCACCGGCCCGGTGCCGTGGGCCAGCAGCCGGTCGAAAGCATCGATCGCGGTGGCCATCACCGCCACCTCGCTCTTGCGCCAGCGCTCGTAGGCCCGCAGCACCCCGAGCGCCCCCACGTCCTCGCGGCGGGCGACCGCCTCGCCGAGCAGCTGCGCGAGCGCTGCGGCGTCGAGGAGCCCGAGGTTCACCCCCTGGCCGGCGAGCGGATGCACCACGTGCGCCGCATCCCCGATGAGCGCGACGCGCTGGGCGACGTAGCGCGGGGCGGCGAGTCGCTGCAGCACGAAGGAGCGGCGTGCGCTGACGAGGCGGGTGGCCCCCAGGGCGAGGTCCGAGCCCCGGTCCAGCGCGCGCGCGAACTCGGCATCGGTGGCGCTGAGGAGCGCGGGCGCGCGCGCCGCATCGACCGACCACACGATCGAGCTCGTGCCGTCGGCGAGCGGCAGGAACGCGAGCGTCCCGTCCTTCATGAAGCGCTGCCAGGCGGTGAGCTGGTGCGGCTCGGCGGTGGCGACGTTGGCGATGATCGCCAGCTGCTCGTACGCACCGCTCGCGGCGGTGAGGCCGGCGGCCTCGCGCACCCTCGAGTGCGCCCCGTCCGCCCCCACCACGAGGCGCGCCGCCAGCTCCCCGGCCGCCGTGCGCAGGCGCACCCCCGCCCCGGTGATCGCGAGTGACTCGAGCGCGGCCGGGATGAGCTGACCGCCGGCGGCGGTGAAGGCCTGCAGCAGCGCCTGCTGCAGCAGGCGGTTCTCGAGGATGTACCCGAGGTTCGGCTCCCCCACGTCGGCGGCATCGAATACCAGCACCGCAGCGCTCACTGGCTGCGACGCTCTCATGCCAGATGCGCATGCGCTGGTAGGCGCACACGCGCGCGACCTTCGATCAGCGGCCATGCGCCCGCGGCGCTGAGCAGCCGCTCGCTGGCGCGCGACAGCGCGACGACCCGCGATTCCAGCGGCGCCCGCGCTTCGAGCGGGGCCGGCGGGTGCGGCTCGAGCAGCGCCACCTCGAGGCCACCGCGCTGCAGGAGCGCCGCGGCGCACGCCCCCACCGGACCGCCGCCGACGACCGCAACGTCAGTCATGGCGCACCGGCAGCCCGCGCGCCAGGCGCGGGCTGGGACCGGCAAAGCCGGCGCTGACGCGGGCGAGCGCGCGCTTGGCCGGCGGGGCCAGGTCGAACGCGAGCAGCCCGAGGTTGCGCAGCAGGCCGACGCCGGGCCGCTCATCGCCGAAGAGCTTCACCAGCGAATCGGTGAAGCGCACCACGCCGCGCCGGTCCTGCGCGCGCCACGCGGCGAAGCGCTGCAGCTGCTCGGCGGAGCCGGCCTCCGCCGGCGCCTGCGCCAGCACCTCGGCGAGCATCGCCGCATCGCGCAGCCCGAGGTTGAAGCCCTGGCCGGCGACCGGGTGCAGGGCCTGCGCGGCGTTGCCGATCAGCACGGTGCGCGTGCCCACGGCGGCCGCGGCCCGCGTGAGCTTCAACGGATAGGCGCCGCGACGCCCCACGCGCGTGAAGCGTCCGGCGCGCCAGCCGAAGGCGCTCTGCAGCTCGGCCAGGTAGGCGGCGTCCCCGAGGGCGAGCAGGCGCTGGGCGCGCTCGGGGGTGCAGGCCCAGATGACCGCCCGCCCCCCGCCGGCGAGCGGCAGTACCGCGAGCGGGCCGCTCGGGGTGAAGCGCTCGAAGGCGCGGTCCGCGTGCGGCTGGTCGGTCGCGACGTTGGCGACCAGCGCCACCTGCGCGTAGTCCTCCACTTCCGCGCCGATGCCGGCCGCAGCCCGCACCTGCGAGTGCGCCCCGTCGGCGGCGACCACGAGGCGCGCCTGGAAGAGCTCCGGGGCGCTCCCGGGCGCGCTCACTGCGAGGCGCACGCCGGCGGCATCGATCGCAAGCTCGCTCAGCTGCGCGGGGACACGCAGCGTCAGCTCCGGCGCCCGTGCGAGGCGCTCCCACAGCGCCGCGCCGAGGACCCGGTTGGGCACCACGTAGCCGAAGGCCTCGACGCCCTGCTCGCGCGCCTCCAGGCGCGCGAAGCCGAAGCGTCCGGCATCCGAGACGTGGATCGAGCGGATCACGCCGGCCGCAGGCGCGATCGCCTCCCACACCCCGAGCGTGGCGAAGATGCGCCGGCTGGCGTTGCCCAAGGCGGTGGTGCGCTCATCGAAGCTCGGCTGCTCGGCGCTGGCGAAGGGCACGCTCTCGATCAGCAGCGCCCGCACCCCGCTGCCGATCAGCGCCGCGGCGAGGCTGGCGCCGACCATGCCGCCGCCGACGATCGCGACGTCGATCGCGGCAGCGGCAGGGGTGGCGGGGGTGGGCACGGGCGCGCGCCTCAGCCGCGCGCCATCAGCGCTTCGATCTGGTCGGCATCCTTGGGCGCACGGGCGGTGAGCACCTCGACGCCGGACTTCGTCACCACCACGTCGTCCTCGATGCGGATGCCGATGTTGCGGAAGCGCTTGGGCACGCCGCGCGCGCCGGCCGGCAGGTAGATCCCCGGCTCGACCGTCATCGCCATGCCCGGCTCGAGCACCCGCCACTCATCGCCGATCTTGTAGTCGCCCACGTCGTGCACGTCGAGCCCGAGCCAGTGGCCGGTGCGATGCATGAAGAAGCGCCGGTAGGCGCCGGACTTGATGAGCGCCGGCACCCGCCCCTTCAGCAGCCCGAGCTTCACCAGCCCCTGCGTGATGACGCGCACCGCCGCCTCGTGCGGGTCGTTCCAGTGATTGCCGGGCCGCACCTTGGCGATCGCGGCGCGATTGGCCGCCAGCACCACCTCGTACACCGCCCGCTGCTCGGGGCTGAAGCGCCCGTTGACGGGATAGGTGCGGGTGATGTCCGAGGCGTAGCACTCGAATTCGCACCCGGCATCGACCAGGAGCAGCTCGCCGCTGACGAGCGGCTGGTCGTTCTCGCGGTAGTGCAGGATGCAGCTGTTGGCGCCCCCGCCCACGATCGGGTGGTAGGCGGTGTCGGCGTTGTGGCGGCGAAACTCGTGCACCAGCTCCGCCATCACCTGGTACTCGGTGGCGCCGGGGCGGCAGAAGCGCATGGCGCGCTGGTGGGCGCGCGCGGCGATGCGCGCCGCGGTGCGCAGCAGCTCGAGCTCGCGGCGCGACTTGAACAGGCGCATGTCGTGCAGCACGTGATCGAGCGCCACGAACTCCTGCGGCGGGTGGCGCCCGTTGCGCGCCTGAGTGCGCAGCCCGTTCACCCAGCCGACCATGCGCTGGTCGAAGTCCGCATAGACGCCCATGGTGTAGAAGACGCGCGCGCGGTTCTCGAGCAGCCCGGGCAGGATCTCGTCCAGGTCCGTGAACGGAAAGGCATCGTCCGCGCCGTAATCGCGCTTGGCGCCGGCGGGCCCGGCGCGCCGGCCATCCCAGGTCTCGCGCTCGGGGTTGCGTTCGCGCACGAACAGGATGTACTCCGCCTGCGCGCGCCCCGGCACCAGCACCGCCACCGCCTCCGGCTCGCTGAAGCCGCTGAGGTAGTGGAAGTCACTGTCCTGGCGGTACGGGTACTCGACGTCGCTGTTGCGGTGGCGGATCGGGGCGGCGGGCAGGATCGCGATCGAATCGCGGCCCATCTGGCGCATCAGCAGGCGCCGGCGGCGGGCGAACTCATCGCGTGCCATTGCGCGCGGCGGCCTAGTGCAGCTGCGCCGCGGTCGGCGCCGCCGGGGCGCGCGCCACGGCGAGCTCCTCGAACAGCAGCTGCACGCCCACGCGCACGAACTCCACGAGTTCCGCGTAGGCACTCTCATTGGACTCGTCCGCGGCCACGTCCTCCACGTCGGCGCGCGTGATCTCGATGAAGTCGCGCACGATTTCGCCGACCTCGCCGGGCAGCTCGCTCGGATCCTGGATGCTGCCGGCGCCGAGGCCGTAGAGGAACCCCTGGCACCACTGCGCCAGCGCCTGGGTGCGCTCGGACAGCGGGGCCTCGTCCTCGGGCAGCAGCAGCTCGAACTGCATGTCCGGCTGGATGAGCGCGCCGGCGGTGGCGTCGTACAGCTCGCGCAGCGCGCCGGCGGCGGCGGCCGCCGCGCGTCCCTCGGGCAGGATCTCCTTCAGCCAGTCCTCGAAGCGGTAGCCGGAGGCCCCGCACAGGCAGCCGGCGAGCGTGCCGTGCGCCTCGGCAGCGTCGGCGAGCGAGTGCTCGTGCGCGAGCAGTTGCTGGGTGCGGGTGTAGTCGGGCTGCAGCATGTTTGCCGCTCATTATAATTGACCCCAGGAAGAGCGCCGCTCTATAGTCTTAAGGCCATGAGCGACACCAAAAAAACAGAACTCGAGCTCGAACTGACGCGTCTCACCAAGCGGGTCGAGGAGCTGATTGCGGTCCTCGAGCAGCTGAAGGACGAGAACCGCGCGCTGCGCGCGCGCCATGAGTCCCTGGCGGGCGAGCGCGCCGCGCTCATGCACAAGAACGAGCAGGTGCGCACCCGCGTGGAAGCCATGATCGGGCGCCTGAAGACCCTGGAGCACGGCACATGAGCCAGGCCGAGCCGGCGCGCGTCAGCGTGCGCATCATGGAGAAGGAATACCTGGTCGCCTGCCCGTACGAGGAGCGCTCGGCGCTGCTCGATGCCGCGGAATTCCTCAACGGCCGCATGCGCGAGATCCGCGACAGCGGCAAGGTGGTCGGTCACGACCGCATCGCCGTGATGGCGGCGCTGAACCTCGCGCACGAGTTCCTCAAGGGGCGCGATCGCGAGACCAAGCTCGACAGCGGTGTGGGACACCGCGTGCGGGCGCTGCGCGAGCGCGTCGAGGGCGCGCTGGAAAAGAGCCAGCAGCTCGAACTGTGAGAAAGTCGTGCTTTCCCTACAAGCACGCGCCACATCCATGGTGTAGAGTGTTTTCTGCGTCGCCTGCGGTGTTCGACAAGCGGACCGGGTTACCTCGGACCCTAATTGAAACACCCAAGGGACTTATGCCTTGCGCGCAGCACTGTGCATGTCCGCCTTCGAGCGGGAAGCCTTACCTGCCGCAGCTCGTCCCACCTGTTGCTCTGGTTCGAGAGCAACGGTTCGCACCGGCACAGGCGGGTGGCGCTACCTGATTCAGCACGCGGTGCCGACCGCCGCACGCTGCGCGCGAACCTCGCGGCGCGCCGCCGGCGCCTCACCCCCGCGCAGCGGGCGCACGCCGCGCGCCAGGTGGCGCGCAACGTCGAGCGGGCGCTGCAGCTGAAGGCCGGCTGGCGCATCGCGCTCTACGCCGCCCTCCCCTGGGAACTCGACACCACCCCCCTCATCGAGCTGGCGCGATCACGCGGCTGCCGCATCTACCTGCCGCGCATCGACCGCCCGCGCGCGGCGCGCGGCATGCGCTTCCTCGAGATGACCGGGGCGCTGCGCAGCAACCGCCTGGGGATCGAGGAGCCGGACAACGCCGCGCGCATCGGGGCGCGCTGGCTGGACGTGGTGTTCCTGCCGCTGGTGGGCTTTGACCGCTACGGCCTGCGCCTGGGCACCGGCGGGGGCTTCTACGACCGCGCCTTCGCCTTCCGCCGCTGGCGCGCCAGCTGGCACGCACCGCAGCTGATCGGCCTGGGCTACGCCTTCCAGCAGCTCGAGCGCATCGAGCCCGCCGCCCACGACGTGCGCATGGACGCGGTCATTACCGACGAGGGGATCATCCGATGCACTACTGGCTGATGAAGACCGAGCCCTCGACCTTCGGGCTCGAGCACCTCGCGGCGGCGCCGCGCCGCACGACCGGCTGGGACGGGGTGCGCAACTACCAGGCGCGCAACATGCTGCGCGACCAGATGCACAAGGGCGACCAGGCCTTCCTCTACCACTCAAGCACCGAGGTCCCCGGCATCGTCGCCATCATGAAGATCGTGAAGGAGGCTTACCCGGATCCCACCGCCTTCGATCGCAAGCATCATCACTACGACCCGGAGAGTGATCGCAAGGACCCGCGCTGGTTCATGGTCGACGTGCAGCTGCAGCGGCCGCTGGCGCGCACCATCACGCTCGATGAGCTGCGCGCGCACGCGGACCGGGAATTAAAGGGCATGGTGCTCCTGCGCCGCGGTAACCGACTGTCGATCACGCCGGTGGAAGCGGCGCACTGGAAGTTCATTCTCACGCTCGAATGATGCGCACCATGGTGCGCGTGCATGGCCCTTGCACGCATCGCGCCTAGCACACTTGCCGGTGCGCTCGCTTGTAAATTCTTTTCGCGTGTATATACTCGGACCCCGGACTAACCCGTCTCTAATTGGAGAGCCAACATGGCGAAGGCAAAGAAGAAGGCCAAGAAGAAAGCTGCGAAGAAGAAGTAGTGGCCTTAACTCGGCGATCGCGCAAGCGATCGCCGAGTCGAATTCGAAGACTGTGCCCGCCGCTGACGCGGGCACAGTCATTTCTGGAGTCCGACTTTTCCGCGTTTCCCGCACCACCCATGACGCCCGACACCGACACCCAGAAGCGCCGCGCCGCGCTCGCGGCGCTGGAACTCGTGCCGGCAGGCGCAACCCTGGGGGTCGGCACCGGCTCCACCGTCAATTGCTTCATCGAGGCGCTCGCCGCCACGCCCGGGCGCATCAGCAGTGCGGTCTCAAGTTCCGAGGCGAGCAGCGCACGCCTGGCGGCCGCCGGCATCCGCGTGCTCGACCTGAATGAGGTCGCAGACCTGGCGGTCTACGTCGATGGCGCGGACGAGGCCACCCCGGCGCGCGAGCTGATCAAGGGCGGGGGTGGCGCGCTCACGCGCGAGAAGATCGTCGCGGCGGCCGCGCAGCGCTTCCTGTGCATCATCGATGAAAGCAAGCTCGTGACGCGCCTAGGGAAATTTCCGCTCCCGATCGAGGTGATCCCCATGGCACGGGAGCTCGTGGTCCGCCGGCTGCGCGCCTTCGGCGGCCGCGCCGTCTGGCGGCGCGCCTGCGTGACCGATAACGGCAACCACATCCTCGACGTGCATGATCTGCAGATCCCCGACCCCGCCGCCCTGGAGCGTGAGCTGAACCAGATCGCCGGGGTGGTCAGCGTGGGCCTGTTCGCCCTCAGACCCGCGGACGTGCTCATCGTGGGGACCCCCCGGGGCGTCGAGACGCGCTGACGGGCCGTTCGGCCCGCTGCACCGGGGCCTTGCGGGCGCGCGGGCGCGCCTTTCGCAATTTCTCAGGCACCTTTCACAAACCTTTCAGTTCCTCTTCAAGTTGTTCCCGACTTCGGGGCATACCTTTCATGGCGGTCCTTGGCACAACCCCAATTGGGAGAACCGCAATGAACCGCACGAACTCGAACCCTCGCTCCTGCCTCCGTCCCTTCGCCGTGGCACTGCTCCTGGGTCTCATCGGCGCCACCCAGGCCTCCGCGGGCCAGCCCGCCGGAATCCGGGTGGGGTACGGCGACCTCGACCTGGCCACGAGCGCCGGCGCGCACACCCTCTACGAGCGCATCGCGGGCGCGGCGCGCACCGTGTGTGGCTTCGAGGGCACGGCCCTCGTCGAGCAGTCCCTGTGGAACAGCTGCTACCGCGGCGCGATTGCCGATGCCGTCGCCAGGGTGAACAGCCCGCTGCTCACCGCCGAGCAAACCGGCCGTCCCGCGCAGACGACCGTGGCCATGCTGCGCAAGTGAGTCCTGCGGGAAGCGCGCGTTCATCCGGGTCCGGGTCGTTTGCGGTCCCGGATGGGCGTGCGGCGCCGGCTCACCGCCGGCCTGCGCCCCCGGCGCGCCCGCGCTCGGGACGTGCGCTCATCCCGGCCCCGAGGCGTTGACATCCCCGGATGACGGGACCGCAGTCGCGCACCGGGCGCATCCCGGGCACCCCGCCGGGCCGCAAAACGCGCCCCAAGCGCCCCCGCACCCGCCCGCCCGCGCGCTCTTCACGTGCGCCGGCTCATTCTTGGGCAATTCATCACCCAACCTTCACGAAGCTTCACCCCCTCTTCATGCGCCTCCCGGGTCGGGCGCATAACTTTCACCGCGGTCCTTGGCAAAACTCAACCTGGAGAACCGCAATGAACATCACGAACTCGATTCATCCTTCAACCGTCCGTCCGGTCGCACTGGTCCTGATCCTGGGGCTGATCGCCACCCGGGCGTTTTCCGCCGAGCCGGCCTCGGTCACGGTGAAATACAGTGACCTCGACCTGTCGACGCCCTCCGGCGCCCATACCCTCTACTCGCGCATCTCGGGTGCCGCCCGCACGGTGTGCGGTTACGCGGGGACGGACTTCATCGATCAGGCCATCTGGAAGAGCTGTTACCGCGGCGCGATCGCCGATGCCGTCGCCAAGGTCAACAGCCCGATGCTTACCGCGGTGCACACCGGCCGTCCCGTGAGTCCGACGGTGGCCATGGCTGGAAAGTGAGTGTAAGGGGGTGCGCGCACCCTTCCGGGACGCCCTCTGGGTCCCGGAAGGGTGCGCGCCACCGCCGCGAGGTGAGTCATGTCAGGTTACGGCGTAACATCTTACGGGAACGGCCACGCAGTGAGACCCACTCAAAGATGCGCCGGACATGGACCATGTCAGCCAAGCGAGCGGACCCGACCAGGCGGGCTTCCAGGCCGATGATCTGATCATCGACCTGGGGCAGCAACGCGTCAGTCGTGCCGGCGTGGACATCCCCCTGCCCCCGTTGTCGTTCGAGCTCCTGGTGACGCTGGCGCGCGCGGCACCCAACCTCGTGACCTTCGATCAGCTCACCGAGCGCGTCTGGACCGGGCTGGTCATCTCCCCAGAAACCATCAGCCAGCGCGTCAAGCTCGTGCGCACCGCGCTCGGCGACGATCCGCACTCGCCGCGCTACATCGGCGGCGTGCGCGGGCGCGGCTATCGCATGGTCGCCCCCGTCACTCCGCTGGCGGAGCGGCGCCGCAGCGAGCCCCGGCCCACCCCCTACTGGATCAATGAAGCCGAACCCGTGGCGGCTGGTGCGAGCGCGACGACACCCCCCGCGGTTGCGCTGCCGCCACCGCCGGTCCCCGGTCCCGGGGCGCTCGGCTGGCTCGGCGGAGTGCTCGCGGTCGCGCTGCTGCTGGGACTGCCATGGGCGGCGACCCGTTACCTGCGCACCCCGAACGCGCCCGCGCCGGCGAGCGTGCGCGTGCAGCCGCCGCACTCGATCGCGGTGCTGCCCTTGATCGACGTCACCCCCGGGGATGGCAACAGCTACCTGGGTGACGGGCTGGCGCAGGAACTCTCCGCGCGCCTGGGGCGCATCCACGGTCTGCGCGTCGCCTCGAGCACCTCGGCGTTCTCCTTCAGGAACCGCGAGGCCGACGTGCGTGCCATCGCGCAGACGCTCGGCGTGCGCCAGGTGCTCGAAGGCAGCGTCATGCGCGTGGGCGACCAGCTGCGCGTCACCGCGCAGCTGATCGACGCCGACACCGGCTACAACGTCTGGTCGCAGACCTACAACCGCACCTGGCAGGACCTGGTGGCGATCCAGGACGACGTCGCGCGCTCGATCATCGGCACGCTGCAGGTGGTGCTCGCCAGCGATGTGGCGCAGAAGGCCGCCCAGCCGCCGACGCGGCGCGTCGAGGCTTTCGATCTGTACCTGACGGGGCTCTCGAAGCTGCGCGGCGAGGGCGGCCAGGCACAGCTGGAGCAGGCCGAGGACGCCTTCCGCCAGGCGCTCGCGCTGGATCCGAAATTCGCGCTCGCTTACGCGGGGCTGTGCGAGCGCTACGCCACCGGCTATGACGAGACCCGCGATGCGGCGCTCGTGGGCCAGGCGGAGAGCGCCTGCGGCGCGGCGCTGAAGCTGGACAGCTCGCTGCGCGAGGTGTCCGCCGCCCTCGCCCACCTCTATCTGGTCAGCGGTCGCAGCGATGAGGCGGCGGCGCGCTACCGTGCCGCGATCCACGCCGATCCGGACAGCGCCGACGGCTACATGGGGCTCGGCGAGGCGCTCGAGGCCGGCCAGCACGAGACCGACGCCGAGCGCGCCTTTCGCCAGGGAGTCGAAGTGGAGCCCACCTACTGGGGCGCGCAGACGGCGCTCGGCAACTTCCTCTTCCGCCACGGGCGCTCGGCGGCCGCCATCCCGATCTACAGGCGCGTGACCGAGCTCGTGCCGGCGAGCCGCCTCGCCTACAACAACCTCGGCGCCGCCTACCTGATGAACGGCGAGTTTCCGCAGGCGGCGGCGGCCTTCGAGCGCTCGCTCGCCCTCGAGCCCTCGCGCAGCGCCTACTCGAATCTCGGCTCGGTGTATTACTTCCTCGGGCGCTACGCGGACGCGGCGCGCATGTGTCACCCACTCCACCGAGCTTGCGGCGCAGGACCACCGCGTCTGGGGCAACCTCGCGGACGCGCTGTGGCAGATCGACAGCGCGCGCGCCGCCGCCAAGGACGATTACCGCCGCGCCATGGCGCTCGCGCAGCGCAGCCTCGCAGGTGAACCCGAAGGACGCCGTCTCGTGGATGCAGCTCGCCTACTACAGCGCGCGCGCCGGCGACAGCGCGCACGTGAGCGACTACGTCAGCCGCGCGCTCGCCCTCGGCGCGCACGGACCAATACGTGCACTACTACGGCGCGCTGGTAGCGCTCGAGCGCGGCGATGCGAACGGTGCCGTCGCGGCGCTCAGTCGTGCCGTGGAACTCGGTTACCCCGCGCAGCTGATCCGCGCCGCACCCGATTTTACGAGCCTGAGGAGCGACGCGCGCTTCCGCAAGCTCGCCGATGTCAGTGAGAAGGCCCCCCAAGCGTGATGCCGACTTATGTAAGTCATCCCATCACACCGACAGGAGAAGACCATGCCAAATGAGAAGCACGAACTTTCGTACCGCAGGGCAATCCGCCAGTGGTGACCATTGAGGTTGGCCAGGGCACCATCTGGGCGCTGCCGAACTGCGGCTCGGCGCGCATACCGGAGAACGTCGAGCTCGTCTTTCGGTGCCGCGAGCGCTTCAAGGTCAGCTTCGCGCAGCTCGGCGGCCTGCCGGTGCTGCCGTGGACCAAGTTTGAGTACCGGGACGGCTGCGGTGAGTACGAGTTTGAGTGTCGCACGAGACGCGCCGGAGGTTCCCAGCGGCACCACCCGTTGCCGTACTATAAGTACACGGTGGCCGTGGGCGACCTGACGCTCGATCCGATCATCATCGTCGACAAGAAACCGCAGTAGTAAAAAAGACCGTTCCCCGGCGCGCGACGAAGCGTACGTGCGCTGCGCCGGACGGAGGCCTTGGACGCTTGCCGCGCCCGCAACGCTTGAATGCGGGCCCGCGTCACTGTTGTGCTTGCGTTACTCGCGCGCCGCTCGCGCCGCGATTTGTCCCGCTCGTACCTGAATGAGGCCCGCTGCGCGCGCGCCCTTTGTCCTTTTTCACTTCCGCGGCATCCAATCGGGCACAGGACCAAGAGCGGGTTCCTGCCGCAGCCGCGCTGCGCCAGGAACTCCCCGCGGTCCGACCAGGAAACGCCCAATGGAGGACTGCACATGATGATCCGCAAGACACTACGACCGTTGTCCCTCACCGGCCTCGCGCTCGCCGCGGCCGCCTGCCTCGCACCGAGCACACAGGCCAGTACGGCCGCGGCATCCACCGTGCCCGCGCTGAAGGTCAGCTATCGCGACCTCGATCCCAACTCCGAAGCGGGTGCGCAGCTGCTCTACCACCGCATCCGCGGCGCGGCGCAGTTCGTGTGCGGCGAGGAGGGTCGCAGCCTCGATGAGCAGCTCGCGTGGAACCGCTGCGTGCATACCGCCATGAGCGATGCGGTGCGGGCGGTGCACAGCCCGCAGCTCAGCTCGCTCGATGCGGCGCAGAACCCGGCGGGGCTGCAGACCGCGCAGTTGCGCCGGTGATTTGAGCGCGCACCGGGAATGCAGCGGGCGCCGGGCCCGCGCGGTAACGGGCCCCGCGCCGCCTGCCTCAGGTGCTGGCGTGTCGGCCGCGGCGCGCCGTCATGCGGCCGCGGTTGGGCGAGTGGCCGTGCTTGGTCGCCACCGCGCGCCGCGCCGAGTCCTCGCGCGCGTTCGCCTTCTGTGCCGGGCTCGTCCTGCGGCCGCTGCCCCCGGGGCGCTCACCGCCGCCACTTTGCTTGTTGACCGTAGCCCAGGCGCGGGCTTCGGCTTCGCCCGGATCCAGTCCGCGCGCCTCGTAACTTTCCTCGATGTGCTCGGCCTTGCGCTTCTGCTTGGGCGTGTACTTGGATTTGTCTCCACGTGGCATGGCGTGTGCTCCATGACAAAAGCGGATGCTCACGCGGGCGCGCAGGGAAAGCTGTAGGTCTAAACCAGCGAAAGCCAGAAGGCCCGCTCTTGCGAGCGGGCCTTCCTTCATTGGCTGGGGGACTAGGATTCGAACCTAGGTAAACGGAGTCAGAGTCCGTTGTCCTACCACTAGACGATCCCCCAAGTGAGGCGGGATAACGAATCGTACGCCAAGACCGCAGCCACGGGGCTGCAGTCCCTGGCGTGCGACTCTAGCGCTTCGAGTACTGTGGTCCGCGACGCGCCTTGCGCCGGCCGACCTTCTTGCGCTCGACTTCGCGTGCGTCGCGGGTGACGAACCCGGCGGCGCGCAGCGGCTTGCGCAGGCTCTCGTCGAACTCGATGAGCGCGCGGGTGATGCCGTGGCGGATCGCGCCCGCCTGGCCGGTGATGCCACCGCCGTCGACCTTGACGGAGATGTCGAACTTGGCGGTGAGGTTCACCGCCTCCAGCGGCTGGCGCACGATCATGCGGCCGGTCTCGCGCCCGAAGAACTCATCGAGCTTGCGCTCGTTGACCGTGATGCGTCCGCTGCCGGGCTTCAGGTACACCCGCGCGGTGGCGGTCTTGCGGCGGCCGGTGCCGTAATGATTCGGGGTCGCTGGCATGAAATGTCGATCCTATTGGAGCTTGAGCGGCTTGGGCTGCTGGGCCTGGTGCGGGTGCTCGCCGCCGGCAAACACGTGCAGTTTCTTGAACATGCGCCGGCCGAGCGGGTTCTTGGGCAGCATGCCCTTGACCGCGAACTCGATGGCCCGTTCCGGGTGCTCGGCGAGCAGCTTCTCCAGCGCGATCGACTTGATGCCGCCGATGTAGCCGGTGTGGTGGTAGTAGATCTTGTCGGTGAGCTTGCGGCCCGTGACCCGGATCTTCTGCGCGTTGAGCACCACGATATGGTCGCCCATGTCGACGTGCGGGCTGTAGAGAGCCTTGTGCTTGCCCTTCAGGCGATGGGCGATTTGCGAGGCCAGACGCCCCAGCGTCTTGTCGCTGGCGTCGACGACAAACCAGTCGCCGCGGACGCTCTCGGGCTTGGCGAATACAGTCTTCATAGGTCACTCGTGGCTGCGGCCATCGTCTGTCGGGGTGCGGACCCACCCGGCTTCCGGGGCCAAAAAAAGGCGGGGAAGTGTACTCAAGCCCCTGCCCCAATGCAAAGCGCGGACCTGCAGGCACGCGTCAGGCACCCGTAAACCCGGCGGATGGGGGTCCGGGGAGCGTTATACGCCTATAATGCCCCCCTTAGATATGGAGTCCGGTCGCACTCTTGACTCTGCCATCGCCGCCGCCGGCCGCGCCCTGCGCGCCGTCTTCGCTCCGGCCCGGTCGAGTCGCCCCACCCCCCAGCCGGCGGCAGCCCCGGAGGCGCTCTCCGCTCGGGAGCGGGCCACCGCGGCGGCGCTCATGCGCGTCAACCACACCGGGGAGCTGGCGGCCCAGGCGCTCTATCACGGCCAGGCGCTGTTCGCGCATTCGGAGGCCACGCGGCAGCTGCTCATGGAGGCCGCACGCGGGGAGTCCGATCACCTGGCCTGGTGCGAGACGCGCCTGAGCGAGCTCGGCGCGCGCCCGAGCCTGCTGAATCCCTGCTGGTACGCCGGCTCCTTCGCGATCGGCGCGCTCGCGGCGCTCGCCGGAGATCGCGCGAGCCTCGGCTTCGTCGCCGAGACCGAGCGTCAGGTCGAGGGTCACCTCGACAGTCACCTCGACAGACTTCCGCCGAGCGACACCCGCAGCCGTGCGATACTCGAAGCCATGCGGGCGGAGGAGATCGCACACGGCGCAAGCGCCACACGCGCCGGGGGCATGCCCCTGCCGCAGCCGGTGCGCACGCTCATGCGGCGCACCGCGGCCGTCATGACGGGGACTGCCTACTGGATCTGATAAAGCCCGCAACTGAAGCGGGTGCGTGTAAATTTGGGGTTTTCAGGGGAGCCGGTATGGAAGAGAACGTGAAACCGCTGAGCGAAATTCCCGCGATCAACCGGTTCCTGAGCTACTGCCGCATCCGCGCAGTGCCCTCGAAGACGGTCGTGATCCACGCCGGCGACCTGCCGGACGTTCTCTATTACATCATCAGCGGCTCGGTGGAGGTCATGATCGAGGACGAGGAAGGCAACGAGATGGTGCTCGCCTACCTCAACCGCGGTCAGTTCTTCGGCGAGATGGGCCTGTTCTACGAGCAGCCCACGCGCAGCGCCTGGGTACGCACGCGCAACCAGTGCGAGCTCGCCGAGATGACCTATCCGCGCTTCCGCCAGATCGCCGCCGAGAGCCCGGGACTGGTGTTCGAGCTCGCCACGCAGCTCGCCACGCGCCTCGACCGCACCAACCGCAAGCTCGGCGACCTGGCCTTCGTGGACGTCACCGGCCGCGTGGCGCACGCCATCATGGACCTGTGCGGGGAACCCGATGCCATGACCCACCCGGAGGGCATGCAGATCAAGGTGAGCCGCCAGGAGCTCTCGCGCCTGGTGGGCTGCTCGCGCGAGATGGCCGGTCGCGTGCTGAAGGTACTCGAGGAGCAGGGCCTGCTGCGCGCCACCGGCAAGACCATCGTCGTCTTCAACGCGCGTCCGAAGATGAAGACCCGTCCGGTCATCGTGCCGGCGAAGCCCGGCACCACGAGCGCCAAGGCCACGGCCCCGGTGGGGCGCGACGATGACGATGATGATGATGATGACGACGAGGACGACGAATAGGACGCTAGCGGGCGATCCTCTGGCGCAGCTCGGCAATGGTGCGCGCGTAATCGGCGCTGCCGAAGATCGCTGACCCCGAAACGAAGGTGTCCGCCCCCGCATCCGCGGCGGCGCGGATATTGTCGCTCTTGATCCCCCCATCGACCTCCAGGCGCGCAGCGCTGCCGGCCGCATCGATGCGGGCGCGCGCCTCGGTCAGCTTGCGCAGGCTCGTGGGGATGAACTTCTGGCCGCCGAACCCCGGGTTCACCGACATGATGAGTACCAGGTCCAGGTGCTCGAGCGTGTAGTCGAGGTAATCGAGCGGGGTGGCCGGGTTGAACACCAGGCCCGGCTTGCAGCCGTGCTCGCGGATGAGCGCAATCGTGCGGTCGATGTGCGCGCTCGCCTCCGGGTGAAAGCTGATGTAGGTCGCCCCGGCGGCGGCGAAGTCCGGCACCAGGCGGTCCACCGGGCGCACCATCAGGTGCACGTCGATCGGCGCCTTGACGCCGTGCTTGCGCAGCGCCTCGCACACCAGGGGCCCGATGGTGAGATTCGGCACGTAATGGTTGTCCATGACGTCGAAGTGCACCAGGTCGGCACCGGCGGCCAGCACCGCATCGACCTCCGCCCCGAGGCGGGCGAAATCGGCCGACAGGATCGAAGGAGCAATCCAGGGAATCGCCATGGCGGTCCAGTCTACCCGATGGCCTGTTCGGGGCCGGTGAGGCGCGTGAGCGCCTCGCGGTACTTCTCGCTGGTGCGCCGGATGATCTCGGCCGGCAGCTTCGGTCCCGGCGCCTTCTTGTTCCAGTCGAGGGTCTCCAGGTAGTCGCGCACGTACTGCTTGTCGAAGCTCGGGGGGCTGATGCCCTCGCGGTAGGTGTCTGCCGGCCAGAAGCGCGAGGAGTCCGGCGTCACCACCTCATCGATGAGCGTCAGGCGCCCGCCCGAGTCGATGCCGAACTCGAACTTGGTGTCGGCAATGATGATGCCGCGCCGGGCGGCGTGCGCGGCCGCGAAGCTGTAGAGCGCGAGCGCCGTGTCGCGCAGCTGGGCGGCAAGCGCGGGGCCGGCGAGCGCGATCACGGCCTCGAACGGGATGTTCTCATCGTGGGCGCCGGCGGCTGCCTTGCTCGCCGGGGTGAAGATCGGCTGCGGCAGGCGCTGCGCCTGGCGCAGGCCTGCGGGCAGCGCGACGCCGCACACCCGCCCGCTGGCCTGGTAGTCCTTCCAGCCCGAGCCGATGAGGTAGCCGCGCACCACCGCCTCGATCGGCAGCGCCTTCAGGCGCCGCACGATCACCGCGCGCCCCTCGAGCTGGGCGCGCTCGCCCGGGTCGCTCACCAGGCTCAGCGGATCGCGTCCGGTGAGGTGATTGGGCACAAGCCGGCGCGTCTGTCCGAACCAGAAGTTGGAGATGCCGTTCAGCACCTCGCCCTTGCCCGGGATCGGGTCCGGCAGCACCACGTCAAAGGCCGACAGGCGATCCGTGGTGACGATCAGCAGCGTCTCGTCGTCCAGGGCGTAGATGTCGCGCACCTTGCCCTCGTAGAGGCGCGTCAGTCCGGACAGCTCGGTGCGGTAAACGATGGGCGTTGGCATCGCTTGCTACTATAGCGGCCCCTGTGACGCCCTCACACCCCGCGCCAAGCCCCAAAGCTGCACCTGCATGAAATGGATCGGCAAAGCAGCCGGCGGCGTGATCGGCGCGCTCGTCCTGGGCCCCCTCGGCGCCGCACTCGGCCTGCTGCTCGGGCACCAGTTCGATGAGGACAGCGGACCGGCCCCCGAGGCCCTCTCCCACGAGGATCTCACGGCGCTCGGCGAGCGCTTCTTCCGCGCCACCTTCCGCGTCATGGGCTACCTCGCCAAGGCCGACGGGCGGGTGTCGGAGCTCGAGATCGCCGCCGCCCGCGCCGTCATGAGCGAGCTGCGCCTGAATGCCGCCCAGACCCAGGAGGCCATCGCCTGCTTCACCGCGGGCAAGCAGCCGCAGTTCGACTTCGACGGCGAGCTCGAGGCGCTGCAGCGCGCCTGCCGCGGCCGTACCGACCTCACGCGCATCTTCCTCGAGATCCAGGTGCGCGCCGCGCTCGCCGGCAACAACCTCGAGGGCCGCGTGCGTCCCATGATGCAGCGCGTGGCGCAGCGGCTCGAGATCTCCGCGTTTGAGCTGGCGCACATCGAGGCGGTGCTGCGCATCCGCAGCGGCGCCTTTCGCCCCCAGGGCACCCCCGGCGGCAGCGCGCCCGCGGGGGACCAGGCACTCACGGCCGCCTACAGCGTGCTGGAGACGTCCGTGCAGGCGAGCGATGCGGACGTGGCCAAGGCCTACCGCCGCGCGCTCAACCGCCATCATCCCGACAAGCTCAAAGCCAACGGCCTGCCGGATTCGATGGTCGAGCACGCCAAGCAGCGCACCCAGCAGATCATCGAGGCGTGGGAGCTGATCCGCGCGCGCCGCGGGATCCGCTAGCGCCGCTGCACCCACTCGGCGATCACGGCCTGGATGGCGTGCACGCCCTCGGTGAGCGCGGCGGGACCCGGCTGCAGGATGAGCGAGGATTTGATCTCGCGCAGGTAGCCGTCGCGCACCGCGGGGATTGCCTCCCAGCCCGGGCGCGCCGCGACCGAGGCCGGCCGGAATTTCTTGCCGCACCAGGAGCCGAGCACGATGTCCGGTGCGCGCCGCGGCACCTCGAGCGGATCGGCGATGATGCGGTCCTTGCCGAGCGACTGCAGCGCGAGCTCCGGGAAACAGTCCTCGCCGCCGGCGAGGGTCACGAGCTCCGACACCCAGCGGATGCCGCTGATGAGCGGTCCGTCCCACTCCTCGAAGTACACCCGCGGCCGGCGCGCAAACGTGGCCGCCCGCGCCCGCACGACTTCCAGTCCCGCCTCGAGCGAGTCGGCGAGCGCGCGTGCCCTCGCCTCGCAGCCGATCATGCCGCCGAGGGTGCGGATCATGCGCAGGATGTCGGCGATGCTCCTGTGGTTGAACACGTGCACCTCGAGTCCGGCGCGCACGAGCTCGGCGGCGATGTCGGCCTGCAGGTCGGAGAAGCCGAGTACGAGGTCTGGTTTAAGGTCGATGATGCGCGGGATGCGCGCGCTCGTGAACGCCGACACGCGCGGCTTCTCGCGCCGCGCGCGCGCCGGGCGCACCGTGAATCCAGAGATGCCGACGATGCGCCGCTCCTCGCCCAGGAGGTAGAGCGTCTCGGTGGTCTCCTCCGTGAGGCACACGATCCGCTCGGGAAACTGTGAATTCACCGTCATGAAGCACCGCAGCCGCGCAGCAGGCACTGTATCCTTAAGCCATGTGGGTGCGCATCTGGGCCTTCCTGGACTGGTGCTTCTTCGGGCCGGCCTCCGCCCGGGCAGGGCTGCTCGGCGGCACGCTGCGGGTGCTGCAGTATCCGTACGCGGTGATCCGGGACCTGTCGCGCGGGGAAATCAACCTGCGGGCGATGAGCCTGGTGTACACCACGCTGCTGGGGGTGATCCCGCTGCTCGCCTTCAGTTTCGCGGTGCTGAAGATCTTCGGCGGCCGGCGCGACCTGGAACCGATCGTGTTCGAGTTCTTCCGCCCGCTCGGACCCACGGCGGCGCAGGAGCTCACGGCGCGGGCGCTGCAGTTCGCCAGCCGCGTCTCGAGCGGCGTCGTGGGCTCACTCGGCCTCGCGCTCCTCGCCTGGACGCTCGTCGGCACCATCAAGAAGGTCGAGGACAGCCTCAACTTCCTGTGGCACGTCGAGCAGCCGCGCAGCTTCGCGCGCCGCGTGGCCGAGTACACCGGCCTGCTGATCGCCGCGCCCGTGATCCTGGTCGGATTCGTGGGCCTGCTGCATGCTGCCTTCGCCACCGCTCCGGTCCAGGAGGTGGTGCACCTGCCCTTCCTGCAGCGCCTGCGCGGCGTGGGGCTGGCGCTGGCGCCCTTTGCCATGGTGACCGCGTTCTTCACCGCGCTCTACATGATGATCCCCAACACGCGCGTCACCTGGCGCGCGGCACTCACCGGCGCGGCGGTGGGCGGGGTCCTGTGGGCGGGCACCGGCAAGCTGTTCACCGCCCTGGTCGTCTACTCGACGCGCCTCACGCTGGTGTACGCGGGCTTTGCATTCGTGGTGGCGGCGCTGCTGTGGACCTATTTCGGCTGGCTGGTGCTCCTGGCCGGTGCGCAGCTGTCCTTCTACGTGCAGAACCCGAGTTACCTGCGCCTCGGGCTGCAGGTGCTGCGCCTCTCGAGCGTCGAGCTCGAGGAACTGGCGCTGAAGCTGATGTACCTGGTCGGGCGCGCCCACGTGGCCGGCGGGCGGCGCTGGACGGTGAACCGCCTCGCCGGCGAGCTCGGGCTTCCGGCCGTGGCGGTGGCGCTGATGACGAGCGCGCTCGAGAAGGCGGCCCTGCTGGTGGTCACCGACACCGACGAGCTGCTGCCCTCGCGCGACATCGGCAGCATCCGCGTCTACGAGATCCTCGAGATCGCGCGCACCCAGAGCAGCGGGCACGTCGCGCCACGTCACGTGCCGATCGCGCCCGTCGACCGCCTGCTCGCGCAGCTCGAGGACATGCGCCGCCACCGCTGCGGCGAGCTCACGCTGCGCGATCTGGTGGATGAGGCGCCGCGCCCGCAGCTGAGCGTCGCGCGCGGCGCCGGCTGATGGCCCGGGGCGCACCATCCCGGCCAACCCCCATGGGAGGCTGATGCATGAGCGCACGCGTGGCACTGGTCACGGGCGGCGGCCGGGGGATCGGGCGCGAGGCGGCACTGCTGCTCGCGGCGGCAGGCGTGCACGTGATGATCGTGGCACGCAGCGCAACCGAACTTGCAGCCGTCGGACTTGAATACGTCGCGGCCGACCTCGGCACCGCCGCAGGCTGCGCGCTGGCCGTGTCCGAAACCGAGCGGCGCCTCGGACCGGTTGACCTCCTGGTCGTGAACCACGGCATCGGCTCGGCCCACGAGCGGCTGGTGTGGGAGCAGGACCCGGAGGTCTGGCGCGAGACGATGCGCGTGAACCTCGACGGCCCGTTCGAGCTCGCGCGGCTGACGGTCGGTGGCATGTGCCGGCGCGGCTTCGGCCGGCTCGTCTTCACCAGCTCGACCGCCGGGGAGAAAGCCGAACGCTCCGGCAGCGCCTACACCGCTTCCAAGCACGGGGTGATCGGGCTCGCCCGCGCGGTCGCCCAGGACGCCGGGCCGTTCGGCGTGACCTCCAACGCGGTCTTGCCGGGGTGGGTGCGCACGGCCATGGCGGAGCGCTCGGCGCAGACCGAGGCCGAACGGCGCGGCATCAGCGTCGATGCGGTGTGGCGCGAGCGCGCCGCCATCTACCCGCAGAACCGGGTGCTGGAACCGCGCGAGGTGGCGCAGGTGATCGCGTTTCTGTGCAGCGACGCCGCCGGGGGCGTGAACGGTGAGGCGATCACGGTGGCACTCGGCGGCATCTGGTAGGCGCGCTGTGTGTTCTGCATCGAGCGGAAAAGCGGCGATGCGGCGTGCCGCGTTGCTCCGGGTTGGATCCGTCACCGAACTCGCGAACGCCAGCCGCGAATGACGCGGAAGGCACGCGGATACCGGCTATATTGTGGCGTGCACCGCAGGGACGCCGGTGAACTAAGGACCAGGCTCCCACGGCTTGCCATGACACACAAAGTAAACTCCGACCGTACGGCGACCGAGATCGAAAAGGACCCGCTCAAGTTTGGGGCGGCGAACAGGCTGTGCTGGGCAAGAGCAGGAAGCGCCCGCCAAGTCTGACGAGGCTCTGACGTACGCCGCCGAAGTGCGCGCAACTCACCCGCTCGCGCCACGCTGGTGAAGCAAGATCACGGCGCGCACCCCCAGCGAACAGACGGGTGTCAAAAATGAGATATGTCAACAACTATTTCCATTCGCTCCGAACATATATCTTCACCCGCTTCGGAAAAGTCGCCGCGGCCTCAGCATTGGCGGCGCTGATCCACGTATCGACTTCTGGTGCAGGCGAGACGCCTTCCTCCGACTTGCAGATGTTCGCGGCCGTGGACCGAATCTTCGCCGACTACGCCCTCGATGCGCACATCCCGGGTCTCGTCTATGGAATTGTCGCCAACGGCCGGCTCGTGTACGTGCGCGGCATCGGCGTCCAGGACCTGGAGTCCAATCGCCCGGTGACCGCGGACACGCTGTTCCGCATCGCCTCGATGACGAAGGCCTTTACGGCCCTGACGGTCCTGAAGCTGCGCGACGAGGGCAAGCTGCGGCTGGATGCGCTCGCGGAGACGTATATCCCGGAGCTGCGTGGCTGGAAATACCCGACGCGGGACTCGCCACGGATCCGCGTGCGTGACCTGCTGAACCACAGCGCCGGTTTCATCACCGATGATCCCTGGGGTGACCGGCAGACCCCGATGCCGGAGCCCGAGTTCTCGCAGCTGCTGCGCGAGGGCGTGCCCTTCGCGCGCACGCCCGAGACCGCCATGGAGTACTCGAACCTCGGGTTTGCGCTGCTCGGACGCATCATCACCAACGTATCCGGGCAACCCTACGCGGACACGATCACGCGCTCGCTGCTGCAGCCGCTCGGCATGCAAGCCTCCGGTTTCTTCGTCGACGCGGCTCCCCGCGAACGCCGTGCGTTGGGTTACCGCTGGGAAGACGACGCCTGGCGCCTCGAGCCGACGCTCACGCACGGTGCCTTCGGCGCCATGGGCGGCATCCAGACCAGCGCGCACGACTACGCCAAGTGGGTGGCGTACCTGCTGTCAGCCTGGCCACCGCGGGATGCCGAGGACTCCGGCCCGGCGAAACGCGCGACCGTGCGCGAGCTCGCGCAAGGGTCCAACTTTCCGCGCCTGCGAGCGCGCCCCGGGCACACCGGCGCTGCGGCGTGCGCGTCAGGCCGCGACGTACGGCATGGGCCTGTGGGTGGCGGTCGACTGCGACCTCGGGCTGACACTGAGCCACGGCGGCGGCTACCCGGGCTACGGCTCGCACGTGCTGCTGCTGCCCGATCATGGCGCTGCGCTGTTCGCATTCGCGAACCGCACCTATGCCGGCCCCTCCGTGCCGGTCTGGGATGCGGCGATCGTGCTCAGCAACGCGGGCTTCTTCCGCGACCGCACCATCGCAGTCAGCGCGGAACTCGCGGGCGCCTATCGCACCGTCGGTACCATCTACGTGAAGGGCGAGGTCGCAATGGCTGCAGACCAGCTGGCGATGAATTTCCTCATGGATCGCGACACGGCCGGATGGGCACGAGACCTGGCAAGTCTCAAGAAGCAGACCGGCGCCTGCGACACTAGCGCCCCCATATCCGCGACCAGCGCGCTCTCGGGTGAGTTCATCTGGCGCTGCGCCCACGGCCGTCTGACCGGCAGCGTGTTGCTCGCGCCGACAAGGCCACCGCGTATCCAGCAGATTGTCCTTCAGCGCAAGGCGCCCTGAATTCCACGCTGAATGCCGTTTCGCCCTTCCTCTGACCGAGGTCTATAATCGTCCACCGCTGTCGTTGATATCCGCCGAATCGCATGGCGACGTTCGTCCTGGTTCACGGCGCCTGGGCCGGCGCACTCATTTGGCGGCCCATCGCGCAGGCACTACGGAAAGCAGGCCACGAGGTCTATACGCCGACGCTCACGGGCATTGGCGAGCGCCGGCATCTCCTCAGTCGCGAAATCGATCTGGGCACCCATACCCGGGATGTGCTGGGTGTCATCGATTACGAGGACTTGGCCGACATCGTCCTCGTCGGACACTCCTATGGAGGAATGGTGGTCACGGGGGTCGCCGATGCGGTGCCCGACAAGATCGCCTCGCTCATCTACCTCGACGCATTCGTCCCGGAGGATGGTCAGTCGCTATTCGGCATGCTGCCGCCGGACAGACCTCACGCGACTGCGCCCGGTGAGGAATGGCTGACGGCGCCACTGCCGGTGGAGGCGTTCGGCAAGGTGAGCCAGCAGGTTCGCGACTTCATGGCGCGAAAGGGCATGTCGCAACCGACTGCCTGCTTCTCACAGTCCGTGAAGCTCACAGGGGGAATCGACCGGATCAGCCGCAAGACCTACATCTATTGCAACGACCCTGAGCCCACCACCTTCACGCCCTTCTACGAGAAGCTGAAGCCCCGCTCTGGCTGGACCGTACGCACACTGCCCTGCACACACTTCGTGCAGATGGACATGCCGGACGAGCTCACGGCGCTCTTGCTGGCGGCGGCCTGAACCGCATTCAGTCCGCGCACGCCCCATCTATGCCCCCTGCCCACGTATTCTTCTCTTGCGGGATGCTTGCGATTGCTTGTATCCCACCCTTCAGATACCGCTTCGAATTGACGCATTGGGCGCACGTAAATGCGCGGCAGCTTTTTTTAGCGCCTGCTGCAGATCAGCAAGACTGAGTATGTGCCAGGGCACTCGGCGCCGCCCGCAGACCTAGCGAATCAATCCGTCCCGTCGCAGGCGATCCGCTGTGGGCGCGGTGATCGTAATGAGGGTGGCTTCAGTTGAATCGATTTCTTGGGACTTCGTCTCTGTGTCGAGCGTGTAGAGCAGTGTCGCGTCGCGCGTCGCGTAGAGCTTCGTCACCACGTGAATCGAGCTCGTGATCCTCGTAAGCGGCGGCGCCGTTTGGAACTCTACGGTGGTCACCGGCATGCCGTATGCGCCGTAGCCAAAATCCGTCGACTTGTAAAGCGCGGTCGCCGCGCGTGTCGCTGCTACCGCCTACCTGTTGGCCGGAGTTCAGGGAGACCAGGCGTGTCGCGAGCACGGCATCGGCATGGACCGATGCGACCACGCGCTCGATGTTCTCGCGGGTCAGCGGTTCCGCTGAGTTCATCGCGCTGCAGCTCGAGAATACCGTCGTTGACGCGCTCCTGAGCTGGGATGCAAAGACCGACTCGAACGCGCATCGCACGTTGTAGTTTGGGCTGACGCCAACGATGAGTACCCTCGCAAAGGTCTGATCGTGCGGCACCCCGGACTGCCACGCGCTTTTCACCGAAACGCCTGCGCATCCGGCAAGCCAGACTGTGGCGGTGAGCAGCAAGCAGGCGACGAACGTGTGCTTCTTGTGCAGCTGGCGGCGCGCGGCGGTGCTCAAGAGGTCCTCGTACGATGCTGGGGTTATTTTCAGTATACGCGCTAACGAGCGCAGCGCGACGGCGATCGAAACCACAGGTTCGGCCATCGCCACTGAGCGCGTGGCTCGAACGAGAACATCAATCGCTTGTTAGCGAGCCGCTGCAGAGCGCTGGCGTTGCCGGATTTGCGCGACCTGCAAAGTCACGTGGAACCCTCGCCGCGCCGCACGCTACTCGCCGGCGATCGTCATTTCCCCGACGAGCAGCGAACCTACGTGGATGCCGCCGCGGCGGTCCACGTCGCTGCCGAGCGCCACGATGTCGCGGTACATGGGGCGCAGATTCCCGGCGATGGTGATCTCGTGCACGGGATAGGCGATGGCGCCGTTCTCCACCCAGAAGCCGCTCGCGCCGCGCGAGTAGTCCCCGGTCACGCCATTGACCCCCTGCCCCATGAGCTCCGTCACGAGGAGTCCGGTGCCGAGGCGCGCGAGGAACGCCGGCGGATCGAGCAGCGCGTCGGAGCTCGTGACGATGAGGTTGTGGATGCCGCCGGCGTTGCCGGTGCTCTTCAGCCCGAGCCGCCGGGCGGAATAGCTGCCGAGCACATAACCCCCGAGCACCCCCGCCTGCACCAGCTCGCGGTCGCGCGTGGCCGCGCCCTCATGATCGAAGGGACTGCTGGCGAGCGCCTTCGGGATGTGCGGGCGCTCCTGCATGCCCAGGAACGACGGGAAGATCTGTTCGCCGGCCGCCTCGAGCAGGAAGGAGGACTTTCGGTACTGGCTGGGACCGGAGATTGCGCCGATGAAGCTGCGCAGTAAGCCGCGCGCCAGGTCCGGGGTGAAGGCCACGGGGGCCTTGCGCGTGCTCAGGCGGCGCGCCCCCAGGCGCGCGAGCGCCTTCTCACCGGCCGTGCGCCCGACGCCCGCGGCCGCCTCGAGGTCGGCCGGATCGCGCGCCACGGTGTACCAGTAGTCACGCTGCATGTCCTCGCCCTCCTGGGCGAGGAGCGAGCAGCTGAGGGAGTGGCTGGTGGAGGAAAAGCCGGCCAGGAACCCGAGCGAGTTGCCGTACACGCCGGTGTGGCGCTGCGTGTTGACGGCGGCGCCCTCGGAATTGTTGACGCGCGCATCCACCGCCAGTCCCGCCGCCTCGCACTCGCAGGCCAGCTCGATCGCGCGTTCGGGCGTGAGGTCCCAGGGATGGTCCAGATCCAGGTCCGGGATCTCGCGCGCCAGCATTTCCGGCTCGATGAGCCCGGCGTACGGATCCTCGGCCGTGTAGCGCGCGATCGCGCAGGCCTTCTCGACACTGGCGCGCACGGCGGCGGCGGTCAGGTCGGCGGTGCTCGCCGAGCCCTTGCGCTTGCCGAAGTACACCGTGACGGCCAGGCCCCGGTCACGCTGGTACTCGACCGTGTCGACCTCCCCGAGGCGCACATTGACCGACAGCCCCTGGCTGACGGAGACATCAGCCTCGGCCTCGGAGGCGCCCTGGCGGCGTGCCTCATCAAGGGCGAGGCGGGCCACCTCGGTGAGCGGCCGTTCGGGGGAGAAGCTTCAGGTTGCGGCATCGGGCATGATTCGCAGGTGTCGGGCTTAAATTGTACCAGTCAGGGCGAATTCAACCGCGGCGGCAGCGAGTGAGCAGCGCACCAGAGGACGATGAGGACCTGCACGAGCCCGGGGAGGAGCGCCCGAGCAAGAGCGCGCGCAAGCGCGCGGCGCACGCCGCGCAGGACCTGGGCGAGGAACTGATCAGGCTGAGCGACGCCCAGCTCGAGGCGCTCGCGCTGCCGGAGCAGCTCATCGATGCGGTGCGCCTGGCGCGGCGCATCTCCAGCCGCGGTGGCGGCGCACGCCAGCGCCAGTTCATCGGCAAGCTCATGCGCACCATCGACCCCGAGCCGATCCGGGCCGCACTCGGCGCCCGCAGCGCCGCGGACGCGCGCGCGACCGAGCGCTTCAAGCGGGTCGAGGCCTGGCGCGAACGGCTGATCACCGAGGGTGCGCCGGCGCTCGCCGAGCTGGCGAGCTGGCGTCCTGACATCGACCAAGCCGAGTGGGCGCGGCGCGTGGCCGCAGCGCAAGACGAGCGTGCGCGCCTGCATGCCGGCGGCGCGGCCTCGCGGGAGTTGTTTCGCGCTTTGCGCGCATTGTTCGATACAATGCCGTGATGAAACCGCTGGTCGGCATCATCATGGGCTCCGCTTCCGACTGGGAGACGATGCAGAGCGCCGCCGACTTCCTCGACAAGCTGGCGATCCCCTACGAGGTGCGCGTGGTGTCCGCGCACCGCACGCCCGACCTGCTGTTCGAGTACGCCGCCGGCGCGCAGGGGCGCGGGCTCGAGGTGCTGATCGCCGGCGCCGGTGGCGCGGCCCACCTGCCGGGCATGACCGCGGCCAAGACGCGCCTGCCGGTGCTCGGCGTGCCGGTGCAGTCCAAGGCGCTCGGCGGCATCGATTCCCTGCTGTCGATCGCGCAGATGCCGGCGGGCGTGCCGGTGGCGACCTTTGCGATCGGCAGCGCCGGCGCCAGCAACGCGGCGCTGTTCGCCGCTGCGATCCTCGCCAACAAGTATCCGGCCGTCGCCACCGCGCTCGAGGCGTTCCGCGAGCGCCAGACCGCCGGCGTGCTCGGCAATCCTGATCCGCGCGCGACCCCGCGCTCATGACCGTCGGCATCGTGGGCGCCGGCCAGCTCGGCCGCATGCTCGCATTGGCGGGCTATCCGCTCGGGCTCGACTTCCTGTGCCTGGACCCGGCGCGCGATGCACCTGCCGGCAAGGTGGCACCGCTCCTGCACGGCGCCTTCACCGACGCCGCGCTCCTGCGCCGGCTGGCGCGACGCTGCGAGGTCGTGACCTTCGACTGGGAGAACGTCTCGGTCGCGAGCCTGCGCACCATGCAGCGCGCGCACGGTGCACGCATCTGCCCGCCCGTCGCCGCGCTCGCCACCGGCCAGGACCGGGTGGCCGAGAAGCGCCTGTTCGAGAAGCTGCACATCCCGACCACCCGCTGGCGCGCGGTGGACTCGCGCGCGCAGCTGACGCGTGCCATCGCGGCAATCGGCCGGCCGGGGGTGCTCAAGACACGCCGCCTGGGTTACGACGGCAAGGGCCAGGCGGTGATCGGCAGCGCCGCGGAGGCGGATCACGCCTGGCACAAGCTCGGCGGCGTGCCCCTCATCTACGAGGAGCGCGTGCCCTTTGACTGCGAGGTCTCGATCATCGGGGCGCGCAGCCCGCGCGGGGAGGTCGTGGTCTACCCGCTGTGCGGCAACGTGCATGCGCACGGCATCCTGCGCCTGACGCGCGCGCCCTACGGAGCACGAGCCTGGCAGGCGCGCGCGGCCACGTACCTGGGGCGCCTGCTGCAGCACTTCCGCTACGCCGGCATCCTCACCATCGAGTTCTTCGTGCACCGCGGCCGGCTGATCGCCAACGAGATCGCACCGCGGGTGCACAACTCCGGACACTGGACCATCGAGGGCGCGGCCACCAGCCAGTTCGAGAACCACCTGCGGGCGATCCTCGACCTGCCGCTGGGCAGTACCCGTGCGCTCGGCCACAGCGCCATGATCAACCTCATCGGCAGCATCCCGGCGCGGGCGCGGCTGCTTGAGACCCCGGGGCTGCACCTGCACGACTACGGCAAGCAGCCCCGCCCCGGGCGCAAGGTGGGGCATGTGACGCTGGTCGAGCCTTCGGCCGCCCGCCGTGACGCATACGCCTTAAAACTACTCGAGGATTTGGCCGCCGGCGTTGGCTTCCCGTAACATCGGGCTCGAGTCAACACGCATGTACCTGGAACCGTTCAAGCTCAAGGAATTACCGTTCCGCCTAAGCCCGGACCCGCAATTCCTTTACCTGTCGAAACAGCATGCACGCGCCAAGGCGTACATGGAATCGACCATCTGGTTCACGGATGGGTTCGTGGTCATCACCGGCGAGATCGGCTCGGGCAAGACCACCCTGATCGAGTCCTTCCTGAAGGAAGTGCCCGCGGACGTGGTGGTCGCGCAGATCAACCAGACGCAGGTGACCGCCATCGATTTCCTGCAGTCGGTGCTGGCGCAGTTCGGCTTCTCACCCTTCAAGATGCGCAAAGCCGAGCTCATCACGACGCTCAACAACTTCCTCATCGAGCAGTACGCCGCCGGCCGCCGCGTGCTGCTGATCGTCGATGAGGCGCAGAACCTGAGCATGAAGGTGCTCGAGGAAATCCGCATGCTCTCGGGCGTGGAGACCACCAAGGAGAAGGTGCTGCGCATCATCCTTGCCGGGCAGCCCGAGCTCAACGACAAGCTCGACGCGCCCGAGCTCGCGCAGCTGACGCAGCGCGTGCGGCTACGCTTTCACCTGCAGACCCTGAGCGAGAACGAGACGCGGGGCTACATCCAGCACCGCCTGGAGGTGGCCGGCGCCGGGGATCGCGCGCTGTTCGCCAGCGACACCTACCCGGAGATCTTCCGCTACAGCGGCGGCGTGCCGCGCCTGGTCAATACGCTGTGCGACACCGCCATGATGGCGGCCTTCACCGCCGACCGCGACAGCGTAACGCTCGCCGACATCAACGCCGCGGTGCAGGAGCTGCAGTGGAAGGACTTCGCCCACCGCCCGCACCACCACGCGGCCGAGGCCGAGCGGCTGCCGCCGCCGAAGCCGGCCACCACGGCGGACGGCCGCCCGGCGCTCGCGCGGCTCCTGATCGCCACCGACGGCCGCACCGTGCAGGAGGTGCCACTGCGCCCGGGGCGGCTGATCATCGGCCGCACGCCCGACAACGACGTGCACATCGACAGCCGCTTCATCAGCCGTCACCACTGCCAGGTGGTCACGACGCCGCACTCGTGCGTGGTCGAGGATCTCAACAGCACCAACGGCATCTTCGTGAAGTCCAACCGCGTGCGGCGCCACTACCTCAACGATGGCGACGTGGTGCTGATCGGCAAGCACGAGCTGATGTACGTCGATGAGCGCGCCAGCCGCGCGCGCAACACGCTCTCCGACACCATGCCGGAGCTGCAGGCGCTGCGCGCGGATGCCGCGGTCGACGAGGAAGAGAACGAGGACAGCGAGCCGAAGAAGGCGCCGCTGAAGAAGTAGCCAGCCCTCAGGGCTTGTCGCTGCCGCCGAGCGAGTCAGGGCCGCCGTACTGCGAACGCAGCGCGCGGAAGTCGCGCCGCCGCAGCAGCACCACCACGCCGCCGAGCAGCAGCAGGATGCCGGGGATTGCCGCGAGCAGGCTCAGCACACCGTGGGCGCTCAGCAGGTAGCTGCCGCCCAGCACCCCAAGCCCGCAGATTATGTATAACCAGGGCAGGACTTCGTAAACCGGGCGCGAGAACTGCGGCATGCCGCATCCTAACGCCTTGCGGCCCGTTGTTGGAACCGCGCTGTGTTAGTTCTGCTCGCCCGCCGCGCGGGGCGCTTCAGCCCAGGCCCAACATCCGCCCCAGACGCTCGAGCAGGCTCGGCTTCCAGCCGTCGACGTGGAAGTCGGCAGGCTGCTTCTGGTTCTTGCGGCGGCTCACTTCGGCCAGCAGGTCCGCCGGCAGTTTGAGCTGGGGAGACTCGATGGTGGCTTCGTCGGTAAACATCGAAGGTCCTTCTGGCGCGATTTCAGTGGTTGTTGGAGACAACGTTACGGCGTCCGCCAGTCGCCGAACGTGTGGGGAATCACACTTGCTGCGGCCCTAAGATTATGTCGCCGCGCGAGCTGGCGCACCGTGTCAGCGACTGACGACAGCTGCCTGGTCGTGAGTCAAATCAGGCGGTGCCACCGACCGTGAGACCCTCGATCTTGAGCGTGGGCTGGCCAACCCCGACGGGAACGCTCTGGCCATCCTTGCCGCAGGTGCCGATGCCGTCATCGAGCTTCAGGTCGTTGCCGACCATCGAGACGCGCGTGAGCACGTCCGGCCCGTTGCCGATCAGCGTGGCGCCCTTGAGCGGAGCGCCGAGGCGGCCGTTGACGATCTCGTACGCCTCGCTCGCGGAAAACACGAACTTGCCCGAGGTGATGTCCACCTGCCCGCCGCCGAAGTTCACGGCATAGATGCCGCGCTGCACCGAGGCGATGATGTCCTCGGGCGCGTGCGGACCGGGCCGCATGTAGGTGTTGGTCATGCGCGGCAGGGTCATGTGCGCGAACGACTCGCGCCGCCCGTTGCCGGTGGGGCTCGCGCCCATGAGGCGCGCGTTCAGCCGGTCCTGCATGTAGCCGCGCAGCACGCCGTTCTCGATGAGCGTGGTGCACTGCGTGGGCGTGCCCTCATCGTCGATGTTGAGCGAGCCGCGGCGGCGCGACAGCGTGCCATCATCGACCACCGTGCACTCCGGGGCCGCCACCTGCTCGCCGATGCGGTTGGCGAACGCCGAGGTGCCCTTGCGGTTGAAGTCACCCTCGAGGCCGTGGCCGATCGCCTCGTGCAGGAGGATTCCGGGCCAGCCGGGGCCGAGCACCACGGTCATGGTGCCCGCCGGCGCCGGCCGCGCGTCGAGGTTCACCAGCGCCTGGCGCGCCGCCTCGCGCGCGAGCGCGAGCGGGCGCTCGTCGCTCACCAGCTCGGCGAGCGAGAAGCGTCCGCCGGCGCCGGCATAGCCCTGCTCGCGCCGGCCATTGTGCTCGACCAGCACCGAGACGTTGAAGCGCACCAGCGGACGCACGTCGGCGGCCAGCTGGCCGTCGCTGGTGGCGATCAGCACGACCTCCTTCACCGCCACCAGGCTTGCGCTCACGTGCACCACGCGCGGATCCACGGCGCGCGCGGCACGGTCGACGCGCTCGAGCCACGCCACCTTCTCCGGCGTGGCGAGCGTGGCCGCCGGATCGTCCGGCAGGTACAGCTGATGCCCGGCCTGCGCGCGCCAGGCCGCGACGCGGCGCTCCCCGCCCGCCACCGCGATGGCGCGTGCGGCGCGCGAGGCTTCCTCGAGTGCCGGCAGCACGATCTCGTCGGAGTAGGCAAAGCCGGTCTTCTCCCCGGCGAGCGCGCGCACGCCGACGCCCTGCTCGATGCTGGCGCTGCCGTCCTTGACGATGCCGTCCTCCAGCGACCAGGACTCCTGGTGCGCCAGCTGGAAATACAGGTCGGCGAAGTCCACCGAGTGCGAGAGCACTTCCCCGAATACCCGGTCGAGGCGCCCGTCATCGAGGCCGCTCGGGCGCAGGATCAGTTCGCGCGCCAGGGTCAGGGGATCGTCGACGGTGTCATTCATGAGCGCTCGTTCCTTCGGCAAAAACACGGTGAACCAGGGCGGGGAAGCTCTCGCGCACCCCCGACTGCAGCGACAGATCGATGTCAGCGACGGCACAGCCGGTGCCGCGGGGCACACGCTGCAGGATTCGGCCCCAGAAGTCGACGATCATGCTGTCGCCGTAGGTCTCGCGGCCGCCCGGGTGAAACCCCGACTGCGCGGGCGCGATCACGTAACAGAGGTTCTCGATGGCGCGCGCGCGCAGCAGCGCCTCCCAGTGCGCCCGGCCGGTGGGGCTGGTGAACGCGGACGGCACGATGAGCAGCTGCGCGCCCGCGGCGCTCAGGTGCCGGTAGAGTTCCGGAAAGCGCACGTCGTAGCACACCGAGAGCCCGAGCCGGCCGGCGGGCGTGTCGACGAGCACCGCGCGGTGCCCGGGGGCGACGTTGGCCGACTCGCGGTAGCTCTCGGCCCGGCCGGGGATGTCGACGTCGAACAGATGGATCTTGTCGTAGCGCGCGACGCGGCGGCCGTCGGCGTCATACACCAGGGAGGCGGCGGCGACCCGCCCGTCGGTCCCGGCCTTGAGCGGCACGGTGCCACCGACGATCCAGAGCTTGAGCCGGGCGGCGATGGCGGCGAGGAAGTCCTGCGCAGGCCCGGCCCCCTCGGCCTCGGCCACGGTGCGCTTATCGGTGTCCTTCAGTCCCATGAAGGAGAAGTTCTCCGGCAGCGCCACCAGGCGCGCACCGCGCGCCGCCGCCTGCTCGATGAGCTCCCGGGCCTGCTCGAGGTTGCGGGCCACGTCCGGGCCGGAGGTCATCTGTATCGCGGCCGCTCTCATGCGCTCCTCATCCGCTTCGCCTGCGCGTCACTGCGCAGGCGTCACTATGGGGTCGTTCCAGGCGCCCCGCAAACGCAGCGCCGTGCCCCTCTCCTCCGGCGCGGTCCCCGTGAACCACTGGCGCAGCGACAGCCACAGCGCCGCCACCCGCGGGGTGGCCCCGAGGCCTCGCAGGGCGGAAGGGAGCCGCTCCTCGCCGCGCAGGATGAAGGCCTCCCCGTCGTAGTCGCGCGCGAGCAGGTTCACGCGCGCCCGCACCAGGATCTCGGCGTCCGCACCGTCCAGGTGCAGATTCGCGGTCCGGGCCACGCCATCCCGCAGCGCGAAATCCGCCGTCACGTGCGCGAAGCGCAGCGGCGCTGACTCGGGCATCCGGTCCGCCTGCGCCGCCAGGCCCTGCAGCAGCCCTGGCACCAGGAAGAGCGCGAACGGCTCGCGCGTGTCGGTCGCTGCCGCCTGTAGGGCGCCCTCTTCGAGCTGCATATGGAGATCGCCGCTTAAGGTTGCAAGGGGGGCCGAGGAGCCCTGGGGCCACTCGAGGTCGCCCTCCAGCTGCGCGCGCAGCGCGCCCATGTCGGCGCGCAGGCCATAGTCCGCGAGCGTCTGGCCGAGGTTCGTGCTCTTCAGGCTCACGTGCGCGGCGCAGCGCGCCCGCGGGGCACACTCGAGCGAGCCGCGCAGCTCCTGCTGCGCCCCCGTCAGGCGCAGCTCGCGCACCTGCAGCCGCTCGCCGGCTGCCGCGAGCTGCGCACGCAGCCGCCCGAGCGAGCGACCCTGCCAGCGAAAATCATCGACGCTCAGTTCCACCGCCGGCCCGAGCAGCGCCGGCAGCTGCGCCGCGAGCGCGGCATCCTCAGCGCTGCCATCCAGGCTCGCCAGCTGCACGAGCGCGGGGTGCGCGGCGTCGGCATGCGCGGGCCACTGCAGCACCCCGTGCAGCTGCGCGGCCTCCACGCTCACCTGCGCGCCCGCCGGAGGTGCCGGTCGCGGTCAGCTGAGCTTCCCCATAGGCGCGACCGGCGAAGAGCTCCGGCGTACTCAGCCGCGCCTGCACCGGCGGCAGCGTCTGCGCGGCGGCCACCTGCTGCCACAGCGCGAGGTACGCCGGCAGGTCGAGCCGCGACACGCGCCCCTCGAATGAGACGACCGGCGCGCCCGGAAGCTCCGGCGCACCCGCGCCCAGGCGCAGCGCGCCGCGCTCGATGCGCCAGCGCTCGCCGCTGCGCGCCAGGAGCGCCACGCCGCGCAGACGCTCACCCAGGGCGAGGCGCAGCTGTGCCTGCGCGGCACGGCCCTGCACTTCCAGATGCAGCGGCAGGGCCGCCGCGGCCGAGCCTTTGCCGAAGGGCTCGGGGAGCGTGCTCGTCACGCCAGCGAGACTCGAATCCACGTGCAGCCGCCATTGCAGCTGTGCCGGGTCGGCCTGCGGCAGCAGCAGCAGCTGTGCACTCCAGTCCGCGGCACCCAGCACCGGCGCGCCGGCATCCGCGCTGTTGGCGGCGAGCAGCGCCTGATGCGCCTCGATGAGACCGTGGGCGCTGAGCGTGAGCCCCGTGTCGGCGCCCTCGCGATGCTCGGCCACGCCGAGGCTCACCGGGCCCCCGAGCCAGCGACCCACGAGCGTCGCGCGCTGCAGATGGGCGGCGGAGAACACGAGCGTGCCGTGCAGCGACTCAAGCGGCGGCAAGCCCGGCAGCGGACGCAGGCGTGCGCCCTGCAGCGCGGCCGCGATGCGCAGGCGCGGCGCCACGCGCGGCGCCGCGGTCCCGGGGAGCACGAGGTCGACGCTGAGCTGCGTGTCACCCTCGAAGTCCAGGTCGCGAACGAACGGGGCGGCACCGCCGAGCTGCGGCCGCTCACGCAGCCACGCGAGCACCTCCCGGGCATCGCCCGCGAGGTGTGCGCTGGCGCGCAGCGCGTGCAGGCCACGGGTGTCCCACTGCGCCTGCGCGTCTGCGAGCGCGAGCGCGCCGCTTTGCGCCGCGGTGACGTTCGCGCGCACCTGCGTGCCGTGCCAGTCGATGCGCGCGGCGAGCCCCTCGAGGCCGGGCCACGCATCGCCTGCGGCCAGCGCGGCGTCGCGCAGCTCGAGGGTGCCGTGCGAAGCGTCGCCGGCGAGGAACTCACCGTCGGCGCTGAGCGCGCCGTGCAGCTCGAACTCCCCGCTCGTGATGCGTCCGGCGGTGAGGTGTGTAGCGCCCAGGCCGAGCGCGCGCAGCGCGCCCGGACCCAGCAGCGCCGCAAGCGTCGGGACATCGGTCTCGCGCAGCTGCACGTGGCCCTCGAGCCGCGCGGGCGCCGCCGCCGTGGCATCCAGTCCGATGCGGCCCTCGATGTGGGCCGCCCCGGCGCTGAACTCGAAGTCCTCGCTGCTCAGGCGCCAGCCCGTGCCCTCGAGCGCGGCGGCGAGGTGCCCCTGCAGTCTGAGCTCCTCGAGTGTCAGCGGGGTCTCGCGCCGCGCGACCAGCCGGGCCGCCGGCGCGCTGAACTCGCCCGTGAGCTGGGCTTCCTGCGCGCGCAGGTGTGCACTCAGGCCGCTCAGGGTGACATCCCCCGCGGCGCTCGCCAGCGTGAGCCCGTCCAGGTCCGCCGCGGCCAGCCAGCGCGCGCCGGCCGGGCGGCGCGCATCCCAGTCGAACTCGAGCGTGCGCGCGCGACCGCTCAGCAGCAGCTGCTCCAGCGGCGCCTGTGGCGCCCACCAGTGCGTGAGCGCCGCGAGGGCACCCACCGGCACAGCCGCCAGCGTGGCGTGCGCCGCGTGCTCATCGAAGCTCAGCTGCGCCGTGCCGCGCAGCGTGGCGTCCCCGAGCTCCAGGGCCTGCGCGGTCAGGCGCCAGCCGGCGCCTGCGGGGGTGAGCTGCCAGCGGGCGTTGAGCACGGGCAGCGCCAGGGGCACGGCCGCAGCGCCCCGCGGTGCCCACTCGAGTGAGTGCGCCTGTACCTCACCGGCCAGGCGGTAAAAGCGCCCAGCGCGGAAGGCTCCCTGCAACTGCAGGTTCCCGGCGCCACGGCGCGGCGCATAAAGCGCCACGGCGGGCGTCGGCGCGAAGTGGCGCCAGCCCTCGAAGGCGAGCCGCTCGCCGCTCAGGGAGAGGGTGCCGCTGAGACTTTCGGGGCGCGCGACGTCGCCGCTGAAGCGGGTGACGAACTCGGCCGCGGCGCCGAGGCTGTCGGGCAGCTGCAGGTGCGCTTCTGCGCTCCATTGGGCGCCGAGCCGCCGCAGCTGCGCGCGCCGCACGTTGACCGTGAAGGGCGGCGCGCCCGCCGCTCCCGGCCAGCGCAGCGCGCCGTCCTCGACGTCGATGCGTCCGCCGCGCCAGCGCGCGAGCCAGCGCGGCGCGTCCGCGAGCGCGCCCGGGCGCGCCGCGCGCCGCGCGCCGCTCACGGCCGCGGCACCGCCCCCGTCAGCGGTGAGATCGACCTCGGGGTTGATGAGCCGGATGCGGCCGGCCTCCAGCTGACCGCTGCGCATGCTGCGCCAGGGATCCACGACCACCACCACCTGGGCTGCGCGCAGCACCGCCGGGGAGTCCGGCTCCCCGAGCGCGGCAGAATCGAACACCGCCTCCGGGCCGTACCAGCCCCAGCGCAGGCTCAGGCGGCTGAAGGTGATCTCGAGCCCGGTCTCGTGGCGGATGAACTCCTCGAGGGCGGCACGGTGCTGCGGCACCTGGGCGGCGATGAGTTCGCGGCCGAGGATGAGGAGTGCGGCGAGCAGCAGCACGCCGCCGAGCAGCGCGGCGCCGCCGCGCAGCGGGCCAGCTCGGGCCGGCCGCTCCTGGGCCTGTGCAGGCATCTCAGACACACGTTACGCCTTACACGAGTACGACGTCGAAGTGGTCGATGCCATAGAGCGCCTCGACCTGCAGCCGGATCGGCCGGCCCACCTGGGTCTCGAGTTCCCCGAGGGTGGCGGACTCCTCGTCCAGCAGCCGATCCACGACGTCCTGGTGAGCCAGTATCAGCAGCTCGCGGCTGGCAAACTGCCGGCTCTGTCGCACTATTTCCCGAAAAATCTCGTTGCAGATCGTTTCCGGCGTGCGCAGGAAACCGCGCCCCTCGCAACTGGGACACGGGCCGCACAGCAGGTGCTCCAGGCTCTCGCGGGTGCGCTTGCGGGTCATCTCCACCAGCCCCAGGGGCGAGAGGCTCACGATGTGGGTCTGGGCGCGATCCCCCGACAGCGCCCGCTCGAGCGCGGCCAGCACCGCGCGGCGGTGCGGCTCGTCGCGCATGTCGATGAAGTCGATGATGATGATGCCGCCGAGGTTACGCAGGCGCAGCTGCCGCGCGATGCTGACCGCCGCCTCGAGGTTGGTGCGGAAGATGGTTTCCTCGAGCGTGCGGTGCCCGACGTAGGCGCCGGTGTTGACGTCGATGGTCGTCATCGCCTCGGTCTGGTCGATGACCAGGTGACCGCCGGACTTCAGCGGCACCTTGCGATCGAGCGCGCGCGCGATCTCCTCCTCGACGCCGTTCAGGTCGAACAGTGGCCGCGGGCCGGCGTACAGCTCGACCAGCTCGGCGGTCTCGGGCATGAAGGTGGCGGCGAACGCGCGCATGCGCTCGTACTCGCGCGGCGAGTCGACCAGCACGCGGCTCACGCCGCGCGAGAGCTCATCGCGCAGCACGCGCAGCGACAGTGGCAGGTCCTCATGCACCACCGAGCCGGGGCTGGCCGCCTGGGAGTTGCTGCGCACGTGCTCCCACAGCTTTCCCAGGTACAGCATGTCGGCGCGCAGGTGGTCCGCGCTCACGCCCTGCGCGGCGGTGCGGATGATGTAGCCGCCGCCGACCGCGCCATCGACCAGCTCGCCAAGCACGCCCTTCAGGCGCGCCCGCTCGCCCTCGTCCTCGATGCGCGCCGACACCCCGATCGCCTGGCCGCGCGGCATGTACACCAGGTAGCGCGAGGGAAGCGCGATGAAGGTCGTGAGGCGCGCCCCCTTGGTGCCGATCGGATCCTTGATCACCTGCACCAGGATGTCATCGCCGGCATTCACCAGGCGGCGGATGTCCTCGAGCGCCGACAGGCTCGCCCCGACCAGCGTGTCCTCGCCGCGCGGGGCGGCGATGTCGGCCGCGTGCAGGAACGCGGTGCGCTCAAGTCCGATCTCCACGAAGGCCGCCTGCATGCCCGGCAGCACGCGCGACACACGTCCCTTGTAGAGATTGCTGACGAGCCCGCGGCGGCTGGTGCGCTCGACGTGCAGCTCCTGCACCACGCCGCTCTCCAGCAGGGCCGCGCGCGTCTCGCGCGGCGCGACGTTGACCAGGATCTCGAGCGTCACGGCGCCGCGTCCCCGTGCACCGCGTCCAGCCAGTACGGCACGCCGGCGGCGCGCAGCAGTTCCGCGGTCTCGTACAGCGGCAGCCCCATGACGCCAGAGTAACTGCCGGCGAGGTACTCGATGAACACCGCCCCGCGCCCCTGCACGGCGTAGGCGCCGGCCTTGTCGTGCGGCTCCCCCGAGGCCCAGTAGCTCAGGCACTCCGCACGGCTCAGGCGCCGGAAGCGCACTTCGCTTGCGCTCAGGTGGAAGGTGAGCCCGGTGGCGCTCAGGAGCGCGACCGCGGTCAGCACCGCGTGCGCGCGGCCCGAGAGCTGCTCGAGCATGGCAAGGCCCTCGGCGGCGCCGGCCGGCTTGCCGAGAATGCGCTCGTCGACGACGACGATCGTGTCGGCGGCGAGCACCGGCAGCGCAGGGGAGGTGCCCGCCACGGCGAGTGCCTTGCTGCGTGCCATGCGCACCACGTAGTCCGCCGCCGGCTCCCCGGGCCGCACCGCCTCGTCGATGTGCGGCGCGCTCACCCGGTGCGGCACGCCGATCTGTGCCAGCAGTTCGCGCCGCCGCGGCGACATGGAGGCGAGGCACACGAGCCGGCTGGGAGGGTTCCGTTGGCATCAGTCGCGATGATACGGGTGATTGGTGAGAATGCTGTGGGCGCGGTAGAGCTGCTCGGTGAGCAGCACCCGTGCCAGGGCGTGCGGCAGCGTCAGCCGCGACAGCGACCAGCGGAACTGGCTGCGGGCCAGCACCTGCGGGGCGAGGCCGTCGGCCCCGCCGATGAGGAACGCCAGGTCCTCGCCCGCCTGCTGGCGCCCCTTGAGCCAGTCAGCCAGTTCGCGCGTGGACAGCTCCTTGCCGCGCTCATCGAGCGCCACCACGTGCTCAGCGGGTCGCAGCAGGCCCAGCAGGCGCGCGCCCTCGGCGGCGACCGCGCGCGTCGCCGCGCCGGCGGCGCGCCGGGCCGGCTCGAGCTGCACCAGGGTCAGGTTGAGCGCCGAGAGGCGCGTCAGGTATTCATCGCAGGCGCTGCGCGCCCAGGCAGGCAGGCGCGTGCCCACGGCGATCACGCGCATGCGCATGGCGGCAGCGGCTACCGCGAGATGCGCCGCCGGCGCGCGGGCGCGCGTGCCACGGTCGGGGCGGGGGCAGGCGCGGCCGCCGGGCCGCCGTCCCAGAGGTGCTCGAGTCCGTAGAACTCGCGCACCCGCGGCAGCATCACGTGCACCAGGATGTCCTGCAGGTCCACCAGCACCCACTCCCCGTCGCGTGCGCCCTCGGTGCCCAGCGCGCGAAAGCCTGCGGCCTTGGCCTGCTGCGCGACGCGCTCGGCGATGGAGCGGACATGGCGGTCGGAGTTGCCGCACGCGATGATCATCGTGTCGGCGATATCGGTGAGGCCCCGCACGTCCAGCACCCTGACATTCACAGCCTTCATATCTTCGAGCGCACTCGTGACGGCTTGCTTCAGCGGCGAGGCGCGCTCCGCAGGGGGGCGCAGGCGTTTGCGGGTGGTCATGTGGTTTAGCGGGTACTCCTGAGACGGGCGATCAGCTGGCCTTGGGATCCTGCGCCGGAGCATAGCATCTCGTCCTGAAGATGATCTGCCTCACCTCCTCGGTGACCAGGTAGCGCGGATCGCGGCCCGCAACCAAAAGCGCGCGCAGCTCGGTCGAGGAGATCTCCAGCTGCGTGCCGGCGTGCACGTAGATGCAGCCGGCAAGCCTGCGGTGCAGCTCAAGGATGCTGCCGGTGCCATGATCCACCATGACTTCCCCGAGCGGGCCTGCGGTCGGGGCGCGCCAGCCGGGGCGGTGCGCCACGACGATGTGGCCCAGCGTCAGCAGTTCGCGCCAGCGGTGCCACTGCGGCAGCCCGAGAAAGGCGTCCATGCCGAGCAACAGGCACAGCGAGCGCTGCGGATTTTCCTGGCGCAGCTCGGTGAGCGTGTCGACCGAGTACGAAGGTCCGGTGCGGCGCACCTCGCGGTCATCCACCACGAAATGCGGCTGGTCGGCCACCGCGGCGCGCACCATCTGCAGGCGCATCTCGGCGCTCGCATACAGCTGGTCGCGGTGCGGCGGCGTGCCCGCCGGCAGCAGCCGCACCTCCGCGAGGCGCAGCTCCTGCCACAGTTCGAAGGCCGTGCGCAGATGCCCGCAGTGGATCGGGTCGAAGGTGCCGCCGAAGATGCCGATGGGCTGCATCGTGCCCTTAGCCCACGGCCGCGAGCGGCACGCGCCCCGGGGCACACAGCTCCGCGGCCAAGAGCGCCATCTCGTCCCAGGCGTCCCCGCCCATGCGCCCCTTGATCATGCGATCCGCGCGCACCGCGCGCCGGATGAGTCCGCGGAAGGGCAGGTGCGCGGCGCGCCGCTGCGCCTGCGCGAGCGCTGCGGCCTGGCGCTGCCAGGCGGGCGCGCGGCTGGTACCGCCGGTGTGCGCATTCCAGATGTCGCGCACCGCCTTCGTCAGCGCCCACAGCACGAGCGTCGCCTCGGTCCCCTCGCCGCGCAGGCCCGCGAGCATGCGCAGCGCGCGGGCGGTGTCGCCGTTGAGCAGCACCTCGCCGAGCTGGAAGACATCAAAGCGCGCGCTGTCGGCGACGGCCGCGAGCACCGCCTCCGCGCTGACCGCGCCCTGCACGCCAAGGAGCGCGAGCTTGCTGAGCTCCTGCTGTGCGGCGAGCAGGTTCCCCTCGGTGCGCGCGATGAGCAGCTCGAGTGCGTCCGCCTGCAGCTCGAGCCCGAGTGTGCGCGCGCGCGCCTTCAGCCAGCCCCCCATGCGCGCACCCTCCAGCGGCCACACCTGCACCCAGGCGCCGTGCGCCTCGAGTGTCCGCACCCATTCGGCATTCTGCGCATCGCGGTCCAGGCGCGGGGCGAGGATCAGGAACAGCATGTCCGGATCGCGCGTGCCCAGCAGCGCACTGAGCGCGGCATTCCCGGCGACACCGATCTTGGCGCTCGCCAGGCGGATCTCGATGAGGCGGCGCGCGGCGAACAGCGACAGGTTGGCCGTGCCGCCGCGCACATCGTCCCAGTCGGAGGCGCGCTCGATGAAGTGCACTTCGCGCTCGCTGAAGCCGCCCGCGCGCGCCGCGGCGCGCACCGCGTCGGCGGCCTCCTGCGCCAGCAGCGGCTCATCGCCGGACACGAGGTAGGCGCCCAGCAGGCGCTGCGCGAGCTGGGGGGCGAGAGAGTCGGAGGTGAGCTTCAAAGTGTGACCGGCGCTGCAGATCGGTTAAAGAATCCCGGGCTCATTATCAACCATATCGGCCCGGAAGTTGCCCCTGCCCGGCGGGGTCGCTACCCTTGACTCTTACCGTTGAACGGACCTGAAGCAAGCGCTTGAGCCGCACGCTGCGTCGTAATCAACTGGTCGCGCTGCTGGCGGCCCTGGCCCTCGCCTGCTGTGCTGCGCTGTACGCCGCGCACGGCCTGGGCGATCGCGGGCACGAGCACGAGCACTGCGATCTGTGCGTGCACCTGGGCGGCAGCGCCGGCACGAACGCATCGCCCCAGGTCCTCGGCCACCCGGTGCTCGTGGCGCACGTGGCCGCGATTGCGCTCCCCCCCGCCCTGCCCGAGCGCTTCCCGCCCGGACTCTGCCTGCCCCGTGGTCCTCCTGCGATGCCCGTGAGCTGAAGAAAGCGCTGCGCGTGCCGCGAGGGCGTGCGTGCGCAGTCGGGCGTTCGATCCCCTGCCGGTGCTTGCGCAGGCGCTACCTGCGCTACCTGCGGCGGATCTTGCAGGAGTTTGGTTCATGTCCAGTATTTCCCGGACGGCCGCGCGCAGGTGCGTCGCTGCGGTCCTCGGCGCCGTGGCATCCGCCGCCGGCGCGCAGGTGGCGCAGCAGCCAGGCGCGGAATTGCCCACCATCGTGGTCACCGCACAGCACCTGAACGAGGAGCGCTCGCGCATCGAAACCCAGACCGGTGCCTCGACCTACACAGTCACCGCGGAGGATATCCAGTCAGCACCCGGTGGCGACAACGTGCAGCTCAACCAGGTCATGCTGCAGCTGCCGGACGCCGCGCAGGATTCCTTCGGGCAGCTGCACATCCGCGGCGATCACAACGGTCTGCAGTTCCGCCTGAACGGCGTCATCCTGCCCGATGGCATCAGCCTGTTCGGCCAGACACTGCCGCCGCGCATGATTGATTCCCTCAAGCTGGTCACGGGCAGCCTGCCAGCCGAGTACGGACTGCGCAGCGCGGGCATCATCGACATGACGACCAAGGGCGGTGCCCTGCAGCCCGGCGGTGAGGTCTCCTTGTACGGCGGCAGCCACCAGACGCTGCAGCCGAGCTTCAACTACGGTGGTAATTCCGGGTCAGAACGCCTACTTCGTGACCGGCGATTACATCCAGAACAATCTCGGCATCGAGTCCCCGGACGGCAGTTCTACACCGCTCCACGACCACACCCAGCAGTACCACGGCTTCGGCTACTTCGAGCACCTCCTCGATGACAGTAACCGCATCACGTTGATCGCGGGCGTCTCGAACGACAAGTTCGAGATTCCCAACGTGAAGGGCCTGAACTCCACGGACGTCAATCCCTTCATCGTCGTGAACGGCGTGGACAACTTCCTTAGCAACAACCTCGACGAAAATCAGCGCGAGATCACCGACTTTGCCACGCTCAGCTGGCAGCACTCCGTCGGCGTGCTCACCGCCCAGACCTCCCTGCTCGCGCGCTACTCGAGCCTGACCTACTCACCTGACCCCAATGACGGCGATCTGTTCTTCAATGGCATCTCGCAGCAAGCCTACAAGCGCGACCTGGCCTACGGGCTGCAGAGCGATGCCGCCTACAAGCTGAACGAGGCGCACACGGTGCGCGCCGGGCTGTACGTGCAGACCGATCACCTCACCAGCAACACGACCGGCAACGTGCTAACGACGGCTGACCAGTTCCTGCAGGACGTGATCGTGCCCACGGGCGATGTGCCGTTCGGCGTCATCGACGACACCAAGAACACGCAGTGGATCCAGAGCGTCTACCTCCAGGATGAGTGGCACTTCGACTCCAAGGTCACCGTAAACTACGGCCTGCGTTTCGATCACTACAGCGCCTTTTCCAGTGGCAGCCAGCTGAGTCCGCGCGTGAACCTGGTGTGGCAGGCGAGCGAGGACACCACCGTGCACGCCGGCTACTCACGTTTCTTCTCGCCGCCGCCGTTCGAGCTGGTTACGAATACCACGATCAGCAAGTACGAGTACACGAGCGGCGCGCCCCTCGGACCCGGGGATGATGTGGTGAAACCCGAGCGCTCCAACTACTACGATTTGGGAATCCAGCAGGTACTGAGCAAGGCACTGACGGTCGGCTTCGACAGCTACTACAAGCAGGCGAGCGACCTCATCGACGAGGGGCAGTTCGGCGCGCCGATCATCCTCACGCCCTTCAACTACCGCTACGGGCAGGTGTACGGGTTCGAGTTCACCGGCAACTACACGAGCGGCCATTTCCAGGCGTACTACAACGCCGCCCTGCAGCGCGCCATCGGCAAGGACATCGTCTCGAGCCAGTTCAGCTTCAGCCCGGATGACCTGGCCTACATCGCCGATAACTACATCCACCTCGACCACGAGCAGCAAGTGACCATGTCAGGCGGCATGGCCTACCTCTGGCGTGGCACCCGCGTGAGCGGGGACCTCCTGGTCGGCTCAGGTCTCAGGAGCGACCTGGTGCTGCCGGACGGGCAGAGCATCCCGAACGGTGCGCACCTGCCCTACTACCGGCAGGTCAATATGGGCGTGAGCCATGCCTTCGATGCCGAAGGGATCGAAGGCCTTACTCTGCGGTTCGATGTGATCAACGTCTTCGACACGATTTATCAGATACGCAACGGCACCGGTGTCGGCGTGGGCGCATCGCAATACGGGCCGCGGCGCGGGTTCTTCGCGGGCGTCTCGAAAACGTTCTGAAGCGCGATGCGCCGCGTGGGCGCATCCAACTCGCCGCGCCGTGCCGGAGAGACTCTCCGGCACGGCGCGCGGTGTTTTACTGACCGGGCGTCGGCGGCAATACGCGCCAGGACTTCTCGGTCGAGGCCGGCAGAGACTGCGCCGCGAGACGCTTCTCCGGGATCCAGAACGTGATCACTTCGCCGGGCTTGAGGTCAGCGATGTTCTCGCTCTTGCCGTTGACGCTCACCTTGCCGCCGGCCACGCCCTTGAAGCTGAACGTGGAGATCGGGTCGCCGGACACATTCAACAGGTTCACGGTTGTGGCTTCCGGGCTGTTGAGATAGACCTTGGCCGTGAACTTCGCGTACTTAGTGCCGTTCGGCGCTACGCGACCCTCCAGGCATCCGGCCGGGGCCTTCGGATATCTCTGCAGCAAGGCAGCGCTGAAGGTGAACTTGTTGCAGCTGATCTTGGGCAGCGAGTCCGGGTCGGTCGCCAATGTTGTATCTGCCAGTGCCAGGCTGGCCGGTGCCACGAGTGCGGCGAGGATCAAAACAGAACGAAATGACATGACATGTCCTCCGGAGGATTTGCGAACGACCTAAGGTCTCGATTGTTGTCGCGCGCTGCCTAGCCCGGCGTCCGGGCCTCGAGCGCGTCAGTGTTTGATGATAGCTCAAGCACAATAGGCGCACCTCTGTGATTTCTACGTACCGGTTGCTGCAGTGCAGCAGTTGCGGCCTCAGGCAGGATCAGCCGTCGTGCGCAACGCGCCCGTAAGGCGCGCCTCGGTGTCGGTGATGCGCTGCTGCGCGAGCCACGCGCGCGCCTCGGCGGCGTCCTCCTCAAACCAGCGCTGCGTGCAGCCGAGACGGAAGCTGTAGCCCCACGCGTCCATGTCGCGCATCAGGCGCGCGCGCCCGACGGCTCGCGAGTTCGTCCGCGAGCAGGATCTGCAGGTAGCACACCGCGGCCTCCTCGAGGTCCGTGCCGCCGGCGTCGCGCTCGAGGCCTGCGCGCCGCGCCGGGCTCATGCAGATGAAGTGGCTCGCCTCGTGCAGCAGCGAGTGCACCGGGGTATCCGCGCGCGCGTAGAGCTCGCACCCCCGCAGCCCCGCCTCGCTTTCGCCCCAGTAAGAACCCGGAATGGCCGCCCCGTCGGCCACGCGCCGCAGCGCAAGCCCGTAGCGCTGCAGGAGCCGCTCGAGCGCGGTGCCGTCCGTGGCGCCGAGCCGCAGCATCGCTACAGCCTCGACAGCAGTCGCATCACCTGGTCGGCCAGATCCCGCGCCATGTCCCCGCGCAGCACGTCCTCCTCGTGCCCCTTGGCGAGGAGTTCGGGCTCGCTGAAGCTGAACTCGCGCGTGGCCACCAGTTCCTGCGCCGGCAGCAGTTCCTTGTCCCCGGCGCTCACGGCGACGCGCACCGTGTAGGTGATCTCGTAGAGGTTCGGCTGGTTGGAGGCCGACACCGACACCGTGCGGCGGACCATCTGGTCCTGCAGGATGCTGATGACCGCCGAGGCCTGCGACTTCAGCTGCACCGGCTGCGCGCCGTTCTGCAGCAGCTCGTGCCGCAGGCTCTGCACGAAGTCCGTCTGCCGGTCCGGCGCCTCCACGTAGGGGCTCTTCACCAGCGCTGGCAGGGGCGCGCGTCCCTGCAGATGAAAGCCGCAGCCGCCCAGCAGCGATGCGAGCACGAGGGCGCTGAGCCGCAGGCACCGCATCAGATGACCACGTTGACGAGCTTGCCGGGCACCACGATCACGCGGCGCACCGCCTTGTCGGCGATGAACTTCTTCACGCGCTCATCGGCGAGCGCCGCCGCGCGCACCACGGCCTCGTCGCTGTTGACCGGCACGGTCACGTGCCCGCGCAGCCGCCCGTTCACCTGCACCACGAGCTCGTGCGTCTCCTGCGTGAGCGCGTGCGCATCGGGAGCCGGCCAGTGCTCGTCGATGGGGGCGCCCTGGCGCCCCAGTCCCTGCCACAGCGCATGGCAGACGTGCGGGACAATGGGCGAGAGCACGAGGACGGCGACCTCGAGGGCTTCCTGACGCACCGCGCGCCCCTGCTCGCTCGCATCCTCGAAGCGCTGCACCGCGTTCAGCAGCTCGATCATCGCGGCGATCGCGGTGTTGAAGTTGCGGCGGCGGCCGATGTCGTCGGTGGCCTTCGCCAGGCGCTGGTGCGTGAGGCGCCGCAGCTGCCGCTGCGCCTCGGTCAGCGTGGCCACCGCCAGACTCGCCACCGCGCCCGCGGCCTGGTGCTCGTAAACGGCAGCCCACAGCCGGCGGATGAAGCGCGCCGCGCCCGCCACCCCCTCATCCGACCACTCGAGCGTCTGCTCGGGGGGCGAGGCGGACATCATGAAGAGCCGCGCGGTGTCGGCACCGAAGCGCGCCACCAGGCCTTCCGGGTCCACGCCGTTGCCCTCGGACTTGGACATCTTGCCCAGTCCCTCGTGCACCAGCGTGAGCGTGCCGAGCTGCGGGTCCTCGATCTCGAACACCTCGGCGTCCGCGGCGGTGCGGCGCACCTCGACGTCGGCGGGGTTGAAGTAGCGCTTGCGCTCCCCGGGGGCCTGATAGGAGTAGATCTGGTTGAGCACCATGCCCTGCGTGAGCAGGTTGGTGAACGGCTCGCCGAACTCCAGCAGCCCGCAGTCGCGCATCACCTTGGTCCAGAAGCGCGAGTACAGCAGGTGCAGGATGGCGTGCTCGATGCCGCCGACGTACTGATCCACGGGCAGCCAGTAAGCCACGCGCTCATCCACCATGGCGCGTGCGTCATCGGCACAGGCATAGCGCAGGTAGTACCAGGAGGAGTCGACGAAGGTGTCCATGGTGTCGGTTTCGCGCCGCGCGCCGGCGCCGCAGCGCGGGCAGCGGCACTCGGTGAACGCCTGCGACCTGGCGAGCGGATTGCCGCTGCCATCGGGCACCAGGTCCTCCGGCAGCACCACCGGCAGATCCTCCTGCGGCACCGGCACCGCGCCGCAGGCGCCGCAGTGGATGATCGGGATCGGGCAGCCCCAGTAACGCTGGCGCGAGATGCCCCAGTCGCGCAGCCGGTACTGCACGCGCGTGGCTCCCAGGCCCTTGTGCGCGAGCGCCGCGGCGATCGCCGCCACCGCCTGCGGGAAGTCGAGCCCGGAGTACTCCCCCGAGTTCACCGTTACGCCGTACTCGGCATAGGCGCTCTGCCAGGGCGCCTGCACCTCGCTGTAGCCGCCCTGTGCCGGGCGCACCACGGTGACGATCGGCAGCTGGTGGCGCGTCGCGAACTCGAAGTCGCGCTCATCGTGCGCGGGCACCCCCATGACCGCGCCCTCGCCGTAGCCCATGAGCACGTAGTTGGCGACCCACACCGGCAGCGGCGCGCCGGTGAGCGGATGCAGCACGTGCAGCCCGGTGGGCAGGCCCTTCTTCTCCTGCGTGGCGAGGTCGGCTTCCATGACGCTGCCGCGCCGGCACTCCTCGACGAACGCCGCCAGTTCCGGCGTGCGCTGCGCCGCGGCGAGCGCGATCGGGTGTTCGGCGGCAACCGCGACGAAGGTCGTGCCGAAGAGCGTGTCGACGCGCGTGGTAAACACCTTCAGCTGCCCGGCGCGCCCGAGCGCGCGCTCGGTGTCGGGCGCATACGGGAAGGCGACGTCGCAGCCTTCGCTGCGGCCGATCCAGTTCGCCTGCATGGTGCGCACGCGCTCGGGCCAGCCGCTGAGGGTGTCGAGCGCCTCGAGCAGCTCGTCCGCGTAGCGCGTGATGTTCAGGTAGTACATCGGGATCTCGCGCTTCTCGATCGGCGCGCCCGTGCGCCAGCCGCGACCGTCGATCACCTGCTCGTTGGCGAGCACGGTCTGGTCGACGGGATCCCAGTTGACGACCCCGGTCTTGCGGTAGGCGATGCCGCGCTCCAGCATGCGCAGGAACAGCCACTGGTTCCAGTGGTAGTAGCCCGGATCGCAGGTGGCGAGCTCGCGCTCCCAGTCGATGGCAAAGCCGAGCGCCTGCATCTGCGTGCGCATGTAGGCGATGTTCTGCCGTGTCCACTGCGCCGGCGGCACGCCGTTGGCGATCGCGGCGTTCTCGGCCGGCAGCCCGAAGGCGTCCCAGCCCATCGGCTGCAGCACGTTGTAGCCCTGCATGCGCATGTAACGCGACAGCACGTCGCCGATGGTGTAGTTGCGCACGTGCCCCATGTGCAGCCGCCCGGACGGGTACGGGAACATCGACAGGCAGTAGAACTTGCGGCGCGCGGCATCCTCGCGCGCGGCGAAGGCGCGACGCTCGTTCCAATACTGCTGCGCGGCCCGCTCGACGGCCGCTGGCTCGTAGCTCGGTTGCATCGTTCTTCTTAGGGCAGACGCAGCGGCACGAAAATCTGGGCGTCCTGGCGCTGGATCAGGAGTGCGACAGTCTTGCCGGAGCTCTTGGCCGCATCCTGCAGCTCCTTCACGCTGCTCACGCGCTTGCCGTTGACGCCGAGCACGATATCGCCCGGCTCGACCTGGGCCTCCTCGGCAGGACCGGTGACCTGCTCGACGACGAGGCTGCCGGTCGTGCCGGCGCGCGCCTTCTCCTGCGGATCGAGCGGGCGCACGGTGAGTCCGAGGGCGCTGGCGCGGTCGCTCCCCTTGTCCTTGGGGCCGGCGCCGCGGTCGGCGACCGACTGCGGCTGCTCCTTCAGCTCCTCGATGCGCACGCTGATGTTCTGCGGCTTGCCGTTGCGCCACAGCTCGAGCGTCACGCTCTCCCCGGGATGCATGACGGCGATCTGTCCCGAGAGCTCCCCGTAACGCTCGATCGGGTGGCCGCCGACGCCGAGGATCACGTCTCCCGGGGCGACGCCGGCCTTGGCCGCAGGTCCGTCGTGGTCCACCGCGGACACCAGCGCACCGCGCGGGCGGTCGAGGCCGAAGGACTCGGCGAGCTGCGCGTTCACGTCCTGGATGGTGACGCCGATGCGCCCGCGCACCACGCGCCCGGTCTTGATGAGCTGCTCCTCGACGTTGCGCGCCACGTCGATCGGGATCGCGAAGGACACCCCCATGAAGCCGCCGGTGCGGCTGAAGATCTGCGAGTTGATGCCGATCACCTCGCCGGCCATGTTGAACAGCGGGCCGCCGGAGTTGCCCGGGTTCACCGGCACGTCGGTCTGGATGAAGGGCACGTAGTTCTCACCCGGCACCGAACGCGAAGTCGCGCTGATGATGCCGGCGGTGGCGGTGTTCTCGAAGCCGAAGGGCGAGCCGATCGCGAGCACCCACTGCCCGGCCTTGAGGCGCGAGGGATCGCCGAGTCGGACGATCGGCAGGTTCGCGGCGTTGATCTTGATCACCGCAACATCGGTGCGCTCGTCCGCACCGATCACCTTGGCGGGAAACTCGCGCCGGTCGGTCAGGCGCACCGTCACCTCGTCGGCGTTGGCGACCACGTGGGTGTTGGTGAGGATGTAGCCGTCCGCGCTGACGATGAAGCCGGAGCCCGCGCCGCGCACCGGCGCGCGCGGCCCGCCCTGCTCCGGCGGCGGGATGCCGAAGCGGCGGAAGAAGTCATAGAAGGGATCGTTGGGCGACAGTCCCGGCGCGCCGCCCGTGCGCGGCTTCTCCACCACCTCGACGTTGACGACCGCGGCGCCGTAGCGATCGACCAGCTGCGTGAAGTCCGGGAGTCCCCGCACCGCCGCATCCGCCGGCGGGGCGCTCTCCGGCGCCGCCTGCACCTGCGCCTGGGCGGCGTGCGCCGCCTGGGCCGCCTGCGCCGGCAGGTCGCGCGAGCAGGCCGCGAGCGCAACGGCCATGGCGAGCACGGCCGTCAGGCGCTGTACGGGCGGGCTGAAAAACGAGGTCTCGAACATCGACTGCATGAAGCACTTCCACTTAGAGCGAAGATGGCGGCTTACCCTGTCCCTGGGGCCTCCGGCGCCTATCATTCCGCACCCACAGCCCGTACGCCAGCGCCATGGCGGCGAGCAGGATCACCGGGTAGTTGCCCACCCGGGCATACGGGGTCAGACCCTTCATGGGGACGATCTGTGAGACCAGAACCTGGGGGGTGAATTCCGGGGCGCGGGCGATGACGGCGCCGTGCGCATCGATCACCCCGGAGATGCCGTCGTTGGCGGCCCGCACCATGTAGCGGCCGGCTTCCAGTGCGCGCAGGCGCGAGATCTGCAGGTGCTGGTGGCGTGCGCTCGAGTGCCCGAACCAAGCGTCGTTGGTCACATTCACCAGGGCGTCCGCGGTCGGCAGGACGCTCAGCATCGAGCTGCCGTAGCCGTCCTCGTAACATATCGTCACGCCCAGCTGCAGGTTGGCCACCGGCAGCGGGGGCTGATCGGGCCCCCCGCGGGTGAAGTCCGCGTAGGGCAGGCTCATCAGGCGCAGCCACGAGCGCACGAAATGCGGCACCGGGAAGAACTCCGCGAACGGCACCAGGTGGCTCTTGTCGTACCAGCTGGCCTGCTCTCCGAGCGCCAGCACCGAGTTGTAGTAGCGCGGCTCGGGCTGCTCGCCTTCCGCGCGCAGCACGCCCATCACCAGCGCCGAGCCGTGCGCACTGGTTTCCTTGTGGAGGTTGGTGATGTAGGGCAGCAGGTCGTTGGCGACGGCGGCGGGCGCGGACTCGGGCCAGACGATGAGGCGCGTGCCGAGCACCTTCTCGGTGAGCGACTGGTAGAGTTTCAGCGTGTAGCCACGGTTGCTCTCGAGCCACTTCTCGTCCTGCGGGATGGCGCCCTGCACCACCGCCACCGACACCGGCGCCCCCGCGGGCTGCGTCCACAGGTGCCCGTAGAGGGCGGCGCCGGCGAGCCAGGGGAGCGCGAGCACGACGCCCGCGATGCGCCGCTGCGCATGCGTGCCGAGCAGCAGCGTCACCAGGGCGCCGGCGCACACGAGCAGCAGTGCGCTCAGGCCGTACACACCCACGAGCGGCGCAAAACCTGCCAGCCAGCTGTCGGTCTGCGAATAACCGAGCGACAGCCAGGAAAATCCCGAGAGGAACCAGCCGCGCCACCATTCCATGAGCAGCCACGCGGCGGGCGCCGCGATCAGCCAGCGCGCGAGCCCGCGCTCGGGCAGCCAGCGCGCGAGCGCATAGCCGAGCCCGGCCTGGTAGAGCCCCATGATCGCCGCCAACCCGACCATCAGCACCAGCGCCAGCCAGATCGGCGCCTGTCCGAGGATGTGCACGCTGAAATACAGCCAGTAGGTGCCGGCGATGAAGGTCGCGGTGGTGAAGCCGAACCCGAGCCGCGCCGCCTCGCGCGGGCTCACGCCCTGCCACAGCCACAGCAGCAGCGCCGGGCACAGCACCGCCAGCGGCCACAGGTTCACCGGGGCGAACGCGGCGGCGAGCGCGGCGCCGGCGAGCACCGCGAGCAGCAGGCGCGCGCGCGCACTCGCCGGGGCTTTAAGGCCGCGCTCGGCCGCCACCGGCGCCGCGCCGGCGGACTGGGTCGGGTTGTCCATCGTTAGGTTGCGCTCTCGGCGCCGGGCGGACGCTCTTCGGGGGGCTGCACGTCGCGCGGCGCCAGCACACGCAGCGCATCGATGCGGCGGCGGTCGGCGCGCAGCACGCGAAAGTCGAAGCCCTCGAGGCTCGCGCCCTCGCCGCGGCGCGGCAGCCGCCCGAGCTGCTTCATGATGAGGCCGGCGATGGTGTCGACGCCCTCCTCCTCGGACAGGTGCGCGCCGAAGTACTCGTTGAATTCCTCGATGCGCGTCACGCCGCGCACCGTGAACTGCCGCTCGGCGTCGCGGCGGATGTTCTGATCGTCCTCGACGTCGAACTCATCGTCGATGTCGCCCACGATCTGCTCGATCACATCCTCGATGGTGCACAGGCCGGCGACGCCGCCGTACTCATCGACCACGATGGCCATGTGGTTGCGGCTGCGGCGGAACTCCTTCAGCAGCACGTTCAGGCGCTTGGACTCCGGCACGAACACCGCCGGACGCATGAACTCGCGGATGTCGAAGCGCTCGCGCGCGGGCGCAGTCGTCAGGCGCAGCAGGTCCTTGGCGAGCAGGATCCCGACGATGTCGTCCTTGTCCTCGTCCATGACCGGCACGCGCGAATGCCCGGACTCGACCACCACCGGCAACAGGCGCGTGACCGGATCGCTGCGGCGCACGAACACCATCTGCGCCCGCGGCACCATGATGTCGCGCACCTTGAGGTCCCCGACCTCGAGCACCCCCTCGAGCATGGTGAGCGCATCGGCATCGATCAGGCCGCGTTCGGCCGCCTCGCGCAGCACCCCCAGGAGCTCGGCGCGGTCCTGCGGCTCGGCGAGCCCCTGCGTGAGGCGCTTCAGCCAGCGGCCGGTGGCGTTCAGGTCCTTGGACATCGGGTGCTAGGGGCTCCGGTAGGGGTTGGGAAAACCGAGCCGGCGCAGCACCGCGACCTCGCGGCGCTCCATGCGGCGCGCATCCGCGTCACGCTCGTGGTCATAGCCGATCAGGTGCAGCGCGCCGTGCACCACCAGGTGCGCCCAGTGCGCGCTGAGTGGCTTCGCCTGGGCGCGCGCCTCGCTGCGCAGCACCGGCGCGCAGATGACCAGGTCCCCGAGCGGCGCGGGACGCGCGGCGCGCACGGGTGCGGGCGCCGGGAAGGACAGCACGTTGGTGGCGGAATCGCGCCCGCGGTAGCGCGCGTTCAGGCGCCGGCTCTCGGCCGCGCCCACGACCGCGACGCCGAGCTCGCGGCCGCTGGCGCGCGCACCAAGTGCGGTGCTCGCCCAGCGGGTGAGCTCGCGGCGGCTCGGCGCCCAGCTGCGCACGGCTCGCCGCAGCTGCAGCGACAGTGCGGTGGCACGCGCGCGCCGCGCTCGGGCGGCGCTCATGGCCTGGATCCCCCGCGCGCTTCGTACGCCTGCACGATGCGCTGCACCAGCGGGTGGCGCACCACGTCCTGGGCATCGAAGAAGGTGAAGGCGACGCCCTCGACCGCGCGCAGCACGTCGACCACGTGGCTCAGGCCCGACTGGCGCCCGGGCGGCAGGTCCGTCTGCGTGACGTCGCCGGTGACCACTGCCTTGGAGCCGAAGCCGATGCGCGTGAGGAACATCTTCATCTGCTCGATGGTGGTGTTCTGCGCCTCATCGAGGATGATGAAGGAGTCGTTGAGGCTGCGGCCGCGCATGAAGGCGAGCGGCGCGACCTCGATGACGTTGCGCTCGATGAAGCGCGCCACGCGGTCAAACCCCATCATCTCGTAGAGCGCGTCGTACATCGGGCGCAGGTACGGGTCCACCTTCTGCGTCAGGTCCCCGGGCAGGAAGCCGAGCCGCTCGCCCGCCTCGACCGCCGGGCGCACCAGCACCAGGCGGCGCACGCGGTCCGCCTGCAGCGCCTCCACCGCGCAGGCGACCGCGAGGTAGGTCTTGCCGGTGCCGGCCGGGCCGACGCCGAAGGTCAGGTCGCGGCCGCGGATGTTCTGCAGGTAGTCGCGCTGGTGCACGCCGCGCGCGCGGATGCCGCCGATCGGCACGCGCACCACCTGCTGGTCGGCGGGGCTCGCAGCCGCGCCCGCCGCACGTTCGCGCAGCTGCAGGTGCACGCGCTCGGGCGTGACGTCGGCACTGCGCGCCAGCTCGTACAGCTCGCGCAGCACTTCCTCGGCGGCGGGCGCCTCGGCGCCGGTCACGCGGAACGTGCCGCCGCGGCGGTTGATGTGCACGTCGAGGCGCGCCTCGAGCAGGCGCAGGTTCTCATCCAGCGGCCCACACAGGTTCGCCAGGCGCGCGTTGTCGGCGGGCACGAGGTCGAACTCGCGCTGCGCCTCCACGGTGGGGGCCGCGACGGGCATCAGGCGCTGGCCGCCACGCGCACCACCGGCGCGGGCGTGCGCGCGAGCAGCCGGCCGCGCAGGCTGTGCGCCAGGGCCTCCGTCACGGTGACGTCGACGAAGCGGCCGATGAGTTCCCCGGAGCCGGGGAAATTGACCCAGCGATTGTTGGCGGTGCGGCCGGCCAGCTCGCGCGCGTTCTTCTTCGAGGGCCGCTCGATCAGCACGCGCTGCACGCTGCCGACCATGCCCGCGCTGATGGCATGCGCCTGGGCCTCGAGCTGCGCCTGCAGGCGCACGAGGCGCGCCTGCTTCAGCGCCACCGGCACCTCGTCCGGGAGCGCGGCGGCCGGCGTGCCCGGGCGGCGGCTGTAGAGAAAGCTGAAGGACTGGTCGAACTTAAGCTCGCGCACGAGGGCGAGCGTCGCCTCGAAGTCGCGCTCGCTCTCCCCGGGAAAGCCGACGATGAAATCCGAGGAGATCGAGATGTCCGGGCGCACGGCGCGCAGGCGCCGCACCTTGTCCTTGAATTCGAGCGCCGTGTAGCCGCGCTTCATGAGCGCAAGCACGCGGTCGGAACCGGACTGTACCGGCAGGTGCAGGTGGTTCGCGAGCTTGTCGACGTGCGCGAATGCCTCGATCAGGCTGTCGTCGAACTCCAGCGGATGCGAGGTGGTGAAGCGGATGCGCTCGATGCCCGGCACGCGTGCCACGTGGTGGATGAGCGTCGCCAGGTCGACCGCCGCGCCGTCGGCCATCGGCCCGCGGTACGCGTTGACGTTCTGGCCGAGGAGCGTCACCTCGGCGACGCCCTGCGCGGCGAGCACCCGCACTTCCTCGATCACCGAGTCAAAGCCGCGGCTGACCTCCTCGCCGCGCGTGTACGGCACGATGCAGAAGCTGCAGTACCGGCTGCAGCCCTCCATGATCGAGACGTAGGCGCGCGCGCCTTCCGCGCGCGGGGCTGGCAGGTGATCGAACTTCTCGATCTCCGGGAAACTCACGTCCACCTGCGCGCGCCCCGTGCGGCGCAGCTCGCCGATCATCTGCGGCAGGCGGTGCAGCGTCTGCGGGCCGAACACCAGATCGACGAACGGCGCCCGCGCGGTGATCGCCTCGCCCTCCTGGCTCGCCACGCAGCCGCCGACGCCGATGATGACCTCGGGACGCTGCGCCTTGAGGAGCCGCCACTCCCCGAGGAGTGAGAAGACCTTCTCCTGCGCCTTCTCGCGCACCGAGCAGGTGTTCATGAGCAGCACGTCGGCGGCGCGCGGATCGTCGGTCGCGGTCAGCTCGCCCGCGCCGAGCACGTCCGCCATGCGCGCGGAGTCGTACTCGTTCATCTGGCAGCCGAAGGTCTTGATGAAGTAATGGCGTGGCATAGGCGGGCGAACGGCGAATTTTACGGGCTTGGGCGGGAGGCCGCACGGCGCCGCGGCCTTCTATTAATAATTACTTAAAATTCAATATGTTATAAACAACGTCACCCGTGTGGCCCCGCTGGCGCTCGCGCTGTGCCGGCTGGCGGGCTCACGCGGGAGTTTCTCGGTCACCGCACCGCGGTGAGCTCAGGGGGCGGCTTCTACCTCGCCCGCGATGAGGACGAGACGGATCATGAGACGCGCGTGCTGGGCCTCATCACCATGGCGCTGAGCTATCGCTTCAGCGGGCGCCGGAGCACGCGGCGGTACTGGTATCGCACCATCACCACCGATGGGCGCGACTCGGACGTCCTGCTCCTGGGGCTGGGCTATGCGTTCTGAAGCGGTGAGAGCCGGGCCCATCCTCCGGCAGGGCCGCCGCGCGGCCCTGCCGGAAAGACTCTTTGGCTGCGCAGCGTCAGTCGTGCGCTCTGGCGAGTGCTTCTGCGGCCACCTTCTGATCCGCAGCCGACAGCTGCGAGGGTCCGAGCTTGACGGTCACCTTGTTGATCGTCCCGGTGAAGCGGAACGGCAGCTGGTAACTGTCATCGACGCCCGAGCGCGTATCGACGCCGACGTCGAAGGTCTCGTCGATGGTCATGAGCAGCGGAATCGTATGCTCGATGCTCTTGCGGGCCATCTCCTTGCCGTCGACCGTGAACACGCCCACGCCGCCCTTGCCCGGGCCGGGGCCGGCGTACTTGAAGTCAAAGACGAGCGTGTGCTTGCCGGGCTTGAGGGCCTTGGCGAAGAGATCCTCGCCGACCTTGCCGCCGACGCCGCCCTCCCAGCGGAAGCGCTCCAGGTCGAGGAGGTTGTAGCAGAACACCGGCTTGCCCTTGAGCAGGTACATGCCATAGCCGCCGAAGCGGCCGCCCATCGTCACGATCATGCCCTCGGCACCGCCGTGCGGGACTGTGATGTCGGCGCTGATGGTGAAGTCCTTGTCCAGCACATTGGGCGCGCTGCCGACGGGGATGCCTGACATCTCACCGCTGTAGGTGAACACGGTCTTGCCGGCGACCGCGCTCGGACGCGGTGTCTGCAGGCGGATGAAGGCCGTGTTATCCAGCGGCAGCACGTTGTACTTCGCCGCCTCCTGCAGGAACAGCGCCTGCAGCTCCTTCAGCTTGTCGGGCATCTTCGCGGCGAGGTCGTTGTACTGTGAGTAGTCTTCCTTGATGTTGTACAGCTCCCACTTGTAATCGTTGACGTCGGGGAGCTTGCCCGTCGCCAGTTCCCAGGGCGGGGCGAACGGCGTCGTGTTCGCCATCCAGCCGTCGTGGTAGATGCCGCGGTTGCCGGCCATCTCGAAGTACTGCGTGGTGCGCTTCGAGGGGGCCGTGGGCTGGGTGAAGGTGTAGAGCATGCTCACGCCCTCGATCGGCCGCTGCTTGATGCCGTCGACCGTCTGCGGCGCCTTGATGCCGGTGGCCTCGAGGATCGTCGGCACGATGTCGATCACGTGATGGAACTGCGAGCGAACGCCGCCCACGTCTTTGATGTGTCCGGGCCAGGAGATCGGCCAGGCCCTGGCGCGTCCCGCCGAAATGCGACGCCACCTGCTTGGTCCACTTGAAGGGCGTATCGAACGCCCACGCCCAGCCCACGGCCATGTGCGGGTAGGTCTTGTCGGAGCCCCACTCCTCGTAATGCAGCAGCTGCAGCGCCTCGGGGGCCTTGAGAATACCGTTGTAGGCGGTGAGCTGGTTGTAGGTCCCGTAGAGGGTGCCCTCGGGGCTCGTGCCGTTGTCGCCGACGATGTAGATGACGAGCGTGTTATCGAGCTTGCCCTCGTCCTGCACCTCCTGGACGACCCGGCCGATCTCATAGTCGGTATAGGCGGCGTAGCCGGCAAAAACTTCCGCCTGGTGTGCGAAGAGCTTCTTCTGCACCGCGGGGAGTGAGTCCCAGCGCGGGATCTCCGCCGGCCACGGGGTGAGTTGGGCGTTCGCCGGGATGACGCCGAGGCGCTTCTGGTTGGCGAAGATCACCTCGCGCAGCTTCTCGTACCCCATGTCGAACTTGCCCTTGAACTTCTCGATCCACTCCTTCTTGGGCTGGTGCGGCGAGTGGGTGCCGCCGGGCACGTAGTAAAGGAAGAACGGCTTGTCCGGCGCGGTGGCATTCAGCGCGCGCAGGTGCTGGATCGCCTCGTCCGCCAGGTCGGTCGTCAGGTTGTAATCCGGCTTGCCCACGAACGGGAACACCTGGGTGTGGTCGCGGAACAGGTACGGCGGCCACTGGTCGGTCTCCCCGCCCATGAAGCCGTAGAAATACTCGAAGCCCATGCCCGAGGGCCACTGGTCGAAGGGACCGGCCACGCTGTACTGGTAGACGGGCGTGTTGTGGTTCTTGCCGAACCAGGACGTGGCGAAGCCGTTGTCGCGCAGGATCGTGCCGATCGAGGCATTTTCCGGGCCGATGATGGAGTCGTAGCCCGGGTAGCCGGTGGAGAGCTCACCGATGACGCCCGAGCCCACCGAGTGGTGGTTGCGACCGGTGATCAGTGCGGCGCGGGTCGGCGAGCACAGTGCCGTGGAATGGAACTGCGTGTAGCGCAAGCCAGCCTTCGCGATCCGCTCCACGGTGGGGGTCGGAATCACCCCGCCGAAGGTGCTCGAGACTCCATAGCCCTGGTCATCCGTCATGATCAGCAGCACGTTGGGTGCGCCCTTGGGCGGCACGATGCGCGGCGGCCACCAGGGCGTGGACGCCTTGGCGCTCTCCTTGATCACGCCGCCGAACTTCGGTGGTGGCGCGGGCAGCTGCGAGCCCTCGACCGTCGTGGTCGCACTTGGCGACCCGAGCGTGCCGGTGACCACCTGCGCCGAGGCACCTGCCACGCAGGACCCGACCAGGACGACACCCACCAGACGCAGCACACGACGTGTAGTCATCATTATTTTCTCCCCGGGGACCATCAAGCGGCGTCCCCGTGAGGGGGACTGCGGTGAAAGGATGCGAGCGTGCGACTGCTGGATCAGTCGCGCACGCACGGCAAGCTGCCGCCGAATTCTGATAGTCGGGTCCCGCGCGGGCTATTGGGCCTTGGTCCGATAAGGATCCGCGGGTGACGGTGTTCCCGCGGGGCATGCCGGCTCATGCAGTGCAACACCGGAGCGCGGAGCGACGCGAGGCCTGCGTCGCCGCGATGCACAAATACAATCTGTTACGCGGTGGTCCGCGTTACGCCGGCGTCTTTAGAACGGAATGTCGTCGTCGAACTCTTCGCCGCGCGCCGCCGAGCCCCCGCCGCCCGCAGCGCCGCCGCCGGACTCCTCCGCATAGGTCGGCTGGGCACTGGAGGCCGGCGCGCCGGCGCTCGCGCCGGGACCGCCACCGCCGCGGCCGCCGAGCATCTGCAGCTCGTTGCCGATGATCTCGGTCGAGTAGCGCTCGTTCCCCTGCTTGTCCGTCCACTTGCGGGTGCGCAGGCTGCCCTCGATGTAGACCTGCGAACCCTTTTTCAGGTACTCGGCGGCGATCTCCGCCAGGCGCCCGAACATGGCGACGCGGTGCCACTCGGTGCGCTCCTGCTGCTCGCCGCTTTGCTTGTCGCGCCAGCTCTCGCTGGTCGCCACGCGCAGGTTCGCCACCGTCATGCCCGAGGGCATGGCGCGTGTTTCGGGGTCCGCCCCCAGATTGCCGATGAGAATGACCTTATTGATGCCGCGGGCCATGGTGAACGTCCTTCGCCTGTGGAGAACCCTCGCGCGTGATCGCCCGGATGGGGAAAAGCGGCGACGGCCGGGAGGCATTCTAGAGGAGGCGCGCCGCGGTGCGAACCGCATTTCGGGTGCGAATCGGCAGGTTCTCGGGCGCGAGCCCTGCCGCTACGGTGCGCGCACGTTCAGAAGGGGTAGTTGATCCCGGAGAAGGCGACGAACCCCTCGCTCGCGTGGCCCACATCGACGTACCCCACCACCGAGGGACGCGCGAGCGCCCGCACGCCGAGGCCGAAGACGCTGTGCAGGTGCGCCACGGGGGAGTCCCCGGCGGAGTGAAAGACCTGCCCGCCATCGACGAAGGGCGCGAGCTGCACCTCGATGCGCGTGGCGAGCGCCTCGAAGACGGCCACGTCCTCGCGCAGCTCCAGGCTCGCGGAGAAGGCATTGCGATCGTAGAAGCGCCCGGCACCATAGCCGCGCAGCAGCAGCCCGCCGCCGATGGCGCTGCTGTCCCCGCCGACGCTGCTCAGCGCCCAGAACGGGGCGTGCACGGAACTTGGCATGTAGCGCGCCGCGGCATGCAGCGCCCAGGTGCCCCCCGGCGTCGGTGACCAGAAAGAGCGCGCATCGAATCCGCTCTCGCTGAAGAGCGAGTCATCGACGAGCCCCCCCTGGCTGGCGATGCCGCCGTAGAGCACCACGGCCGCGCCGCGCCGCGGCACGGTGACGTCGTCACGCGTGTCATAGCTCAGGAGCACGCGGTGCAGGATCTCGTGCGTCGTGCCCAGGCCCTGAACGCCCGGGTAGACCTGCGTGGTGGAAGGGATGCCGGGGATCTGCCCCGGCAGCACCGTCACCTCGCGCGGCGCGAGGCTGTAGGCGAGCTGCCAGTGGGAGCTGAAGTTCCAGCCGAACTGCGCGGCGAGGTAGTGCTGCGCGTTGGTGTAGACCGATTCGTCGTACTGGTGCGTGTCGTTGCCGATGCCGTAGAAGCGCGGTGAACCGCTGCGGTCGTAGACCGCCTCCACGGTGTACGCGAAGGCGTCCTGGCGCTCGCGCCCGTACTGGTAAAGCGCATCGAACTCGCTCTCCACGTGCTGCTTGGCGCCCGCCACCACCGACCACTGCGAGTCGGTCGAGGAATAATCGAACACCCGCGCCCGCGCTCCCCAGCCGAAGTACGGATTGTGGATGATATCGGGCGCGTAGATGCGCTGGATGGCGCCCGCGGCGTCGTGATCGAGCCATACGCCGATGAGGCCGAAGGTGTTGCCGCTGTTGGGATCGAGATCGATCTCCGGCACCGGCACGAAGGACAGCGAGGACGCCGCGGGCGCCGGGGACGCCGCCGGCGCCACGTTCGGCGACTTATCCGGGTCCGGCTGCGCGGGGTGCGCCGTGCGCAGCAGCGACAATCCCGCCAGGAGCGCTGCGCGGCGCAGGCGGCTCATCCGCACGCGTCACAGCGGCCTGCTGAAGCGGTACGCGACCTCGATCCCATACAGGCGTCGGTCGGCCGCCGCCTGCCAGCTCGCCACCGGGATGGTGCCGGGATTGACGATCGTGCCGCCGGTGTAGGCGTAGCGCTTGTCGGTGAGGTTGGTGCCAAAGAGCGTCGCCTCGAGCGCCCCGCCGAACGAGGTGAGCGCGGCGCGTGCGTTCAGCAGGCCCACCGAGCCCTGGCGGTTGAAGTCGTTGATGACGTTGAATTCGAGTGCGCTGTGCCAGTCGTAGTCGGCACGCAGCTGCAGGCTGCCGAGCGACAGCGGCACGGTGTAGATCCCCGAGGCCGCCGCGTCGTACTTGGGCGTCATGTAGAAGGCGTTGTGGCTCTGGTCCTGACCCTGCGGGTCGGTGAACTGCGAGGTACTGCGCCCAGGTGTAGCCGAAGGACCCCTGCAGCCGCAGCTCGCGGCGTCACCACCAGTCCCGCCTCGGTCTCCGCGCCGCTCACGCGCGCCTTGCCGGCGTTGATGACGAGCGTCGTCGGGGTGTTGCCGATCAGCTGTGCGAGCAGGCGCTGCATGTTGTCGTAGTTGCCGGTGAAGACGTCCGCGGTGAGCGTCAGGCGACTGCCGAGCTCGTTCGCCTTGACGCCGAGCTCCACGTCCGTCAGCTGCTCGGGCTTGAACGGCTGGTCCTGCAGCGTGTTGATCGGGATGTTCCAGCCGCCCGAGCGCTGGCCGCGGCCGCCGCGCAGGTAGACCATCAGGTCGGGGTTGAAGCGATAGTCGGTGCTGAGCTCCCACGACCAGTAGTGGTAGGTGACGGACCTGTGGATCGGCGGGCACGGGCCGCCGGTCTCCGCGCCGATGGGGATGGGATTGTTCGGGTCAGAGGCGTCCACGATCGTGCAGAACTGCCCGGGCGGGAGCGGGCTGGTGTCGACGTACGCGTTGTCATCGAGCGCGCGCTCATCCTCGGTGCGCCGCGCACCGCCGGCCACGTGCCACGCATCGGTGAGCTTGTACTCCCCGTGCAGGTAGGCGGCCTTGGAGCGGTTGTCGACCGAGTTGATGTCGTAGGTCGGCAGCGGCGAGGACAGCCCGGGCGCAAGCGTCGAGTCGGCGGCGCCGTGGTCGTGGAACCAGTAGAGCCCGCCCACCCAGTCGAAGCGATCCGCGAGCAGCTTGCCGCTCAACTGCAGCTCCACGCTCTTCTGGTACGAGGTGTTGTTGAGCGTCACGTCGGCGATGGAGGCCGCCATCGCGTCGGCGTCGTAGTCGTTGTCGGCGAACAGCTCGCGGTAGCCGGCGATGAGCTTCGCCTGCAGCGCGTCGCTGAAGTGTTCGCTCAGGTTCAGGCCCCAGGCGTTGGTCACGGCAAAGTCGCTCTGCAGCTTGCCGGCGTCGGTCTGGTAGAAGTCCTGCGGCACCGTGTCCCCCGGGATCATCGCGGCGAGCGTCCCGGGCAGCGGGTGCAGCAGCGCACCGGCCTCGTTGGCGCGGAAGCGCTCGTAGGTGATCTCGGCGGCGAAGTCCGCGCCCGGCTGCCACAGCAGGCTCCCGCGCGCCTGGTAGCGATGCTGATCCATGAAGTTGTTCTGCCCGGTGACGAGACTGCTGCCCCAGCCCTCGTGCTGGTTGTCCTGGTAGGCGAAGCGCACCGCGAGCGTGCTCGCGATCGGCAGGTTCACGATCGCGCGCGCGCCGAACAGGCCGTCGTTGCCGCCCGCGAGCGCGAATTCGCCCGAGTAGCTGTCGAGCTGCGGGGCACGGGTGTGGATAGAGACCGAGCCGCCGGTGTTATTGCGCCCGAAGAGCGTCCCCTGCGTGCCGCGCACGATCTCGACGTTGTCGACATCGAGCAGCGTCCCCATGGCCGCCTGCCCTTCAGCGACGTACACCCCGTTGATGTACAGGCCCACTGCGGGGTCGTAGACGATCGAGGACGGAATCGCGGTCTGTCCGCGCATGGTGATCTCGAGTGCCGACACCGAGCGTGCGGATTTGAAGGCGAGCGTGTTGGGCACGCCCTGCACCGCATCCTCGAACAGCACCGCCGATTGCTGCTCGAGCTCCGCGCCGGTCCTGACCGTTTCGGCCAGCGGCACATCCTGCAGCGTCTCCTCGCGCCGCCGCGAGGTCACCACGACCTCAGCGAGGTTGTAGGGCGCGCCGGCGCTGACATCCGCGCCGGCGTCGGTTGCGGCGGCATCGGCGACGGCGACGCCGGTGGTGATGACTCCCGGCAGGGCCACGAGCAGACAAAAAGCGGCGCGGCACGCGCTCACCCGATCGACACACAACGGAGCGCGCGGCGCGGTCTGCATGATCCAACTCCCTGTCCACGCCGACGATCGCAACTTAACCTGCCCGGCGCGCAGGCGCAATCAGCGCAGCGCGCGCAACGGCATCGGCAGCGCAACGTGCCGCCGAGGTCACGGTTGACACGTTATCCGCTACACTAGCGCGCGCGATGTTGGCTAGCGAGGGGAGAGCCGAAAGAAAATTAACACCAGCGCCGCAACCCGCGATAGTGTCGCGGCGACGCTTAAGACCGTATTAAGTCGCCGGTGTCAGTCGCGGCCGCGGATCTTCGCCGCAGCCCCCGCCAGCACGGCGGCGATGCGTGCCCGTTCCTCGGCAGAGGCGCCGCGCGCTGCGCGCAACGCGTCCTTGAGTTGGCGCCACGCCGACCACACATCATCGGCGTTGCCCGTGCCTTCCTCCGCCTCGAAGCCGGAGAAGGCCGCGCGCATGCGCCCGAGGCGGCGCGCGATGTGCTCGAGCTGACTCAGGATCGCATCGGCCGCCTCCTGGTGCTGCTTCAGGTACTCGCGGCCCGCCTCGGTGATCGCGTAACGCTTCTTGGCACCCTCGGTGGTGACCTCCGCGTAGCCGACTTCCTCGAGCCAGGTGAGCGCCGGATACACCATGCCGGGGCTCGGGCTGTAGAAGCCGCCCGAGCGCTCCTCGAGGGACTTGATCAGCTCGTAGCCGTGGCTCGGGCGCTCGGCGAGCAGGGTCAGCAGCACCAGGCGCAGGTCGACCGAGCCCATCTTGCGGCCGCGGAAGGATTCCGGACCCATGCCGAACTCGCCCCCGAAGCCGAAGCGGCCGAAACCGCCGCGCCCGTGGCGCCCGCCGGCCTCGAGGCCGGGACTGGATTCACCACAGCCCGGGCGGGGACTGCGGAAACGGCCGTGACGGCCAAAGTGATGAAACATGAGCATCCTCATTTGTGTTGACAGATATATCTTAAGATAGCTTTTACGCTAATGCAACCACCCGGAGCGGTCGCTGCCCGGGGGAAGCTGGGGCGCGATGGGTCTAAGTGGCGCCCGCGCGTACCATGGAGGGTTCAATGCAATACATCCGTGTGCGCGGTGCGCGCACCCACAACCTGAAGGACCTGAGCCTCGAGCTGCCGCGCGAGCGGCTGATCGTGGTCACGGGCCTCTCGGGCTCGGGCAAGTCCTCGCTCACCTTCGACACGCTCTACGCCGAGGGACAGCGGCGCTACGTCGAGTCCCTGTCCGCCTACGCGCGCCAGTTCCTCGCCACCATGGACAAGCCCGACGTCGACAGCATCGAGGGCCTCTCGCCTGCGATCGCGATCGAGCAGAAGGCGAGCTCGCACAATCCGCGCTCGACCGTCGGCACCGTCACCGAGGTCTACGATTACCTGCGCCTGCTGTACGCGCGCGCCGGCATTCCGCGCTGTCCGGAGCACGGCATCGATCTCACCGCGCAGACGGTGAGCCAGATGGTCGACCAGGTGCTCAAGCTCCCCGAGGGCACCCCCGCGGTACTGCTCGCGCCCTTGCTCACCGAGCGCAAGGGCGAGCACCACGAGCTGCTGCAGGACCTGGCGGCGCAGGGCTTCGTGCGCGTGCGCATCGACGGGCGCATCCACGAGCTCGACGCGCTGCCGGTCCTCGATGCCAAGAAGCGCCACACCATCGAGGCGGTCGTCGATCGCATGCGCGTGCGGGCCGACGGCGCGCAGCGCCTGGCGGAGTCGTTCGAGACCGCGCTGCGCCTCTCGGGGGGACTTGCGCGGCTCGCCTTCCTCGAGGCGCCCGAGCGCGAGGAGCTGATCTTCTCCAGCCGCCATGCGTGCCCGGTGTGCGGCTACAGCGTGCCGCCGCTGGAGCCGAAGCTCTTCTCCTTCAACAACCCCTCCGGCGCCTGCCCGAGCTGCGATGGCCTGGGCGTGCAGGAGTTCTTCGATCCGGCGCGCGTGGTGCTGCATCCGCACCTGTCGCTCGCCGGCGGCGCGGTGCGCGGCTGGGACCGCCGCAACGATCACTACTTCCAGCTGATCCAGTCGCTCGCGCGGCACTACGGTTTCGACATCGAGACGCCCTGGACCGAGCTGGCGGCGCACGTGCAGCACGTGCTCCTGAACGGCAGCGGCGAGGAGGCGATCGAGTTCAGCTACAAGGGCGAGGCCGGCCGCAAGACCCGCAAGCGCCATCCCTTCGAGGGCATCGTCCCCAACCTCACGCGCCGCTACCGCGAGACCGAGTCGCCGATGGTGCGCGAGGAGCTCAGCCGCTACCTCGGGGTGCGCCCCTGCCCGGAGTGCCAGGGCACGCGGCTGAACCGCGCGGCGCGCTTCGTGTTCGTCGGCGGCAAGAGCCTGCCGGAGCTTGCGCACCTGCCCGTCGGGCGCGCGCTCGAGGTGCTCGGCGCCATGCAGCTGCCCGGCTGGCGCGGCGAGGTCGCCGGCAAGATCGTGAAGAGCGTGAGCGAGCGGCTGCGGTTCCTGAAGGACGTGGGCCTCGATTACCTGACGCTCGATCGCCCCGCCGAGACGCTCTCGGGCGGGGAATCCCAGCGCATCCGTCTTGCGAGCCAGGTCGGCTCCGGCCTCACCGGCGTCATGTACATCCTGGATGAGCCCTCGATCGGGCTGCACCAGCGCGACAACCAGCGCCTGCTCGCAACGCTCAAGCAGCTGCGCGATCTTGGCAACACCGTGATCGTGGTCGAGCACGACGAGGAGGCCATCCGCGCCGCCGACCACGTCATCGACCTGGGTCCGGGGGCGGGTGCGCACGGCGGGCACCTGGTGGCTCAGGGTACCCCGGGCGACATCGAGGCGAGCGCCGCCTCGATCACCGGCCAGTACCTCTCGGGGCGGCGCCGCATCGCGCTGCCGACGCTGCGCATGCGGCCGGATCCGGCGCGCCAGATCACCGTCGTGGGCGCACGCGGCAACAACCTGAAGAACGTGAGCGTGCCGATCCCGCTCGGGCTCTTCACCTGCGTCACCGGGGTCTCCGGCTCGGGCAAGTCGACGCTGGTCATCGACACGCTCTTTGCCCACGCCGCCAAGCACCTGAGCGAGGCGCGCGTCGATCCGGCGCCGGCCGAGCGCCTCGAGGGGCTCGAGCAGATTGATCGCATCATCGACATCGACCAGAGCCCGATCGGGCGCACGCCGCGCTCGAATCCGGCCACCTACACCGGCCTGTTCGCGCCGCTGCGCGAGCTGTTCGCCGCGGTGCCGGAGGCACGCGCGCGCGGCTACGACGCCGGGCGCTTCAGCTTCAACGTGAAGGGCGGCCGCTGCGAGGCCTGCCAGGGCGACGGGGTGCTGCGCGTGGAGATGCATTTCCTGCCGGATGTGTACGTGCCCTGCGATGTGTGCAAGGGGCAGCGCTACAACCGCGAGACGCTCGAGGTGCGCTATCGCGGCAAGAACATCCACGAGGCACTCGAGATGACCGTCGAGGAGGCGGCGCGCTTCTTCCAGAACGTGCCGGCGGTCGCCGGCAAGCTCACGACCCTGACCGAGGTGGGACTGTCCTACGTGCGCCTCGGGCAGAACGCCACCACTCTCTCGGGCGGGGAGGCGCAGCGGGTGAAGCTCGCCCGCGAGCTCGCCAAGCGCGCCACCGGCCGCACGCTCTACATCCTCGATGAGCCGACCACCGGCCTGCACTTCCACGACGTCGAGCAGCTGCTGCACGTGCTGCACCGGCTGCGCGACGAGGGCAACACGATCGTGGTCATCGAGCACAACCTCGACGTCATCAAGACCGCCGACTGGGTGATCGACCTGGGTCCGGAGGGCGGTGAGTCGGGCGGCGAGATCATCGCCACCGGTACGCCCGAGGAGATCGCCGCCAGCGAGCGCTCCTGGACGGGCAGATTCCTCGGCCCGCTGCTCACCCGCGAGCGGCTGCCGCCGCCGTCCGCGCTGGCGCCGCCGCCGGCCCGGCACACCGGGACCTGAGAACCGCGCGCCGTTGCACTAGACTGCGCATCCCAAGATATCCAACACGCGTTCGTGATGGGCAGCCCGCGCCGATGACCGACTCCCTGAAGAGCATCTTCCTCAGTTACGCCTCCCAGGACGCGGTCGCGGCCGGTCGCATCGGCGAAGCGCTGCGTGCGGCGGGCCTGGAGGTCTGGTTCGATCAGAGCGAGCTGCGCGGCGGGGACGCCTGGGACCAGCTGATCCGCCGGCGCATCCGCGAATGCCGCCTGTTCGTGCCCATCATCTCCGCGCATACCCAGACGCGCCTCGAGGGCTACTTCCGGCTCGAATGGCGCCTGGCGGTCGAGCGCTCGCACCTGATGGCCGACGGTAAGGCGTTCCTCGTGCCGGTTGCGATCGACTCCGTCGACGAGCGCCAGGCCGAGGTGCCCGAGGCGTTTCGGGCCGTGCAGTGGACTTACCTGCCCGGCGGCGTGGCCACGCCGGCCTTCATCACGCGCGTCGCGCATCTGCTCGCGGTGGCGCCTGCGGAGATCCACGCGGCTTCGCCCGTCTCGCCGGCGGCATCGCCCCCCGTCGCCGCCGCGCTCGCCGCGCCGGTCATCGCGGCCTCCGCTTCCGCGTGGCCGCGGCGCGCCGTGCCGATCGTGCTCGCCGTGGCGGCGCTCGCGGCGGCGGCATTCTTCCTCCTGCGCCCCGGCCACCGCGCGCCCGCAGTGGCCGCACTGCCGACACCGTCGGCCCAGGCCCCCGTCTCCACCCCCACCGCAGGTCCTGCGCCCCCGGCGCATTCGGTTGCGGTGCTGCCGTTCACCAACATGAGCGGGGACCCGCGCGACGATTACTTCTCCGATGGCCTCTCCGAGGAACTCCTCAACACGCTCGCGGCCGTGCAGGGACTGAAGGTGGCGGCGCGCACGTCCTCGTTCTCCTTCAAGGGCAAGGACGAGGCAGTCGGTGAGATTGCGCGCAAGCTGAACGTCGCGGCGGTGCTCGAGGGGAGCGTGCGCCGCGACAAGTCGCACGTGCGCATCTCGACCGAGCTCATCGATGCGGGCACCGGGTTCCAGCGCTGGTCGCAGACCTACGACCGGGACCTGAAGGACGTGCTCGCGCTGCAGACCGAAATCGCGACCTCGGTCGCCACGGCCCTGAAAGTGAAGCTGCTGCAGTCGGACCTGGGCGGCGCCGAGATCGGTGGCACCGATAACCCCAAGGCCTTCGATGCCTACCTGCGGGCTGAGCAGCTGGCGCGCCGCCCGGATGATCTCGCCGCAGGCCAGCGAAGAGACGCTGCGCGCGTACGACGCGGCGATGGCGCTCGATCCGAACTACGCCAATGCCTACCGCGGCCGCGGCTGCGGCGCGCATCGACTACGCCTTCAACGCCGCCATCGCGCCGACCGAGGTGCGCCGGCTGACCGACATCGGGATCGGCCGATGCGCGCAAGGCGGTGGAACTGGCCCCCACGCTCGGGGCGGCGCACAGCCTGATCGGCAACGCGCTCGCGGGCCAGGCGGATTTCGCCGGCGCCGCCGCCGAATTCGACAAGGGCCTCGCGCTCTCCCCGGGCGATGCGCGCACGTACAGGGACTCGGCGGGGTTCATCGCGGCGCTGGGCCGCTTCGAGGAAGCGGTCACGCGCAGGCCAAGCAGGCGGTCGAACTCGATCCGCTGAACCCGGAGACTCACGAATCGCTCGCCTACGTGTATTACTGGGCGCGCCGCTACCAGGACTCGATCGCCTCCGGGCAGCGCACGCTGGAACTGGAGCCCGGACGCTCCCGCGCCTCGGCTGGCAGGGCTTCGCCTACGTGGGGCTGGGCAACTACGAGGCGGCCCGGACGGCCTGCACCGGCGGAGCAGATCCCGTGGGTGAAGCTCACGTGTCTTGCGATCGTCTACGACAAGCAGGGCAAGCACGCGGACGCCCAGGCGACGCTGGCGCAGCTGATCAAGGTGTACGGCGACGCCGGCGAGCTACCAGCAGACCGAGGTGTACGCGGCCCGGGGCGACGTGGCGAACGCGCTGACCATGCTCGAGCGGGCGCGTACGGTCGGCGATCCGGGGCTGCAGAGCGCGAAGGTCGACCCGCTGTTCGACTCGCTGCGCAACGACCCGCGCTACAAGGCACTGATCGCGCAGCTGAAGTTCCCCTGAGCGAAGCCTCCCGGGAAGGCCTCCGTGCTGCAAGTGGCTGTTTCAGAAGGGCCTCATAGCGAGCCAGGCGCCCGGTGGTAAATACGGGTCTAGTACGAATTGCAAATGCGAACCGTTCTCATCCATACTAGTGCCCCATGGATGCCGTTGCTTCCCCTGCCGGTGTGTCCCTCGAGCCGGGTTTCGTCAGCCTCGCGGCGCTGCCGCCGGGCACGACCGGTCACGTGGTGGGCGTCGGCAGCCGCGCGGGCGCGCTCTCGGCGCTCGAGCGACGCCTGCTCGAGTTCGGCTTCGTGAGCGGGGAGGAGATCGAGATCCTCGCCGAGGCGCGTCCCGGTCGGGATCCCTTCGTCGTGCGCGTCGGCCAGACGACGCTGGCGCTGCGACGGCGCGAGGCGCAGAGCGTCTGGATAGAACTGTCCCGGCGCCCGCCGGCGCCATGAACGCGCCCGCGGCCGCGGTACTACCCGCGCCGCTCCTGAGTCTTTCCCTGATCGGCGTGCCGAACTGCGGCAAGACCGCACTCTTCAATCGCCTCACCGGCAGCCGCCAGAAAGTCGCCAACTATCCGGGCGTCACCGTCGAGCGCAAGGAAGGACGCCTGGTTGGTCCGCGCACCGGGCGCAGCTTCCGCGTCGTCGACCTGCCGGGTGCCTACAGCCTCGAGCCCGCAACCCTCGATGAGGCCATCGCGCGCGACGTGGTGCTCGGGCGCCACGCGAGCGAGCCGGCGCCGGATCTTCTGGTGTGCGTGGTCGATGCCACCAATCTGCGGCTGGGCCTGCGCCTGGTGCTGGAACTGAAGCGCCTGGGCCGTCCCATGATCGTGGCGCTCAACATGAGCGACCTGGCCGCGCAGCGTGGTTACCACCTCGATCGCATCGCGCTCGAGCACGCCCTGGGGATCGCGGTGATTCCCACCGTCGCGGTGAAGAACGGCGGCGAGCGCGCGCTCCTGGAAGCCATCGACAACTGTGATTTTTCAGCCGCCGCGCGCGCCCGCGCGCACGCGCGCCTGGAAGCCCCCTCCGCGAGCGCCGCCGACATCGAGGCGACGCAGCGCGAAGTGCGCCGCGTGCTGCAGGCAGCCGCATACCGCGTGCCGGCGCGCGTCACCGCCCTCGCCCGCCTCGACCAGGTGGTGCTGCACCCGGTGGCAGGACCTGCGCTCCTTGCCGCGGTGCTGTTCCTCATGTTCCAGGCGGTGTTCAGCTGGGCGAAGGCGCCGCAGAATCTGATCAATGAGGGCGTGCAGAGCCTGAACGGCTGGCTCGCGGGCATCCTGCCGGCAGGTCCGCTGCGCGGACTCCTCCTCGATGGCGTCATCGCCGGCGCGGGAAGCGTGCTGGTATTCCTGCCGCAGATCCTCATCCTGTTCGCCTTCATCCTCGCGCTCGAGGACTCCGGCTACCTGCCGCGCGCCGCGTTCATGCTCGATCGGCTGATGGGACGCGTCGGGCTCTCCGGGCGCGCCTTCATTCCGCTGCTGTCGAGCTTCGCGTGTGCGATCCCGGGCATCATGGCGGCGCGCACCATCCCGGCACGCGGCGACCGGCTCGCGACCATCATGATCGCCCCGCTCATGACCTGCTCCGCGCGGCTGCCGGTGTATGCGCTGCTGATCGGCGCGTTCATCCCCGCGCACTACGTCGGCTGGCTGAACTTGAGGGGCCTGGTGCTGTTCGCGCTGTACGTCGCCGGCGTCGTCAGCGCGCTCGCGGTCGCCTTCGTCATGAAGCGCACGGTGGCGCGCGGGGAATACCGGCCGCTGCTGCTGGAGCTGCCCGAATACCGCCTGCCGCACCTCACCAACCTCATCGTGGGACTGTGGGAGCGCGCCAGGATCTTCCTGACGCGCGTCGGCACCATCATCCTGAGCCTGATGGTGGTGTTGTGGTTCCTCGCGAGCTTCCCCGCGCCGCCGGCCGGGGCGAGCGGGCCGGCGATCCAGTACAGCATCGCCGGCTATCTCGGCCGCGGCCTCGGGGTGCTGTTCGCGCCCATCGGCTTTAACTGGCAGATCTCGATCGCGCTGGTGCCCGGACTTGCGGCGCGTGAGGTGGCGGTGAGCGCCCTCGGCACGGTGTACGCGATGTCCGGCGGCACGCAGGAAGTCGCCGGCGCCCTCTCGCCCGTGATCGCGCACAGCTGGAGCCTCGCGACCGGCCTGTCGCTGCTCGCGTGGTACGTGTTCGCGCCGCAGTGCCTGTCGACGCTCGCCGTGGTGCGGCGCGAGACCAACTCCTGGCGCTACCCACTCTACATGGCGGCGTACCTGTTCGCGCTGGCGTACGCCGGGGCGTTCGTCACCTACCGCGTGGCGCTCGCGCTCGGCGCCGGACATCTGGCATGAGCGCTCTGCTGCAGGGCGTGGTGGTGGGCGTGGCCGTGGTGGCGAGCGTGCTCTACAGCATCTGGCGGCTCGGCAGCGCGCGGCTGCGCCTGCGGATGCTCGAGGCGCTCGGCGCGCTGCCGGGACTGAAGCGCCTGCCCGGCTTCGCCGCCTGGTACGCGCGCGCGCTCACGCTGCGCGCCGCCGGCTGCGGCAGCTGCGCGCCTACGGGCGCGCCACCCCGGAAACGAACACCTGGTGCACTTCGCCGTTCATGACGCGCTCGCTGTAGCGGCCCTGGGTGTAGCTGCCGACCACGCGCCGCCAGAAGCTCACCGCCGCGGCGTTGCGCAGGTACTCGGTGATTTCCCAGCGACCGGCAAAGCGCGACAGGATCAGCTGCACCGCGGTCTGCCCGATCCCCAGGCGCCGCCGGGCGCGGGCGACGAAGAACTCCGCCAGGCGGTAGTCGATGCGCGGTTCCTGCGTCACGAGCACGCGCAGCACGCGCGCGAAGCCGACCGGCTCATCGCCGCGCATGATGAGGAGGGGGAAGGTGTTGGGATCGCCGAACCAGTGTGCGATCTGGTCGGGCTCGCGATGGCCGATCTCGCCCAGGCGCGGGAAGATCCCGGTGCCGGGGTTCAGATCATCGAGGTAATCGCGGTAGACGCTCTGGATCCACAGCCGGTCGGCGGGCGCCGCCCGCGCATCGCGCACACTGACTGCTACCACGCTCATAGCTAATTAAGACAATTGTCGCGCCGCGAGGGTCCTTCAGAACAGGAAGCGATCCGCAAAAAAAGAAACGGCCCGGGCAGCTCGCTTCGCGCGAACCGACCGGGCCGTGTTCTATTGCCGTAAGCGCGCGACTTACTGCTTCGGCGGCTCTGCCGGAGGCGGCGTGGCAGCGCCGGACTCAGCCGGAGCAGCCGGAGCAGCCGCGGTGCCCGCATCAGGCGCAGCCGGCGGTGCCGCCGTGCCTGAGGAGTCCGTGGCCGCAGGGGCCGGAGCAGCAGGAGGAGTGGCAGCCTGATCAGTGCCTGCGGATTCCTGCTTCGCGCAGGCCGTCAGCATCAGCGCGGCAATAATTGCGCTAAGAGCAAGTTTGGTGTTCATCGATCGGTACCCCGAGGGAAGCAAGAGTTGTGTGGTTCAGACTACGACCTGTTGGGGTCGTTCCCCGCCCCGTTCCAGTAGCGAAGGAAGGCAAATTCTATAGAAGTCCCGGTACGATTGGAAACTCCGGGGCCCACCATTTGTCGGCGCAAGACGACAACCGAAGGTCCTCCTGGCCGTCCATTTCGAGGTTGAACCATGTCCGCCGCGCTCAGCACCCAGCTTGCCAACACCTTCGGGCCTCACCTGGCGCAGCTGTGTGCGCGCACCGCGCAGGCGCTCGAGCAAGAGGGCTGCACCGCGCTCCTGGTGCACTCCGGGTCGCTCCTGGAGGTCTTCCAGGACGACCGGACCTACCCCTTCGAAGCGCATGCGCCCTTCAAGGTCTGGGCGCCGCTCGCCGATGCGCCCGACAGTTTCATCTGGTTTCAGCCCGGCTCGCGCCCGCGGCTGCTGCTGCACCAGCCGCGGGACTACTGGTACAAGGCGGCGCAGACCCCGAGCGACTACTGGGTCGAGCATTTCGACGTGCGCAGCGTCGCCGATCGCAGCGCAGCACGGGCCGAGCTGCCGAAGGATCTTTCGCGCACGGCCTACCTCGGCGATGCGCTGCCGGAGCTGGCCGCCTGGGGCGTGCGCGCGGTCAATCCGCCGGCGCTCATGCGCCGGCTGGATTATGTCCGCGCGGCCAAGACGCCTTACGAGCTCGTGTGCCTGCGCGAGGCAAACCGCCTCGGGGCGCTCGGGCACCAGGCCGCCGCCGAGGCCTTCCGCGCCGGTGCCTCGGAGTTCGAGATCGAGCTGGCCTTCCTGCGCGCCTGCGGCCAGCGCGAGCAGGAGCTGCCCTACAACCCGATCATCGCGCTCAATGAGGGCGGCGCCGTGCTGCACTATCAGGTGCTCGCACGGCAGCCGCCGCCGGAGCGCTATTCGCTCCTGATCGATGCCGGCGCCGAGTTCGCCGGTTACGCAAGCGATATCACCCGCACCTACTCGGCCGAGGATCCGGACTTCGCCGCGCTGATCCGGCGCATGGACCAGATGCAGCAGAGCCTGTGCGCCCGGGTGCGCGCCGGGGCCGACTGGCGCGACATTCACCTGGCCGCACATGCGGGCACCGCCGAAGTCCTGCGCGATGCCGACCTCATCCTGTGCTCGGTCGAGGAGGCGCTCGCCACTGCGGGTGACGAGCGTCTTCCTGCCGCACGGCATCGGGCACCTCCTGGGTCTGGAGGTGCACGACGTGGGCGGCTTCATGGCCTCCCCCGAGGGTGGGGACATCGAGCGCCCCAAGGGGCACCCGTACCTGCGACTGACGCGGGTGCTCGAGCCCGGCTTCGTCGTCACCATGGAGCCGGGCATCTACTTCATCGACCAGCTGCTGGACGCCGCCCGCGCCGACGCGCGCGCCGGCTGCATCAACTGGAGCCGGGTGGGTGAGCTCTCCCGCTTCGGCGGCATCCGCATCGAGGACGATCTGGCCGTGGGGGCGAGTGGCTGCGAGAACCTCACGCGTGAGGCCTTCCGCGCGCTGTCCTAGGAGTCTCCCCCAGCCATCAGGGGCCCTCGGGACCCCTGATTGAATCACCAGTGATACAGATTAGGCCTTTATGGCGAGGATATCCTTGATATCCTGAAGCAATTGTTCGCTCCGGGTCGGCGGTGGGGGCGGGGCGGCCGGATGGGGACGCTTCAGGCGGTTGATGCCCTTGATCACGATGAAGATGGCCAGCGCGATGAGCAGGAACTCAAGGCAGGTCTGCAGGAACAGGCCGTACTTCAGCAGCACCGGCTTGCCGGCGGCATCGGTGGCGACCCGCAGCGCCAGGTCGCTGAAGTTGATGCTGCCCAGCAGCGGGGAGAGCAGCGGCATGACGATGTCCCCGACCAGGGAACTGACGATCTTGCCGAAGGCGGCGCCGATGACGACACCGACGGCGAGGTCGATGACGTTGCCCTTCATCGCAAACTCTTTGAACTCGGATGCGAAACTCATCGGGCGTCTCCCCTTTTATTTATTGATGGCCGCGGCTGCCCGGCGCGGCCGGACCGGTTGGCTGGCCAGCCTAGCGAAAAGCGCGCCGCGGGCGCAAACGAACGGGCCGCCTCAGAAGGCGGCCCGTACGGTGAGCTGGAAAGCTAAGACCGGAACCGCCCTCAGGCGGCGGTCTTCTTCTTGCGGGTGCGCTTCTTCGGCGCCTCGTCCGCGGCTTCCTCGCTCGCCTTCGCCTTGGCTTTGGCCTTGGCGGGCGCCTTGGCCGGTGCCTTGGCGCGGCGCGCGGTCTTCTTCTTGCCCTCGGTGGGCTCCTCGGCCGCCACCGGTACCGGGCCGTCCACCAGCTGCATCAGCGCCATGGGGGCGGAATCCCCGGGGCGCGGGTTCATGCGCAGGATGCGGGTATAGCCGCCCGGTCGCGCCTTGAAGCGCGGACCCAGGTCGGCAAACAGCTTCTCCACGACCTGCGTGTCGCGCAGCCGCGAGAAGGCGAGGCGGCGATTGGCGTCCCCGTCGACCTTGGCGAGCGTGATGAGCGGCTCGACCACGCGGCGCAGCTCCTTGGCCTTCGGCAGGGTCGTGCGGATCGTCTCGTGGCGCAGCAGCGATACCGACATGTTGCGCATGAGCGCCTGACGGTGCGAGCTGTTACGCGACAGCTGCCGGCCGGAAAGTTGGTGACGCATAAGTTAGAACCCTTCGCTCTGTCTCAACGCTGCCCGCGCTCGCGGGAAGCTGCGGGACCTGCCTGAGGCAGGTCCCGCGCTCTTCACTTCTTAGATGACGTCGCGCTCGTCGTCGTGCTTCAGGCCCGCCGGCGGCCAGCCATCGAGGCGCATGCCGAGCATCAGGCCGTGGCTCTGCAGCACTTCCTTGATCTCGGTGAGCGACTTCTTGCCGAGGTTCGGCGTGCGCAGCAGCTCCACTTCCGTGCGCTGCACCAGGTCGCCGATGTAGTGGATGTTCTCGGCCTTGAGGCAGTTGGCACTGCGCACGGTGAGCTCGAGCTCGTCCACGGGACGCAGCAGGATCGGGTCGAACTGCATCTCGGAGGGCTTGGCGGAAGCTTCCTCCTCGCCCTGCAGGTCGACGAACACCGACAGCTGGTCCTTGAGGATGCTGCCGGCGCGGCGGATGGCTTCTTCCGCATCGATCGTGCCGTTGGTCTCGATGTCGATCACCAGCTTGTCGAGGTCGGTGCGCTGCTCGACGCGCGCCGCGTCGACCGAGTAGGTCACGCGCCGCACCGGCGAGAAGGAGGCATCCAGCTGCAGCCGCCCGATCGGGCGCGTCTGCTCCTCGAAGGCGACGCGCGAGGCCGCCGGCCGGTAGCCGCGGCCGCGCTCGACGCGCAGCGTCATGGACAGCTCGCCCGCCTTGGTCAGGTTGGCGATCACCAGCTCCGGGTTCACGACCTCGATGTCATGGTCGGTCTGGATGTCGCCGGCGGTCACCGGGCCCGGGCCCTTCTTGTGCAGCCGCAGCTCGGCGGAGTCGCGCGTGTGCATCTTCAGGGCGACGGACTTCAGGTTGAGCAGGATGTCGACCACGTCTTCCTGCACCCCCTCGATGCTGGTGTACTCGTGCAGCACGCCGTCGATCTCCACTTCGGTGATCGCGCTGCCCGGCATCGACGACAGCAGCACGCGCCGCAGCGCATTGCCGAGCGTGTGGCCGAAGCCCCGCTCGAACGGCTCGATTACCACGCGCGCCTGGCGCGGGGCCACCGGCTGCACCTTCACCACACGCGGCCTCAGAAACTCGCCTACTGATCCCTGCATTGCAGTCTCACCTTGCCGGCGCTAGGACCGGCGCAAAAGAATCACGGTTGGACCCGCCTCACTTGGGGCGCGAGCCCCCAAATTCAAGCAGATACGCTTACTTCGAATACAGCTCGACGACCAGGTTCTCGTTGATGTCGGGCAGGATGTCCTCGCGTCCCGGGGCGGACTTGAACACGCCGCGGAACTCCTTGTCGTTGACCTCGACCCAGTCCGGCAGCCCCACCTGCTGCGCGACGTTGAGCGAGCTGGCGATGCGCAGCTGCTTGCGCGACTTCTCGCGCACCTGCACCACATCCCCGGCCTTCACCTGATAGGAGGCGATGGTCACCGGCTTCTCGTTCACGGTGATCGCCTTGTGGCTCACCAGCTGGCGCGCCTCGGCGCGCGTGGCGGCGAAGCCCATGCGGTACACCACGTTGTCGAGGCGGCACTCGAGGAGCTTCAGCAGGTTCTCGCCCGTGGCGCCGGACTTGCGTGCGGCTTCCACGTAGTAGTTGCCGAACTGGCGCTCGAGCACGCCGTACATGCGGCGCAGCTTCTGCTTCTCGCGCAGCTGCAGGCCGTAGTCGGACAGGCGCTGGCGGCGCTCGCCCTTGATGCCCCCCGGGGGCACGCTGAGCTTGCACTTGTTCTCGAGCGGCTTGACGCCCGACTTCAGGAAAAGATCCGTGCCCTCGCGGCGAGCGAGCTTGCACGTGGGGCCCAAATAACGCGCCATAGTTGTCCTCGTTGTCCCTAGACCCGACGCTTCTTCGGCGGACGACACCCGTTGTGCGGGATCGGCGTCACGTCCGAGATGCTGGTGATCTTCAGTCCACAGTTGTTGAGCGCCCGCACCGCGGACTCGCGTCCGGGGCCCGGGCCGCCGACCCGCACCTCCACGTTCTTCACCCCGTGCTCCTGCGCCGCGACGCCGGCCTTCTCGGCTGCCACCTGGGCGGCGAACGGCGTCGACTTGCGCGAGCCGCGGAAACCGCAGCCGCCGGAGGTCGCCCAGGAGAGCGTGTTCCCCTGGCGGTCGGTGATCGTGATGATCGTGTTGTTGAAGGAGGCATGCACGTGCGCGATCGCATCGAGCACGTTCTTGCGCGCCTTCTTCGGCTTCTTGGCCGCCGCGGCGGGAGCGCCGGAGCCTGAGGCCTGCTTTGCTTTCTCTTCAGCCATGTCGTGTTAAGCCTTATGCCTTGCCCGGAGGCGCGTTCAGTTTCACGGCCTGCTTGCGCGGGCCCTTGCGGGTGCGGGCGTTGGTGCGGGTGCGCTGACCGCGCACCGGCAGTCCGCGCCGGTGACGGATGCCGCGCCATGAACCCAGGTCCATCAGGCGCTTGATGTTCATGGAGACCTCGCGCCGCAGGTCGCCCTCGACCGCGAACTTCGCGATCTGCGAGCGGATCGCGTTCACTTCCGCCTCGGTGAGATCCTTCACCTTGGTGGAAGGCGCAACCCCTGCCGCGAGGCAGGTGGCGCGCGCGCGGGCGCGACCGACGCCATAGATGTGCGTGAGCCCGATCCACACGTGCTTGTTCATCGGGATGTTGATGCCGGCGATGCGTGCCATGCTTGCTTTACCTCAACCCTGGCGCTGCTTGTGACGCGGGTCTGTACAGATGACGTAGACCACGCGGCGGCGGCGCACGATCTTGCAGTTCTTGCAGATCTTCTTGACCGACGGACGTACTTTCATGATTGACCACCCGAACCCGAGCGGCCGGTGCCGAGCAGGTTCGCCTTCTTGAGAAGTCCCGGGTACTGATGCGACATCAGGTGCGCGTTCAGCTGCGCGATGAAGTCCATCACCACCACGACGACGATGAGGAGCGAGGTGCCACCAAAGTGAAACGGCACACCCTTCCAGGAAACCAGGATCTCCGGCAGCAGACACACCGCGGTGACGTACAGGGCGCCCCACAGGGTGAGGCGCGTCAGCACCGCATCGATGTACTCGGCCGTCTGCTGCCCCGGGCGGATGCCGCGCACGAAGGCGCCGGACTTCTTGAGGTTGTCGGCAGTGTCGCGCGCGTTGAACACCAGCGCGGTGTAGAAGAAGCAGAAGAAGATGATGAGCGCAGCGTAGATCACCAGGTGCAGCGGCTGCCCGTAACCGAGCGCGGCGGCCACGTTCTGCATGATGGTGCTGACGGTGCCGGTGGCGCCGGTGCCGGCGAAGCTGGCGAGCGTCGCCGGGAACAAGAGCAGGCTGGAGGCGAAGATCGGCGGGATCACGCCCGACATGTTGAGCTTGAAGGGCAGGTGGCTCGACTGGCCGGCGTACATGCGCCGCCCCACCTGGCGCTTGGCGTAGTCGACCGGGATGCGCCGCTGCGCGCGCTCGACATACACCACGAAGTAAGTGGTGGCGAGCACGACCAGCAGCAGCAGCAGCGCAAACGGGCCCTGCATTTCGCCGTTGCTCACCGACTCGATGGTGTTGCCCACGGCACCCGGCAGGCCGGCCACGATCCCCGAGAGGATGATCATCGAGATGCCGTTGCCGATGCCGCGCTCGGTGATCTGCTCGCCGAGCCACATGAGGAACATGGTCCCCGTGGTCATGGTGACGGTCGCGGTGAGCATGAACGGCCAGCCGTGGATCAGCGTCATGCCGCCCTTGTCCAGTGCGCCGGCGGCGGCGAAGGACTGCACCAGCGCCAGCGCCACCGTGCCGTAGCGGGTGTACTGGGTGATCTTGCGCCGCCCGGACTCGCCTTCCTTGCGCAGCTCCATGAGCGTCGGCACCACCATCGACATCATCTGGATGATGATCGAGGCGGAGATGTAGGGCATGACGCCCATGGCGAAGATCGACAGGCGCGAGAGCGCACCGCCGGAGAACATGTTCACGATGCCGAGGATCGTGTTCGAGCGGTCGCCGAAGAAGCGCGCCACTTCGGCCGGGTTGATGCCCGGCACCGGGATGAAGGTGCCGATGCGGTAGACGATGAGCGCGCCGATGAGGAACAGCAGGCGGCCGCGCAGCTCGCTGGAGCGCGCGACATCGCCGAAAGAAGCCGTGTTGCTGACCGTCGTCGCCATTGCCTGTCCGACTAAGCCTCGATCTTGCCGCCGGCGGCTTCGATCGCCGCGCGCGCGCCCTTGGTGACCGCGACGCCCTTGAGCGTCACGGCCTTCTTGATCTCGCCCGAGAGCACCACCTTGGCGCGCTCGGTCCCCGCTGACACCACCTTCGCCTTGATCAGGGCGGCGAGGTCCACCACCGCGCCCTCGACCTTGGCGAGCTCATCCAGGCGCACCTCGGCGCGCGAGCGCTTCATGGCCGAGCGGAAGCCCACCTTCGGCATGCGGCGCTGGATCGGCATCTGGCCGCCTTCGAAGCCGACCTTGTGGTAGCCGCCCTTGCGCGCGCGCTGGCCCTTGGTGCCGCGGCCGCAGGTCTTGCCCTGGCCGGCGGAGGCGCCGCGGCCGACGCGCAGGCGCGGGCGCTTCGCGCCCGGAGCCGGTTTCAATGTGTTCAGTCGCATAGCTTCAGGCACCCTTCTCTTCGACGCGCAGCAGGTGCACGGCGGCGTTGATCATGCCGCGGTTCTCGCGCGTGTCCTTGACCGTGACCGTCTGGCGGATGCGGCGCAGGCCCAGTCCGCGCGCGGACGCGGCAATGCTGTGCAGCTGTCCGTGCAGACTCTTCATCAGCGTGAGCTTGATCTGTTTGTCTGCCATGGCATTCAGCCCGTGATCTCATCGAGTGTCTTGCCGCGCTTGGCGGCGATTTCCTCGGGCGAGCGGATCTTCGCCAGCGCGTTGATGGTGGCGCGCACGACGTTGATCGGGTTGCGCGAGCCGTAGCTCTTGGCGAGCACGTTGCGCACCCCGGCGCACTCGAGCACCGCGCGCATGCCGCCGCCGGCGATGACGCCGGTACCGTCGGAGGCCGGCTGCATGTACACGCGCGTCGCTCCATGGTTACCCGTGACCGCGTAGTGCAGCGAATCGTTCCGCAGCGCCACGTTGACGAGGTTCTTGCGCGCCTGGGTCATGGCCTTGGAGATCGCCACCGGCACCTCACGTGCCTTGCCGAAGCCGTAACCGACGCGGCCGGAGGTGTCCCCGACCACGGTAAGCGCGGTGAAGCCGAACTGCCGGCCGCCCTTGACGACCTTGGCGGTGCGGTTCACGGCCACGAGCTTCTCGACGAACTCGTCCGCCGACTGGCCCTTCTCTGGTCTCGCCATATGTGCTGTGCCTTTGCCTAGAACTCAAGACCCGCTTCGCGGGCCGCATCCGCGAGCGCTTTCACGCGCCCGTGGAACTGAAAACCGGAACGGTCGAATGCCACCTTGCTGACCCCCGCGGCCTTGCTGCGCTCGGCAATCGCGCGGCCGACGGCCTTGGCCGCCTCCACGTTGCCGGTGCCCTTGAGCCCCGCGCGCACCTGTTCCTGGGTGGTCGAGGCGGCGGCGATCACCTTGGCGCCGTCCGCCGCGGTCACCTGGGCATAGATGTGCTTCGGGGTGCGGTGCACGGTCAGGCGCGCGACCGCGAGTTCGCGGATGTGCGTCCGGGACTTCACGGCGCGGCGCAGGCGCCGCTGCTTCTTCGTGATAATCACTTCTTCTTCCCCTCTTTCAGGGTGATCTTCTCGCCCGCATAGCGCACGCCCTTGCCCTTGTAGGGCTCGGGCGGGCGGATGTCGCGGATCTCGGCGGCCACCTGACCGACCTTCTGCCGGTCGATGCCCTTGATGAGGATCTCGGTCTGGCTCGGGGTCTCGATGGCGATGCCTTCCGGGATCGGCACGCTCACCGGGTGCGAGAAGCCCAGCGTCAGGTTGAGCGCCTTGCCCTGCACCGCGGCGCGAAAGCCGACGCCCACGAGCTCGAGCTTCTTCTCGTAGCCCTTGGTGACGCCGCGCACCATGTTGGCGAGGTGCGCCCGCGTGGCGCCCGCCAGGGTGCGCGGGGCTCCCGGGGCGTCGAAGCTGATCTCGAGCTTCTTTTCCTTCTCGATGACCGAGACGCCCTGGTACAGCGGCAGGCTGAGCGAGCCCTTGGCGCCCTTGATGGTCACCTGGGTCGCGGCGATGGTGGCGGTCACGCCCTGGGGCAGATCGACCGGCGCTTTGGCAATTCTCGACATAGTGCTTCTCTTGAACGGCTCTTAGGCGACGATGCAGAGCACTTCGCCGCCCTGCCCGCTCGCGCGTGCCTGCTTGTCCGTCATCACGCCCTTGGGCGTGGAGACGATCACGGTCCCCATGCCGCCGAGGACCTTCGGCAGCTCGTCCTTGCCGCGGTAGATCCGCAGGCCGGGACGGCTGACGCGCTCCAGGCGGTCGATGACGGGACGCCCCTCGAAATACTTCAGTCCAATCGTCAGGCGCGGCTTGCCGGAATCGGCATCCAGACGGAAGTCGGCGATGTAGCCCTCGTCCTTCAGCACCTTGACGATGGCCGTCTTCAGGCGCGAGGAGGCCAGCTGCACTTCGCTCTTGCCGGCCGTCTGGCCGTTGCGGATGCGCGTCAGGAGATCGGCAATGGGATCGGTCATGCTCATGCGGCGTTCCTCACCAGCTCGCCTTCGTCAGTCCCGGAATCTCGCCGCGGTTCGCGACTTCGCGGATCTTCACCCGCGACAGCCCGAACTTGCGGTACACGCCGCGCGAACGTCCGGTGATGGCGCAGCGCTTGCGCTGGCGCGACTTGCTGGCATCCCGCGGCTGCTTCTGCAGGTCCGCCTGTGCCGCCTGACGCTCCTCGGGCGAGCTCTTGGGGCTGCGGATCAGCTCCTTGAGCTTCGCGCGCTTCGCCGCGTACTTTTTCACGATCCCGGCGCGACGCTTCTCGCGCTCGACCATGCTCGTCTTAGCCATAGACCTTGGTAGTCCTGTTTACTTCCGGAACGGGAAGTTGAATGCCTCGAGCAACGCTCGGCCGTGACGGTCATCCTCTGCCGTCGTAGTAATCGTGATATCCATGCCCCGGACCTGGTCGATCTGGTCGTACTGGATCTCGGGGAAGATGATCTGTTCCTTCACGCCGAGCGAGTAGTTGCCCTGGCCGTCGAAGGAACGCGGGGACACGCCACGGAAGTCGCGGATGCGCGGCATCGCGATGTTGATGAGGCGGTCCAGGAATTCGTACATGCGCGCGCCGCGCAGCGTCACCTTGGCGCCGATCGGCAGGCCCGCGCGCAGCTTGAAGGACGCGATCGCCTTGCGCGACTTGGTGATGAGCGGCTTCTGGCCGGTGATCTTGATCAGATCGGCCACCGCCGCGTCCATCATCTTCTTGTCCGCGACCGCCTCGCCCACGCCCATGTTGACCGTGATCTTGCTGATGCGCGGCACCTGCATCACGTTCTCGATCTTCAGGTCCGAGCGCAGCTTCGGAACGATGGTCTCGCGGTAAACCTGTTGGAGTCTTGCCATAACTGCTCGCTCTCAACGCCCTCAGGCGTCGAGCATCTCTCCGTTGGACTTGAAGAAGCGCACCCGCTTGCCGTCGGTCAGCGTCTTCACCCCGATGCGGTCGCCCTTCTTGGACGTCGGGTTGAAGAGCGCCACCTTGGAGGCGTGCAGCGGCACTTCCTTCTCGATGATGCCGCCCGGCTTGCCGGCCTGCGGGTTGCCCTTGGTGTGGCGCTTGGCCATGTTCACGCTCTCGATGAGCACGCGGCCGTCGGGGAGCACCTGCAGCACCGCCCCGCGCCGGCCCTTGTCGCGGCCCGAGAGGATGATCACCTGGTCGCCTTTGCGAATCTTCTTCATCACAGCACCTCGGGAGCAAGCGAGATGATCTTCATGAACTGCACGTTGCGCAGCTCACGCGTCACCGGCCCGAAGATACGCGTGCCGATCGGCTCGAGCTTGTTGGTCAGGAGCACGGCGGCATTGCCGTCGAAGCGGATGAGCGAGCCGTCGGCGCGGCGCACGCCGCGCTTGGTGCGCACCACCACGGCGTCGTAGACCTCGCCCTTCTTCACCTTGCCGCGCGGGATGGCGTCCTTGACGCTCACCTTGATGACATCGCCCACGGTCGCGTAGCGGCGGCGCGTGCCGCCGAGCACCTTGATGCACATCAGGGTGCGCGCGCCGCTGTTGTCAGCGGCCTGGAGCATTGTCTGCAACTGGATCATGGCTCTTTCCTAAACTTCGCGGCGGATCGCTTAGCGATCGCGCGCCTTCTCGACGATCTCGAGCAGCGCCCAGGACTTGCGGCGCGACATCGGACGGCAGGGAGTGATGACGACCAGGTCGCCATCCTTCGCGGCGCTCTCGCCGTCGTGCGCCAGCAGCTTGGTCGTGCGACGGATGAACTTGCCATAGGTCGGGTGCTTCACCAGACGCTCGATCTCGACCGCGATGGTCTTCTGCATCTTGGTGCTGACCACCCGCCCGGTGAGCCGCCGTGCGCCCTTCGCTTCTACCTTCGATTCCACCTTGGTCTCTTCCGCGCTCATGGGTTACTTGCCTCCGGCCTTGGCCGCTTGCTGCTGCCGCAGCACCGTCTTCACGCGCGCGATGTTGCGGCGCGCGTCCGCGAACAGCGCGGGCTTGGGCTGCTGGCCGGTGGCCCGCTGCATGCGCAGCGAGAACTGTTCCTTGCGCAGCTTCACGAGCTCCTCGCCCAGCTCGGCCGGGGACTGCTTGCGCAGCTTCTCGCGGTACTGCTTGACCTGTCCGACTTTCATTACCGCACCTGCCGTTTCACGAAGGAGGTGGAGACGGAGAGCTTGGAGCCCGCCAGGCGGAACGCCTCGCGTGCCGTCACCTCATCCACGCCTTCCATCTCGAAGAGCACCTTGCCGGGCTGCACGCGCGCGACGTAGTACTCGACGTTGCCCTTGCCCGAGCCCATGCGGACCTCGAGGGGCTTCTTGGAAATCGGCACGTCCGGGAAGACGCGGATCCAGATCTGGCCGCCGCGCTTCACGTAGCGCGCCATCGCGCGGCGCGCCGCCTCGATCTCGCGCGCCGTCATGCGCGCCCGGCTCGTGGCCTTGAGGCCGAACTCGCCGAAGGAGACGTTGCTGCCACGCTGCGCCAGGCCGCCGTTGCGGCCCTTGAACTGCTTGCGGTATTTGGTGCGTTTGGGCTGGAGCATGACCTGTCGCCTTTAAGCCTGCGCGGGCGGCGCAGCTTCGGGGGCGGCCGGCGCGGCAGCGGCCGGACGCGCGGGGCGGCAGCGGCCGCAGCCGGTGCGGCCTCGGCCTCCGCGGCGGCAGCCTGCTGTGCGAGCTCGGCCTTGTCGAACACCTCGCCCTTGAAGATCCACACCTTCACGCCGATGACGCCATAGGTGGTCTGGGCCTCAGACAGGCCGTAATCGATGTCGGCACGGAAGGTGTGCAGCGGGATGCGACCCTCGCGGTACCACTCGGTGCGCGCGATTTCCGAGCCGTTCAGGCGCCCGGATACGCGCACCTTCACGCCCGAGGGCCCCGGAGCGCATGGTGCTCATCACGGCGCGCTTCATGGCGCGGCGGAACATCACGCGCTTCTCGATCTGCTGCGCGATGGAATCGGCCACCAGCTGCGAGTCGAGCTCGGGCTTTCTGATCTCGGCGATGTTCAGGCGCACGTCGTTCACCGACATGCCCAAGAGCGTGGCCGTCTCCTGGCGCAGCTTCTCGATGTCCTCGCCCTTCTTGCCGATGACGATGCCGGGACGGGCCGTCTGGATGGTGATGTTCACCTTCTTGGCGGCGCGCTCGATCAGCACCCGGCTGACGGAAGCTTCCTTCAGGCGTTCCTTGAGGAACTCGCGCACCCGGAAGTCCGTGTGCACGTGGATCGGGAACTGGCGCTTGCCGGCATACCAGCGGCTGGTCCAGTCGCGGGTGATCCCGAGGCGTATCCCGATCGGATTGACCTTCTGACCCATGCGTTAATCCTTCTTGCCGTCGGAAACCCCGACGGTGATGTGACTGTTGCGCTTGATGATGCGCGCGCCGCGTCCCTTGGCGCGGGCCATGAAGCGCTTCAAGGTCGGCGCCTCGTCCACGTGGATGAGGCTCACCTTGAGCTCATCGATGTCCGCGCCGTGGTTGTGCTCGGCGTTGGCGACCGCGGAGGCGAGCACCTTGCGCACGAGCTCGGCGCCCTTCTTCGGCATGTATTTCAGCGTCGCGAGCGCATTGCCGACCGGCTGGCCGCGCACGACGTCGGCCACCAGGCGGCACTTCTGCGGGGAGATGCGCGCGTGGCGCAGTGTGGACGTGATTTGCATGGCCTTACGCGGACGCCTCCACCTTGCGATCGCCCGAGTGCGCCTTGAAGGTGCGCGTGGGGGCGAACTCGCCGAGCTTGTGGCCGACCATGTTCTCGGTGATCAGCACCGGGATGTGCTGGCGGCCGTTGTGCACCGCGATCGTGAGCCCGACCATCTCCGGGATCACCATCGAGCGGCGCGACCAGGTCTTGATCGGCTTGCGGTCGTTCTTGGCAGAAGCCACCTGCACCTTCTTGGCGAGGTGCAGGTCGACGAACGGGCCTTTCTTCAGTGAACGTGGCATGTTGCTTTACGCCCCTTAACGGATGCGGTTCTTACGGCGCTGGACGATCATGCCGTCCGTGCGCTTGTTGTGGCGGGTCTTGAGTCCCTTGGTGTTCTGGCCCCAGGGCGACACCGGGTGCGGGTTGCCCTGGCCGGACTTGCCCTCGCCGCCGCCGTGCGGGTGATCGACCGGGTTCATCGCCAGTCCGCGCACCGTCGGGCGGATGCCGCGCCAGCGCTTGGCGCCCGCCTTGCCGTAGCTGCGCAGGTTGTGCTCATCGTTGCCGACCTCGCCCAGGGTGGCGCGGCAGTCGATGTGCACCTTGCGCGTCTCGCCGGACTTCAGCCGCAGGAACGCGTAGATGCCCTCGCGCGAGGTGAAGCTCACCGAGGCGCCGGCGCTGCGCGCCAGCTGGCCGCCGCGGCCGGGCTTCATCTCCACGTTGTGGATGATTGAGCCCACCGGGATGTGGCGCAGCGACATGGCGTTGCCCGACTTGATGGGGGAGTCCGCGCCCGAGCGCACTTCATCGCCCGGCTGCATGCCCTTGGTGGCGAGGATGTAGCGCCACTCGCCATCCGAATACTTCACCAGCGCGATGTGGCTGGTGCGGTTCGGGTCGTACTCGAGCCGCTCGACCACCCCGGCGATGCCGTCCTTGTCGCGCTTGAAGTCGATGAGCCGGTACTTCTGGCGCGAGCCGCCGCCCTGGTGGCGCGTGGTGATGCGGCCGAAGTGGTTGCGCGCGCCGGTCTTGTTCTGGTGCGCGGTGAGCGACTCGAGCGGGCCGCCGCGGTGCAGGTGCGAGCGGTCGACCTTGATGACCGCGCGCTGCCCCGGGGTCCTCGGCTTGTACTTGATGAGAGCCATGCTGCGTCCTTTAGGTCTTGGCGCGGGCTTCGTAGTCGATCGTCTGGCCGGACTGCAGGCTCACGTAGGCCTTCTTCCAGTCCTGCGTGCGCCCGATCGTGCGGCCGAAGCGGCGCGTCTTGCCCGGCTCGTTCACGACCTGCACGCCCTTGACCTTGACGTCGAACATCAGCTCGACCGCCTTCTTGACGTCCGTCTTCGTCGCCTCGCGACGCACCCGGAAGGTGTACTGGTTGTGGTTCTGCATCGCGAGCGAGGTCTTCTCGGTCACGTGCGGAGCGATGAGTACGCTCATCAGCTGTTCGCGGTTCATTGCAGGCGCTCCTCGAGCAGCTTCACCGCGCCGACGGTCATCAGCACCTTGTCGTAGGCGGCGAGCGAGAGCGGGTTGAGCGCGGTCACTTCGATCACCTCGACGTGCACGAGGTTGCGCGCGGCGAGGTAGAGCTTCTCGTCCTGCGCCTCGACCACGATCAGCACCGAGGGCAGCTGCCACTGCTTGAGCTGGTTGGCGAGCAGGCGCGTCTTGGGGGCTTCCAGGTCGATCGCGTCGGTGACCAGCAGGCGCTCGGTGCGCGCCAGCTCCGAGAGCATCGAGCGCAGCGCGCCGCGATACATCTTGCGGTTCACCTTCTGCGCGAAATCCCGCGGCTTGGCCGCAAAGGTGCGCCCGCCGCCGACCCAGATGGGCGAGCGCGAGGAGCCCGCGCGCGCCTGGCCGGTGCCCTTCTGGGCATGGGGCTTCTTGCCGCCGCCGCGCACTTCGGCGCGCGACTTCTGCGCCTTGGTGCCCGCGCGTCCCGGCGTTGCGGTACGCGGTCAGCACCTGGTGCACCAGGGCCTCGTTGAACTTGTGGCCGAACGCCGCCTCGGAAACCGGCAGCGCGGCGGAGCCATTCACTCGCTTCAGTTCCATGGCTTACTTCTTTCCGGCCTTGGCCGGGTCCTTCGACGCGGCGTTGCCGGCCTTCAGCGGCGCCACGGTCCGGCGCAGGGCGCGACGGCCGGCCTTGAGGGAGGCACGCACCAGCACCTGGCCGCCCTCCGAGCCGGGCACCGCGCCGCGGATCAGGAGGAGGTTGCGATCGAGGTCGACGACGACGACCTTCAGGTTCTCGGTCGTGCGGCGCACGACGCCCATGTGGCCGGACATGCGCCGGCCCTTGAATACGCGGCCCGGCGTCTGGCGCTGGCCGATCGATCCGGGGGAGCGGTGCGACACGGACACGCCGTGCGTTGCCGGCAGTCCGCCGAAGTTGTGGCGCTTCATGACGCCCGCGAAGCCCTTGCCGATGGTGGTGCCGGTGACATCCACGCTCTGGCCTTCCTTGAAGACGTCGGCCTTGATCTCGGCCCCGACGGCGAGCTCGGACTGCTCGGCATCGGCCAGGCGAAATTCCACCAGCGCCTTGCCCGGCGCCACGTTGGCCCGCGCGTAGTGCCCGGTGACGGCCTTGGAATACAAAGACGGCCGCCGCGTGCCGTAGGTCACCTGCACGGCGCGATAGCCTTCCTTGTCCTTGCCCTTCACCTGCGTGACGCGGTTCGGAAGAACCTCGATCACGGTGACGGGCACCGTCTCACCGGCATCCGTGAAGATGCGGGTCATGCCGACTTTGCGGCCGACCAAACCGATTGCCATGTCATTCCTCTCTCATCCCGTACCGCTGCGATTGGCGGTCCGGGGCCACTGGCATAGAGCGTAAGTTATTGAGACAACAGGAGATTTACGCTAAGCCGGACTGGCTCGCGCTCGTCTCGAGTGGTCTTGGAGCCCGAATGCCCCAACCTCGCCCGATGCCGCTTTAAAGCGACGCCCCCGCATACAGGCGGGGGCCAAAAAGGGCGCGCAGTATAGGCGCGCCTCAAATCCCAATCAACCCTTCGTCTTTATCCGGCGCTGATGCGCTCGCGGGCCCTCGGCAGGCGGCCCTGTCTCTACCGACCCCTCAATTCAGCTTGATCTGCACGTCGACGCCGGCCGGGAGCTCGAGCTTCATGAGCGCATCCACCGTCTTGTCGGTGGGGTTCATGATGTCCATGAGGCGCTTGTGGGTGCGCAGCTCGAACTGGTCGCGCGCGTCCTTGTCCGCGTGCGGGGAGACGAGCACCGTGAAGCGCTCCATCTTGGTCGGCAGCGGCACCGGCCCCTTGACGGTCGCGCCGGTGCGCTTGGCGGTCTCGACGATTTCGCGGGCCGAGCTGTCGATGAGGCGATGGTCGAACGCCTTCAGTCGGATACGGATGTTCTGATTAGCCATGGCCTTAACTCCAGCTCGCCGTCATCACTTGAGGATCTTGGACACGACGCCCGCGCCGACGGTCTTGCCGCCCTCACGGATCGCAAAGCGCAGTCCGTCTTCCATGGCGATCGGGCTGATCAGCTCGACCGTCATCTTGATGTTGTCTCCGGGCATGACCATCTCCACCCCGGCGGGCAGCTCGATCAGCCCCGTCACGTCCGTGGTGCGGAAGTAAAACTGCGGACGGTAGCCCTTGAAGAAGGGGGTGTGACGACCGCCCTCTTCCTTGGACAGCACGTACACCTCGCACTCGAAGTTCGTGTGCGGGGTGATGGAACCGGGCTTGGCCAGCACCTGCCCGCGCTCGACTTCCTCGCGCTTGGTGCCGCGCAAGAGCACCCCCACGTTGTCCCCGGCCTGCCCCTCGTCCAGGAGCTTGCGGAACATCTCCACGCCCGGTGCAGGTGGTCTTGACCGTGGCCTTCAGCCCCACGATCTCCACCTCATCGTTCACCTTCACGATCCCGCGCTCGATGCGCCCCGTCACCACCGTGCCGCGCCCGGAGATGGAGAACACGTCCTCCACCGGCATCAGGAAGGGCTTGTCCACCTCGCGCTTGGGCACCGGGATGTACTGGTCCATCTCCTCCACCAGCTTCACCACCGAGGGCACGCCGATGTCGCTCTTGTCCCCTTCCAGCGCCTTGAGCGCCGAGCCGATCACGATCGGGGTCTTGTCGCCGGGGAACTTGTAGGTCGTCAGCAGCTCGCGCACCTCCATCTCCACCAGCTCCAAGAGCTCCTTGTCGTCGACCATGTCCGCCTTGTTCATGTACACGACGATGTAGGGCACGCCCACCTGGCGCGCCAAGAGGATGTGCTCGCGCGTCTGCGGCATCGGGCCGTCCGCCGCCGACACCACCAGGATCGCCCCGTCCATCTGCGCAGCTCCCGTGATCATGTTCTTCACGTAGTCCGCATGCCCGGGGCAGTCCACGTGCGCGTAGTGGCGGTTCTTGGACTGGTACTCCACGTGCGCGGTCGAGATCGTGATCCCGCGCGCCTTCTCCTCGGGGGCCTTGTCGATCTGGTCGTACGCCATGAACGTGCCGCCGTAGGTCTCGGCCATCACCTTCGTCAGCGCCGCCGTCAGCGTCGTCTTGCCGTGGTCCACGTGACCAATCGTGCCCACGTTCACGTGCGGCTTGCTGCGCTCGAATTTCTCTTTGGACATGGCGGTACTTCCTCGACTCTTTAGCTCTTAACTTTTGCGGTTACTTCTTGATGATGCCGTCGGCAATGTTCGGCGGCACTTCCACGTACTTGGCGAATTCCATCGTGAACGTCGCGCGCCCCTGGCTCATGGAGCGCACGGTCGTCGCGTAGCCGAACATCTCCGACAGCGGCACGTCGGCGGTGATCGCCTTGCCGGCCGGCGACTCGTCCATGCCGGTGATCTGGCCGCGGCGGCGGTTGAGGTCGCCGATCACGTCACCCGAGTATTCCTCGGGGGTCACGACCTCGACCTTCATGATGGGCTCGAGCAGCACCGGCTTGGCACGGCGGAAGCCTTCCTTGAAGCCCATGGAGCCGGCGATCTTGAAGGCCATCTCGTTCGAATCGACGTCGTGGTACGAGCCGTCGAACAGGGTGACCTTCACGTCCACGATCGGGTAGCCGGCGATGACGCCGGTCTCGACCGCTTCCTTGATGCCCTTGTCCACCGCCGGCACGTATTCGCGCGGCACGCTGCCGCCGACCACGCCGTTGATGAACTCGTAGCCCTTGCCCTGCTCGTTCGGCTCCAGCGTCAGCCACACGTGGCCGTACTGGCCGCGTCCGCCGGACTGGCGCACGAACTTGCCTTCGGAATCGACCTTGCCGCGGATGGTCTCGCGGTAGGCGACCTGCGGCTTGCCGACGTTCGCCTCGACCTTGAACTCGCGCTTCATGCGGTCGACGATGATCTCCAGGTGCAGCTCGCCCATGCCGGAGATGATCGTCTGGCCGGACTCCTGGTCGGTGTGCACGCGGAACGAGGGGTCTTCCTTCGCCAGGCGCTGCAGCGCCAGTCCCATCTTTTCCTGGTCGGCCTTGGTCTTCGGCTCCACGGCGACCGAGATGACCGGCGCCGGGAACTCCATCTTTTCCAGCGTGATGATCTTGTCCAGGTCACAGAGCGTGTCGCCGGTGATGACGTCCTTCAGTCCCACCGCCGCGGCGATGTCGCCGGCGCGCACTTCCTTGATCTCGGTGCGATCGGAGGCGTGCATCTGCAGCAGGCGGCCGATGCGCTCCTTCTTGTCCTTGGTCGGCACGTACACGGTGTCGCCGGAGTTGAGCACGCCCGAGTACACGCGGAAGAAGGTCAGGTTGCCGACGAACGGGTCGTTCAGGATCTTGAAGGCGAGCGCGGAGAACGGCGCGTCGTCACTCGCCGTGCGGGTGTCCGGGTCGCCGTCATCGTTCATGCCCTTCACATCCGGCATGTCGATCGGCGAGGGCATGAACTCGATGACTGCATCGAGCAGCGCCTGCACGCCCTTGTTCTTGAAGGCCGTGCCGCACATGCACAGCACGACCTCGTTCCGGACCGCGCGCAGGCGCAGGCCCAGACGGATCTCCTGCTCGGACAGCTCCGCGCCGTCGAGGTACTTGTGCATCAGGTCGTCGTTGGCCTCGGCGGCGCCCTCGATCATCTTGGCGCGGTACTCGAGGGCCTGAGCCTTCAGGTTCTCGGGGATCTCGCGATACTCGAACTTCATCCCCTGGGTTTCCATGTCCCAGTAGATGGCCTTCATGCGAATGAGGTCGATGACGCCCTCGAAGTTGTCCTCGGCGCCGATCGGCAGCTGGATGACCAGCGGGTTGGCGCGCAGGCGCGTCTTGATCTGGTCGACGCAGCGGAAGAAGTTCGCCCCCGCGCGGTCCATCTTGTTGACGAATGCGATGCGCGGCACGCCGTACTTGTTCATCTGCCGCCACACCGTCTCGGACTGCGGCTGCACGCCGGAGACCGCGCAGAACAGCGCCACGGCCGAGTCGAGCACGCGCAAGCTGCGCTCCACCTCGATGGTGAAGTCGACGTGCCCGGGGGTGTCCAGGATGTTGATGCGGTGCTCGGGGAAGGACTGGTCCATGCCCTTCCAGAAGCAGGTGGTGGCGGCGGCGGTAATGGTGATGCCGCGCTCCTGTTCCTGCTCCATGTAGTCCATCACGGCCGCGCCGTCGTGAACCTCTCCGATCTTGTGCGAGACGCCGGTGTAGAACAGGATGCGCTCGGTCGTCGTCGTCTTCCCCGCGTCAATGTGCGCGGAGATGCCGATGTTCCGGTAGCGCTCGATGGGCGTCGCGCGTGCCACGATTCAATATCCTTTCGCTTACCAGCGGTAGTGGGCAAAGGCCTTGTTGGCCTCGGCCATGCGGTGAGTGTCCTCGCGCTTGCGCACGGCGGCGCCCCGGTTCTCGGAGGCGTCCATCAGCTCGTGCGCCAGGCGAAAGGCCATGGATTTCTCGCTGCGGTCGCGGGCGGACTCGATGACCCAGCGCATAGCCAGTGTTTGGCGACGCTGAGACCGAACTTCAACCGGCACCTGATAAGTGGCGCCACCGACGCGGCGGGACTTCACCTCGACCACCGGCTTCACGTTGTCGAGCGCGGTGGCCAGCACGTCGATGGCCTCGGCGCCGGGCTTGCCGGTCTTCTCGCTGATGCGGTCCAGGGCGCCGTAGATGATGCGTTCGGCGGCGGACTTCTTGCCGCTCTTCATGACGACGTTCATGAACTTCGCCAGCATCAGGTTGTTGAACTTGGGGTCCGGCAGGATGGTGCGGACCGGAGCTTGGGCTCGACGGGACATGGTTTACCTACTCCTTACTTCTTCGGGCGCTTGGCGCCGTACTTGGAGCGACTTTGCTTGCGCTCGCTGACCCCGGCGCAGTCGAGCGTCCCGCGCACCGTGTGGTAGCGCACGCCCGGCAGGTCCTTGACGCGGCCGCCGCGGATGAGCACCACCGAGTGCTCCTGCAGGTTGTGGCCTTCGCCACCGATGTAGCTGCTGACCTCGTAGCCGTTGGTGAGCCGCACGCGCGCGACCTTGCGCAGGGCCGAGTTCGGCTTCTTGGGCGTCGTGGTATAGACGCGGGTGCACACACCGCGCTTCTGGGGAGAGGCCCCGAGCGCCGGTACCTTGGTTTTCTCTGCCTTCGTCCGGCGCGGTTGCCGGATGAGCTGACCGGTGGTCGCCATCGTTCTGTTGCTCTCCAAAGCGTGCGGGAGTCGGTTGGACTCGCGCGATAAAGCGACCTGCGAAGAACACCGGGCCGCCTGCTGGAGGCGGCCCGGAGCTTCGGAAGTCGCTGTTTCCGGGTCGGCGATTCGAAGGGCCGCCCCGACAAGGCCGGCGATTCTAGGTTTGACCCCGGTGGGTGTCAACCGGCAGCCAAAGACGGTTTGGTGGATAATGCAGCCCGTGGGGTGGAGGCGCTTCAAGATGCCGGCCCCATGGCTGATCCGGCAAATTCAGGCCTTGGAAGGCCCAGCAGGGATTACGTGTTTAAAGCGCTCCTGGCGAGCGGGTTCTTGAGCCTGGCCATCGCCCTTCCTTTATATGTCGCCGCCGCGGACCCGGCCGCGGGCACCCCGGTATCCGCCCCCACGACCCTCCCGGAGGCCGGCGAGCTTCCCGTGCCGGCCACCCTCCTGGAGCCCGAGGTGGGCGATCCGCCCCCGGAGGCCGTCGCCGACGGGGAGCAGGATGGGCATTTCGTGCCCTATACGGTGCGCGGCTCGCACCTCATGACCGGCGCCCACTGGTTTCACCTGGCGCAGCCGCCCCCCGTCCCCGAGGGAGAGAGCGAGGTGGTGCTGGCCCGCTCCGGGCTCGACCAGCAGGTCGAGCTGTGGGGCCGCAAGGCCCGCCGCCTGGTGCGCCTGCCCCTGACCGGCACCATCCCGAAGTTCGGCGGCGCGGAGGAAAAGGAGTTCGCCCTGCCCGCAGGCCTGGACGCCGGGTCCCTCTACGCGCGGGTGACCCGGCTCGGGCGGGCGGTCACCGACCTTAAGTTCTCGGCCTCGACCCTGCACTACCTGCTGCAGGGCGCCTCCGCCCATGCCTGGATCATCGACATGGCGTTTGGGGCACTGGTGGCGATGGGGCTGTCCGCGCTCCTCATCCGCCTGGTGCTCAAGGACCAGATCTACCCCCTCTACGGGTGCGTCTTTCTGCTGCAGGCGCTGTATCTGGCCTACTTCTCGGGGCAGGGTTTCACCTGGCCGCTGCTCTCCTGGGCGCGGCCCTTCGCCAATTACGCCTACAACGTGCCGGTGGCGCTGAGTGCCGCGGTCGCGGCGCTGTTCGTGCGCGAGTTCGCCAACCTCAAGATCTTCTCGCCGCGCATCTACAGCGCCTTCGGCTGGCTCGCGGTCGCCTTTGGCGTGCTCACGGTGTCGAACGTGCTGCGGGTGTTCGGTTTCGGGGTCGTGATCGCGCGCATCGGGGACCTGATGTTCGTCGGCTCCGCGGTGCTCACGCTGGTGGTCGCCTTCCTCGCCTGGCGGCGCGGCGGCAACCGCGCCGCCGGCTGGTTCCTGATCGCCTGGAGCCTGCTGTGCATCTTCCAGATCGCGACCGCGGTGCGCCTGCTCTACACCCGCGCCGACAGTGCCGAGGGCATCGTCTACTACGGGCTCGCGCCCTCGATGGTCGCCGCCGCCGTGCTGATCGCGCTGGGGGTGTCCGATCACGTGCGCCAGCAGTCCCTCGCCCTCACCGATGCCGAGCGGCGCGCGCAGACCGACCCGCTCACGGGGGTCCTCAACCGCCGCTCGCTGATCGAGCGGCTCGATTCCGCCTGCCTGCGCGCGGCGGCGCGCAAGCTGCCGATCTCGGTGCTGTTCCTCGATCTCGACCACTTCAAGCAGATCAACGACACCTACGGCCACGCCGCCGGGGATGCGTGCCTCGCGGGCATCATCCCGCCGATCCAGGCGGAGCTGCGTCAGTCGGATGTGATCGGCCGCTATGGGGGCGAGGAGTTCGTCGTGATCCTGTATGGCGCGGATGCGGCCGCCGCGCAGCCCATCGCCGAGCGCATCTGCCGCCGCGTCGCCGACATCCGCATCGAGGGCCACGCCGGACCGATCCAGCTCACCTGCAGCATCGGGGTCGCCGCCTCGGACACCCTCGAGGTGTGGGGCCAGCACCTGATCGCCCACGCCGACACCGCCGTGTATGCCGCCAAGCGCTCGGGGCGCAACCAGGTGCAGCTGGCCGCGGCGCTGCCGGCCTGAAGGGGCGCGCCGTGGCCGTGCGCTGCGCCCAGTCGAGCGATGTCCCGCAGCTGCTCGCACTCGTGCGCCGCTACTGGCAGTTCGAGGGCTTAGGAACCTTCGATGCGCTGCGCCTGGAGCTGCTGCTGCAGGAACTCACCGGCGGCAGCGCCCGCGGGCAGGTGTGGGTGGCCGAGCGCGCCGGCTCGCTGTGCGGCTACCTCGTGCTGGTGTACGTCGTGAGCCTCGAGCACCAGGGCCTGATGGCCGAGATCGACGAGTTCTTCGTGCTGCCCGAGGCGCGCGGTGCGGGCCTGGGGAGCGAACTGCTCGCCGCGGCGGAAGGGGCGCTTGCGCGTGCCGGCTGCGTGCGACTGCAGCTGCAGCTGGCGGTGGACAACGACGCGGCGCGCGCCTTCTACGCGCGCCGCGGCTATCAGGCCCGCACCGGCTACGGGCTCTTCGACAAGCCGCTGGCGGCATCTCGTGGCTGAGATCCGCTCGTTCCGTCGCAGCGCGCCGCCTGCGCGCGACGGGCGCGGTCCATAATCGGTCCATCCGTCCAAGGGGAGCTGAAACCATGCCCGTGTCCCGGCTGCGCCACCTGAGCGTTCTTGCCCTGCTCGCCCTCGCCGCGCTCGCGAGCGCCGCGGGTCGTGCCGACATCTACGACGAGGCCGTCGCACACGCGGGGCGACCCGAGAAGGACGTGCAGCGCGACGCGCTCGATCACCCGGCGCAAGTCCTGCGGCTCGCCGGCATCAAGCCCGGCATGCAGGTCGCCGACGTCATGGGCGGCACGGGTTACTACGCCGAGCTGCTCAGCTACATCGTCGGCCCGAAGGGCAAAGTGTACCTGGTGAACAACCAGGCCTTTGAAACCTGGAGCGAGGGCAAGTGGCAGACCCGCACCGCGCGCCTGCCGAACGTCGAACACCGCGTCGAGGACCTCGAGCACCTGAGCGTGGCGCCGCACTCGCTCGATGCCGTGCTGCTCATCAAGGTGTACCACGACCTCTACTGGGTGTCCGAGGATCCCGAGGATCACTGGCCGCGCTACGACGTCAGCCGCGTGCTCGATGAGGTGGCGCGCGTGCTCAAGCCCGGCGGCGTGCTCCTTCTGGTCGACCACTCGGCCAAGCCCGGCACCGGCAGCGCCGCGGCGGGCAGCCTGCATCGCATCGATGAGGCGTTCGCGCAGGCGGACTTCGAGAAGCACGGGTTCAAGGTGATCGGCCGGAGCGACGCACTGCGCCGCCCGGATGACCCGCGCGATGCGATCACTTACAAAGGACCGATGGTCGGCAAGACCGACCGCTTCGTGCTGGTGCTGCGCAAGTCCTGAAGCGCCGCGCCGCGCACTCCAATGGAGACCCCGTGATGCTGGAACTGATCGGTGCTGCCCCTTCCGTGTTCGTGCGGGCCGCGCGGCTCGCCTGCGAGGAGAAGGGCGTCCCCTACGCGCTCACCGTCGCCGCGCCCCACTCCCCGCCGGTGCTCGCGATCAGCCCGTTCGGCAAGATCCCGGTGATGCGCCATGAGGACTTCGAGCTGTTCGAATCGAGTGCCATCATCGAGTACGTCGATGCGGTCTTCCCCGGCCCGCGGCTCTTTCCCGCGGAGCCGCGCGCGGCCGCGCGCATCCGCCAGTGGGCGAGCGCGGTGGTCTCGAACATCTTCCCGGCGCTCGGGGGCTACCTGCAGGCGAACGCCTTCCCCAAGGGCGCGGGCGGGCGCCCCGACCCCGAGGTCATCAACGCCCTGCTCCCCGGCGTGCGCACCGCCATCGGCAGCGTGGACCGGGCGGTGGCGAGCGGCTACCTCGCCGGCAACGCCTTCTCCGTGGCCGACATGTTCCTCATGCCGATGCTCGCTTACCTGCGGATCTTTCCCGAGAGTGCCGCCGCGTTCGGGCAGTCCCCGGCGCTGTCGCGCTACTACGCGCAGCACGCGACACGGCCGAGTTTTCGCGCGACGAAGCCGCCCGCACTGCCCGGAGTGCCCGCCGCGGCCGACTGAGTGACCGCCAGGCGGCCCCGTGCAGCGCCAGCTGCCTGAGGGGCGCCGGTCTCTCAAGCATCCCTTAGACTGGTCCGCGCAACCGTGCGGGACACCCGGGGCAGCTGCGTGTCGGATCCCTTCAACCTCGATCGCTTCGTGCGCGCGCAGGCGCGCAGCTACGCGCAGGCCCATGCCGAGCTGGCGCGCGGCGCCAAGCGCACCCACTGGATGTGGTTCATCTTTCCGCAGCTCGAGGGCCTGGGGAGCAGCGCCACCGCGCGGGACTACGCAATCCGCTCCCTCGATGAGGCGCGTGCCTATCTGGCGCACGCACTCCTCGGGGCGCGCCTGCGCGAGTGCACGCAGCTGGTGAACGGGCTCAGCGGACGCACGCTCGGGGAGATCTTCGGCTATCCCGATGACCTCAAGTTCCGCTCCTGCATGACGCTCTTCGCCCGCGCACAGGCGGACGGTGCGGACGGCAATCCCTTCCGCGCGGCGCTCGAGAAGTACTGCGCGGGCGCGGAGGACCCGCGCACGTGCGCGCTGCTTACTTCGGCTTGCGGAACTTCAGCATGAACTGGTCGGTGTGGCCCTTGACGTTGGCGTCGAACACCTTGGCGGTGTGCTCGTCCGCCGGGTTGTGCAGCACGACGCTCTCGCCGACGAACTTGAAGCCCACCGACTCGACCTCCTGCTTCACCACCGCCTCATCGATGCGGTGCAGGGTCGAGGTATCGCGCACCCCCGAGCCGGGCTCGGCGGCGTGATCGATCACGATGTAGGTGCCGCCGGGCTTGAGCGCGTTGAACACCACCTTGTCCAGGTCGGTGACTTTCAGGTCAGGCACGTTGTGGAAGTCGTGGTAGTTGAGCGAGGTCCACACCAGGTCCACGTTCTGCGGCAGGGTGAGCTGCGCGGCGCTGATGGTCTGCACCACGACATTCGCGTAGTGCGGATCGGAGGTGATCGGCGCGAGCCGCGCGGCGGGCTCGGGCGCATCGGCCGGCGCGTCCGGGCGCTTGCGGTTCACGAGCGCATACACCTTGCCCTTCGGGCCGACGACGAGGCTCAGCAGGCGCGTGTAGTAACCGGCGCCCGGAATCAGCTCCGCCACCTGCTCGCCGGGCTTAACGCCGGCGAACGCCAGGGTCGAGGCGGGCTTGCGGTCGCCGTCGCGCTGCACGTCGGCCGCGGGCCGCGACTTGTCGTTGACCGCCGCGCCGATGTAGGCCGGCACCCCCGCCGTCGCGATGGCGATCGGGGCCACGGCGAAGAGCGAGCCCACGGTGGCAAGGAGCAATGTGCGGTGCATGCAGCGGTCTCCGGCAAGGGGCCGCTACTGTAGCAGGCGACGTCAGGCGCTCACATCGGCGGCCGCGCGGAAGCCGCCGGCCACGCGTTCCCGGGCCCTTCACGCGCCGGCGGCCGCGGCGCGCGTGAGCGGCGGGCCCTTGATGCGATGCAGGCCGCCGACGCGCTTCTGGAATTCCGCCTCGCGTGCCCGCCGGTTGAAGAACTGCTTGTACCAGATGCGCTCGAGGTGGAACGGGCCGTCGCTGTTGACCTGCAGGATCTTCAGCGCCGGCGCCTTGTGCGCCCACACCTCGAAGTCCTGCGCGAAGGCGAGGCGGCTGGCTTCCTGGAACATGCGCGCGCTGACCACGTCGTCCGCGTTGGCGATGGCGTGGGACGACTTCACGAGGAGCGCATGCCAGGCCCGCGTGACGCCATCCTCCACCGGCGTGTTGGCGATGAGGATGACCGAGGGGTAGCGGCCGTTCATGTGCGACAGCAGGTACCCGGGCCCGTGGTAGGTGGTGTCGGTGTGCAGCTTGTCCTGCCCGTCCACCAGCGTGCGATGCGGTCCGACCATGCGCTGGATGGCCTTGTGGCCCTCGAACTCGTTCTCGAACAGCTCGACGAAATCCAGGCCGTGGATCGGGCCGAAGTGCGCCATGTCGGCGATGTTGTCGACCACTTCCTGGCCGTGGATCGGCAGCGTGCCCAGGTGATCGATCTGCCAGTGCACCCAGGCGGGGTCGGCCCACTCGGGCAGCTCCGGGGGCGCCCACTGCGGCGCCAGGCCCTCCTCGTCGTACCACACCCAGATCACGCCCATGCTCTCGTGCACCGTCCAGCTGCGCACGCACGCGGCCTTGGGGATCGCGCCGCGCAAGCCCGGGATGTCATCGCAGACCCCGTCGGGGCGAAAGCGCCAGCCGTGGTACGGACAGCGGATGCCGTCCCCGTCGACGTGCACGTTGTCGCGCACGATGTAAGAGGTGGTATTGGTGCCGAGGTGCGTGCCCATGTGCGGGCAGTAGGCATCGAGCAGCGCCGGCTTGCCGCTCGCGCGACCGCGGTACAGCACCAGATCGCGCGCGAAGAAGCGCAGCGACAGCGGGCGGTCCTGCAGTTCCGCCGCGTCGGCGACCATGAACCAGCCGCGCGGGAAGGTGAATTCGCCGAGTCCGTAGTCCTGGGTTCTGGCCATTGATGCGCTCCGTCCGCCGTGTCGCAAGATGCAGCTTCCTCAGTCCGGGCCCCCGGGCGCTATGCGCACTTCTACTTAACGCAGACGGACGACGCGCGGGAACCCCCGCCGTTTCGGGGGCGCCCGCCACTGTGCGCCCCGTCCCGGTTGCGCCAGAGTTCTGTGTCAGAATCGGCCCTCCCCGCCGCCGCGCTTCAGAAAACGAGCCTTCATGACCCGTACGCTTCGCTCCCTGCGTCTCGCGCTCCTCGGCGCGCTGTCGATCCCGCTGCTCACCTGCGCAGCACGGGCGGCCGCACCGGCGGACGAACCGGTCAGCCGCGAGGCGGAGAACGCGGTGGTGAAGGTGTTCTCGACCATGCGCCGCCCGGATATCGTCAAGCCCTGGAGCAAGCAGGCGCCCGTGGAGGCCAGCGGCAGCGGCGTCATCATCGAGGGCAAGCGCATCCTCACCAACGCGCACGTCGTCGCCTACGCAAGCCAGGTGCAGGTGCAGGGCAACGGCTCGGGCGACAAGGTGTCCGCGACCGTGGAGGCCTTCGCTCCGGGGATCGACCTGGCGGTGCTGAAGCTCGAGGACGAGTCCTTCTTCAATACGCGTCCGGCGCTGCCGCGCGCCAAGACGCTGCCACAGGTCAAGGACGCGGTGCTCGCCTACGGCTTCCCGACCGGCGGCACCTCGCTCTCGATCACCCGCGGCATCGTCTCGCGCATCGAGTTCGTCTCCTACAACTACCTCACCTCGGGGCTGCGCATCCAGATCGATGCGCCCCTCAATCCCGGCAACAGCGGCGGACCGGCGCTCGCCGCGGGCAAGATGATCGGGCTCGCCTTCAGTCACCTGCAGAACTCGGAGAACATCAGCTACATCATCCCGAACGAGGAGATCGACCTGTTCCTGAAGGACATCGCCGACGGGCACTACGACGGCAAGCCCGCGATGTACGACTCGCTGCAGACACTGGAGAACCCGGCGCTGCGCGGCTACCTGAAGCTCGACCCCGCGGTGAAGGGCATGATCGTGACGCGGCCCGATGAGGGGGTGAAGAACAACCCCCTGAAGGCCTGGGACGTGATCACGCGCATCGGCGACACCGAGATCGACGACGAGGGGATGGTGAAGGTCTCCGAGCAGCTGCGCGTGAACTTCTTCTACATGATCCAGAAGCTCGCGCACGCTGGCAGCGTGCCGCTGACGCTGGTGCGCAGCGGGCGCACCCAGAGCGTGCAGATGCCGGTACCGACGCACCGGCCGATGCTGGTCGAGTCCCTGCTGGGCGAGTATCCCTCCTACTTCATCTACGGGCCGTTGGTGTTCTCGCGCTGCTCGCTGGAGTCCATGGGGCTGGTGCGCGCCCGCGGCAGTTTCAGTCCGCTGCTGGCGCACCTGGCGGACCCGCCGAGCCCGGAGCGCGAGGAGCTGGTGCTCATCGCCTCGCCGCTCTTCCCGAACGACGTCTCGAAGGGCTATTCCAACCCCAGCGGCCAGGTCATCGACGCGGTGAACGGCGTGACGGTCCGCAGTCTTGCGCAGCTGGTGGCCTACCTGCGCGACCTGAAGGACGAGTTCGTCGTAGTCAGCTTCGACGGGCGCTCGAGCGAGGGACTGGTGTTCCCGCGCGCGAAGCTCGTGGCGACGACCGAGGACATCCTCACCGACAACGGGGTGCGCTCGCAGGGCTCGCCCGACATGCTGAAGATCTGGCAGGCCCACTAGCCCCTGCGCCCCAGGCGCCGCGACGCGCCACCTGCACCTTCGTGTCCGCGCGCGGGCAGCGCTCACCCGCTCCCCGCCACCCGCGCCTGCGCGCGCCACCCCACCGCGCTTTCGCCGGCGTCGCCGGGCGCCACCCGCACCTCGGCAGTTTGACGGTCCGCGGCCGGCGGGCTTACAGTCTCTCACCAGATCCCGATTACCAACTATCGATTATCGATAGTTGCAACAGGGACGCATCGGGGGTGACTGCAAGCTCAGGCGGTGGGCGCGTCGGAAGTACGCGCGGGACCGCACATACGAAAGTCGGGAGACACGTCGATGCACCCAGTCCGTCCACGTCCCCAAGCCCCCAGCCACCGCCGTCCTGTCGCTGCTGCTCATCGCCGCGCTCGGACTGGTGCCGCCCGCACTGCGGGCCCAGCAGGCACAGCTCCAAGAGATCGTGGTGACCGCGGAGCGGCGCACCGAGAACATCCAGGACGTACCCATCGCCATCACCGCGGTCTCGGGCGCGGACCTCGCTACGCTCGGCGTACGCCAGGGGGCCGACATCACCTCGCTGGTGCCCAACATGCTCCTCAACCTGCCCTACGGGCCCGAAGCGCAGCCGACCTTCACGCTGCGCGGCGTCACCACGCAGGACTTCAGCGAGAACCAGAGCAGCCCGATCGCCATGTACGTCGATGAGGTCTACAAGGCCGTCGGCGCGGTGCAGGCGCTGCAGACCTTCGACCTGGACCGGGTGGAGGTGCTGCGCGGCCCTCAGGGCACGCTCTACGGCAAGAACGCCACCGGTGGTGCCGTGACCTTCTACTCGCGCAACCCGAGCCTCACCGATACCGACGGCTACGTCACCCTGGGTGGCGGCAACTACAGTGACTACTCCGTGCGCGCCGCCGCCGGCACGCCGCTCATCGACGACAAGCTCGCGTTGCGCGTGGCCCTCTACTACGAGAACCGCGACGGCTGGGTCAACAGCGTCGCCCCGGTCAAAGTAGAGCCACTGAACGGGGTCGACGCGTTCGCCGGGCGCCTGACGCTGCTCGGCAAGCCCACCGATACGCTCACCGCGACGCTGAAGGCCTCCTTCAGCAAGTCCGGCGGCACGCCCTACGGCGCCCATGCGCTCAATAATGACCCGAGCGTCACCCTTTTCAACGGCTACATCAGCTGGTTCGACAACGGCGCCAAGTACGCCGTGGACAAGGACATCCACAACGACAGCGTTTCGCTGAAGCTCGACTGGGAGCTGTCGGCCAACATGAGCCTGACCTCGATCAGCGCCTATGACTATGGCTACTGGTACGAAAAAAGCGATGACGGCGGACTGCCGATCACGGGGCCGGCGACGGCGCGCCTGGACGATCCGAATACCTACACCTCAAGCGCCAACGTCTTCTCCCAGGAGCTGCGGCTCGCTTCCCGGGACACGACACCATTCAGCTGGCTGGCCGGACTCTACTACGGGCACGAAAGCGTGCATCCGACGGTGCAGTTTCACTTCTTCGACGGCTACACCGCCGGGTTCGTGCTCCCAGACGGCCACGCTCTTTACGGCTTCGACGAGTACAACAACTTCACCCAGATCAAGGAGAGCACGGCGGGGTTTGTGAATCTGAGCTATGCGGTGACGCCGACCGTCAACCTGCACGCCGGCGCGCGCTACACGCACGACGACATCACGGTCAAGGACTTCTACGCCCTCGAGGGCGGACTGTTCGGCCCCGCCCAGGGCTACGCGCCCGATGGCGGCACGACCTACTGGACGCAGACCATCCCCTATTTCCCGGCCTTCAGCTATGCACAGTACTCCACCTCGCTCATCCCGCCCGGCGGGGTGAATCCTGACCTGCACCAGAACAACAACAACACCAGCGTCCGCGTCGGACCGGACTGGAAGCCGACGCCGAACCTGCTGGTCTACCTCACCTTCAGCCAGGGGTATCGCGGCGCCGCCTTCAACGGCCAGGCGTTCAATGCCCCGGCGGAGCTGAACTTCGCGCAGCCGGAGAAGCTCAACTCCACCGAGCTCGGCCTGAAGGACCAGTTCTGGAACCAGCGCGGCATCTTCAATGCCGCCGCGTTCTACTACGACTACAAGAACCAGCAGTTCCTCGATGCGTTTGCGCTCCCCGGCGGTGCCGGCACCGGCTTCCACACCGTGAACGCGCCGAAGTCGAAGGTCTATGGCGGGGAATTCGAGCTCACCCTGCTCGCCACCGATGACGTGAAGGTGCGCGCGGCGCTCGGGCTGATGCACAGCGAGTACGTGGAGCTCACCCTGCACGGCGTCGATCTCTCGGGCAACCAGCTGATCCAGGCGCCCGACTACAACGGCAGCATCGGCGTCGACTGGCGCTTCCTGCGCCTGGATGCCGGCGAGCTGCACGCCATGGCCGACAGCAACTGGTATGGCAAGCAGTACTTCGATGCACCCAATACCGAGCGCATCGCCCAGGGCTCCTACAACGTGACCAACGGGCGCATCTACTTCGATTCGCGGCACCAAGCGCGGCTTCGGCGCGGGCATCTGGATCAAGAACGCGTTCAACACCCAGTACCTCGCCTACGGCCTGGCGCAGCGTGACCCCTCCCAGGGCGGACTCGGCTTCGATTACTCGCTGGTGGGCGAGCCGCGCACCTACGGGGCCGACGTCACCTACCACTTCTGAGCCCGCACCGGGCCACGGGCGTGCACCCGTGGCCTCCGGGTGCCCTGGCTTGCTAGCGCGCGGCCAGCTTGGCCTGCAGATGCTCACGCACCTGCGGCCACTCGCTCGCGATGATCGAGTAGCGCGCCGAGTCGCGCGGCTTTGCGTCCGCTGACAGGCGGTGCGCGCGCAGCACGCCCTCGAAGCGCGCACCGATGCGCAGCAGCGCATTGCGCGAGCGCTCGTTGCGCACGTCGGTGTGGAAGCACACCCGGTGCACGCCCCACTCATCGAAGGCGTGCGCGAGCATGAGGAGCTTGGCCTCGGTGTTGACGGCGCTGCGGATCGCCTGCGGCGCGATCCAGGTGTAGCCGATCTCGCAGCCGTCCGGCGCGGCACGCGCGTGGGCCGCAGGCCAGGGCCAGCGCTCGATGAGGAAGAAGCGGGTCGAGCCCACCACCATGCCGTCCTCGCGGCGCACGGTGGCAAAGCCCAGCGCCGTGCCCTCCGCCTGCCACTGCATCGCGGTGGCCACGTACTGCGCCATGCCGTCGAGGGTCTGCGGGATGGTCGTCCACCTGAAGAGTTCCTGCTCGGTGCCGGCGGCGGCCAGGAGCGGCGCGACGTGGCGCGCCGCGAGCGGCTCGAGCCGCACGTGCGTCCCCTCGAGGACCGTGGCTGCGATGGGCATAGGCAGGCAATCCCAAAAAAAAGGGCCGGGGAAGCGCTCCCCGGCCCGTTCGATGTTACCGCAGCGCGAGCCCCCGGGGACCCAAGTCGCTGCGCGCGCCGCGCGGGTGTCTAGCCCGCGGCGCTCTCGGACTCCTCACCGACGCTCGTCTCCTCGGTGTCGGGCAGCACGCCGCCGACGTCCATGAAGCTGCGACGGTCGGCCCCCTCGAGCTTGCGACGCCGCGAAGCATGGGCCGCGAAGCCCGTGCCCGCCGGGATGAGCCGGCCGACGATGACGTTCTCCTTGAGGCCGCGCAGGTCGTCCTTCAGCCCGCGCACCGCCGCCTCGGTCAGCACGCGCGTGGTCTCCTGGAAGGAGGCCGCGGAGATGAACGACTCGGTGGCGAGTGAGGCCTTGGTGATGCCGAGCAACACCGGCTGCAGACGGGCGGCCGTCTTGCCGTCGGTCTGGGCGCGATCGTTGATGTCGAGCGCGCGCGCCCGGTCGAGCTGCTCACCGCGCAGCAGCGCGGTCTCGCCCGCCTCCTGCACCTCGGTCTTGCGCAGCATCTGCCGGATGATCACCTCGATGTGCTTGTCGTTGATCTTCACGCCCTGCAGACGGTAGACGTCCTGGATCTCGCGCACGAGGTAGTTGGCCAGTGCCTCGACCCCCTGCAGACGCAGGATGTCGTGCGGGTTCGGCTCGCCGTCGGCGATCACCTCGCCGCGTTCCACGGTCTCGCCCTCGAAGACGTTGAGCGTGCGCCACTTCGGGATCAGCTCCTCGTACTTCTCGCCGTCGTCGGAGGTGATGATCAGGCGCCGCTTGCCCTTGGTCTCCTTGCCGAAGCTCGCGGTGCCGGACTTCTCGGCGAGGATCGCCGGGTCCTTGGGCTTGCGCGCCTCGAACAGGTCCGCGACGCGCGGCAGACCGCCGGTGATGTCACGGGTCTTGGAGGACTCCTGCGGGATGCGGGCGATGACGTCACCCAGGGAGACGCGGGCGCCGTCTTCCAGCGACACCAGCGCGCCCGGGGGCAGCGTGTAGACCGCCGGGATCTCGGTGTTGGCGAAGGTCAGTTCCTTGCCCTTGCCGTTCACCAGCTTGATGGTGGCGCGCACGTCCTTGCCGCCGCGCTGCTTGGTATCCAGCACCACGGTGGAGGACAGGCCGGTCACCTCATCGAGCTGCGAGGTCACGGTCAGGCCATCGACGAAGTCCTGGAACTTCACAAACCCCGCCACCTCGGTCACGACCGGGTGCGTATGCGGGTCCCAGGTTGCGATCACCTGGCCTGCGGCCACCGTAGCCCCTTCCTTTGCGGTGATGAGGGCCCCGTAGGGGATCTTGTAGCGCTCGCGTTCGCGGCCGAAGTCATCGACCACGCCGAGCTCGCCCGAGCGCGACACCGCGACCAGGTGCCCCTTCTCGTGCTGCACGGTCTTCACGTGGTGGAAGCGGATCACGCCGCGGTTGCGCACCTCGACGGAGCTCGCCGCCGCGGCGCGCGAGGCCGCGCCCCCGATGTGGAAGGTACGCATGGTGAGCTGCGTGCCCGGCTCGCCGATCGACTGCGCGGCGATAACGCCCACGGCCTCGCCGATGGAGATCGGCCGGCCGCGCGCCAGGTCGCGCCCGTAGCAGTGCGAGCACACGCCGTAGCGGGTCTCGCAGGTGATCGGGGAACGCACCTTGATCTGGTCCACGCCCTCGGTCTCGAGCAGCCGCACGAGCTTCTCATCGAGCAGCGTGCCGATGCCGATCAGCACGTCCTTGTCGCCCGGCTTGATGATGTCCTCGGCCAGGACGCGTCCCAGCACGCGCTCGCCGAGTGCCTCGACGACGTCGCCGCCTTCGACCAGCGGGGCCATCGCCAGGCCATTGCTGGTGCCGCAGTCCTCTTCCGTCACCACCAGGTCCTGGGCGACGTCGACCAGACGGCGCGTCAGGTAACCGGAGTTGGCGGTCTTCAGCGCCGTGTCCGCGAGGCCCTTGCGGGCACCGTGGGTGGAGATGAAGTACTGCAGCACGTTCAGCCCCTCACGGAAGTTCGCCGTGATCGGGGTCTCGATGATCGAGCCGTCGGGCTTGGCCATGAGGCCGCGCATGCCGGCGAGCTGGCGGATCTGCGCCGCGGAACCGCGCGCGCCGGAATCGGCCATCATGAAGATCGAGTTGAACGACTTCTGCTTGTGCACCTTGCCACGCGAGTCGGTGGCGTCTTCCGAGCCGAGCTTCTCCATCATGGCCTTGGCGACCTGGTCATTGGCACGCGACCAGATGTCGACCACCTTGTTGTAGCGCTCGCCGTTGGTGACGAGACCGGACGCGTACTGGTCCTGGATCTCCTTCACCTCGTCATCCGCCGCCGTCACGATGCGGGTCTTCTGCTCCGGGATGATGATGTCATCGATGCCGAAGGACACGCCCGCGCGGGTGGCGTAGTGGAAGCCGGTGTACATCAGCTGGTCGGCGAAGACCACGGTCTCCTTCAGCCCGAGTGCGCGGTAGCAGGCATTGATCGTGGCCGAGATCGCCTTCTTGGTCATGTCCTGGTTGATCAGGTCAAAGGACAGCCCGCGCGGCAGTATCTCGAACAGCAGCGCCCGGCCGACGGTCGTGTCGACGACGCGGGTGCGCTCGGTGAGCGTGCCGCCCTCGCCGCGGATGGCCTCCTTGAGGCGCACCTTGCACTTGGCCTGCAGGTCCACGCCGCGGCTCTCGTAGGCGCGGTGCACCTCGCCGCCGTCGGCGAAGAACATGTGCTCACCCTTGGCGCCGATGCGCTCGCGCGTCATGTAGTACAGCCCGAGCACCACGTCCTGCGAGGGCACGATGATCGGATCGCCGTTGGCGGGCGAGAGGATGTTGTTGGAGGACATCATGAGCGCGCGCGCCTCCAGCTGCGCTTCCAGCGACAGCGGCACGTGCACCGCCATCTGGTCGCCGTCGAAGTCCGCGTTGAACGCCGTGCACACCAGCGGATGCAGCTGGATCGCCTTGCCCTCGACCAGCAGCGGCTCGAACGCCTGGATCCCCAGCCGATGCAGCGTCGGGGCGCGGTTCAGCAGCACCGGGTGCTCGCGGATGACCTCCTCGAGGATGTCCCACACTTCCGGGCCCTCGCGCTCGACCAGGCGCTTGGCCGCCTTGATCGTGGAGGCTTCGCCGCGCAGCTGCAGCTTCTGGAAGATGAAGGGCTTGAACAGCTCGAGCGCCATCTTCTTCGGCAGTCCGCACTGGTGCAGGCGCAGCTGCGGGCCGACCACGATGACCGAGCGGCCGGAGTAGTCGACGCGCTTGCCGAGCAGGTTCTGGCGGAAGCGCCCCTGCTTGCCCTTGATCATGTCGGCGAGCGACTTGAGCGGGCGCTTGTTGGTGCCGGTGATGGCGCGTCCGCGCCGGCCGTTGTCGAGCAGCGCATCGACCGCTTCCTGCAGCATGCGCTTCTCGTTGCGCACGATGATGTCGGGCGCGTTGAGCTCGAGCAGGCGGCGCAGGCGGTTGTTGCGGTTGATGACGCGGCGGTACAGGTCGTTCAGGTCCGAGGTCGCGAAGCGGCCGCCATCGAGCGGCACGAGCGGACGCAGGTCCGGCGGCAGCACCGGCAGGACCGTCATGACCATCCACTCGGGCTTGTTGCCCGACTCCACGAACGACTCGATGAGCTTGAGGCGCTTGGAGAGGCGCTTGAGCTTGGTCTCGGAGGAGGTGCCGGCCATCTCCTCGCGCACCTTGACGATCTCCTGCGGCAGGTCGATGGTGCGCATCAGCTCATAGACGGCCTCCGCGCCCATGCGCGCGTCGAACTCATCGCCGTGCTCCTCGATCGCCTCGAGGTACATCTCGTCGGTGAGCAGCTGGCCGCGCTGCATCGGGGTCATACCCGGGTCGATGACCACGAAGGCCTCGAAGTACAGCACGCGCTCGATCTCGCGCAGCGTCATGTCGAGCATGAGGCCGATGCGCGACGGGAGCGACTTCAGGAACCAGATGTGCGCGGTCGGGCTGGCGAGCTCGATGTGCCCCATGCGCTCGCGGCGCACCTTGGACTGGGTCACCTCGACGCCGCACTTCTCGCACACCACGCCGCGGTGCTTCAGGCGCTTGTACTTGCCGCACAGGCACTCGTAGTCCTTCACCGGCCCGAAGATCTTGGCGCAGAACAGCCCATCCCGCTCCGGCTTGAAGGTGCGGTAGTTGATGGTCTCCGGCTTCTTGACCTCGCCGTAGGACCATGCGCGGATCATCTCCGGCGAGGCCAGCCCGATCTTGATCGAGTCAAAATGCTCGACCGGGGCGTGCTGACGGAACAGTTTCAGTAGGTCTTTCATGAGTTAGTCCTGCTCCAGTTCCATGTTGATGCCGAGCGAGCGGATCTCCTTCACCAGAACGTTGAAGGACTCCGGCATGCCCGCATCCATCTGGTGATTGCCGTCGACGATGTTCTTGTACATCTTGGTGCGACCGTTCACGTCGTCGGACTTGACGGTCAGCATTTCCTGCAAGGTGTACGCCGCGCCGTAGGCCTCCAGCGCCCACACTTCCATCTCGCCGAAGCGCTGGCCGCCGAACTGCGCCTTGCCGCCCAGCGGCTGCTGCGTGACCAGGCTGTAGGGGCCGGTGGAACGCGCGTGCATCTTGTCGTCCACGAGGTGGTTCAGCTTCAGCATGTACATGTAGCCGACCGTCACCTGGCGCTCGAAGCGCTCGCCGGTACGGCCGTCGAACAGGTACGTCTGGCCGTTCAGCGGCAGGTCGGCAAGCTTCAGCATGCGCTTGATCTCCTGCTCGCTCGCGCCGTCGAACACCGGGGTGGCCATCGGCACGCCGTTCGAGAGGTTCTTGGCGAGCTGCTTGAGGTCGGCATCGTTGAGCGAGTCGATCTCTTCCTTCTGGCCGCCGGTCTCGTTGTAGACCTGCTTGATGAAGCTGCGCATCTCCTGCAGCTGCGAGGCCTGCTCGAGCATGCGCCCGATCTTCAGCCCCACGCCCTTGGCCGCCCAGCCGAGGTGCGTCTCCAGCACCTGGCCGACGTTCATGCGCGAGGGCACGCCGAGCGGGTTCAGCACCACGTCCACCGGGGTGCCATCTTCCAGGTACGGCATGTCCTCGACCGGCACGATGGTGGAGATCACGCCCTTGTTGCCGTGCCGGCCGGCCATCTTGTCGCCCGGCTGCACGCGGCGCTTCACGGCCAGGTACACCTTGACCATCTTGAGCACGCCCGGCGCCAGGTCATCGCCGGCGGTGATCTTCGCCTTCTTGTCGTCGAGGCGCTTCTCGAACGCCTTGCGCTGCAGCTTCAGGCGCTCGGAGGCCTGCTCGAGCTGGGAGTTGGCGTCCTCGCCCTCGAGGCGGATCTCGAACCACTCCTCGCGCGGTACCTCATCGAGGTATTCGGCGCTGATCTTGGTGCCGCTCTTGAGCTTCTTCGGTCCGCCCGCGGCCGACTGGCCGACGAGCATGCCGCGCACGCGCTGGAACAGGTCGTCCTCCAGGATGCGCTGCTGGTCGGCGAAGTCCTTGCGGACGCGCTCGATCTCGGCCTTCTCGATCGACAGGGCGCGCGAGTCCTTGTCCACGCCGTCGCGGGTGAAGACCCGCACGTCGATCACGGTGCCGTCCATGCCCGGGGGCACGCGCAGGCCGGTGTCCTTAACGTCGGAGGCCTTCTCGCCGAAGATGGCGCGCAGCAGCTTCTCCTCCGGGGTGAGCTGGGTCTCGCCCTTCGGCGTCACCTTGCCCACCAGGATGTCGCCCGCCTTCACTTCCGCACCGATGAAGGCGATGCCGGCCTCGTCGAGCTTGGCGAGCGCCGCGTCACCCACGTTGGGGATGTCGGCGGTGATCTCCTCGGGCCCGAGCTTGGTGTCGCGCGCCACGCAGGTGAGTTCCTCGATGTGGATGGTGGTGAAGCGGTCTTCCTGCACCACCCGCTCGGAGATGAGGATCGAGTCCTCGAAGTTGTAGCCGTTCCAGGGCATGAACGCGACCAGCAGGTTCTGGCCGAGCGCGAGCTCGCCCAGGTGCGTCGACGGGCCGTCCGCCAGCACGTCGCCGCGCGCGATCACGTCGCCTGCGTTCACCAGCGGACGCTGGTTGATGCAGGTGTTCTGGTTCGAGCGCGTGTACTTGGTCAGGTTGTAGATGTCGACCCCCGGCTCGCCGGCGGTCGTCTCGTCGTCGTTCACCCGCACCACGATGCGCGAGGCATCGACCGAGTCCACCGCGCCACCGCGCTTGGCGATGACGGTGACGCCCGAGTCGATGGCCACGGGACGCTCCATCCCGGTGCCCACCAGCGGGGTCTCCGAGCGCAGCGTCGGCACCGCCTGGCGCTGCATGTTCGAGCCCATGAGGGCGCGGTTGGCGTCGTCGTGCTCGAGGAACGGGATGAGGGAGGCGGCCACCGAGACGATCTGCTTGGGCGAGACGTCCATGTAGTTGATGCGCTCACGCTGCATGAGCGTGAACTCGTTCTGGAAGCGGCACGAGACCAGATCGTCGGTGAGCTCGCCCTTCGGTCCCAGCACGGCGTTGGCCTGCGCGATCGCGTACTGGCCTTCCTCGATCGCCGAGAGGTAATCGATCTTGTCGGTGACGCGCCCGTCGACCACGCGCCGGTACGGGGTCTCGAGGAACCCGTAGTTGTTGGTGCGCGCATAGACCGACAGCGAGTTGATGAGGCCGATGTTCGGGCCTTCCGGCGTCTCGATCGGGCATACGCGCCCGTAATGCGTCGGGTGCACGTCGCGCACCTCGAAGCCGGCGCGCTCGCGCGTGAGTCCGCCCGGGCCGAGTGCGGAGACGCGGCGCTTGTGGGTGACCTCCGAGAGCGGGTTGTTCTGGTCCATGAACTGCGACAGCTGCGAGGAGCCGAAGAACTCCTTGACCGCCGCGGCCACCGGCTTCGCGTTGATCATCTCCTGCGGCATGAGCGGCTCGGTCTCGGCGATCGTCAGGCGCTCCTTGACGGCGCGCTCGACGCGCACCAGGCCGACGCGGAAGGCGTTCTCCGCCATCTCGCCCACCGAGCGCACGCGGCGGTTGCCGAGGTGATCGATGTCGTCCACCTGGCCGTTGCCGTTGCGGATGTCGATCAGCACCTTCAGCACGTCGATGATGTCGGACATCTCGCCGTACTCGCTCACCAGGCGCTTGGAGAGCTCATCGGTGCGCGAGCCTGCGTACTTGAAGTCGTAGAGGATGCCCGGACCCAGGATCTCCTTGCGGCCCACGCGGCGGTTGAACTTCATGCGGCCGACGCCGGAGAGGTCGTAGCGCTCGGGGTTGAAGAACAGGTTCGCGAACAGGTTCTCGGCCGCATCCTTGGTCGGCGGCTCGCCCGGCCGCATCATGCGGTAGATCTCCACCAGCGCCTCGAGGCGCGTCTTGGTCGGGTCCACGCGCAGCGTATCGGAGATGAAGGCGCCGCGGTCGAGGTCGTTCACGTACAGGGTGTTGACCTGGGGGATGCCGGCCTCGATCAGCTTCTCCACGGAAGCCGCGGTCAGCACCTCGTTCGCCTTGGCGAGGATCTCGCCGGTGTCGGTGTTGACCACGTCGTGGGCCAGCACCTTGCCGTACACGTACTCGCGCGGCACGCGCAGGCGCGTGACCTTGGCGTCCTCGAGCTGGCGCACGTGGCGGGCGGTGATGCGGCGGCCTTCCTCGACGATCACCTGATCGCCGATGCGGATCTCGAAGGTGGCCGTCTCGCCGCGCAGGCGCTGCGGCACCAGCTGCAGCGCCACTTCATCGCGGTTGACGAAGAAGGTGTTGGTGTCGAAGAACGTCGCGAGGATCTCGCTCTCGTTCATGCCGAGCGCGCGCAGGATGATGGTCACCGGGAGCTTGCGCCGCCGGTCGATGCGCGCGAACACGCAGTCCTTGGGGTCGAACTCGAAGTCGAGCCAGGAGCCGCGGTAGGGAATGATGCGGGCCGAGAACAAGAGCTTCCCGGAGGAATGGGTCTTGCCGCGGTCGTGGTCGAAGAACACGCCCGGGGAGCGGTGCAGCTGGGAGACGATGACGCGCTCGGTGCCGTTGATGACGAAGGTGCCGTTGTCGGTCATGAGCGGCAGCTCGCCCAGGTACACCTCCTGCTCGCGCACGTCCTTGACCGGCTTCTTGGCGCCGGCGGCTTCCTTGTCGAGCACGATCAGGCGCACCTTCACGCGCAGGGGCGCCGCGTAGGTGAGCCCGCGCAGCTGGCACTCCTTCACGTCGAACACCGGCTCGCCGAGGCGGTAGCTCACGTACTCGAGAGAGGCATTGCCGCTGTAGCTCGAAATCGGGAACACGCTTCGGAAAGCCGCGTGCAGGCCGATCACATCGCGACGGTCCTCAGGCTTGTCGACCTGGAGGAACTTGCGGTAGGAATCGAGCTGGATGGCCAGCAGGTACGGCGTATCGAGAATGCTCGCCTGCTTGCCAAAGTTCTTGCGGATGCGCTTCTTCTCGGTAAAGGAATAAGCCATCTTCGGGTCACCTCAGGTTCGGCCGGCCCATCGCGCACGGTGGGCCAACCTTAGAAAAACTATCGGGCGCGTCGTCTACATCGAAATCAAACAAAACAGCCCCTCCCCGCCTACGGCCGCGAGGCCGTAAGTGGAGAGGGGTTTGCGGCGCACGGGGTCTTACTTGACCTCCACCTTTGCGCCAACTTCCTCGAGCTTCTTCTTGATCGTGTCGGAATCGGCCTTGTTGGCGCCTTCCTTGACCGTCGAGGGCGCGCCCTCGACCAGGTCCTTGGCTTCCTTGAGGCCGAGGCCGGTGATCTCGCGGATCACCTTGATCACGGTGACCTTCTTGTCCGCCGGGTACTCCTTGAGGGTGACGGTGAACTCCGTCTTCTCCTCCACCGGAGCGGCCGCCGCGGCAGCGCCGCCGCCGGCAGCCACGGCCACCGGGGCCGCCGCGGTGACGCCGAACTTCTTCTCCATGTCGGAGATCAGCTCGACCACCTGCATGAGGGTCATCTGGGAAATTGCATCGAGGATTTCGTCTTTGTTAACAGCCATTTCAGTACTCCTAAATCGTTTTAAAGACAGTTAAGCGCCCGCGGCCTGTTTCTGGTCGCGTACGGCGGCAACGGTGCGGGCGAGCTTGGACGCCGGTGCTGCGAGCGTGCCGACGAACTTCTGGATCGGTGCCTTGAGCACACCGAGCAGCATCGACAGCGCCTGCTCGCGAGTCGGCAGACTCGCCACTTTCTCGAGCTCGTTGCCGGGCAGCACCTGCCCGCCAAGAGACACGAGCGTCGCCACGAGCTTGTCGTTCGCCTTGGAGAAGTCCTTCACCACGCGCGCCGCCGCGCCTGGATCGTCCTTCGAGAAGGCGAGCACCAGAGGCCCTTTGAGCTTCGGTCCGACCGATTCGAACGACGTGCCGGCGAGGGCCTTGCGTGCCAGCGTGTTCTTGATCACACGCATGTACACGCCGGACTTTCTCGCCTTGCTACGCAGCTCGGTCATCTGCCCGACCGTCAGCCCGCGGTACTCGGCGGCCACGACCGACATGGCACTGGCTGCCACCTCGGCCACTTCCGCGACGAGCGCCTTTTTGTCTTCCAGGTTGAGTGCCATTCAATCTCTCCTCATCGCCTGAAGATCACACATGAAGCCGCCGATCCTTCGCGCGACTTCCCCTATCGACGGTGACCTTCACGCCTCGAGGAGTTCCTCGATGCGAAAAGCGGTTCACCATCTGCGCAGGCGCTCCATTAAGAGGGCCGATTCCCTCGCCTGCGGTCTTCGATGATGGCCGGCGCATCACGCACGCCGGCCCGCATCAAACCTCTACATTCAGCTGAGCGTCGACTGATCCACCATCACGCCCGGACCCATGGTCGAGGAGAGCGTGACGCGCTTCAAATACACACCCTTCGAGGTCGCCGGCTTCGCCCGGTGCAGGTCGGCGATCAGCGTGCGCAGGTTTTCCTTCAGCGCATCCACCTCGAAGTTCGCCTTGCCGATCGTGCAATGCACGATGCCGGCCTTGTCCACGCGGTAGGTGACCTGGCCGGACTTGGCGTTCTTCACCGCCGTCGCCACATCCGGTGTCACGGTGCCGACCTTGGGGTTCGGCATGAGCCCGCGCGGACCCAGGATCTGGCCGAGCTGGCCGACCACCCGCATCGCATCCGGGGAGGCGATCACGCGGTCGAAATTGATCTCGCCGGCCTTCACCTTGGCGGCCAGGTCCTCGAGGCCGACGATGTCGGCGCCGGCCGCCTTGGCCAGCTCCTGGTTCTTGCCGGAGGTGAACACCGCCACGCGCACCGTCTTGCCGGTGCCGTGCGGCATCACCGTGGAGCCGCGCACCTGCTGGTCGGACTTGCTGGCGTCGATGCCGAGGTTCACGGCCGCGTCCACGGCCTCGGCGAACTTGGCGGTGGCGAGTTCCTTCACCAGCTTCAACGCCTCCTCCACCGGGTACTGCTTGCCTGGAACGATCTTGTCCTTCCAGGTCTTCATGCGCTTTGCGACTGCCATGGCCTACATCCCTTCCACGTCGACGCCCATGCTGCGCGCGCTGCCCGCAATGGTGCGGACCGCGGCGTCCAGATCGGCGGCGGTAAGGTCGGGCTGCTTGACCTTGGCGATCTCTTCGAGCTGCTTGCGTGAGATCTTGCCAACCTTCGCGGTATTGGGGGTCCCGCTGCCCTTTTCAATGCCGATGGCCTTGCGGATCAGCACCGCGGCCGGCGGCGTCTTCATCACGAAGGTGAAGCTGCGGTCCGAGTAGACGGTGATGATCGTCGGGATCGGCAGGCCCTTCTCCAGCTTCTGGGTCTGCGCATTGAACTGCTTGCAGAACTCCATGATGTTCACGCCCTGCTGACCGAGCGCCGGCCCGATCGGCGGGGAGGGGTTCGCCGCCCCCGCGGGCACCTGCAGCTTGATGTAGCCCTGTACTTTCTTCGCCATACGCACCTCTCCTTAAGGTTCAAGCGCCTTGCGGCTCCCTTATAAGGATCTAAGGTTCAACCACGCGGGCGCTTAAGGCGCCCGCACCCAAAAACTGCCGCCTCAGGCCTTCTCGACCTGCGAGAAATCCAGCTCCACCGGCGTCGAGCGCCCGAGGATCTGCACCGCCACCTGCAGGCGGTTCTTCTCGTAGTTGACGCTCTCCACGACCCCGTTGAAGTCGTTGAAGGGACCGTCCACCACGCGCACCACCTCGCCGGGCTCGAACAGCACCTTCGGCCGCGGCTTGTCGACGCCCTCTTCCACGCGGCGCAGGATCTGGTTCGCTTCCTTGTCGGTGATGGCGGCCGGCTTCTCCGGTGTGCCGCCGATGAAGCCGAGCACCTTGGGGACGTCCCGCACCAAGTGCCAGGTCGTCTCGTCCATCTCCATCTGCACCAGCACGTAGCCGGGGTAGAACTTCCTCTCGCTCTTGCGCTTCTGCCCGTCGCGCATCTCCACCACTTCCTCGGTGGGCACCAGGATCTCGCCGAAGCGCTCCGCGAGGCCCGCGCGCTGGATGCGCTCCTTCAGCGACTCCGCCACGCGATGCTCGAAGTTCGAGTACGCGTGCACCACATACCATCTGAGCGCCACGGCTAAGTCCCCCCCGGGCTGGTCCAGAAGCGCGTCGCCCAGGCGAGCACCAGGTCCAGCAGCCAGAAAAAGACGCCCGCGATCGTCACGAAGACAAACACCGCGATCGTCGTCTTCAACGTTTCATCCCGCGTCGGCCACACGACCTTGCGCAGCTCCACGCGCGCGCTCTCGGAGAAGGCCCACAGGCGCCGCCCGTAGCCGGAGAGCGCCACCACCACGCCACCGAGGGCGAGCCCCGCCAGCACACTCCCCCAGCGCAGCCAGAGGTTGTCGAGCAGGTAGTAGCCCGCGATGCCGCCGACCACGCACAGGATCGCGACGGTCAGCTTGGCGTTGTCCGCAGTCGTCGCTGCGTCGGATTTAGTTTCGTCTGTCATGTCCACTTATGGCAGGCCAGGAGGGAATCGAACCCCCAACCTGCGGTTTTGGAGACCGCCGCTCTGCCAATTGAGCTACTGGCCTGCGTTGAATCAACTCTTACTTCAGAATCTTGGACACGACGCCCGCGCCGACGGTCTTGCCGCCCTCACGGATCGCAAAGCGCAGTCCGTCTTCCATGGCGATCGGGCTGATCAGCTCGACCGTCATCTTGATGTTGTCTCCGGGCATGACCATCTCCACCCCGGCGGGCAGCTCGATCAGCCCCGTCACGTCCGTGGTGCGGAAGTAAAACTGCGGACGGTAGCCCTTGAAGAAGGGGGTGTGACGACCGCCCTCTTCCTTGGACAGCACGTACACCTCGCACTCGAAGTTCGTGTGCGGGGTGATGGAACCGGGCTTGGCCAGCACCTGCCCGCGCTCGACTTCCTCGCGCTTGGTGCCGCGCAAGAGCACGCCCACGTTGTCCCCGGCCTGCCCCTCGTCCAGGAGCTTGCGGAACATCTCCACCCCGGTGCAGGTGGTCTTGACCGTGGCCTTCAGCCCCACGATCTCCACCTCATCGTTCACCTTCACGATCCCGCGCTCGATGCGCCCCGTCACCACCGTGCCGCGCCCGGAGATGGAGAACACGTCCTCCACCGGCATCAGGAAGGGCTTGTCCACCTCGCGCTTGGGCACCGGGATGTACTGGTCCATCTCCTCCACCAGCTTCACCACCGAGGGCACGCCGATGTCGCTCTTGTCCCCTTCCAGCGCCTTGAGCGCCGAGCCGATCACGATCGGGGTCTTGTCGCCGGGGAACTTGTAGGTCGTCAGCAGCTCGCGCACCTCCATCTCCACCAGCTCCAAGAGCTCCTTGTCGTCGACCATGTCCGCCTTGTTCATGTACACGACGATGTAGGGCACGCCCACCTGGCGCGCCAAGAGGATGTGCTCGCGCGTCTGCGGCATCGGGCCGTCCGCCGCCGACACCACCAGGATCGCCCCGTCCATCTGCGCAGCTCCCGTGATCATGTTCTTCACGTAGTCCGCATGCCCGGGGCAGTCCACGTGCGCGTAGTGGCGGTTCTTGGACTGGTACTCCACGTGCGCGGTCGAGATCGTGATCCCGCGCGCCTTCTCCTCGGGGGCCTTGTCGATCTGGTCGTACGCCATGAACGTGCCGCCGTAGGTCTCGGCCATCACCTTCGTCAGCGCCGCCGTCAGCGTCGTCTTGCCGTGGTCCACGTGACCAATCGTGCCCACGTTCACGTGCGGCTTGCTGCGCTCGAATTTCTCTTTGGACATGGAAGTTTCCTCGAAATGCTCCGCCACGCTTTCACCGGCGCGGCGCTCAAATTCCCGTCACACCTAACAACCCAACACCCAACACCGAAGTACCGCGCTCAACTGGAGCCCACGACCGGAATCGAACCGGTGACCTCGTCCTTACCAAGGACGTGCTCTACCGACTGAGCTACATGGGCCTTACGTCGAGCTCAGCTTGTGGCAGCATTTCCAACTCTGGAGCGGGTAGTGGGAATCGAACCCACGTCATCAGCTTGGAAGGCTGAGGTTCTACCATTGAACTACACCCGCGCTGATGCCTTCCCTCTGCCGGCACCTTCGCAGGACGACTCTTCACCCTCTTCCATGAATGCTGGTGGAGGGGGAAGGATTCGAACCTTCGAAGGCGTAAGCCGGCAGATTTACAGTCTGCTCCCGTTGGCCGCTTGGGTACCCCTCCGCAAAACGAGCCGCGTATTTTGATTTCGCAGGGGGGGTGTGTCAATGCACAACTGGCCCGTTATTTGCTTGGGGGCCCCCGCCGCACCCGTCCCGGCCGCCCCGCCGCCCCCCGGGGCGCGAGCCGCCGGCCCGCAAAGGGCCCCGGATCCGGTGCCGGCACCGCGGTTCCGCCGGCCGCCCGCTCCAGCCGCCCGAGGAGCTCGCCCGTGATCGGCCGGCAGGTCCCGGGGCGCATTTCCGGGGGGAGCTCTATGGGGCCGTAGCGCACCCGAACCAAGCGGCTGACCTCGAAACCGACCGCATTCCACAGCCGCCGGACCTCGCGGTTGCGCCCCTCGCGCAGCACGACCTGGTAGGTGCCGTGGTGGGCATCATCCGAGGCTCCCGGGGCGGGCTCGACCGCATCGAACCGGGCCGGGCCGTCCTCGAGCGCCACCCCGGTCAGGACCTGCTTGAGGACCTGCGGTCCGGGGCGCCCGCGCAGGCGGACCCGGTAGACCCGCTCGACCTCCCCGGACGGGTGCATCAGGCGGTGCGCCAGGGCGCCGTCGGTGGTCAGCAGCAGCACCCCCGAGGTATTCACGTCGAGGCGCCCGACGCTGATCCAGCGCCCGGCCGCCGGCGGGGGCAGGCGCTCAAAGACCGTCGGCCGCCCCTGCGGGTCGCTGCGGGTGGTGACCTCGCCCAGGGGCTTGTAATAAAGGAGTACCTCCCGGCCCGACAGGCCGGCGGCGTCGAGCTCGAGCCTGCGCCCGTCGAGCCGGATGTCGTCCTGGGGGTCGGCGCGATCGCCAAGCTGGGCGGTACGGCCGCCGATCGTGAGGCGGCCGGCGCGGATCCACTCCTCGATCGCGCGGCGCGAGCCCAGGCCCGCGGCGGCCAAGAGCTTCTGTAGTCTGATCATGCGATCATAACGATGGGGTCTCTAGAAATGTCGCGGCGGTCTTGGCCCGATCACCCGCGGCCGGCGTAGAAGGGCAGCATCATGATCTACGACAGCATTCTCGGCACGATCGGCAGAACCCCGATCGTGCGCATCCAGCGGCTCGCGCCGAAAAACGTCACGATGTACGTGAAGTGCGAGTTCTTCAACCCGCTCTCCTCGGTGAAGGATCGCCTGGCGATCGCCATCATCGAGGACGCCGAGCGCTCCGGGGCGCTGAAGCCCGGCCAGACGGTGGTCGAGGCGACCTCCGGCAATACCGGCATCGCGCTCGCCATGGTCTGCGCGGCCAAGGGCTACCCGCTGGTCGCCACGATGGCCGAGAGCTTCTCCGTCGAGCGGCGCAAGATCATGCGCATGCTCGGCGCCAGGGTGATCCTGACGCCGGCCGCCGAGCGCGGTAGCGGTATGGTGAAGAAGGCCGCGGAACTTGCCGAGAAAAACGGCTGGTTCCTCGCCCGGCAGTTCGAGAACGAGGCAAACCCGGCCTACCACCGCAGCACCACCGGGCCTGAGATCCTGCTGGACTTCGCCGGCAAGCGGCTCGACTACTTCGTGACCGGCTGGGGCACCGGGGGCACCCTCACCGGCGCCGGGGAGATGATCCGCCTGGCCCGCCCGGAGGTGAAGATCGTCGCGACCGAGCCGGCGGGGGCATCGCTCCTGACGGGCAAGCCCTGGGCGCCCCACAAGATCCAGGGCTGGACCCCGGACTTCGTGCCGGCGGTCCTCAAGAAGGAGGTCGCCCACCAGATCCTGCCCGTGACCGACCAGGAGGCCGTCGAGACCTCGCGGGCCCTCGCCTCGCGGGAGGGCATCTTCTGCGGCATCTCCTCCGGCGGCACGTTCGCCGCGGCCCTCAAGGTGGCCGCCGAGGCGCCGCAGGGCACGGTGATCCTGGCGATGCTGCCGGATACGGCCGAGCGCTACCTGTCGACGGTGCTGTTCGAAGGCATTCCCGAAGGCAGCGATCCGGAATTCTAGGCAGAGCCGCCGTGCTCCAGCGTCGTCCCATGACCCGCCCCATGGATGCGCGCCGCTACGCATCGCTGCCTGATCCGTTCCCCATGTGGCGCGGCGGCGCGCTGCACGGCGCGCGCATCGCCTACGAGACCTGGGGCCAGCTCAACGCGCGGCGCGACAACGCCATCCTCCTCTTCACCGGGCTCTCACCGCCCGCGCACGCCGCCTCCTCCGCGGAAGACCCGAGCGATGGCTGGTGGGAGGGCATGGTGGGCGCCAAGTGCGCCATCGACTCCGAGCGCTTCTTCGTCATCTGCGTCAACTCCCTGGGCTCGTGCTTCGGCTCCACCGGTCCCGCCTCGGTCGATCCGGCCACGGGCAAGCCCTACCGGCTGAGCTTCCCCGACCTCTCGGTGGAGGACATCGCGCGGGCCGGCTACGAGACCATGCGCTCGCTCGGCATCGAGCGGCTCGACAGCGTCATGGGGCCATCGCTCGGCGGCATGGTGGTGCTCGCGTTCGCGGCGCAGTTCCCCGGGGCGGCGCGCCGGCTGCTGTGCATCTCCGGCACCGCGGCCGCGGCGCCGTTTGCGATCGCGCTGCGCTCGATCCAGCGCGAGGCCATCACGTCCGACCCGGCCTGGAAGGGCGGCAACTACAGCCCCGACGCGCCGCCGGTCACCGGGCAGCGCCTGGCGCGCAAGCTCGGCACGGTCACCTACCGCTCGGCGGCCGAGTGGCAGCAGCGCTTCGGGCGCGAGCCCATACGCGCGGACATGGCGCGCACCGACCCGTTTGCGTCCGAGTTCGCCGTGCAGGGCTATCTCGAGGCGCTGGCGCAGAAGTTCGTCAGCGCCTTCGACGCCAACTGCTATCTGTACATCTCGCGCGCCATGGACCGCTTCGAACTCGACAAGCACGGCGATCCGGTGACGCTGCTGCGCCGGGCGAACCTCGAGTCCGCGCTGGTCATCGGCGTGCAGACGGACCTGCTGTTCTCGGTGACGGAGCAGCAGGCCATCGCCGGCGCGCTCGAGCGCGCTGGCGTGACGACACGCTTCGCGCCGCTCAGCTGCATCGAGGGGCACGATGCGTTCCTCGTGGACCTGAAGACCTTCGGCGACGAGATCGGCGCGTTCCTGCAGAGCCCCTGAGGGCGTGGTGCCGGTTGCAGCGGGCGGGGAGCGTCAAAAAGACGCCCCGGGATTAAGTTCAGTCAACGCCGGCTAACCGGCGCGGGCCCTCATAATGGCCCCGGGACAACGAGAAAAACGCGACGTGGTCGAGAGCGCAAAAGTGGAACGCCGTCTTCACACGAGGCACCGGGCCCGCACCATCGTCTACATCACGGTGCCCGGCGGCCGGCGCAAGCTGTGCAAGGCGATCAATCTGTCGGCCACCGGGGTGTTCATCGAGACCTCGAACCTTGGCCTGCGCAAGGGCCAGCAGGTCGTGCTCTCGTTCGCGATCAACCTCGGCACCATCACCAAGCTCCACCGCCGCACCGCGGTCGTCGCGCACGTCTCGCGCGGCGGCACGGGACTCATGATGGAAAGCTTCGCCCAGGCTTCAAGCTGAGCGCGCGCTGCGCGCGCAGCTCACGCACTCGCCAGACGCTTGTAGAACACCGTGGTGGCGCACAGCCCGCCGCCCGGCCACAGCGCGTAGTCCGGAATCTCCCCGACCCGTTGCCAGCCGCCGCGCACGTAGACACCCGCCGCATCGGCACTCGCCGTGTCGAGCACCAGCAGGCTCTTGCCGGCGCCGCGCGCGACATCCTCCACCGCCGCCAGCAGCTGCGCGCCGATGCCACGCCGGCGTGCGCTGCGGTGCACGAGCATCTTGGCCACGTCCGCGCGATGCGGCTGGTTCTCCGGCTGCTTCAGCAACAGGCTCACGGTGCCGACGATGGCCGCGCCCTCGTACGCGGCCAGCACGATCATCTCGCCGCGCTCGACCGCACCGGAAAGTTCGCGCCAGTAGCCGGCGGCCTTCTCGAGCGGCATGGGCAGCATGAAGCTCACCGAGGCGCCGCCCTCCACACAGTCCGTAAGCACCGCGGCAAGCCCCGCGATCTCCGTCGGGCCCAGCGCTGCGAGTCTTCGGACTTCAACGGCTTGCATGACACGCCAATGATAGCGTCCCCGCTGCGGTGATTCTCGCGATCCCTGCACCGTTGCCGTGGACTTTGGATTCCTAAACGAGACCGCGCTGCTGCCCAGCCAGTCAGCCGGCCACGGCGACGTGGACTCCGCGCAGCCCGATCGGTGACCATCGCGAGGAGGCGATTAACCCCAGATCAATGCCAACCCCCGACATCGACAATTGCAATTCCGAGCCACGCGGCGGCGAGCCCGCGCGGCCCGCTGCTGCAACATCGCTGTGTACACTGATCCAGCTCCGCCATGCCAGATGGGCGCAAAGCGTGGCCCGTCTTCATGCGCTGCATTGGCGCGTTCATCGGATCATTCCTCGCATGTGCCGCGAGCGTGTCGCTGGCCGCAGATAGCACGCCACCGACCTATGACCTCATCGTCGAACATGGCCGTGTCATCGACGGCACGGGCGCACCGTGGTTCGCTGCCGACGTCGGTATCCGTGCCGGACGCATCGCCGCGATCGGCCGACTCGACTCTGCCGCTGCAAAGCAGCGCATCAATGCCGCAGGACGCGTCGTTGCGCCCGGGTTCATCGACATGCTCGGTCAGTCCGAGCTCACTCTGCTCGTGAACCCGCATGTGCCGTCGAAGATCTTCCAGGGAATCACCACGGAGATCACCGGCGAGGGCGAATCCGTCGCCCCCGTCAATGCCGCGATTGCCAGGGAATGGGCGGCGAAATTCCGCCACTACGGCATTACCCAGGACTGGAGCGACTTCACCGGCTATTTCGCGCGGCTCGAGAAGCAGGGTATCGGCATCAACATCGGAACCTACGTCGGCGCAACGACGGTCCGCGAGATGATCGTCGGCTACGCTGACCGGGCAGCGAGTCCGGACGAGTTAGCCCAGATGCAGGCAGTCGTGGCGACGGCGATGCGTCAGGGGGCGCTCGGAGTCTCGACCTCACTGCAATACGCTCCGGCGCCCTACGCCAGCACCGCGGAACTCATCGCACTGGCCAGTACGGCGGCGCAGTTCGGCGGCATCTACGCAACCCACATGCGTTCGGAGGAGGCGGCCATCATGACCTCGATCGACGAGACGATCCGCATCGGTCGCGAGGCGCACGTCTCCGTCGAGATCTGGCATCTGAAGGCCGGCGGCGCCGGTAACTTCGGCCTGATGCCGGAAATCGTCGCACGCATCGACCGCGCCCGCGCCGCGGGCGTGGATATCGCGGCCGACACCTACGCCTACCCGGCCTGGTACAACAGCCTGTCGGCGTTCATTCCCCCGTGGGCGCACGACGGCGGTAACGCGAAACTGATCGAGCGGCTCCAGGATCCAGCGGTACGCACGCGCCTCAAGAAGGAACTGGCCACGCCGGCTGACGACTGGGACAACGAATGGCAGGCGGTGCCCGGTCCGGAAGCGATTCTGATCGCGACGGTGTTCAATCCGAAGCTGATCGATGTGCAGGGCCGCACTCTTGCCGAGATCGCGAAGGCGCGCGGCACTGATCCCATGGACACGCTCTTCGACATCCTCGTCGATGACCCGCGAACCACCGTGGCGGTCTTCGCGATGAGCGAGCCCGACATTGCGCTGGCGGTCGTCCAGCCCTGGGTCTCGTTCTGCAACGACAGCGAAGGCACCTCACCGGAGGGATCGCTCGGCAAAGAATTCCCGCATCCGCGGGCCTACGGGACCTTTCCACGCTTGCTGCGTAAGTACGTACGCGAGGAACGGCGCATGCGCCTCGAGGAGGCCATCCGGAAATTCACGAGCCTGCCCGCCTCGCGCCTGCGGCTTAATGACCGCGGCGTACTCAAGACCGGGCTGTGGGCCGATGTCGTGGTGTTCGACCCGGAGCAGATCACGGACAAGGCAACCTTCGGTGCGCCCAAGCAGCTCTCGGTTGGCATGCAATGGGTGCTGGTCAATGGCGTCCCGGTGATCGCCGACGGTGTTTCGACCGATGCACTGCCCGGTCGGGTGCTGCGCGGGCAGGCTTATCAGGCAACGCGCTGACCTGCCGGGAACCTCATGGTGAAGCTTCTGGCGAACTGAAGGCCCCTTGTAGCGGCCGTTGACGATCACATAAATGGGGGGCGAACCACAGGACCCACGGTCGGCGCCGATTCGAGCGGTATTCCTTAACTATGCCTCGGAAGATGCCGCGGCGGTTCTGCGCATCGGCACAGGTCTGCGAAACGCAGGGATTGAGGTCTGGTTCGACCAAAGCGAGCCGCGGGGCGGGGATGCCTGGGATACCGCAATCCGCCGGTAGATCAGGACCCTGTACCCTCTTCATCCCCGTCATCTCCGAGAATGCGCACGCATGGGTCGTCCGTCTTGAATGGAGAAAACGGGCCAGAAGCCGGCCCTGCCACAGTCAGCGACTCATGACTTTCCTACCGACAACAACCAAGCCGACTTCTGCGCGGCGCAATTGGCGAGGCAGGTGCGCAATTCCTGGCTCAATGCAGCTTCACGTGCGGCTCGGTACGCCGGTTGATCGTGCGCGCGAGCGTGTCGAGCGCCACCTTCGTGAAGCCGTGCAGCGCCAGCTCGTGCAACTTGTACAGTGAGGTGTACATCAGCCGCGCGACGTAACCCTCGATCAGGAGGCTCCCGCCCACGAGCGCGCCCATCAGGCTGCCGACGGTGGTGTACTCGCCGAGCGAGACGAGCGACCCGAAGTCGCGATAGCGGTAAGGCCGCAACGCCTTACCCTTGAGGCGCCGCTCGATCTGCCGGACCATATGGGTGGCCTGCTGGTGCGCGGCCTGCGCGCGCGGTGGCACGTTCGCCTCCTTCCCGATCCACGGGCAGGCCGCGCAGTCGCCCAGCGCGAAGACATTCGCGTCGCGCGTGGTCTCAAGCGTCGGCTTCACCACCAGTTGATTGATGCGGTTCGTCTCGAGTCCGTCGAGGTCCCTGAGGAAGTCCGGGGCCTTCACGCCCGCCGCCCACACCACCAGTTCCGCCGGGATGATCTCGCCGCTCGCGAGCCGCACCCCGTTCGGCAGGACCTCGGCAACCCGCGCCGAGGTGCGCACGCGCACGCCCTTGCTCTCCAGGAGCCCGGCGGCGGCATCCGAGAGCCGCTGCGGCAGCGCCGGCAGGATCCGGTCGGACGCCTCGATCACGTTGAGCTTGATGTCCTCATCCGGATCGATCCGGTCGAGGCCGTACGCCACCAGCTCCCGGGTCGTGTTGTGCAGCTCCGCCGCCAGTTCCACGCCGGTGGCGCCGGCGCCGATGATCGCCACCTGCAGCTGCTCGGGCCGGAATCTTCCCGGCTGCGCGTGGGCGCGCATCAGGGCGTTCACCAGGCGGCGATGGAAGCGCGCCGCCTCGCTCGCCGTCTCAAGCGCAATGGCGTATTCCTTGACGCCCGGGGTCCCGAAGTCATTGGTGAGACTGCCGACGGCGATCACCAGCGTGTCGTACCGGAACACGCGCTGCGGCGTGATCTCCTCGCCATCCTCGTCCGTGACCGGCGCGACCCGCACCTCGCGCCGGGCCCGGTCGAGGCCGACCATCTCCCCGAGCCGGTAGCGGAAGTGATGCCAGTGCGACTGGGCCAGGTAATTGAGCTCGTGCACGCCCAGGTCCATGCTGCCGGCGGCGATTTCGTGCAGCAGCGGCTTCCACAGGTGCGCACGGGTCTTGTCGAGCAGCTGGATCTGCGCCCTGCCGCGCCGGCCCAGCTTGTTACCGAGCCGGGTGGCAAGTTCCAGCCCGCCCGCCCCGCCACCAACGATGAGGATCTGGTGCAGGTCGGTTTTCACAGGCGCCAGGGCGTGCATCTTGGGAATTCGCCTGAAGTACGCGCGCGTGCTGCGAATATCGTCATGGCCCCGGACGCTACCAGGGCAGTTCAGCGCCGGTATAGGAGTAGAAGCGCCCAGCCTTCGCGGGCCCGAGCGTTTCGATGTAGTCCGCCAGCGAGCGCGCACTCTCGGCGGCCGTGATCGTCGGTGCGCTGATGGGCTTGCCGGACTGCGCCGCAGCTGCACGGTAGGCGCGCTGCATATCCGTATCGACCGGACCCGGCGTCACCAGGCCCACGAGCACGGCACGGTCCTGTGCCACGCTCTGCAGGATCCGCATCGCCATGTTGAGGCCGGCCTTGCTGATGGAATAGTAGGAGGTGTCCTTGAACTGCGGCGCCTGGAAGAGCGAACCGAGGCCACTGGTGATGGCGATGATCTTCTTCTGCCTGCTCGCCGCCACCTGCTCAAGGAAGGCGACTGAGATCTTCAGCGGCGCATAGGTGTTCACGCGCAGCACCCTCGCGAATTCCTCGGCGCTGAGATTCCCCAGCGCCGAGCCGCCCAGGCCGCCGCCGACGCCGGCGTTGTTAATCAGCGCGTCGATGGGCTGCTCGTGATAGCGCGCGGACAGGGCGTCGATCGCAGCGTCATCGCTGACATCGAGCGCTTCAATTACAACGCGTGGATTGTTGGCCGCGAAGGTCTTCAGCGCTTCGGCGCCTGCGGGATCACGGCACGTCGCAATCACGCGCCAGCCGCGCCCGGTGAGCTCCTGCACCAGCGCAAAACCGATGCCGCGGTCCGAGTCCGGTGATGAGGGCGACCGGAGCCGCCTGCGGGTTGATCGTGCCGGCGGTTTTTGCCGCCGTCCCGCCGGCGGCGATGGACGCGGCCGTCAGGAGCGCCGCGACGGTGGCCAGCACAGGCGATGGAGCGTGAATTCTCATGATGTCGGTCGCTACGGCGGATGACGCGACATTGTATATGCTGCGGCCGGCAGGGCCGGCTGCATCAGGAGTCGGGCGCCAACAGGCGGCGCCGGTTTCGCCACCCGTCAGGCGCTGTTGCGCCCGCTTGCGCTGCCTTCAGCTGCGGATGTAGTTCTCCAGCTGCTCGATCTGCGCGCGCTGCTCGGCGATCACCGCCTTCACCAGGTCACCGATCGACACCATGCCGATCACCCTGCCCGCCTCGACGACGGGCAGGTGGCGCACGTGCCGGTCGGTCATCAGCTGCATACAGTGCGACACGGAATTCTCCGGCGACACCGTGATCACCGGCGAGCTCATGATGGTGCGCACCGGGGTATCGCTGGAGGAGCGCCCGAGGAGGATCACCTTGCGGGCATAGTCGCGCTCGGAAACGACGCCGACGAGTTCGGCGCTCCGCATCACCAGGAGTGCCCCGACCCGGTGCTCGGCCATCGCGCGGATGGCTTCCAGCACCGCAGTCTCGGGCTCGACCGCATAGATGGCCGCACTCTTGGCCGCCAACACCTGTCGCACCGTGGTCATGGCCGCTCCCCTTGGCTGGGTTAACCGTATGCTAATGCGAGCCGGGACCGACCTCCACTGAGGGCGCGCTGCACAACGGCACGCCAGCGGCGGAGCTTTCCTCGCTCACCGACTGAGAATCCCCTGTCTTTTCATTGGCTTCCGTCCTGCGCGCGCCGTTCTGCGGCGATCTCCGCGAGTCCCTCCTCGAGCGTCACGCGCCCGACGTAGCCAAGCTCGCGGCGCGCCTTGGCGTCGTTCACCGTGACTTCCTCGCCCGCGAGCAGGAGTGCAGTGCGCGTAATCAGGGGTCCGCCCCTGAGCGGCAGCGCCCGCCATGCCAACTCGCTCAGCGCGGCGACGGCATACAACAGTCCCCGCGGCACGCTGCGTGCGCCGGGTTCGACCCCGTGGGCACGCGCCTGCGCGGTGATGAAGGCGCGAAACTCCCGCGGCGCGCCATCGGTGAGGAAGTAGATCTCCCCGGCACGGCCACGCGCGGCGGCGAGCAGCAGCCCCTCGACCACGTTGCGCACGTGACAGGTGGAGGTGAGATAGCGGCCGCCGCTGATCCAGGCCCACTGCCCCCTGCGCATCACCGCCAGCATCAGGGGCAGCACCGACAGATCGCCCTTGCCCCAGATGAGGCGCGGGCGGCACACGAGCGTTTCCAGCCCCGCGCCGTTGGCGGCAATCACCAGCGCCTCGGCGCGCGCCTTGGACGCCGGATAGAGCCCGAGCGGGTGCGCCGGGCGCGGGCGTGTCTCGTCCACGTTGCGGATCGGGCCGCCGCCGGCGAGGACGGCTTCGGTGCCGACATGCACAAAGCGCGGCACGCCGCCGGCGCGCGCAGCCTCGAGCATGTTCGCGGTGCCCTGGACGTTGACGCGCTGGAACTCCCCGGGATCACCCCACTGGTCGACGAGCGCGGCGCTGTGGAACACCGCCTGGCAGCCGCTCATGCCGCGGCGCAGCTCGGCCACGTCATCCAGATCGGCGCGCACGCCGCGCGCACCGAGGGCTTCCACTGTCGCGGCTGCAGCAGCCGAGCGCGCCAGGGCCACGACGGCATCGCCGCGTGCCACCAAGGCTGCAATGAGATTGCGGCCGACGAAGCCCGAACCGCCGCTCACGAAGACCTTCACTGATGCCCTCCTCCGGCTTCGCTGCGCTCCTGACACCGTCGGCGTACGGCTGAGCGCGTCTCGTGTGTGCCAGCCGACTTGGGCGGTAGAACTGCGCGTGGCGACAGCCTCAGATGCGCTGGCAAACTATTTTGTGCGCGCCGAAGAAAGACCTCCGTGAGCGCCAGCGGTACGGTCCAGCACAGCCACGCGGCTACGGACACGCTGTCATCCTCGTTGGCGATGCCGAACGCCATCAATGCGGCCTGGATGACGCGCAGTGTTACGAATCCGAACGTGACGACGTAGCTTCGAATCATCCATGCCCGGTGCGCGGCGAAGTCACGACGGCGAACGGCAATGTAGGCCCTGGATGTTGTAATAACCCAAGCTATTCCCAAACCCCATAGTCCCGAGGCGTAGAGCGGCGCCGGCGGTGGCGGAAAAGTTGTAGCCATGTAGAAGGCGCCAATCGAACCCAGTAGCACTCCAAGTACATAGACGCGACCGAGATTGCGATGCAACCTGTTGGTGCGTCCGGTAACCCCAAGCCAGATCTGAATCAGGCCAACCGTGAGCGCCAGGAAGCCTCCGGTTATGTGCAGAAGGAGCCCATAGCGGCGGGGCCAGTAATAGGGCGTGTAAGTGGCGGCTTTGAGCGTGAGGTACTGCGTCGCATCTCGATTGAGAAACCAGAACGCCAACATAAGCCCTACAAGCAGTGTGCCCGCCAGAAGAAGTGGTCGTTGGCTAGGGGCCGGAAAACTCGAAGTCCGCATGGCCAGTACTCCGGAAGCTATTCGAACCACGAGATCAGGTGCAGGGCAATGCTGTCGACGGCGTAGCTTAGCGAAAAGTCAGGGTCGTTCGCATTCGCGAAGACGAGCGCGCCGCCGCCAGGATTCGTGTTGAAGTAAAGTCGTCAGGTAACATCGCTGTATGCAGCCGCCTGTAGCGTGGCGATCTTCAGTGCCAAGGAGCTTCAGTTATGTCTCGCACTCACTCGTCGTCCCGTCGGAGCTTGCTCAAGCGCCTGCTCCTCGGCGCCTCACTCGCACCGCTCGCTGCCGGCCTGGCGCGCCGCGCCGAAGCGGCCCCGGCGATGCTCCTGTCTGCCGGGTCGCCGGAAGCCAAGGCGGTGCAGTACACCGAGGATGCCAAGACCGCGCGCACGGCCCAGCCCGGCAGCACCTGCGCCAACTGTGCGCTCTATCAGGGGGCCAACGGCTCGACTCAGGGGCCGTGCCAGATCTTCCCCGGCAAGGAAGTGAAGGCGGCGGGCTGGTGCAGCGCCTGGGCTGCGCAGATGTAGCGCGGCGGCCTAAGCCGCCCTTACTCGTAGCAGGTGCCGATCTCCCGCACTTCGATGCTCGCCCAGGCCGCGGCGGGACAATCGCGCGCAATGGCGAGCGCCTCATCGCGCGTGCCGCAGTCGATGAGGAAGTAGCCGCCGATCAGTTCCTTCGATTCGGTGAACGGACCGTCGAGGACCTGCGCGCGGCCCTGCTCCATGCTCAGCCGCAGCGCATCGCTCTTCAGCGCATTCGCCGCGAGCAGCACGCCGCGCTGCTTCAGGGCCGCCGCATACGCGAGCATGCGCTCGTAGACCTCGCGCCCCTGGACGGCCGAGCGCGCGGCGCGCTGGCCGCGCGGCTCCATGATCAACAGCATGTACGACATGCGCTCTCCTTCGGTTCGAATTCCATCATCCGGGCCGCTCGCGCGCGCAGTCCGCGGCGCGCTCCTGAAGCAGCGCGCGCTCGCGCGCGTTGTGCGTCAGTTGCGCGGCCCGCTCGAACTCACCGCGCGCCTCGGCATAGCGCCCGAGCCGGGCGAGGAGGTCCGCGCGCACGCTCGGCAGCAGGTGATAGGTGGCCAGACGCCCCTCCGCCGCCAGCCGGTCCGCGAGTTCCAGTCCCGCCGCGGGTCCATACGCCATCGCCACGGCGACCGCACGGTTGAGCTCCACGACCGGGGAGGCCGTGAGGCGCGCCAGCTCATCATAGAGGGCGGTGATGCGCACCCAGTCCGTCTCACTCGCCGCACCCGCGCGTGCATGACAGGCGGCGATCGCGGCCTGCAGCAGGTATGGGCCGTGTGCAGCGCCCAGCGCCTCCCCGCGCGCCAGCGCCAGCAGTCCGCGCTGGATCAGCAGCGCATCCCACTGGCCGCGGTTCTGCTGCATGAGCAGCACCGGCTCGCCTGCGGCCCCGGTACGGGCGCGCAGGCGCGAGGCCTGGATCTCCATCAGCGCCACGAGCCCGTGCACCTCGCTCTCGAGCGGCGCGAGCTCCGCCAGGATCCGGCCGATGCGCAGCGCCTCCTCGCACAGCGCCGGCCGCATCCAGTCCTCGCCCGCCGTCGCGGAATAACCCTCGTTGAAGATGAGGTAGATCACTTCGAGGACCGAGGACAGGCGCGCGGCGAGCTCGGGGCCGTGCGGCAGCTCGAACGGGACCTCGGACTCGCGCAGCGTGCGCTTGGCGCGCACGATGCGCTGCGCGATGGTCGGCTCGCTCACGAGGAACGCGCGCGCAATCTCGGCGGTGGTGAGCCCGCCGATGAGGCGCAGGGTGAGTGCGGTGCGCGCCTCGGTCGACAGAAGCGGATGGCACGCGAGGAAGATGAGGCGCAGCAGGTCATCACCGATCATCTCATCGGCCGCGCCCTCGACCGTGCCGCCGCTGAACTCCTGTTCCATCTCAAGCTCGTGCCCGAGGAGTGCGTACTTGCCGTCGCGCACCCGGGCGCGACGCAGCTGGTCGATGGCGCGATTGCGGGCGGTCGCCATGAGCCAGGCGGCCGGGTTGTCGGGAATGCCGCTCCGCGGCCACTCCTCGAGTGCACTCACCAGCGCGTCCTGCGCCAGCTCTTCCGCCAGGCCTACGTCGCGCACCCGTCGCGTCAGGGCCGCGATCAGCCGCGCGGCCTCGATGCGCCAGACCGCGTCGATCGTCCGGTGGACATCCGTGAGCGCCATGCTCACGGATGACACCACCGGGGCCCGCGCCGCGCAAGCCAAGCGACCCCGGGGCCTTCAGCTCGCCTTCGCGCAGTTGACCATCCAGGGGATCCCGAAGCGATCCGTGCACATGCCGAAACCGTCCGCCCAGAAGGTCGGGCCGAAGGGCATGTGGACGGCGCCGTCGCGGCTGAGCGCGTGAAAGATGCGCTCGGCCTCCTTCGTGTCCGACACGCTGGCCAGCACGTTGAATCCCTGCGGCTTCTGGTAGCGGTCCCCTGGCGCATCGCAGCCGCAGATCGCCTGGTCGCCGAACTCGAGGCGCGCGTGGATGATCTGGTCGCGCACCTCCGGCGGGCTCTGCGCCGCTGCCGGCGACTCGCCGAAGGTCATGGCAAAGGGGATGCGGCCGCCGAAGGTGTCGGCGTAGAAGCGGAAGGCCGCGCGGCAGTTGCCGCGGAAATGCAGATGCGGAACGGTTTGCATGGCGGATTTCTCCTGGGATCACTGCGCCTAGTTGCGCGCTGCGCGCTCGCGCAGGCTCGCTTCCTGTTTCTTCAGCTCCGGGGTCATGTCCGGGAAGTCCTCGGCCTCGGACACGCGGCGGATCTCGATCGTCTCGTTCCCCTTGCGGAAGGGCGAGCGGCGGATCCATTCGACCGCCTCCTCGATCGACTTCACCTGCCACAGCCAGAAGCCGGCGATCAGCTCCTTGGTCTCCGTGAACGGGCCGTCGATGACCGTGCTCTTGCCGCCGCCAAACTGCACGCGCACGCCGCGCGAGCTGGCGTGCAGGCCCTCGCCCGCGAGCATCACGCCCGCCTTCACCAGCTCCTCGTTGAACTTGCCCATCTCGGTGAGCAGTTCCGCCGAGGGCATGACGCCGGCCTCGGATTCCTTGTTCGCCTTGACAATCACCATGACGCGCATGCGGTCTCTCCTGTGGTTCAGCCCACGATTGGGGGCTTCGGGGTTCTCTGTCAGTACGACGAACGGACCGCGCGCAGATCGACACGTTCCGTGAAGAAAACGCGCCGCTGCGCTTAAGTGACTGAAAGCTCTTGAAATTGATCGAGCGTCATGGGCACTCTGTCGCCCCATGTCCAGCACCTCTCACGCCGCTTACTGGCCGCTGCGCTTCATCAGCGTGGAGGCGGTGAGCGGCGTGGTGCTGCTCCTCGCCGCCACCGTGGCCCTGCTCTGGGCCAACTCGCCCTTAGGGTTCGCCTACGAGGCGCTGTGGCACCTGAAGGTCCCGGTCGCGCTCGGCACGCTCCTGCCGGTGCAGGACCTGCACTTCTGGGTGAACGACGGGCTGATGACGGTGTTCTTCCTCGTGGTGGGGCTCGAGGTGCGCCGCGAGTTGCACGACGGCTCGCTGTCGGATCCGCGCGTGGCGACGCTGCCCGTCATCGCCGCCATCGGCGGCTTGCTGGTGCCGGCGCTGCTGTACTTGGTCCTCAACACGGATCGTGTGACGCGCCAGGGCTGGGCCATTCCCACCGCCACCGACATCGCCTTTGCCGTGGGCGTGCTCTCGCTCATCGGCCGCGGCGTGCCCGCGGCACTGCGCATGCTGCTGCTGACGCTCGCGATCATTGACGACATCGCCGCCATTCTCGTGATCGCCTTCTTCTACTCCGGCGGCATCGCGCTCACCGGACTCCTCGTCGTCGCCGCCGGTGCGCTCCTGGTGCTGGCGCTGCAGTGGCTCGGCGCGCGCTGGGCACTCGTCTATATCGTGCCGGGGGCGATCATCTGGTACGGGATGCTGGGCGCGGGCATGCATCCGACGCTTGCCGGGGTGATCCTGGGGCTGCTCACCCCGGCGACCGTGAGCTTCGGCCGCGGGCGGCGCGGCCGGGCACCGGACCCGGAGGCCGTCGCACCCGTAGTGGAGCTCGAAGCGCGGCTGCACCCATGGGTGGCGTTCGGCATCATGCCGCTCTTTGCGCTGGCGAATGCCGGCGTCAGCCTCTCGGGCCTGGATCTGTCCACAGCGCAGCCGCTGGCAGTCGGCTGCGGCATCGTGCTCGGGCTCGTCATCGGCAAGCCCCTCGGCATCGTGCTGGCGGCGTTCCTTGCCGTGCGGCTGAAGCTGTGCACGCTGCCCGATGGCGTGCACTGGCGGCACACGGTGCTCCTCGGACTGCTCGGCGGCATCGGCTTCACCATGTCGATCTTCATCACCAATCTCGCCTTCACCGAGCCGGCACTGCTGTCGGCCGGCAAGTTCGCCGTGCTCATCGGCTCGGGTGCGGCCGCGGGGCTCGGCTTCGCGCTCGGCAAGCTCCAGCCCGCCGCGCGTCCTGCCGTCGCCTGAGCGCGCGCAACCGGCGCGTCCCGATGCGGATCGCCATCCTGGGAAACTCAGGTTCCGGTAAGTCGACGCTGGCGCGCTGGCTCAGCGCGCGAGCGGACGCGCCGCTGCTGGATCTGGACACGCTCGCCTGGGAGCCGCAGAAGATCGCCGTGGCCAGACCCGCGGCCGCTGCGCTCCGGGACGTGCAGTGCTTCTGCGTCGCCAACGTCTCGTGGGTGGTCGAAGGCTGCTACGCGGATCTCATCCGCGCGGCGCTGGAGTTCTCAGCGGTGCTGCTCTTTCTGGACCCCGGCGAGGCGCACTGCCTTGCCAACTGCCGCTCCCGCGCCTGGGAACCGCACAAGTACGGCTCGAGGGCCGCGCAGGATGAGCGTCTTCCCTACCTGCTCGCCTGGGTACGGGCGTATTACACGCGCGCGGGCGAGCTGTCGCATGCAGGTCATCTCGCGACCTACGAGGATTATCGGGGACCCAAGCACCGGTTCACGGAACCCCTGCGCCTGAATCCTGCCGCTGCCGAGGTCGTGGCGTTGCTGGACTGAAGGCCTCAGGGCCGGCCGAGGGTCATCAGCGCAAACTCCTCGAACAGGATCTGCGCGGCCAGCTGCGCCGTGTTGGTCGTCGCGTCGTACTCGGGCGCCACCTCGACCACATCCGCGCCGACGATGTTGAGTCCGCCCAGGCCGCGCAGCAGCGCCAGCCCCTCGCGCGCCTCCAGCCCGCCGGCCTCGGGCGTGCCGGTCCCGGGCGCGTAGGCGGGATCGAACCCGTCCACGTCGACGGAAACGTAGGTGGGGCCGTCGCCCACCACCTCGCGCGCCCTGGCGATGACCGCCTCGAGCCCCATGCGCATGAAGTCCTCCATGTAGATCACCGTCATCCCCGAGGCGTGGGAGAACTCCCAGAACATGTTGGCCGCGCCGCGGATCCCGATCTGGATCGTGCGGTCCGGGTCGAGCACCCCGTCGAGCACCGCCAGGCGAAAGGGGCCCCCGTGGTGAAACTTCGTATCGTCGTAGGCGCCCATGGTGTCGCAATGCGCATCGATGTGGACGAGTCCCACCGGGGCGTCCCGGCCAAGAGCCTTCAGGATCGGGTACGTGACCGAGTGATCGCCACCCACCGAGAGCGGGCGGATCCCGCGGGCCTTGAGCGCCGCGTAGTACTCCTCGATGTCGCCCAGGCACTGCTCGAGGTTGTAGCGGCTGCGAAACGGCACATCGCCGACGTCCGCCGCACGGGTGCGTGCCTTGGGGACGGCACGGAAGGTCGGGTGGTAGGGACCGATGCGCTCGATGGTGCGCACCGCGCGCGGCCCAAAGCGCGCGCCGGCGCGGTTGGAGACGCCGAGATCCATCGGCACCCCCACGAGGGCGATGTCGAGGCCCTCGAGGCTAGTGGCATGCGGCAGCCCGAGCAGGGTGGGCACGCCCGCGTAGGGGAGTGAGCGGCGTCCCGTCGGGGACTGCACGTCACGGGCGGCCTGGGTCAGCACCGGGTCGTCGCCGTCGAACGCATCGCGCCCGGCGTAGCGCGCCCGCAGTCGTTTGAGTTTCTCCGCGTCCACGGTCCCTCCCCTGCTACCGGCCCCGCCGCAAATCTACGACGATCTGCGCCGGCGCGTGCGGCATTGTGGCAGAGCCGACGCGGGCCCGTGCGCCGGCGCATGCTACTGTTGGCGCTGCCGATACGGCACCCCCGCGAGGCCCCGTTGATGAGCGAGACAGTGACTCCGCTGCGCGGCCGCGGCCGCGGCCGCGACACCCGGCGCGCACGCGCCAGGGGTGCGGCCGCCAAGTACCCCTACATCCGCCGCAAGCTCAAACCGGTGGAGCTGCTGAGCACGGAAGCGATCGAGATCATCGAGGCCAATGCCGAGACCATCCTCGAGGAGGTGGGGATCGAGTTCCGGCGCGACCCGGAGTCGCTGCGCCTGTGGAAAGAGGCCGGGGCGGACGTGACCGGCGAGCGCGTCCACATCCCGCGCGGCATGGCGCGGCGGCTGCTCGCGACCGCGCCCGAGGAGTTCGAGCTCTTCGCCCGCAACCCCGCGCGCAACGTGCGCTTCGGCGGCGATGCAACCGTCTTCTCCCCGGTGGGCGGCCCGCCGTTCGTGACCGACCTCGAGGGCGGCCGGCGCTACGGCACGCTCGAGGACCTGCACAACTTCATCAAGCTCGCCCACATGGCGCCGGCGATCCACTTCTCCGGCGGCTGCATGTGCGAGCCGATGGAGATCGCGCCGAACAAGCGCCACCTCGACATCCAGTACGCCTTCTTCCGCTACTCCGACCAGGGGTGCGAAGCGACCCCGGAGACCGCCGGTCACGCCGCCGATGCCGTGGCGCATGGGGCAGACGCTGTTCGGCGCTCAGTACCTCGAGACCCATCCGGTGATGCTCGGCAACATCAACTCCAATTCCCCGCTGGTGTTCGACGGCCGCATGCTCGGGGCGCTGCGCCAGTTCGCCTCCCACAACCAGGGCACGATCATCGTGCCGGCGGTGCTGGCCGGCGCCATGGGTCCGGTGACCCCCGCCGGCTGCCTGGCGGAGATCCTCGCCGAGACGCTCGCCGGCATGGCGCTCACGCAGCTGGTGCGCCCGGGGGCGCCGGTGATCCTCGGCTCCTTCGTCGGGGCGATCTCGATGCGCACCGGCGCGCCGACCTTCGGTACCCCCGAGGCGACCCAGATGATCTTCGCGACCGCGCAGCTGGCCCGGCGCCTGAGGCTCCCCTGCCGCAGCGGCGGCTCGCTGTGCGCCTCGAAGACCGCCGATGCCCAGGCGGCCTACGAGAGTGCGCACACGCTGCTGCCGACGCTGCTCGCGGGAGTGAACCTCGTGACGCACGCGGCCGGCTGGCTCGAGGGGGGGCTCGTGGCCGGGTACGAGAAGTTCGTGATGGACATCGACCAGCTGGCGATGATGCAGATGCTGGCGCAGGGCATGGACCTGACCGAGCGCGGCCAGGCGCTCGATGCCATCCGCGAGGTGGGGCCCGGGAGCCACTTCCTCGGCTGCGCCCACACGCATCGCGAACTTCGAGACCGCGTTCTACCAGTCCAACATCGCCGACTACGCCTCCTACGAGCAGTGGTCGCTCGAGGGAAAGCTCACCGCCGAGCAGCGCGCCCACCGCGTGTGGAAGAAGATGCTCGCCGAGTACGAGGACCCGGGGATCGATCCGGCGCAGGACGAGGCCCTGCTCGAGTTCATCGCGCGCCGCAAGGCGGTGCTCACGCGACACGATCGACGACGAGTGAGCGAATCCCCGCAGCTTCAGATCACGCAGCGATCGCGCTGCGGCGGCTGCCCGGCGTCCTCTTCATCCAGCTCGCGCGCGGCCTGGTAGCCGGCGTAGACCGCGTGCGCGATGAGTGCGGGCTGGCGGCAGTCGCCGATGCGCTGCACCTTCAGTCCGGCCGCGTGCCCTTCGGGGCCGACGAGCTCCTGGTAGAGCGCATCCTCGGGCTCGCGCGAGGTCACCAGCACCAGCGTGGATGCCGCATGGCTGCGGCGCGCACCGGAGTAGGTGCACGCGAGCGTCACCGCCTCCCCGTCGAAGCCCTCGACCGCGGTGCTGACGAGGATCTCGACGCCGAGCTCGAGCAGCTGGCGCTGCGTGCACTCCTGCTCGCCGGTGAAATGACTCCACTCGCCGGCATGCCCCGCCGTGGTGACGAAGCTCACCTGCGCGCCGCCCGCGGCGAGCAGGTTCGCGATCACCGGGGCCATGTAATAGTGGTCATCGTCGAAGACCGTCACGCGTCCCGCGGGGCGCGCGCCGCGCATGATGTCATCGGGCGTCAGCACCCGCGCAGCCGCGAGGTCCGCGATCGGACGGCAATGCCAGCGGCCGAGGCCGTTGCGGCGCCAGTGCGCGCCGGTGGCGATGAAGACGTGGTCCGCGCCGAACTCGCGCACGTCGGCGGCGCTCAGCCGGTTCCCCAGGTACACCGACACGCCCGCCAGCGCGCGCATCTGGGTGAGCCGGTAGTCGCGCACCCGCGCCCACTCGGCCAGGCCCGGCAGGCGGCTCTCGAGCGACACGCGCCCGCCCGGCTCGTCCGCCGCCTCCGCGAGCGCCACCTGGTAGCCGCGCTTGCCGAGGATGTGCGCGGCCTCGAGTCCCGCCGGGCCCGCGCCGACCACGAGCACCGAGCCACCCTTGCCGGGCGGGACGCGCTCGGGGTGCCAGCCGCGGCGCCACTCCTCGCCCATGGTCGGGTTCTGGGTGCAGCGCAGCGCGGCGCCGCGGTAGTTGTAGGCGTAGCAGACATTGCAGCCGATGCACTCGCGGATCTCCTCCAGCCGCCCCTCGCGGATCTTGGTCGGCAGGAACGGATCGGCGATCGAGGGACGCGCCGCGCCGATCAGATCGAGCACCCCCGCGCGCACCTGGCGCACCATGGTGTCGGGGGAGGTGAAGCGGCCCACGCTGACCACGGGCTTGGTGGTCAGGCGCTTGACCTTCGCGACCCGCTCCTCGAGTGAGCCCTCGCGCACGAAGCGCGAGGTCGCCATCTCCTCGCCGTAGTAATCCCCGACCACCAGGTCCCAGAGGTCCGGCAGCTCCGCGAGCAGGCCCACCACGTCGTGCGCCTCCGCGACGCTCAGGTGCTCCTCGCCATGGCCGTCGGCGGAGAAGCGCACCGCGATCGCGCAGGTCTCGCCCACCGCCTCGCGCGTCTCCTCGAGGATCTCGCGCGCGAGGCGCACGCGGTTCGCAAGCGAGCCGCCGTATTCGTCGCTGCGGTCGTTCAGGCTGCGCGACAGGAACTCGGCGAGCAGGTACCCGTGCGTCGGGTACACGTAGACGATGTCGAAGCCGGCCTGGCGCGCGCGCTGGGCGGCGGCCCGGTGCATCCGGCGGAATTCGCGGATGTCGCGCCGGTCCATGCGCTGCGACTGCACCGGCTCGCGGCTGCCGAGCATCGAGCGCACGCCGAGGGTTGGCTGGCGGCTCGCCAGGTTCGAGACATAGCTGCCGCCGTGCCACAGTTCCACCCCGGCGAGCGCGCCGTGCGCGTGCACCGCATCGGCCATCGCCGCGAGGTTGGCCACGTCCCCGTCGTCCCACAGCGCCGCGAACGGATGGGGCTGGTCATCCGAGCTCGGGTGGATGGAGCAGTACTCGGTGCAGACCACGCCCCAGCCACCTTCCGCCTTCATGCCGCGCATCGCCGCGAGCGTGCGCGGCAGCGCATAGCCCATGCCGGTGCAGTGCGGCACCTGGTAGAAGCGGTTACGGGTGGTGACCGGCCCCAGCCTCACCGGGTCGAACAGGGTCTGGTAGCGCGGTTCGATGGTCATGCTCCGTTGCCATTCGCACGCGGTCGGCCGCGCCGGCGGAAACGGGTATGCTGCGCATGCAGTGTTGTTTGCGCAACCCTGCCACCGTTTTCGAAAGGAACCGCTCATGCAGCGCGCACTGCGGACCGGCCGGCGTCCCCGCCCACCGGTGGCCGAGAACCAGACACCCCTTGATGCGGGCCTGCATCACGGTGCCACGGCGCCCTACGAGCCGATCCCGGCCGGGCAGGTCGAGCAGCTGATCGATGCGGCGCTGGTCCTGATGCGCGACTCCGGCGTCGCCTTCGAGCCGGGCTCGGAAGGGCTCGCGATCCTGGGCGCGGCCGGCTGCGCGGTGAGCGCGGACGGCGTCGTGCGCTTCGAGCCCGACCTGGTGCGCGAGGCGCTCGGCAGCGTCGCCAGGAGCGCCAGGCTCTGGAACCGCGACGGCACGCACGCGCTCGAGCTTGACTGCCGCCACACCTGGTTCCTCCCCGGCATGACCTGCATCAAGGTCTATGACCTTGAGAGCGGCGAGCCACGCGACAGCAGCGGCGAGGACCTCGCCACCGTGATCCGCGTGGCGGATGCGCTGGCGAACATCGACGGCTGCTGCATACCGTGCAAGAACGTCACGCGCTCGGACATCCACGGCGAGATCGAGGAATTCTCGATCATGGCGGCCAACACGACCAAGCCGCTCGAGTACCTGTGCGAGAACGCGCAATCCCTCGGCGTCGTGATCGAGATGGCGGCGGCGATCCGCGGCGGCCACCAGGCGCTGTTCGACAAGCCCTACTTCCTGCAGATCATCACCCCGCTGCCGCTCAACTACCACGCCATGCACACCGACCAGCTGATCCAGGCCGTGCGCGCCGGCGTGCCGGTGAGCATCGGCACGCTGCCGATCGGCGGCGCCTCCACGCCCATCACCACCGCCGGCAGCATCGTCAACAGCCTCGCCACGGACTTCGCGGCCATGGTGCTCGCGCAGCGCGTGCGCCGCGGCTCCTTCGTCATCGGCAGCTCGGACGTGTGCTTCATGGAGCCCGCCACCGGCAGCATCGGCAACTTCGCCCAGACCGCGCTCGCGGACCTCATCATGTGCCAGGTGCGCCGGCACCTGCAGCTGCCCTCCTTCACCGGAGCCGCCGGCTACTCCGGTGCCGCCCGCTTCAACCAGGATGCGGTCGCGGAGCTCACGGCCGGGATGCTGCAGGCCTTCTTCAGCCGCCCGGCGACGCTCGATTACTGCGGCTCACTCGACCAGGGACTGACCTACTCGCTGCACGCGCTGCTGCTGTGCAACGACCTGGCCGGGCTGCTGCGCACCATGTGGCAGGGGGTGCAGATCGATGACGGCACGCTCGCGCTCGATCTCGCCTGCCAGGTGGGGCCCCGCGGCAACTATCTCGCCCAGCAGCACACCGTCGATCACTGCCGCGAGCACCTGTGGCAGAGCCGCTACTTCGGGCCCAACATGCCGCTCAGCAGCGCCGGCGCGGCCGCCACCGACCTCTACGCGCGCATCGACAAGGACCTGCGGCAGCTGCTCGAGAACCATCATCCGAAGCCGCTCGATGCGCCCACGGCGACGCGGTTGCGCGAGATCCGCGAACAGTTCGCGGCCTCGTACCGCCCCTGAGACGCCCTTGCCACGCCGGCGCAAGCCGCGGATGACGGCGGCCTTCGCTCTCGTGCCGGGACTGGTCCTGCTGTGCGCCTCCCCGGGGAGCGCGGCCGAGGCGGAGCCGCCGCGCCTGACCGTCGCCGGGGTCGACGATGCCGCGCCGCGCACCTTCGTCGTCTACGGCGACACGCGCTTCACCGAGCGCGCTGACGTCGCCAACCCGATCGCCCGCCGCGCCCTGGTGCAGCAGATCGCCCTCGAGCACCCACTCGCCGTGTTCATCGGCGGGGATCTCGTCTTCGAGGGGCACGACATGCAGGACTACGACGCCTTCGCACGCGAGACCAAGGCGTGGGCCGAGGCACGGATCCCGGTGTTTCCCGCCCTGGGCAATCACGAGCTGCGCGGCTGCGATACGGACGTGCAGCCGTGCCTTACGAACTGGTGGACCGCCTTCGACGCGCTGCACCTCGCCCCGCACCGGTGGTACACGGTGAGCCTGGGGGCGGGTCTCCTCGTGCTGGTGCTGGACTCGGAGTCGGCGCTCAAGGCGCACAGCCCGCAGCGCGAGTGGCTGGAACACGAGGTGGACGCGGCCGACGGACGCTTCCCGTTCATCCTGCTCATCCTGCACTACCCGCCGGTGCGCGACCCGATCTTTCCGCGCGGCCGCGATGAGCGCGAGGTCGCCCGCTACCTGGCGCACCGGCAGCCGGCGCTGCGCTCGCAGGTCGTCGTGGTGGGCAGCCACGTCCACAACTACGAGCGCTTTCGCCAGCACGACGTCACCTACCTCGTGAGCGGCGGCGGGGGCGCGAAGCCCATGCCCGCGTTCCGCATGTTCGGGGAGCTGTCGCGGCTGCGCACCTCGACCAACTTTCACTACCTGCGTTTCACGCTCGAGGGCGACCGGCTCACCGGCGTCATGGTGCGCTTCGACCCCGCCGTGGGGCTCGCAGACGCGTGGACGGAACCGGACTGGTTCGAGGTCCGGGCGAAGCCATGATTCTCGCCGCGACGGATCCTCCTGCGTGCTGCGCACGCGCTCGTGGCGCTACGGATGAATGCCGTAGCCGTTGAATTTCTGCACCACCCCCGGGCTCGCGGACCGTGCCGCTGCCAGGTCCGCATCCCCCGCCGTCTCGTTCCCGAGGCGCCGTCTGGCGATCCCGCGCATAAAGCGCGGAGACCATCTCGGGGTCGGCGGCCAACGCCGCACTGGCATCCTGGATCGCCTTGTCGAACTGTCCCATGCGCAGCCACACGAGCGCACGGCTGTCCAGATAGGCGGCGGTGCCCGGCTTCACCCGCAGCGCTTCATCACAGTCGGCCACCGCCGCTTCCAGCTCCTGGTTGCCCAGCGTGCGCGACCAGCAGCGGCTGTTCAGTGCATCCGCGTCGTGCGGGGTGAGCCTGAGCACCTCGGTGAAATCCTGCACGGCGCGACCGTAGTCACCGGTATCCTCTTAGGCCAGGCCGCGGTAAAAGAACGCCGACGCCAGGTCGGGCTTGAACTGGATGATGCGATCGAAGTCTGCGATCGCCTTATCGGGGTGACCCGAGCGCGCGTAGGCTCTCCCGCGGTTCAGGTACGCATAGAGGTTATCGGGGCGCAGCTTGAGCGCCCGGTCGTAGTCCTGGATCGCGCGGTCGTAGGCGCCCAGCTGCGCATAGGCGATACCGCGGTTGGTCAGTTGCGCCGCCAGCGTGGCCGGGCTCTGTTTTCCGGCATTGATCGCCGCGGTGCAACTGTCGATCCGTGCCGACGGCTTGGCCGCCACATCCTGGCAGGTGTTGATCGCCTGGACGTTCTGCACGCTGCAGCCGCTGAGCGTCACGATCCCGAGCGCCGCTAGCCAGCCGCTCCTCAAGGTCTTCAAGCCCCCCCATCAATGCGCGGACCAACGCGCGCGCCCTGGCCGCGACGGTTCCAGAAGCGCGCCCGGCTCGTGATGCCCATCATAGAGATGAAATCTCCCGGCGGACACTGATGCAGCGCTGCAAGCAACAGTTGCAGCGGGTGCCGGCCCCGGCGACGGATCATCACGACTAGGCCCCGCGAGGGCGGCGCTCGCCCGGCTCGGTACGCGAGCGCGGGGAGCGCCGCCCGGATCACTGCGGCTGAGCGTTCGGGTTACCGCCCGTTGCGGACTTGCGCATTCCCGTATCGACGGACAGCGGCTTCTTCGCCGGCTCCGGCATGCACAGGTGACTGCCAGGCGCATCCCCGCCCTCCTGTGCCAGGATCGTCAGGCGGATCGCGCCCGTCGGGTGGGCGGCGGCCAGCCGGTGCGCCACGTCCTGCGCGAGCACGTGGCGCATGGGGGCCTCCGGCATGGCGATGGTCCCGACCCCATAGACCATGGCGGCGATCACCTCGGTATAGGCGCTCGCCACGAGAATCCCGTCCACCGTCTGCGGTTCGTGCAGGTCGGCGAACGAGGCACACAGCGTGTCCGCGCTCTGTCTTTTCTCGTAGCCCACCCAGATGACCGGGAAGAAGGGAACGGGCTCCGCATCGCCGGTGTCATGCAGCTGCCGATGGACCATCGGCCCGACCGTGAGCAGGTAGTCGGCGGGTCGCGCGGCCATTTCCGCGGCGTGCGGCGGATCCAGGATCTGCGCGAGCGTCGAGCCGTGCGAGAACACCGCGTCGGGGAGCGGGTGGGTGTCCACGAAGATGCGCGGCTCGGCCTCATGGATGGACTCGGCGAGGGACTCGACCATCGCCCGCTGGGACCCCGGGCTCACCTTGATCGACGCCGCGGTGTCGCCCCCGACGGGCGTGTGGCTGAGCGTCGCCGCGGGCCGGTACGGCACCGGGACGCAACCGCTCATCCCCATGAAGAGCACCAGCAGGGTTGCGAGCGGGGCGGTTAGCCACCCGCGGCGGACGGCCGTAGCCGTGGTGCGCTGCGCCACCGTCGCCTGCCCTGGTCCCGGAGCCTGTATCACCGGTTGTACTGCCTGTTCGCACATGTCGCCTCTCCCGATGTGTGTGGATCGATGGAGCGACTATGGAAGGGGCCTCCCTACGGCCCGCATACCCGCCGGTTACACATGACTTACACGGCGGGCGGCATCCGCGCTTTACATAAGCGGGGCGGTTGGCGGGGATCTGGCGCAGCGAGGGCGCCGAAGGCGAGTCAGGGAGCGGGCGTTGCGACTGCGACCGTTGAGGCTGTCGATGCAGCCGGATTCCAGCCCTTCGCGAACAGCGCCTGCGCATTGCGCCGGTAGAGTTTATCGATGGCCTCCCGGGGCAGACGCAGGCCGCGGAAAGAGCCAGTGAACTCTTTCGAGTGCATGACGTCCGCCGTCACCAGGAATCGCCAGTCCTCGAGCCAGCCGGAATGCACCTCCTTTACCGCAGCGGCATCGGAGTCCCCCGGACCGTAGGCGACGTCGCTCCCGTAAAGGACGCGATCCTGGTAGCGCAGCAGAAAGGCCCGCACGTTGTCCCGATTGGCGGCGGCCTGGTACTGCAGGTGCACCATGCGCGCTGCCAGATCGACGCTGGCATTCGGGAAGCGGTCGAGAAACGCCGCCACCCGATCCACGTCCCATTCGAGCGAGGCAAGGTGCACGGCGTCGAAGCGCAGTGCCGGGTGCGCGCTGAGCAATCAATCGCGCGCCGCCAGGATAGTGTCATGCGATGGCATCTGCACCCGCGGCCAGCGCCGCCTCGATCTGCTCACGGGTGGCGGCGCCCCAGCCTAGCGCCTGAAAGCCCTCCACCGAGAAGGTGGCCGCAAACGCCACCCACCCGGGGTAGCGCTTCTGAATCCAACACGGCAGGAGGAAATAACTGAGCTGCCGAGGCCCTGAAGTGGTTCCTCGCAACTAGGTGATCGCCCCGATGGAAGTCCGCCCAATCGAGAACGTACTGCGCGTACGCGTCACCGGAGAACGCCCGCCCTGTGCACAGAACCAGCGTATCTGTCCGTGGAATGGTGACCGCGCGGCCGCCCCAAGGGAACGCCACCCGACACGGCAGTTGTGCGCCGCGCGGATGGCGAGCGCCGCAGCTACTTCTGCGGCGCGGATCGATTCACTTCTTTGTTGCAGAAGTTCTGGATGTCTTCGTGGCGCACGCCGGGATTGGCGGCCGTCACCTGCGTCATGCAGGCCTGCATCAGCGCCTGCTTGTCGGCTTGCCTCTCTGCTCTCGCTGCTCGCGCTGGTGCTCGGGTTCGACGGCGTGGTCGCGTCCCGGCTCGGCTGCTGCGAAGTGGCGCTGGCGGGCGGTTCAGCCGAGGGCGCCGCCTGCTGCGCCACGGCGAGGGTTGCGGCGGCCAGCGCGGTCAAGGCCAATGCTGCGGAAAATCCTTTCATAAGATTGACTCCTCTGCTGCAGCGTGAAGGCTAGCGAGGTCCGTACTGCTGCAGCGATCTCCCGGCCGCTGGAAAGTCGTCGGAGTGCGCCTACTTCAAAAAGTGCGCTCGGCCCATGCGCTTGTCAGCGCCGCTACGCATTTAAAAAGCAGTCAATGTCGCCCGTTAACGACAAGGCGCGCGGCCGCTCAGCTTCACTCTAAGGACTGTCTGGGGTATGGATTTATCCCCAGTAAAAAAAAACCGATGCCCACCTCAGAACCTGGTGCAAATGTCCGAGACGGACCCCAAGCCGCCGGTGGTGAACGGCAGGAATCGGGCGACGCAATCAGGCGGCGGGCAGCTTACCGCCACCTCGCACTGCAGTGGCGGACGTGAGCGTGACTTGGCACTCGCGCAGGTCGCGTTATGCAGCGGTGCCCGAGCGGGACTGAAAGTCCTCGACCACATGATCGCCGAAGGCGAGTCCGCCGAAGTGCAAAGAACCCATCGAGCGCCACGGCCGGCGGATCAAGAGACTTCAAGGGGCGACCTCCTGGAGCGCGGCGGTACTGACTTGCCCCAGGAAAGCACACGATTCCAATGTGGGCAATTTGAACCTGGGTCGGGAAGACGGCTGGAATCGCGATCACTTGAACAGCTCGGCCGACGATAGGACAACGGGGCGACGCCGAGAGATCCAAGGTCTGTACCGCCGACGATGAGTACGGTCCCGTCCGCGAGCACGGTCGCCGTGTGCGAATCCCGCCTCGTGCCGAGACTGCCGGTCGCCGTGAAGCCATCACTTTCGGGCGCGAACAATGCAGCCGCGGTAAGAGAGAGACGTCCACATCGGAATCTGCCGGCATAGCCGCCGGCCGCCAGCACGGTACCGTCGCTACGCAAAGTCGCCGTATGCGCGTAGCTCGGGTGCATGGAGGGCAACAGGCTGCCGATGCGCGCGAATGCCCCCTTGCCCGGATCGTACAGGTCTGCCGAGCCGTCGGTACCGACGATCAGTACGTCACCATTCTGGGCACCGTCTTGCGCCCCGAGTGCCGTTGCGGTGTGCCCGGTGCGAGCGACCGTCATGTCTCCGGTCGTTGTGAACACGCCCGTCGCGGGGTTGTAGAGCTCCGCGCTGGCCGAACCATTGCCCCCGGCGATGAGAACCTGACCGCTGAGCGGACCGGCTGTCAGCAGCGTTGCCGTATGTCCGGATCGTAGGATGGTCATGCTGCCGGTGTCGGTGAAGGTTGCAGTTCCGGGATCATAGAGCTCGGCGACCAGGTCACCGGATGTGGCGTTACCTCCCACGATGAGCACCTTGCCTGCATTCGGGCCGGAGCTGCTCAGGAGCGTCGCGGTGGGCGAAGTGCGTGCGTGGTGCATGCTGCCCGTTGCCGTAAACGTCCCCTTCGCCGGATTGTAGAGTTCGGCGTTCGTATCGGCCGAGCCGACGATGAGAACCGAGCGGGCCGAATCGTTGAGCAAGGTCGCCGTGTGCCCGATTCGCGCTTCAGTCATGGAGCCCGTCGCGGTGAAGGCGCGCGTCGCGGGGTTGTACAACTCGGCGGAGGCGTCCGCGACCCCGTTGGCGCCACCGGCGATCAGCACTTTGCCGCTGGCGAGCAAGGTCGCCGTATGGCCGGAGCGAGGCGCGGTCATGGACGTGCTCAGAGCAGTGAATGAGCCGGAGTGAGGGAGCGAGACCCGCACGACGACCGGAACAGGGGAAGCAGCTTGACCCAGCGCGTCCGTCACGTTGAGTGTGATCGGAAACTGTCCGGCGGCGGTCGGTGTACCGGAAAGGATGCCGTCGGAGCTCAGACTAAGACCACCACTCAGCAGTGGAGTCTCCAACCAAGCGAACGGCGCGAGGCCGTCGGTGACCGTGAACTGAAATGGCGTGTACATCAGACCCACTGTCCCGGTCAGTGGCTCCGCGGCGTTGATCGTCGGTGCGGGGGGTGCGGTGATGTTGATGCTGAAAGGCAGCGAACTCTTCGCCGGCGTCGGTGCACTGCTGTCGGTCACGGTCACCGTGAAGTTAAAAGTCTTAATGCCCGTTGGCGTGCCGGTCAGGGAGCCGTCGCTACCGAGGCTCAGACCGGGCGGCAAGCTACTGGGCGTGGTAGTCCACGTAAGCGGCAGGAATCCGCCAGTTACGCTAAAGCTGAATGGCCCGTAAGGCGCGCCATCAACGCCCGCGGGCGGGGCGGGCATGGCGTTAAGGGCAAGTGCGGGGGGATTGTTGATCGACGATCTGCGTGGCGAGCGGCGGGCCGCTCGCCGGCTTCTGCGCACTGTCAGTAGCCGTCACGGAGAACGGAAACGAGCCGATCTGGGTCGGTGTCCCCGACACCGTCCCGTCGCTCCCCAGCACGAGTCCCGGCGGCAGCGCCCCGCTTGCCTGCCACGTGTACGGTGGCGAACCGCCGCTCGCTGTGAAACCACCTGAGTACGGGTACGTCACCGTCCCTGCGGGCGGACTCGGCGACGCCGCGACCACGATGGCGGAGTCGTTTACGGTCAGAGTGACTGCCGCGCTGACGGTGACGGGCGGATAGGACGAATCGCTTACTGTTATAGAGACCGGATAGGTCCCCGCAGTCTCGGGCAGACCCGACAACTCCCCCGATGCACTCAGCGTCAGGCCAGGAGGCATGGGACCCGATTCGTTCCAGACGAATGACGGGGTGCCCCCCGACGCCTGGAACGTGTAGCCCGGAAAAGCCGCGCCCGTCGTTCCCGCCGGAGGAGATGCCGCGGTTATGGTGAGTGGCGCGGTCCCGCTACCGCCGCCTCCGCAACTGGTCAGCAGCCCCAGAGCTACCGCACCTGCGAACATCCGCATGACGATTAAGCGTGGCATGGTCCCCCCAAACTCGTTGTTCTTGTTGCACTGCGCCAATGCAACTTCCGGCCTTTCACCGTAGCGGATTCGTCAAACATGAGGCGTAACCGCGCACCGTTGGCTCTGAAATTTTTCACTCTCTAGAGAGTTAAGAGTCCTCAGCGGACGATTTGGGAACCACAATCGGTCAGTGCCACCGGTGTCGCAGCCCCAACGCGCTCATGTGGCCGGAAAGCAGGTTGTGTTCACGAAAAAGTCCTGTGGCGTGAACCAGAAGGTTCCGCACCGCAGACCTGGAGGAGGGAACGACCGCTTCACGGCAGTCATTTCGGCAGGGCGATTGGCTGGAGTTGGCCGCCTGCTGCCTGACACGACGAGATCCAAGCGCTGTGATGTACCGCAGACGCGACAGACAATCGTTGGCTCAAGCGTCAATTCCAACTCGCGCAATTCATACTTTCGGCTCCGCGTCTTTTCTGTTGCCGCCACGCGACCGATCGCTGACCGGTTCCGAAATTGTGTCCTCGATGTTCAACAACTCGCCATCCGGTTTGTGTAGCATCGATCCAAATTGAGGAAGGAGTCGGTCATGCAATCAAGTCGCCTCTTTGCCCTAACAGCCGCATTTGGTTCGATCGCCTGGCCGCTAGCAAGCTCTGCGACAACGCAGCCAACTCCCATAACGACCGCAGCCCAACCGGCCCGCATCACAGTGCTCTATGATGCCTTCGGTAAGGATGCGACGATGACCAAGGATTGGGGTTACGCCGCGCTCGTGGAAATCAACGGCCAGCGCATCCTGTTCGATACCGGTGACGACGCGGCGGTACTTGCCAAGAATGTGAAGGCCAAGGGCGTCGACCTCACCACGCTCGACTTCGTCGTGTTATCGCACCGTCATAGCGATCATGTGAGCGGATTGTCCTATGTGCTGAGTGTGAACCCGAACGTCAAGATCTACGCGCCCAAGGAAGGCTTCGGCATTTTTGGCTCCGACCTGCCGAGTAAGTTCTATCGTAAGGACGACGCACTGCCCGCCGATATGCGCTACTACAACGGTGCGCCGCCGGAGACCATGAAATTCGGCAGCCTCTTTCCCGGTGCCAATATTCAGTTGATCGACAAGACCACGGAAGTGACACCGGGCATCACGGTGATCGCCCTGATATCCGATGCGCAGGGAACCAAGGAACTGAAGGAGCTGTCGCTAGCCATCGACACGCCGGACGGCGTCGTGCTCGTAGTGGGCTGCTCGCATCCGGGCATCGAGGCTATTGTTGCCGAGGCGGTCAAGATCAATCCACATATTCACTTTCTCACTGGCGGATTCCACCTGTTGGTGGCTCAGGATCCAATCATCGAAGAGGTTGCCAACGCACTACATGACACCTACAAGGTGGATTACATCGCACCGAGCCACTGCACCGGGGAACCGACCTTCGCCGCCCTGCAGAAGGTGTTCGGCGACCGATATCTCTACGCCGGTTTGGGGACCACGCTGGGTCTGCGCGCAAGCCCGCGCACTACCTCGAATCAAGGCGGCGCGCCTGTTCTGGACGTCGGCGATTCGCGCAGCTACCGCTCATTACTCGCCCAGAGCGAAGACCTGCACGAGAGCGGCGTTAGCGCCGTGCGCCTCGCACGGGTTCAGTGAAGATCTGGTGAAAGCACGAGATCCCCGATTACCCGGAACGGGCTTCACCGTTGGTTGCTGCTGCGATCGACCGCGGAGTCGGCTATGACTGTCAGCTTTCAGGCAACCGATTCGATCCGCTGAACTTCCGGTCTTGGCCCGGACCCAGCCTGTCGCAGTGAACTGCCGGTGTTGACTGTCGTTTCAATTGGTCGACGCAACACAAGCTTGAAATCGTTCTGCCGGCGACGCATAGCCTAGCGTCTTGCGAGGCCGATTCCGTACGCGCGGTCTTAGGCAGTCAGGTGCCGCTGACGCAGTTGTGGGACATTCGTACAGAATCGCACAGCGGATAGAATGGCCTTATGCCCATTGAGTCGTATCTCCGCCAGTATCTGATCCCGCTCCTCCTGGTTGTCACCGCGAACACTGCGGCCTGGGCGGCAGCGCGCGTCTTCGGTACGCACTGGACGGCACCATTGGACTTTGGGAGTACACTGCGTGACGGAACGCGATTATTGGGTAACCACAAGACCTGGCGAGGCCTGATCGCAGCCTCCTTTGCATGCGGCGTGGCGGCGCAATTTCTGCGACTCGGATTCGCACTTGGCGTTGCTTTTGGAACTCTCGCGCTGCTGGGTGACGCGACGTCAAGTTTCTTCAAGCGGCGCTTGCAACTGCCTCCCGGCGCAGAGGTGCCCGGGCTCGATCATGTCCCGGAAGCAATTTTGCCGCTGCTTGTACTGTCGCGGCCACTCGGACTCAGGCTCGTCGATACTCTTATCGTCGCCACCATATTCGCTGTGCTTGACATCGCAGTCACAAAAGTACGCCACATCTAGTACGCCGTGTTGGCGGCGGTTCGACAACCCTTCCCTTGCTCGAACGTCTGCTTTGGGGTCGACAATTTGATCCGTCGATTTTCCGCTTCTGGCCGATTCTCCGAGTAGGCGAGGACATCGCTGCCCTCACACCGGGTCGCCAGGAGCGGTCAGCCGCTCCCGGCTCCCACAGAACGTAGCGTGCGGATCTCCCGCACTACGCTCGTCAGAAGGCGATTGGCACTTCACAGCACAGCGCATGCTTGCATCTGCCCATAGGTCAGGTAGATCGTCGGGCGCTGTAACGGAAACAGGTCTCTCAACCGATGAAAGACCTCCCACGTGAGCCTCGCTGCCCAACTCCGACTGCAGAGCATCTTGTGCCAGTACCGTTCCACAAAGCGATATACCCTGTGGAGGGATCGCCAATTGCCGGCGAGCCCGTAGTAGGCGTAATGGCCACGTAGGGATTGATTGAGCCGGCAGACCTGGTCCTTGAGCGACCAGTGCCTCATATCGCGCATGAGCTCCCGGAGATTGGCCATCGTGCGGCGAAGTCGAGACTTCTCCGTCTTGCGGCCAACCTTGTAGTTGCCTTTGCGATTGCACGTGCCGTAATGGGTAAAGCCCAAAAACGAAAACGTCTCTGGGCGCTTGCCCTGCACGCGGGCCTCCCGCTGCGCAAATCGACCAAACTTCACCAGCTTGGTCTTGGTGGGCTCCAACGCAAGCGCGAACTTATTCAGTCGCTTACTCAGAACCGCCTGAACTCGTTCAGCGTCTTCCCGGAACTGGAAGCAGATTACAAAGTCATCGATATACCGCACTAGATAAGCCTCACCTCGCAATCGAGGTTTGACTTGCCGCTCGAACCAAAGGTCCAGAACCTCATGCAGGTACAGATTACTCAGCAATACACTGACCGAGGCGCCTTGCGGGGCACCTTTCTCATTGGCTGTCAGCTCACCCTTCTCCAAGATGCCGGCCTTCAGCCAGCGTCGAACCAGACTGATGATTCGTGGGTCTCCGACTCGTTCCTCAAGAAAGCGGAGTGCACATCCATGATCCAAACTCCCGAAGAAGTTCTTCAAATCCGCTTCGAGCACATAGCTCATGGCAGGCACCCCCGAGAGTATTTCACCCAGGGTTGCTAACGCATGATGCGCACCCAGTCCTGGCCGACCGCCAAACGAACAGGGCAAAAAGTCCTGCTCGTAGATCGCGCTCAACACTGCGGCTACGCTGCGCTGTAGTGCTCTATCGGTCACACACGGAATTCCCAGCGGGCGTTTCTCCTTGCCGGGTTTCGGTATAAAAACCCGTAGGATTGGCGGCGGCCGGTAACCCCGATCATGGATCGCGCGGAGCATTTCCGGCGCCCATTGCTTGAAGTTCTCCTTCGCTTCCTCCACCGTCTGCCCATCACACCCCGGTGCTGAGTCCTTGGGAATGTGACACACACCCTCCCATAGAAGCTCCTCCGTTAGGTGATGCGCGAGCGAGGTGAATTTCAGCTTCCTGTCTTCCCGAGCTTTCGCTGCTATGCGTTCTAGTCCCGTTGTCATGACTGGTTGATCCACTCGTTGCATAGTGGCCCGTTCTCCTCCGTTGAATGAGGTTCATGTCGCCCTAGAACACTTCGACTTCCGCCGGCCGCTTCCCCATGTAGTGGGCTCTCCCCACCGCAGAGTACTGTCAGCCGGTCTGACTGCCTGTGAGCCATCAGATCGTCCTCGCTTTATAGGCTCGGCCGACCTTACAGGCTCCGCCTGAACTCACAGGCTCTCCCTTGTTCGCAACAGGTCCGTCGAGTACATGCCGTGGATACGAACCCCGGGAGCAACGCACGGTTCTCGCCATCGTCGAACCTTGCGTTTCTGCCTTCCCCTTTGAGGGAGAGAGTCGGCTGCTCCGAACAGGATCAATTTCGAGGTTAATCACTTCCATTTACTTTCGTTCCGGCCTGTACCCTTTCTGTCTACGCTTCGCAGTGGGTGTTACCACCCGCCCACGCAAGACTCGATACATGGCTGCTGGCTAGGCGTTGCCACGGTGGCCATCTCAGGCCACTGAACTTGTTGCGCTTCAAGGCGCAACCCTCACAGACCCGAACGAGCGCATTTCGCGCATTCGGTTCTTCATAGTACCGGTTGGCTCACGATCAGAAGTAGCGGTGGACAATACGAGGCGGTGGCAGTGGGTACGCGGCCACCATCTGCGAGAACTGCGCCCAGGTGACATAGCTCTTCCACGACCGACGCGATAACCATTTGCGCCAGAGCCGGCGTGCTTGATGAAGCACCGCGGCCAGACGTTGGGAGTTACCGCTAATGCCGAAGTAGGCGAAGTGCCCCTGTAGCATCCGGCATAGTCGACGATGTTGATCGGCTATCGGCCACGGCCGCATCACGCAGCATTGCCGATTGATCGCCTGAAGCGTCCGCGCTAAACGATCTTTAGCGGTACGCTGCCACATCATCGCTTTGCCCTTCCGCGTTTTACCCCATGCATGGAGAAATCCGAGGAAGGTGAAGGTCGTAGGCAACGCCGTTTCTACAGCGACCCGCTCCGCCGGCGGCCGGAAGTCGATAAGCCGGGTTTTCTCCGGGTGCAACTGCAACCCGAACTTCCCCAGCCGCTTCCCCAGCACCGCGTGCACCCGCACCGCGTCGTCTCTGCACGCGAACAGCATGACAAAGTCGTCGCAATAGCGGATCAAGGTACTGGTGCCGCGAAGACGTGGTTGCACCTGCTGTGCAAACCACTCATCGAGCACATGGTGTAGAAAAACGTTGGAAAGCGTCGGCGAAATTACCCCGCCTTGTGGCGTACCGCTGCCGGGATAAGATAACTGTCCCTGCTCCAGCACGCCTGCTTTCAGCCACTTGTCGATCATCCTTCTCACCACACCATCCGTGACACGTCTGGCCAGCAGCTCGCGCAGCTTGGCGTGATCGATGCTGTCGAAGTATTTTCGAACGTCAACTTCTAACACCCATCGACCTCTCTTCTCCATGATCCCGTGACGCACGACTTGCAACGCTTGATGCGCACTGCGACCCGACCGAAAGCCAAACGAGCAGTCTCGGAAGTCTTGCTCGTAAATCGGCTCCAGCAGCATCACAATCGCCCGCTGCGCTACTTTGTCCTCGAAAGACGGGATGCCCAATGCACGCTTGCCACCATCCGACTTGTCTATGTAGTGACGTCGAACTGGCGGCGCGCGATAACGGCCCGATTTAAGTCGATCGATTAGACTTTGCAGGTTCTGCTCCAAATCGGCCGCATACTCCTGCGCCGTCTGACCATCGACCCCGACCGCACCGTCCTTGCGCGTGCACGCGTAGGCGTACCTCAGCCACTCGGCATCGAGGTATTGGTTCAGAGACGTAAACGCCATGGCTGGGTTCGCCGCCGCCAGCTTGGCTATTCGCTCCTGTTTCGTTGACACGCTTTCAGGCTTCAAGGCGCCCTCTGTGTTTCTCAAAAGCGATTCGGTACTACGGCGCTCCGCTTCCCTCGACTGGGTCCGCGCGAGCCGCGTTCCCCAGCGTCCTCAGTACTATCAGAGCGCTAAGACTTCCGGCGCCGACGACGGGGTCACTTATGATTTTCGCTTCCCCGCTGCCACTTCTTGCCTCCTCGTTCGCTCCCATGCGGCGGAGACATCCGCAGGGCCAGGTTCCGCTCAAGCCGCAGCACCACTGGCTATATGAAGTCGCTCGTACACCGGATCTCTCAGGTTCCTGGAGAACCCATCCCATACCTTTGCCCCGCTCTCGGATCCCGGCCGGTCTGCACCGGTCTCACCTTCTCGGCCCGTGCAGTGCAGTCCCCGCTTCAACAACAGCAAAGACACCAGCAATGAAGTTATATCGGGACTCAATCACACGGCTTCGGTATCCGCTGCCTACGCTTCAAGTCGTGCGTTACCGCACACGCATGCAAGGCTCGCTTCCGGCTGGTGGTTAGCCTTTACCGGGAGGGAGTCGAACCCTCTGGATTCCACCGAAAAGTTTCCGTCCTCTACATCGGACTTCCTCCTCTCCCAGGCTTATCCTGACGCTATGTTGAAAAACTCATTTCCCAGGCACACGGGATTTTGCAGGCGAATTCAGAAGTGGCCGAAAATCCGCATGAAATACGCGGTATGGCGCACGGTGCGCAATTGTGGTCGGAGATCGTCGGGAAACCGCTCTCCCCTCGGCTCGCTCGAATTTCAGCCGTTTTAAAGCCCTTGAATTTTTTCACCGAAATCACTCGGGGAATTTTTCAACAGAATAGGCCGATCTGAGACGTTCGACTCCACCCTCCTCCAGTACGTTGATTCCCAGCGCGCGCATCCACCTCGTCATCGGCGTGACCTCAGGACCGTCGGCGCTACTGCCCGAGCAGCACCGACGCCAGGCGCGGGGCCCTGGGCGGCACCTGGGAGTATCCAAAGCGCAGGATGAACCAGATGTCCGCGGCCGCGAACCGCTCGCGCAGGTAGCGGTTGCAGGGGGCGTTGGTGATCATCGACCCGAACGGCAGCATGTAGACGCCGTGGCCCGTCATCGAGAGCCACAGGCGCATGAGCATGCGTCCCGCCTCCACCAGCTCCGGCCAGGACTGGAACGGGCCGCGCAGGATCGCGACGTGGCGCGTGCCCGCCTGCGTGCGCAGGTACTTGGCGCGCGCGAGCGCGGTGACGCCGGGCAGGAGAAAGAGCCGCGGCGCCTTCAGCGCCAGGCGCAACTCCCAGGGCGGCTGGTTCATCGGGCCCGACCAGAGCCCATCGCCGATCACCGGCGTGTCCCCGGTGCGGACCCAGCTTCGCAGCTCCGCGAGCTCCTCGGCCTTCAGGTTGTTCTCGAGCACCGCCGTGACGTTGCGCTGCAGGACGTCCCGCACGATGGCGGCTTCCGCGAACGACTCGAAGCAGTGCCCGGACTCGGCCGCGATGCGCGCGAACGCCGCGAGCGCCTGCGGCTCCACCAGGCGATCCTCGTACGGCAGGCGCGAGGTGCGCCGCGCCTCGAGGAGCGTGCGCTGCTCCTCGGGCGCGCAGCGGCCCATCACCTCGGCGCATCCGAGCACCACGGGGCCCGTGCCGGGCTCGATCGCACCCGGCACGACGCCGGCATCGGGCGTCACCCGGATCACGAGCCCGAAGTGGCGGCCGGCGCGCTCGAGCGTCTCGGCAAAGATGCCGAATGAGGACAGCACGTAGAGGTCATCGGTGTCCTCCACCGGCAGCATGCGCTCTCTGAGGATCAGCAGCTGCGCCACGGAGGCGTTCAGCGGACGGATCCGAAATGGCTGGGTGTTGTGCGGCGTCGGTGCGAGGCGCGCCAGTTCCGCCACCTTACCCCAGGGCTCGCCGCTCATGGGCGCGACTCCACGGGAATACCGCGCAAGCGCGGCCACCACCAGTTCGCGCGGCCCATGAGCGCCATCAGCGCCGGCAGCAGCACCAGGCGCACGAGGGTCGCATCGAAGGCCACCGCGAAGGCGAGCCCGAGGCCTAACTCGCGCGTGACGATGAGCCGCGTGCAGCCGAACGCGAGGAACAGCGAGATCATGATCGCCGCGGCGCTCGTGATCACCCCGCCCGTGCGGGCGATGCCGTGCGCGACCGCCTGGCGCGAGTTGCCGGTGCGCAGGTATTCGTCGCGGATGCTCGAGAGCAGGAACACCTCGTAGTCCATCGACAGCCCGAAGAGGATGGTGAAGAGCACCAGCACGATGAAGGCGTTGAGGCCCCCCGGCGGCGCCAGGTGCAGCAGGCGCGCGCCATGGCCGTCCTGGAAGACGAGGATCAGGAACCCGTAGCTGGCGAGCACCGAGACGAGGTTCAGCACGATCGCCTTCAGCGGCAGCAGGACCGAGCGCAGGTGCACGAGCAGCACGAGGAACGTGACGGCGAGCACCGCCGGCACCACGAGCCACATCTTGGCGAAGATCTCCTGGTCGAAGTCGGCCAGCATCGCCGGCACCCCGCTCACCCGCGCGGTGAGCCCGGTGCCGGCGAGCTCCGGCAGCGCATCGGCACGCAGGGTGCGGACCCCGGCCGCGGCGGCCGTGGACTCGGGTGCATCGGCGCCGATCAGCGCCAGGATCGCGATGCGCCCCTGCGAGCCGAGGGCCTGCGTCGCCGCATCCCGCAGGGGCTCCGGCAGCTGCGTCAGCGACTGCGCCTCGATGCGGCCTGCGCTGAGCGCCGCATCCAGCTCCGGAAAGCCGCGCACCATGACCACGCGCGGCTGCCGCCCGAGCCGCTGCGCGAGTTGGCGCAGCGCCAGCCGCGAGCGCGCCTCGAGGACGGAATGACCCGGGGGCGCCTCGAGCACCAGCGCGCTCGGTCCGATCCACCCGGGCGCGAAATCGCGGGCGAGGCGCTCATACCCGCGCCGTGCCTCGAGGTCCGCGGCGAGCCCGGAAGCCCCGAGGTTCCAGCCGGACAGGCGAAACACCGGCGCGATGAACACGGCGAGGATGAGGAGCGACACGAGCGCCCACAGGAGGGGGCGGCGCATCACGCGCTGTGCCCAGCGGCCCCAGAACGCGCCCCGCGCGGGGGCCCGGGCGCGGACCCTAGGCCAGTTCACGCGCGGGCCGAGCACGGCGAGCAGCGCCGGCAGCAGCGTCAGCGTCGCCAGCACCGCGGTAGTGACGACCACGACGCCACCGAACACGAGCGCCTTGAGGAACGGCAGCCGCACCAGCGACAGGGCCAGGAACCCGGTCGCCACCGCGGCCCCCGAGCACACGATCGTGCGGCGCACCTCCCGCACGGCCCGGCGCGCGGCCTCCTGCGGCGTGCGCTCGCTCGAAAGCGCGCGGCGAAAGGCGCCGACCAGGAGCAGCGCGTAGTCGACGCCGACGCCGAGCCCGATCATGGTGACGGTGTTCTCGGCGAAGACGCTGACGAGCGTGAAGCGGCTCAGGAGAACGAGCGCCGCCATGCTGATCGTGGTCGCCGTCAGGGCGAGCGCGAGCGGCAGGAGCGCTGCGACCGGCGAGCCGAACACGAGGAGCAGGATCACGAGCGTGAGCGGCAGGCCGATGCGCTCGGCCTCCAGCAGGTCCGCGGAGCTCCTGCGGTTCAGGTCATAGAGCACGGCCGGCTGGCCGGTGATCTCGCACGCGAACCCGGGTGGCAGCCGCACGGACGCCACCGCCGCCCGCAGCCGTGCGGTCGCGAGCTCCGCCGCACTGAAAGTGCCGGCATCGGGGTGGATGAGGAGGAGCGCCGTGTGGCCCGAGCGGCCCACGAGCCGGGCATCGCCCGAGTTCCACACCGACTGCACCGCGGTCGCGCCGCCGGGTTCGCGCAGCGCGGCGTCCACGGCGCGTGCGGCTTCGGCAAACTGCGGATCATCGACCCCGTAGCCGTCCGCGTGCAGCACGGCGATGAAGGGATAGAAGGTGCCGGCCGGCACGCCTGCAGCGACGGCCGCATCCACCGCCTCGATCGATTCGCTCCCGGGCACGCCGTCCGAGCCGCCGCGGACGACGTCGCCCACCCGCAGCGCGAGCGCGCTCGCGAGCAGGAGGAGGATCCCCCACGCCGCCATCACGGGCAGGGTCCGGCGGGGACGTGCAGCAATGATGTGACTGTGCATGGTGCGCTCCTTAAGCGTGCTTCAGCAGGCGCGCCTGCTTGATCCGGCCTGCGTCCGCAGGCGAACGGGCCGGTGCCCCGCGGGTGCAGCTCGATGACCGGGGTGACGGTCTCGGGGTACTCCTGCCAGGCCTCGCGGAAATCGGCATTGAGCGCGATGAGGTTCTTCAGGATCGAGTCGCGGTAACGCTCGGCGAGCTCAGCGGTGGGCTCGGCGTCGACCTCGAAGATGAACTTCGGGTTCACGGCGGCACGCGCGCCTTGCGCGAGCGCCAGGCAGAACGAGTGGGTGATCTTCGCCAGCCCCGCGTCCGCGTACAGGCACTGCTCGATGTCTTCCGGGTAGATGTTGGCGCCCATGACCGAGACCGTGTAGTCGCGGCGACCGTAGATCCAGAAGAACGGCAGGCGCAGGCGGGCGCCGCCGCTCAGGCCGTCGATGTCGATGCCACAGGCGGCGAGGCGGCGCTCGAGATCATCAAAGCGCGCGACGCCCCCCTCGTCGTGCACGTTGTAGCGCACCCGCGGCGAGAGCAGCGACTTACGCGAGATGGTGAAGAGCAGCTCGCGGTTCTCGTTGACCTCGACGTGATGCATCAGCGGGTTGTACTGAAAGAGCATCGGCAGCCGCGAATCCGCCCCGAAGAGCGCCGTGCGCACGTCGGGCCGCTCGCGGCACAGGCGCCGGATGGCGACCGCCACCGGCGTTTCGCCGGCGATCCCGATCTCGAGATCGGTGGCGCCAAAGCCGCTGAAGACGCTGCGGAAGCGGCGCAGGAGGTAGTCGCGCAGCCCTTCCGCCATGCCTTCGCCGCCGACGAGCGCGCGCAGCTCGAAGTCCCCGAAGGGGAAGCCCTGCGCTTCGGCGGCGTCGATCAGGTGCTTGAGGAAGGGCGGGTAGCCGGCGATGACATAGCGGTAGGAGGGGCCGAAGAAGCGCAGCGTGTGCAGGATCTTCTCCACGTCCGGGCCGGTGCATTTGACGATCCCGTGGCGCGCCATGGCGACGCCCATGTTGATGCCGGTCGCCCAGGCGCCCATGGAGAACGCGTTGATGGTCACGTACGGACGCGTGCCGTAGCAGTACTGCGCGAAGTAGCTGATGAAGATGTGGCTCTGGTGGCGCTCGCGCCCGCTGCGCACCCAGTTGTAGGGCGTGCCGGTGCTGCCGGAGGACTCATCGATCGTCACGTCACGCTCCGGAAGCCGGCCGCCCACGCAGCGCTGCTCGGTTGCGTAGCGCCGCACGTAGTTTTCCTTGTCGGTCTGCGGCGGCTGCCCGCCCTGGAATCCGGACGACGCGAGAAACTCCCGGTAGGCCGGGACCTCGCGGGCCGCGCGGTAGAACGCGCGCCGCGCGCGCCAGCGCCCGGCCCAGTCGAGCAAGGCCGGCGCCAGACGCTCAAAGAGCGCAAGAAAGGTCTCGAAGCGCACACACGCGATCTGCAGGAACAAGTCGAACGGCACGAGCACGGCAAAGCGCGCACGTTCGCCCGGCGTCGGCCGCGGAATGCCGGGCGCGGGCCGCCCGGAGCGCTCGTCGGCAGGACTTCCCGGGGCTGCAGGGATCACGGGGAAAGTGCTCATCTCATCCTCCCGTGCCAGGGGTGGGTAACGTTGCTGGCACGGGGACACTGTCGCAGCCGCCCCCCTACGGCTGACTTACTCGGGGCTCACAGATGACTTACAGCCCGATAAATACTACTGGCCGGCGCTGCGAGTCTCGGGCATTGTTTTTGGCGTCATGCCCCAAAGAGCCAATCGGGCGCCAGGTGGTGGCGCGCGGCGACGCGGTACGCTGCTCGTCCTGGTGATGCTCAGCCTGCGGGCACTCGTGCCCGCAGGCTACATGCTCGCGCCCGAGGACGGGCAACTCGCCGTCGTGCTGTGCGAAGCGAACGCTCCGGGCACGGCTCACCGCCACGACAGCCATCAGCATGCGGGCCACACGCACCGCGGTCCCACCTGCCCCTTTGCACAAAGCGCCGGGCCGATGCCGCTGCCGACGCTTCCGGCCCCCGCCCCCGCGTCGGTTGCAACGGTGCTCCTGCTACCGGTGCAGGTTTCACAGACGTTCCTCCAGTTTGGCCCATCCCGGCAGCAATCTCCCCGCGCTCCTCCGCGATTCGCCTGACGCTTTCTGACGCCCCCCGCCCGTAGCGCCGGTCCCGTGACCGGCCGATCGTGCGGCGAACTCGTGGACCCGCGTCTGTGTTCAGGAGAAACCATGAATCCCTCCCGGTGGTGCGCGATAGCACCTCGGGCCGCGCGCGTGACGTGCCGACACGCGGCCCGCTCAGCGTCCCTGGCGCTCATGCTGCCCCTGCTGGGTCTGGTGGCTGATCCCGCCCGGGCGTGCGCAACCTGTGGCTGCACGCTGAGCGCGGATGCGGCCATGGGCTATTCGGCCGAGCCAGGCTGGCGCCTGAGCGAGGAGTACGACTACATCCATCAGGACCAGCTGCGCAGTGGCACGCACCCGGTCTCTGCCGTACCCGATGGCACCGAACTTGAGCGGGAGACACTCAACCGCTACATCACCACCGGGGTGAGCTACAGCCCCACGTCGGCCTGGAACATCTCCCTGTTCGTACCTTACGTGGTGCGCACCCATTCGACGTACGGTGAGTTCGACTCGACGCAGCCGCTGCCGCCGCTGAGCAGCTCGCGCAGTTCGAGCATCGGCGACATCCGGATCATCGGCAGTTACCAGGGACTGTTACCGACCAACAACCTGGGGATCCAGCTTGGCGCGAAGCTGCCGAGCGGCAAGTACGGCACGGCGATCGACTTCTATGGCGGCCCCAGCGCGGGGATGCCCCTGGACGCGAGCCTGCAGCCGGGCACCGGCAGCTTGGACGTCATTGTGGGCGCCTATTACTATCAGCCGGTCAGCCAGGATTTCGATTTCTTCGTCAACGGGCAATTCCAGGCTGCCGTCAGGCATCACATGGACCAACCCGGGAATGACTACCGTCCGGGAAACTCCACGTCGGTCAGTTTCGGACTGCGCTATGAAGGCAGCCCGCGATGGGTCCCGCAGCTGCAGGTCAACCTGCTGCACAAGTCCCCCGACCAGGGCGCGCTGGCCGACGTGCAGAACACGGCCGGAAATGTCGCCTACCTGAGTCCGGGAGTGACCGCCCGCGTACTGAATCAGCTGCACGTGTTCGGGTTCGTCCAGCTGCCCGTTTACAGCAATCTTTACGGCTATCAGCTCTTTCCGCGCTACACCGTCAGTGTCGGGGCCAGCTATGCCTTCTGAGCGTGCCTCACGACTGGCATTGATATCGCGCCGCAGGATGCTGCAGGGCTGCGCCGCCGCGCTGGCCGCCGGGCTGGATCTGCACGGCTCCTGCGCGCAGGCGAACGCGCTGCGAGTCGGCGCGCCGGCTCCGCCTGCATCGCTGGTGACGCTGGACGGTCAGAAAATTACGACCACGGACTTGCCGGGCCACGTCCTCATTCTCACGTTCTGGGCAACCTGGTGTGCGCCCTGCCGCGACGAACTGCCCCTGCTGTCCAGTTACGCGGTCAGACATGCGGATGCGGGACTGCGGGTGCTCGGCTTCTGTCTGGACGGCCCGGACCGGCTGCCCGAGGTGCGCCAGGTCGCACAGCAGCTGAGTTTCCCGGTGGGCCTGCTGGCCAATTCCAGCGCGCCCGGCTACGGGCGCATCTGGCGACTACCGGTCAATTTCACGATCGATCAGGCGGGGCGCCTCAGCGACAACGGCTGGGAGAGCAAGCGTCCCGCCTGGACATCGCAGCGACTGGAAGAAGTGGTGACACCGCTGCTCGGTCCCGGAGTCGCATCGAGTCGCTGAGCCGCGTTGCTCTTAGCGGGTGGCGTTGCAGCTTAGGCGGGGCAATGGGTGTCAGCCGGCAACCGGCGCAGCGTCCTGGTTGAAGCCCGGCCACAGCCGGAACAGCGGCCATTACGCAACGGTACCGTTGCGTTCCTAGGATCAGGGGAGTACGGTCCACCGAGTGCGTCGTATCGCCCACCATTCCAAGGAGCCGGTCATGAAGGGAATCAAGCGGACAGTCTTAGCTGCAGCCGCCAGCGTCGCCCTCCTGTGTCTGCCGATCACGCCCGCCGCGGCGCACGAACATTACGGTTACGGCGGTCCGTGCATCGTGGGAAACGTCATCGGCGCCGTGGCGACGCTCGTCACCCTGCCGCTGGTGGTGGCCTCGGCGGCGGTTTCCGCGCTGCAACCCCAGGCACCATATGCACCGGCGCCGGGTTACTACGGCGCACCGGCCGGCTACTACGCGCCGCCCGGCTATAACGCGCCGCCGCCAGCGTATTACGCGCGCTCGCCCGGGTATTACGCCCCGCCGCAGAGTTACTACCGGCCCGCGCCCGCTTACGCGACCCCGATGCCGCGCTACTACGCACCCACGCGTGGTTACTATGCGGCCCGTCCCGGTTACTCTGGCGCCTATGGTGCCCCGGGAAGGTCAGTCTCTCGAGGTTGGTAAGAAACAGCGCCGCGCGCCGCGTCCCAAGGCGCGTCATGGCGGCAGGCCGCCGCGCGCCGCCGCCCTCGAGCTGCGTGATCGAATCCTGGAAGTCGCGACCGGGCTGTTCCTCACGGAGGGCTACGGATCGACCTCCATCGAGGCGGTGGCCCGGCGTGCGGGCATTTCAAAGCGTACGTTCTATCACCGCTTCGACGACAAGGCGGCGCTGTTCGCCGCGGTAGTGCACCGGATCATCGAGCAGGCGCGGCCGCCCCCGGGAGTGCCCCTGCTCGAGGGCAGCACGCTGCCGCAGATCCTGCGCCGGCTCGCCGGACTTCTCCTGCGCGCGGCGCTCGACCCGCAGGCGATCGCACTGCACCGCCTGGTAACGGCGGAGTCCGTGCGCTTCCCCAACCTGGTCCGTGCCGTCCACGAGGAAGGCTGGGCCCAGCAGGCCACCACCATGATCGGCGACCTGCTCGCGCGCGAGCTTCCCGATCCGCGACTGACCGCGGAGCTGCGCAGCTTCGGGGCCGAGCAGTTCCTTTATATGGTGGTGGCGCTGCCGCAGCGTCGCATCATGGGCCTGGGCGTACCCATGACGGCCGGCGAGCTCGATGCGTGGGCCGACGACGCCGTCAATCTGTTCCTCAACGGCTGCAGGGGATTGTCGGGCGCGTCATCGCAGAAGCGCTGATCGGCGACCGAACGCCTGGGCGCCGCGTACCGGGCGCTGCGGCGACTCCCTGGAATCGACCTGCCGTCAGCGCCGCGGTGTCAGGAATTGATCGAGGAGCGCGCCGCCGCCACGTGCCGCGGCGGCGAGCCCGCTTTGATTTCGGCGACCAGCGCGCGGGGTGCGACGGCCGGGACAGCCGCAGCCGGGTGGCTGAGACGGGTCAGCTCCGCTGCGATCTCAAAGGGGCGCAGCACCTTGCCTACGCAGCCGGTTTCGATGGCGCTGATCGGCATGCTCGGAAAGCGCGCCGAGCCGGGATACTGCGCGAGCGTCACCCCGCCGCGCGCCTTGAGCGCCCGTATGCCGAGGGCCCCATCGGAGCCCGCGCCCGAGAGCACGACGCCGATCGCCTCTGCGCCCCGCTCCTCCGCGAGCGAGGCAAAGAGGAAGTCCGCCGGATTTCGCTGTCCGCCCGTCTTAGCGGCCGTCACGCGGATGCGCCCGGCGCTCACGGCCAGCGTCTCTTGGGCGCCGATCACGTAGACGTGGCGCGCCTCGGGCAGCACGCCGTCCTGCGCGCGCAGTACCGGGAGCTTGGTGCGCTTGGCGAGCGTGGTCGCCAGCAGCTTCTCACGGGCCGCGTCCAGATTCTGAACGACGATGAACGCGGCGTCGCATTCCGCCGGCAACGCCGACAGCAGCTCGCAGACGGCCTCGAGGTCGCCTGCGTCGGAGGCCACGGCCACGATCTGGGGGGTATTCATGATTGCTCGCGCACTCCAGCGCCTTAACGTTTCGCCTCGGGGACGATATTCACCACGCCGAGCGACTAAGCGTGACGGCGGCCCGGCAACTTGTCTGTGCGGTTTCGAACACTGATCTATACTGAATGCGTCCCCCGTGCAGGGGTTCGTCACGGGGACGCCCTTCACATGCCTGCCCCTGTTCCAGATCCGCAACAAAATCATCTGCTTGCCGCGCTCTCGGCCGCAGAGCGGCAGCGCATATACCCGCACCTGCGGCTGGTCCCGATGCCGCTCGGCAAGGTCCTGTACGAGTCGGGCGATGTGCTGCGGCATGTGTATTTCCCGACCGACTCGATCGTGTCGCTCCTGTACGTACTGGCCAACGGCTCCTCGGCGGAGATCGCGGTCGTGGGCAATGAAGGCCTCATCGGGGTCGCACTGTTCATGGGTGGTGAAACCACCCCCAGCCGCGCGGTCGTACAGAGCTCCGGTCATGCGTACCGGCTGGCCGGGCAGAGGCTCAAGGCCGAATTCCATCGCAACGGCGAGCTGCAGCTGCTCCTGCTGCGTTACACGCAGGCCCTGATCACGCAGATGGCCCAGACCGCGGTATGCAACCGCCACCACTCGGTGGACCAGCAACTGTGTCGCTGGCTGCTCCTGTCGCTGGACTGCCTGACGACCAACCAGCTGGTTATGACGCAGGAGCTGATCGCCAACATGCTCGGCGTGCGTCGTGAAGGCGTCACCGAGGCGGCCGGAAAACTGCAGAAGCTCGGCGTGATCGAATACAGCCGCGGGCACATCACCGTGCTGGACCGCCCGCGCCTGGAGCAGCTGTGTTGCGAGTGCTATGCCGTGGTCCGCAAGGAAAGCGACCGGCTGCTGCCACGTCCGAGGCAGGTGCCGTCTGTCCGGATCCCGGCCTGATCCGCGCGCCTGCCCGAGGGCGGACGTGTCAACGGCTGGCGGTGGCCAGGCGCACAAAAAACCGAACTCAGCGCACGGCGAGACGCCACAGCGAGGTCACTTCCGCGGCGCGCGCCGCGTGCAGCGGGTCGGCGGTCTCGGACACCCTGGGATGCCGCGGCCGAACCTCGCTTCGTCCTGAGACCTGCAGACCGGCGGCGTCAAAGATCGCCAGCAGCTCCGCCCTCGTGCGCAGTCCCAGGTGCTCTGCGAGGTCCGAAAGAGTCAGCCAGCCCTCGCCGCCCGCTTCCAGGTGCGCGGGCAGTGCAGTGATGAAACCACGCAGCATGGCGCTCTCGAAGTCATAGATCCCGCGCTCGAGCGGCGAACTGGGCCGCGCGGGAACCCAGGGCGGATTGCAGACCACCAGCGCGGCGCGGCCCTCGGGAAAAAGATCCGCCTGCACGACCTCGACCTGTTGCAGCAAACCAAGCCTTTCGAGGTTCGCGCGCGCGCAGGCGAGCGCACGGGGATCGAGATCGGTCGCGATGACGCGCCGGATCCCGCGCCGCGCGAGCACGGCGGCCAGTACCCCGGTGCCGGTGCCGATATCGAACGCCACGCTGGACGAGGTGCACGCGGCGGGCAGAGGCTCCGCGGCGACCAGGTCCACGTATTCGGAACGAATCGGTGCGAACACGCCATAGTCCGGATGGATCCGCCCGCCGACGGCCTCGATCTCGATGCCCTTGGTCCGCCACTCGTGCGCACCGATGACACCCTGCAACGCGCGCAGGGAAGTGACTGCGGCTCCGGTGCCCGGACCCCAGGCCTCCACGCAGGCCTCGCGGGCATCCGGGGCACGCCGCAACGGGATGCCGTAATCCTCCTCGAGCGGGATGAGCAGCGCATTGAGCGTGCGCGCGCGCTGCGACTGGGCCTGCCGATGACGATGGAAGGCCTCGGCGGGTGATGCGGTCGCCGGGGCGGATGCTTTCCTGTGCCTGCGGGAGTGGCGGTCGGCGCGATGCGCCAGGGCGCGCAGCATCTGGCGCGCGTTCTGAAAATCACCGCGCCACAGGAGCGCCGTACCCTGGCACGCCAGTCCGTACGCCTCATCGGCGGTCATGGCGTCATCGGCGAGGACCACGCGCTTCGCCGGGGGCGCAGCGCTTTCGGAGAGCCAGCGCGCCGCGCGCGCTTCTTCGCCCTCGGTCCAGTGAAGAACCGGGGCCGCCCCTGAAGGTGAATCCGACACTGTGTTTCCGCTGTAGCCCGCGCCGATCGATTGGGCGATTGTCTTACAGTACACGGGCTCAGGCAGCGCGCGTGTCCGGCGGAGAACAGGGTTTCAAATTCCAGCGCCGCGCCCGAAAAGCGGCCGGCGGTCCGGCGCGCCGGCGGGAACTTTATCGCCTCGCGCGGCGCTCGTTGATCGAGCCGCGAGGGGGACCGCGAGGGGTGCTCCCAGCTGAAGCGCCGTCTTGGGGGCTCGGGCCGGTTATCGGCGGGAAACCGGCGCGACCGGAATGAGGACTGCCCGGGCGAACTCACCGTCACGTGGTCGTCCCCACAGCTGCTTCAGCCGGTCGAGGAAGCGCTGCCAGCCGTCTTTGAACGCGTTGCTGCTCATGATTTCGTCTCCTTCTCTCTCGGTCCGCAGTTTGCCCGCAAGCTCCCAGAGGAGTCGGTTCGCTGGCGAACAGTGCCGCAACGGTCTCCGAGCTGCTTCAAAAAGGCTCCGGGAATGTGCGCCGGCGTACCGACCCCATCGCGGATCCGGGCCACTGTGGTCTCCTTAAGGAGACAGTGCGCATGACGATACGGTTGCGAGGCACGGGACGCGCCTTTACGGACAGGGTGAAGGGGCTCTGGGGCGACGCTGTGAACGATGTGTTCCCCCGGACCTGGATGCCTGCTCCCCGAGAGACCACCGGCACTGCCGGGACTCTCAGACTTGCGCCTGCCCCTGCCGCCACGGCGAATGCCGGCGCCATGAACCTCACCGACGTCGCACTTGATTCCTCTTTGGCCGCGCCCTCGCACAGCGTGCCCGCGGGTCTCCATAAGAATCGCAAGAGTGAGGCAACCCGCCAGGCGACGCGACTGGCGGCCTGGGAAGACGAAGGCGGCGCGACGGCCCTCCTGAAGTAGGCTGCCGTGGGCGCGCGCCGGTCCACCCCAACCAGGAAGCGGCAGGACACGCTGCCGCGCATCTTGATCGTCGATGACGACGTGGCCGCCGCGGATGCTCTGGCATCCTTGACGCAGTCCTGCGGCTATGGGGAAGCGCGCGTCGCCTATACCGGCGCTACAGCGCAGGCTCTCGCTGCAACGTTCCTCCCCACCGTCCTGCTGGTGGATCTTGATCTGCCGGACATGAGTGGGTATGACGTCGCGCGACACCTGTCCCAGCATCCGAAGCTGCAGGGGCTGAGATTGATCGCCCTGACCAGCAGCAGCGAACACCCGGGGCGCGAACTCGCGCGCGAGGCAGGAATCGAGCGTTATCTGAGCCAGCCGGTGGGTGCCGCGGAGCTGGATGAGTTATTCAGCCAGGCGCACAACCCCGTCTTAACCGCGCGCCCCAGAGACACACGCCCGAACAAGACCTGAGATCTGCGCGACGTTGCCCTGCAGCGCATGAAGCCTCACGGCACCTCGTCATGACACCGTTGTCGTGTCATTCGCGTGGGGCGCTTTATGCTGATTTCAAGGCGCAGCGCGCACTCTTGCGACCGACATTTCTTTTGGTCGTGCACCGCACGCACTGGACGTGGCGCGTACACTCGGCGCACTCACCCGCACTACGAGCTGAGCGAGCCGGCAAATCCTTGCTGGTTGTACTCCGAGGTTTATTTTATGGATCAGTCAAAGAACGGTTCTGCTGCCGAAGCCACCAGGACCTTAAATACGGGCCCCAAGAAGAACATCATCGACACGATGGTCGCTTCCGGGCATTTCGGGATCTTCGTGAGCGCAGTCCACGCGGCGGGTCTGACCGAGGAACTCGCCACCAAGGGGCCGTTCACGGTATTCGCGCCCACCGATGAAGCGTTCAAGAAACTCGCCGCAGGTGGCTATGACGCGCTGGTCAAGGATGCGGGCCGGCTCAAGGCCATTTTGAACTATCACGTCGTGTCGGGTTATTTCACGACCAGTGACGTCAAGTCAGGCGACCTGATGACGCTGCAGGGAACCTCGATGAGCGCCGTGGTGTCGTCACCGGACGTTCGTGTTAACGGCGCGCATGTCTCCAAGGCCGACATCGTTGCGACGAACGGCATCGTTCACGCCATCGACGAGGTCATTCTTCCCAAGAACTGGCAGTTGCTGGCCGCCGCGGCCTGACGATCGCCTTATCGCGACGCACTGCTAGTGCGCTTCAGAGGCCCCGTTCGCGGGGCCTTTTTTTAATCTGCCGCTTCCCTGAAGCCGGGCTCAGCAAACGCTTACCGTATCCTGCCGGAGCCTTGCCCGTGTGGTACCGATGACTTTCGGACTCGCTGCAGCACGAACGTTCGCGAGCAGCGTCCTATCGACGTCTTTGGGTCCTTCCATAGTGAACCCGATTGTTAGACGCACGCTGCCTTGCCGGGCCGTGGTCGCGGGTGAGGTTGTGAGCGGTGTTGACCAGTGCAACATGCGAGAATGCCTGCGGAAAGTTGCCAACGAACCGCTTGCCGCGCGGATCGTATTCTTCGGATAACAGGCCCACGTCGTTCCTGAGGGAGATCAGGCGCTCAAAGAGGCGGCGGGCGTCGCGGCGACGGTTCAGCAGAACGAGATTGTCGGCCAACCAGAAGCTGCAGGCGAGGAATGCGCCCTCCCCGAGCGGCAGACCGTCGCTGGTGGCGCTCGTGTCGTAACGCAGGACGAACCCGTCGAGTGTCAGGTGACGCTCGATCGCCTCGACCGTGCTGCGCACTCGCGGATCTCGCGGCGGCAAGAATCCCACGAGCGGGATCAGCAGGACGCTGGCATCGAGCTTCTTCGAACCATAGGACTGTACGAACGCGCCAAGCCCGGAATCGAACCCGTTGCGGCACACCTCATCGTGTATCCGGACGCGCCAGGCCTTCCAACGGTCGAGCGAACCTTCAAGCTTGAATTGTTCGGCGCTCTTAATCGCGCGATCGACCGCGACCCAGGTCATGACCTTTGAATAGGTGAACTGCTGAGGTTCGCCGCGCACTTCCCACATGCCCCGATCCGGCTTGTCCCAGATCGACTCGAGATGTTCGAGCAGCGTGCGCTGCAACGCCCAGCCCGCGGCGCTTTGAGCCAACTTTCCGTGCCGTCCCTGATGCAGGGAATCCATCACCTCGCCATACACGTCGAGTTGTAGCTGCTCCGATGCCGCATTGCCGATGCGTACGGGTTTCGAGTCCTGATAGCCGGGAAGCCAGGGCAGCTCCCATTCTGTCAGGCGCCGTTCGCCGGCGATTCCGTACATGATCTGCATTTGAGAGGGATCGCCCGCGACGGCGCGCAGCAGCCAGTCTCGCCATGTCTGCGCTTCCTCGTAATAACCGCCATTCATCAGGGCCTGCAGCGCAAAAGTCGCATCGCGCAACCAACAATAACGATAGTCCCAGTTGCGCACGCCGCCGATCTGCTCCGGGAGCGAGGTTGTTGCGGCCGCGACCAGGCCACCTGTCGGTCGGTAGGTGAGCGCCTTCAGCGTAATGAGAGAGCGGCGCACCACATCGGAATATTTCTCTGCGCCGGGACAGCGCACACTCCAGTCCCGCCACATGCGTGCGGTCTTCGGCAGCGCCCGCTTCGCATCGACCGCAGCGGGTACGGCACGATGCGAAGAGTGGTAGCTGAGCACGAACGGGATTGTTTCATGCGCCGCGACGGTGAATTCCCCCACGGTCTTAAGGTTCTCACCTCGCAGCGGCACGGGCGTACGCAAGATCACGGCGTCGGGACCTGCCACCGCACTGAGCGTACCGTCCTTCAGGCGCGTCACCCACGGCACCAGGGATCCGTAGTCAAAGCGCACGATCAGTTCCGTACGCATGAGGACCTGGCCACGCCTGCCGACAACCAGCCGGATAACGCTCGAGCCCTCATCCTGCAGCGGCATAAAGTCAATCACGGTCGCCGTGCCCTGCGCGGTCTCCAGGTCGGTCTCGAGGATGAGCGTACCGTCGCGATATCGGCGCTTGATGCGCACGGACGCATCAGCCGCGGTCAGGAGCCAGCGTCCGTGCTCAGGGTCACCGAGAAGCGCGGCGAAGCACGCACCACTGTCAAAGCGTGGCCAACAGAGCCAGTCGATGGACCCGCCGCGGGAAACCAGGGCGGCACTCTGGCAGTCACCGAGCATCGCGTAGTCTTCGAGCTTTGAAGGTATGGCAGCGCTCCTAGGTGAGACCGGGTGATCAGGACGGGTGGCTGGGGTTTCCCTCAGGCGAGATGTTACACAACAGCGCCTGAATCATTGCCGCACGGCTTGAGCGAGAGCTGATAGGAGAGCTTGACTGGGAACGCAGAGCGATCGCCGACGGGGTCACGGATGCACTCATTGCGGAGACGCGGTTTCAGAGCCCGGCCAGGGGCATCAATCCCTCCAGCAATTCATCAAACGCTCCGGACGACAGTGGAGAGATATTGCGCGAGATGCCCGACGAGATCGCGCGCGTCATCTTCCGCACCGAGAATGAAGGTCGACTTTCGCCGCCGTAACACAGGCAATCCGATTGCGTACATCCCCGGGGCATCAACCACGACTCCACCCTCGTGGCGTAACGCCCCCTTGCGATCGAGGACCGGCACCTCCAGCCAGCTATAGTCGGGGCGAAATCCGGTGGCCCAGACGATGGAGCGGATCTTTCCGCCGCGCAGATCAATCGAAAGCTGCGAGGATGCGGATGTGCGGGTTGGTTCGAAACGCTCCGGGAGACCCACCTCCACGTCCAGCGCGGCATTGCGCGCCCAGTCGTCGAACGTATCGAGCAGCCGCTGCATCTTCAGGTCGGCCAGCGCGAAGAGATGGCGAAGCCCTCCGGAGAAGAGCGCGCGCCCGTCACGGATTGCGGCCAGCCGGCCGACGATCTCGACTCCCGCGGCTCGCAGAACGTTGAGGTCGAGCGTCGCGCGCTCGGGCGTGCCGATGAGCTGCGGCGATGGCAGGCCGCGGGCGCGCTCGAGGTCATCGATGTCGTCGTAACGCTGGCTCCAGACTCCCGAAGTCTCCATCCACCAGAGCACGTCGCGCCCACGGTACATGCGCGGCAGCCGCACGTGCTCGCCTACCGCAAGCGTCACCGGTCGCCCGGAGCGGTGGATCTCATCGGCGAGCTGCACGCCGGTGGCCGAGGCACCGACGATGAGCACCCCGCCCTGCGGCAAGCGCTCAGGATTGCGATAGTCGAAGGTCGTGAGGCATTCGATGCCCTCCGGCACTGCCCGGTGCACCTCGGGCACATGCGGAGTGTTCGCGGCACCGCTGGCGAGCACCACACTGCGGCTGCGGATTTCGCCCTGGTCGGTCGTGACGTGATAACCGCCATCAATGCGCCTCACCGACCGCACGGTCGTGCGTGTGCGCACGGGTGCCGAGATCGCCGCGGCAAATCCCGAGATGTGCTCCACCACCTCGGGCATCGTCATGAAGCCGTCAGGATCACTGCCGTGATAGGGATAGCCTGGGAGCCGGCTCTGCCAGTTTGGCGTCAGCAGACGCAGCGACTCCCACCGCTCGCGCCGCCAGGAGTTCGCCACCTCGCCCCGCTCGATGACGACATGGTCGATCGAGTGTTCGGTGAGAAAGCGGCTGATCGCGAGGCCGGCGTGACCGGCACCGACTACGACCGTCGTGATGTGTTCGATGGCGAGCCCCGCCGCGGGTGCCGGGTCCCCGCTAGACGACCTCGACCGTCACGTTGGTCGGATTGGTCACGATGTCGTACACGGCCGAGCGCTTTTGCGACTGCGCGACGAGTGCCTCGATGTCCTGCTTCGAGGCGTCGGCGTCGATATGGAAGGTGACCTTGATGTCGTCGTAGCCGTTACGTACGTCGCTGTCGATGCCGAGGATGCCGTAGAGATTCATCTTGCCCTCGAGCTTCGCCTCGACCGAGCGCAGCTGGATGCCGCGGTTCTGCGCTACCGTCGCCACGCCCGCCGTCAGGCAGCTCGCAAGACCCACGAGCACCAGCTCGACCGGGGTCGCACCATGGTCCTCGGAGGCGAAAACCTCCGGGTGATCGGTCTCGAAGGAGAACTCGGTCTTATGCTTCTGCTCGTCCCCGAGCCCACGGAATCCCTGCACGGTGGAAGTGGCGTGGGTACCGTTCTGCCACTTGCAGGATGCCCGCCAGGTGAACTTGGCGGCCTCGGGCGCGCCCTTCAAGGCTTCCCGTGCGGCCAGCAGCGCGTCGATGTTGACGCCGTTGTTGATACTCGCCTGACCCATCTTCGTGTCTCCTCGACGATGTGGAAGATCTTGTTTGCAGCCGTCGCCCGCTGCGAAGCAAGCGAGAGTACGCCCGGCCCGGCGGGGGTACAAGCGGGGGAACGGCGCTGCACTGCAACCGATCCGTTATACGAATATAAGCCCGCGCTTGGTGTCATTGGCGGCGGTGCAGCAGAGGCCTATGATTCCGCATTCCATCGAGTCAGCGGGGGCCACGTCCGTGGAACAGTCACGCCGCTTCGGGTTCCAGACCCGCCAGCTTCACGCCGGTCAGCGTCCGGATCCGAATACCGGGGCGCGTGCGGTGCCCATTTTTCAGACCACGAGCTACGTCTTCGAGGATCCGACGGCGGCGGCCGCGTACTTCAACCTCCAGGAGTACGGCAACACCTACACGAGGATCATGAACCCGACGCTCGCGGTGTTCGAAGAGCGCGTCGCGAGTCTCGAGGGTGGCTGCGGCGCGGTAGCGTTCGCCAGCGGACTGGCGGCCCAGGCGGCGGCGCTCTTCACGCTCCTCACACCGGGCGACCATGTGGTGTCGTCGGCGGCGCTGTACGGCGGCACGGTGAATCAGTTCAAGCACGTGCTGCGCAAGATGAGTGTGGAGCTGACGTGGGTCGATCCGGACGACCTCGGCGCCTGGGAGGCCGCGGTCCGCGGCAACACCAAGGCTTTCTTCGGGGAGACGATCGGGAACCCCGGCGGGAACGTGCTCGATATCGAGGCGATCGCCGCGGTCGCGCACGCGCACGGGCTACCGCTCCTCGTCGACAATACGTTCGCGACACCTTATCTGTGCCGTCCGATCGAGTGGGGCGCCGACATCGTGCTGCACTCGGCGACCAAATTCATCGGCGGTCACGGCACCAGCATCGGCGGCGTGGTCGTGGATTCGGGCGAGTTCAACTGGTCAAACGGGCGCTTCCCGGTAATTGCCGAGCCATCACCGGCGTACCACGGGCTCCAGTTCCACGAGACCTTCGGCACGTACGGCTACCTGATGAAGCTGCGCGCCGAGACGTTACGCGATCTGGGCGGTTGCCTGAGCCCCTTCAATGCGTTCCTGTTCCTGCAGGGCCTCGAGACGCTCTCCTTGCGGATGACGCGTCACGTCGAGAACGCCATCATGATCGCGAACTACCTCGAGTCGCACGCGCTCGCATCGAACGTCAGGTATCCCGGCCTGCGCACGAGTCCGCACCATGCGCTTGCGGAGAAGTACCTGCCGCGTGGCGCGGGCTCCGTGTTCTCGTTCGATATCCGCGGCGGCCGCGAGGCGGGACAGGAGTTCATCCGCGGCCTCACCCTGTGGTCGCACCTCGCGAACGTCGGTGATGCGAAGAGCCTCGTCATTCATCCGGCGAGCACGACGCACCGGCAGCTCAGCGAGGAGGAGCTCAGGGCAGCCGGCGTCGGCCCGGGGACGATCCGGCTCTCCGTCGGCATCGAGGATGCCGACGATCTCATCTGGGACCTCGAGCAGGGCTTCGCACGCGCCCGCACCTCGGGAACCGTGGAGCGCGCGCCATGACGTTCGACCTTGCCCGCTACCAGGACCCGCTCACGATCCAGCGCGTGCTGCGGGATGCCAAAACCGTTGCGATCGTCGGCTTGTCCGGCAACCCGCTGCGCGCCAGTCATTTCGTCGGCTTCTACCTGCAGCGCCATGGCTACCGCGTAATTCCGGTGAATCCGCGCGAGCCGGAAATCCTCGGCGAGCGCAGCTTTGCCAGCCTTCGCGAGGTGCCGGTGCCGGTCGATATCGTCAATGTGTTTCGCGCGCCAGCGGCACTGCCCGAGATCGCGAGGGACGCCGTGGCCATCGGCGCCAAGTGCCTGTGGTGTCAATTCACGGTGATCAACGAGGAAGGCGCACGCATCGCGGAGGATGGGGGCCTGGCCGTCGTCATGGACCGCTGCCTCAAGGTCGAGCACGCCCGCTACGCCGGACGGATGCACTGGCTCGGCTTCAACACGGAGCGCATCACGGCCGTTCGCGAGGGTTTGCAGTAGCCACTCGCGTCCTCTAGCTTCATGTTCTTGAATGACCGCGCTTGCGGTCCTGGCTGGCAACTCGCGCCAAGCGCAGCTTTTTTGCGCAACGGGATTGGGAGCCCGGCATCGTCAGATGCGAACGGCACACGGGCGCGCCCGCGCTTTGTACTCGTGCGCCAACTTTGGCGCACGACTCATGAGCACCTCAGCGTGCTTCACGTGTTGTCGGCAAAGCGGTCGCCCGTCGCCGGAACGCCACATAAGCCAGCAGCGCCACGGCAATGGATATGGTGCTGGTCCAGAACTCGGCGCGGTGCGACGGCGTCAGTGCCATCGCGACCAATACCAGCACCATGCCCGCGATCGCCACATAGCTGAGCCAAGGAAACAGCCACATCGGCAGCGTCGGCGGAGGCCCGCCGGCACGCTCGCGCGCCCGTCGTGAGCGCACCTGCGATACGGCGATAGCTAGATAAATCACGGCGATGATCGCGCCGGACGCGTTCACCAGGAAGGCAAACACGACGCTCGGCGAGAGGATGGCGGCGATTACCCCCGCGAACCCCACCGCGCTCGCGAGCAGCACCGCGCGCGCCGGCACGTGGCGTCTGTTGGTACGCACCAGCCACCGCGGCGCATCGCCGTGGCTGCCCAGGACGAACAGTACGCGCGAGGCCACGTAGAAGGACGAATTGAGGCATGACAGCACGGCCGTAAGAATCACCGCCGCCATGAACTCGCTCGCATAGGGAAAGCGGATGCCGTCCAGAGCCAGCGTGAACGGCGACTGGCCCGATACCACGTGCGTCCAGGGCACCGTGCTGACGATCACGAAGATCGAGCCGACGTAGAAGAGCAGAATGCGGGTAATGATGGTCGAGGTCATGCGTGCCACGGCCCGGGCCGGCTCAGGCGATTCCGCTGCGGCGATCGTCACGACTTCGGCACCCATCATCGACCAGATGACCGTGGTCACTGCCGCCAGCACGGCAAACGGGCCGCGCGGCGCAAAGCCCCCGTAGGCGACCAGGGTGGAGAAGGTCGAACCGCCCGGGGAGCGATATCCGAGGGCATGTGCGCCGACGATGACGATGAATGACAGGATCGCGGCGACCTTGATGGACGAAAACCAGAATTCGAATTCGCCGTAGGCGCGCGCCGACATGAGGTTCACGCACGTCATGAGCAGCATCAGCACAGTACCGATCTGCCACATCGGCAGCGGCAGCCAGCGCTGGATGATCCCGGCGCCCGCGATCGCCTCGACCGGGATCACCACCACCCAGAAGTACCAGTAGAGCCAGCCCACCGAGAAGCCTGCCCAGTTACCGAGCGCCGACCGCGTGAACTCCGTGAATGAGCGCACCTGCGGCATATCGACGGCCATCTCTCCGAGCATGCGCATGACGAGCAGAACCAGCAGCCCGGTAAGCGCGTAACTCACGATGATCGCCGGCCCCGCGGCGGCGATGGCGACGCTGCTGCCGACGAAGAGGCCGGCGCCGATGATACCCCCGATGGTGATCATCGCGACGTGGCGCGGCCGCAGCGAGCGGCTCAGCGCGTTCTGATCCGCAGCAGCGGTGGCCAGTGTGTCGTTCATCGGTTCCCCAGTATACCGGGTCGCGGCCGGGGCTCTGCGTTCGCTGGGACGCGCAGGCCAAATCCGCTCATCGACCGGCGGCTGCCGGGTCCGCAGGCTGGACTCGGAATCGCGGAGTTCGCTGAGCGCCGCCGGCAGTGGCACCTGCTCGACGACTTCGGTCGACAGGCATTTTACAAAGCACAAGGCGCGATCATCGATCGCTCACCGCACCTGTGCTGATGGCGACAATTTCGAGCGACGTCTTACGGATCACGCTCGGGCTGGCTGGGCCGCCGGCCCAGCGCAGACTCCTCGATATGGCGAGGGCTGTCTGCGTTTCACGGCCTTGGGCCCTTCGTGTGATCGGCATCAAAGAGCCCACATCGCAAACGACTGATTGTATTGATGATCGAGTAAACCTTCGCCGCGTGACGCCCGTTGCACTTGTCACGACCGAGCAGCGAAAAGCATGGCTGATTCGCGCAAAATTCCCGCAATCTCCGACCCGAGAACCGTTGGTGGGGGACCTCAGAGCGAAAGCTTCATTTCCGGAATCATCAAGCTGCCTGGGTGACAAATCAGCCATCTCGTCCTGTCGTACAGCGTAAGCCGCTGTCCGGCGGACCCTGCAATAGGCACAATGCAGCGCAAATTACTTACTTCCTGCGCTCAACGGCAGATGCGGTCTGCGGAGTGCGTAAACGAGAGCGCCAGATGGCTCAGCCAGTTGTTTCATCGCGGACGCGAACAACAGATCCGACGGCGGGTGGCCCGAATCCCCGCATCCCGGCACTGCGGCTAGTGAAGTCCGCGAGAGACGCGATCCGCGGGCTTGCACAGCTGCTGCTTGAGAGCCATGGGCCCTACGCCCGTGCTTTCGAGAATGTCATCCTGGTGCTCATCATCTTCAGCGTCGCCTCCATCGGGGTGGAATCGATCCCCCGTTTGCCGGAGTGGCTGACGCGTGCGCTGCGACTCGCCGAGATCGTCACCGTCGCAATTTTTACCTTCGAGTACCTGCTGCGTATCGTCGCTGCCAGGAGCAAATTCGCCTTCATCTTCAGCTACCAGGGGCTGGTGGATCTGCTCGCGATCGCACCCTTCTACCTGGCTGGTTTCGATGCGCGCTGGCTGCGGGCACTGCGCCTGCTGCGAATGCTGCGAGTGCTGAAGTTGCAGACGCACGTCCTCGAGACCGCGGTCGAGGAGCGCACCCGGGAGCTCGCCGAGAAGAACGCCGCGCTGGAGAAGGCGCAGGCGCAGCTCAAAGCAGAGCTCGAGGTCGCGCGGGCGCTGCAGCTCGCGATCCTGCCGTCGGCCTTTCCCGCGAGACCCGGATGCGATGCTGCGGCACGCATGATCCCGGCGACCACCATGGGCGGGGATTTCTACGACTACATCGAGCTCCCCGACGGACAGATCGGACTCGTGATTGCGGATGTCTCCGGGCACGGCGTGCCGGCGGCGTTCTTCATGGCGGTGGCACGCACCAATCTGCGCGAGCTGGCGGTGCGGCACACCGACCCCGCTGACTGCCTGGCGGAGACCAATGACGCCTTGTGCGCACAGAATCCGCTGGATCTGTTCGTGACGGTCTTTTACTGCATACTCGACCCGAAGAGCGGCGTGCTGCGCTACGCCAACGGCGGCCACAACCCACCCTACGTGCGGCGCGCCGCAGGCCCGATCGACTCCCTCGACGGCGCGGGCGGGCTCGTGCTCGGCGCGATGCCGGGGGTCGAGTATCCGAACTCATACGGTGCAGCTGCTGCGAGGTGATCGGCTCGTGCTCTATACGGATGGCGTGACCGAGGCCTTCAACCCGACCGAGGAGCCCTATGGAGCGCAGCGGCTGGTCGATGAGGTGCAGGTGCACGGCGGCGGCACGCCGACGGCGCTCGTCGAGCGCATCTGCCAGAGCGTAACGAATTTCGCCGGGCCGGCGCCGCAGTCCGATGACATCACCCTCACCGTTCTCACCTGGGGCGCCGGTAGCTCACTCCAGTGAAGGTCGCAATTCGAGAAGATCGCCCTGACCACGCTGGTGATCCCCGAGGGCCGCCTTGATTTCAGCAGTGCCCCCGGTTTTGAAAAGCAGCTTAACGAAGTACTCGTGGGCGCGGGCGACCGTACCCGCCGCGGTGATTATCGACTGCGCCGCGCTCGACTATGTTTCGAGCGCCGGCCTGCGCGCATTCCTGCTGGCGGCGCGGACGGCGCAGCGTGCCGGCATTTCGTTCGGGCTGTGCTCGCTGAAGCCCGCGGTACGTGAAGTGTTCGATCTGAGCGGTTTCAGCCGCATCATCGCGGTGCACGCCGACCGGGCAACGGCACTCGCGCAGACGACCGTCAGACCCAGCGTGAACGAGAGACGCACGACGGTGCCGAGCGATGCGGCGCAGCTGCCGGTTCTGACCCAATTTCTGCAGGAGTTCTGGTCAACCGCACGGTTGCCGCCCTGCGCAGGCCTTCCCTTTCGAGCTTGCGCTTGAGGAGGTATTCATCAACGTCGCGAAGCACGGCTCGCCGGCAGGTCCCTCCCTGCGGGTGGAGGTGTCGCTGGCTCTGGCCCAGGACAGCCTCATGATGACGATCGAGGACGACGGCCCACGGTTCGATCCGCTTTCGCTCCCGCCGCCGGATGTCACGGCGAGCCTCGACGAGCGTCCTATCGGCGGACTGGGGTTGTTCCTCGTGCGACAATTGATGGATGCGGTCAGCTACGATCGCGTCGGGGCACGTAACCGGCTGAGGATGACAAAGCGCGTCGGGGCCTGACTTACCCCCGGGACGGCACGGCCCCACTTGGCGCCGGCGCTGCCCGGCATACGACGATCCGTGCAAGCGGCGGCGCAATTCGCGTACGGTAACGTCCGTGCAGACCTTCCGTGGAGCGCGCTGGTCGATTGACAAGGGCGGGTTGAAGTGGCTGCCGCGCTGTCGGGTCCGCCTCAAACATTAGAAGAATGGGCGCATGTTCGAGATCCGTTTGGGTCCATCCGGCGAGGTCGTAATGGCCGGGCGGCTTGATGCCAATCAGTGCGATACGGCCCTGCAATTCCTGAACGCCCTGACCACGCCGCGGGTCATCGATCTTGCCGGGCTGGAATACATCGCCAGTTCGGGGCTACGCGTGTTTCTGCTGACGCAAAAGCGCGCGATGGGCGCTGGGGCGGGCCTCAAGCTGATCAACGTGCAACCGCAGATACACGACATTTTCCGCTATGCGGGGTTTGATCGGATCATCGACATGGCCCCGGCTGCGGGCTAGTCGGCGGCGGCCACGACCGCGTGCGGGCTGGACCAACCTTTTGTCCCCTAAACGGTACTTGTGAGAGAGGACGATGACGTAACGCTTGTGCGGCACTGCCTTCAGGGGCCACCGGGCCGCCTTTGAGCAGCTGGTCCTGCGCTACCAGAAGCCCGTCTTCAACGTCGCGTTGCGCATGCTGCGCAACCGGGAGGATGCGATGGATGTGGCTCAGACGACGTTTCTGAAGGCTTTCGAGCACCTGCCGAGCTACGACGAAAGTTACAGGTTTTACAGCTGGATCTACCGGATTGCCGTCAATGAATCTCTCAATACCCTTGGCGCGCGGAAGACTTCCGCATCGATCAATGGCCAGGAGCCCGATGAAGCCCCCGGTCCGGAGCTGCAGCTCGAGGGTGAGCAGACGGGCCGGGCAATCGAGGAGGGGCTGATGCGAATCTCCCCGGAGCTGCGCACGGTAATTATTCTTAGGCACTTCATGCACTTAAGCTACGAAGACATGGCCGGAATACTGACTCTTCCCGCGAAGACTGTTAAATCTCGGCTCTACAGCGCCCGCCAGCCGCTGCGGGAACACCTGGCTGCGGGCGCGGGTGGACCTGACATGACCGACACGCCAGGTACCTGGAGCTCATCCACGCCGAGATCGACGGCGAGCTCGACGCGCATGGAGCGCGGCGAGCTCGCGCGGCGACTGCTGGCCGACCCGACACACGCGCGACACGCGATCAGCTCCACAGGCTCTGCGAGCACCTCGATAGGCTAGGAGCAGGGCGAGCCACCCGGGGAGCTGAAAGCGAAGATTCTGGGAGCGCTGCCTGCGGTAGCCGCTCCGCTCAGACGGTATCGCAAGCCGCCGCTTCGCTGGCGCTACGCGGCCTTAATCGCCGGAGTACTCGCTGGGGGCACCGTGGTATTTGAAAGTGTCCGGGGCCCGGGACCGGCCATGAGCGAAATGACCGGAACCATGGCAGCCGTGGATTCGCCCGCGCTGGACACTGCGACGCTGGCCAACGGCCCGATCTCGGGGCGCGTGAGCCTGTACCGAGTCGGCACGGGGCTTTCTGTGGCCCTCGAGCTGGTCACGCCTGCGCCCGTGGATGTGCTGATTGCGAGCGACGGGCACACGCTGCGAATCAATGGCTTGAGCAATACGTCCGAGGCCAGCGGGCCGAGGGTTGTGGCCCTGCCAGGACCGGGTGCTAAGGGAGAGGCGGTTGGGCTCGACTTTCCTGATGTCCGGCCGGCCGGTCGGTAGTGCGACGCTCAGGGTCCCCTAAGCCGCTGAAGTCGCCGCTGAGTTGCGGACCAACTTTTCTTTCATTCGACGGTAATTGAGTGCAGAAGATAAGAGCTGGTGAATGTTTCTAACAAACCTGGGGAGATTTCGTATGTCGGGCAAGACAGTGTGGATGGTCGGCGGACTGGTCCTGGCGGTCGGTACCGTCGGTTATCTTAGTTATCACGAGACGCCCTCGGGCAAGGACGCCGCGGGCACCATCGTCGCCGCGAAGCGCGCGTATGTAGACGGGACGGGCAGATCGGCCGCCGGTACGTCGACGTCGGGCACGACTGACGATCAGACCGGCAATGCCAATGGGTCGGATCGCGGTACCGACCGCAACGGCGGCAAGGCCTCCGACGCTGGCGGCAAGTCTGCCGATGCTGGCGGCAAGTCTGCCGATGCTGGCGGCAAGTCTGCCGATGCTGGCGGCAAGTCTGCCGATGCTGGCGGCAAGTCTGCCGATGCTGGCGGCAAGTCTGCCGATGCTGGCGGCAAGTCTGCCGATGCTGGCGGCAAGTCTGCCGATGCTGGCGGCAAGTCTGCCGATGCTGGCGGCAAGTCTGCCGATGCTGGCGGCAAGTCTGCCGATGCTGGCGGCAAGTCTGCCGATGCTGGCGGCAAGTCTGCCGATGCTGGCGGCAAGTCTGCCGATGCTGGCGGTAAGTCTGCCGATGCTGGCGGTAAGTCTGCCGATGCTGGCGGTAAGTCTGCCGATGCTGGCGGCAAGTCTGCCGATGCTGGCGGCAAGTCTGCCGATGCTGGCGGCAAGTCTGCCGATGCTGGCGGCAAGTCTGCCGATGCTGGCGGTAAGTCTGCCGATGCTGGCGGTAAGTCTGCCGATGCTGTTGCTGGCGGCGGTTAGTAACTAACAACATGCGCCGGCGGCGCAGCCAGGAGTTCGTGCAGCGAGCCGCTTGAGCGGCACCGGTGTCGGGCTAAAGCTGGCTGGGTTGGACGGGGTGAGCGGCCCGAGCATCGGCATCGGGCCGCTCGCTTTTTGTCAGTGAACAAGAACAATACCAGGGGGAGTCGACGGCCGTGCCTGGCAGCCGCGGTGCTAGCGGTTGCCTGTGTGCCCGCGCTCGCGGCCGACCGTGCCTTCGTCGAGACCGAGGAACTGCGGATCGTGTATTACGATCCGGGCGAGAGCTACCTCGTACCACACGTCACCCAAAGCTTCCTCAGCGGGCTAGCGGCCAACGAGCGGTTGTTCGATTACGTGCCCAGCGGCGGCGTCAACGTGTGGTTGCGGGACTTCGGGGACGTCGCCAACGCCTCCACCTATCCGGCGCCCCGCAACCGCATCACAGTCGATGTCGCTCCCGCCTACTCGCCCTACGAGACGTTCTCCTCCGCAGACCGGTTCGAGTCATACGCGATGCACGAGGTCGCGCATCTTGCCACGATGGATCGCGCCAGCCCCGAGGATATGCGTTTCCGACACTTCTTTCACGGCAAGGTGGATTGACTTCGCTGCCCACCCTGAGAGTTCCTCTACTACTATCTGACCGTGCCGCGCGCGGCGTCACCCCGCTGGTACCACGAAGGCAGCGCCGTGTTCATGGAGACATGGATGAGCGGCGGGGTGGGCCGCGCGCAGGGCGGCTACGATGAGATGGTCGTTCCGGGCGATGGTGCAGGACGGCGCGCAATTCTATGATCCGCCTCGGGCTCGTCTCCAAGGGCACCGAGATCGACTTCCAGACCGGGGCCAACGCCTACCTCTATGGCACGCGCTTCATGGACTACCTGGCGCTCACCTACGGCCCGCAAGCGCCTGCTCGGCTGGTGGCGGCGCGATGCCGGCAGCCGGCGCTACTACGCCGATGAGTTCCAGCAGGTCTTCGGCCTGTCGCTCGATGAATCCTGGCAGCAATGGATCGCCTTCGAACAAGAGTTCCAGCGCAAGAATCTGCGAGGCGGTGCATGAGCACCCTGATCACGCAATATCACGATCTGACCAGCCGCAACCTGGGCGCCGTATCGCGCAGCTACCTGTCGAAGGATGGCAGCAAGCTGTACACGGCCGTGAGGTACCCGGGCCAGGTCGCGCACTCGTGTCGATCTCGCGCAGCGAAGGCACCGTGACTGAGCTCCACGAGATGAAGGGCGCCAATGGCTACACGGTCACCTCGCTGGCCTACGACCCACAAACCGAGACACTCTTCTACACCACCAATAACAACAGACTACCGGAACCTCGAGGCGCTCGACCTGCGCTCCGGCAAGTCGCGCATGCTGCTCCCCGCGGCCCGGATCGGCGACATCGTCTTCAACCCGGCGGATCGCTCGCTATGGGGCCTGCGGCTCGTCAACGGACTGCGTCGTGCTGGTGCGGATCCCGTATCCATACAAAGAGTGGCACAGGCTGTATGTTTTCCCCGACAGCGAGACAGGCCTTCGATCTGGATCTGTCGCCGGACGGCTCGCTGGCGTCGGTGTCGGTCTCCGGCCCCGGGCCGCGCGTGGGCTCGCCGCACGTGACGCAGGTCCGCGTGATGCCCACCGACGCGCTCGTCAAAGGCGATGCCAAACCGCTGCACACGCTTCACGATGGGAGCGTCGGTACCGGAAGGATTCGTGTTCTCGCCGGACGGCCGTTATCTGTACGGCAGCAGCTACTACACGGGCGTGTCGAACATCTACCGCTACGAGCTCGCCACCGAGAAAATCGAAGCGATCAGCAACGCGGAGATCGGCTTCTTCCGCCCGCTGCCGCTCGAGGGTTCGCGAGCTCATCGTGCTGCGCTACACGGCGAAGGGGTTCGTGCCGACCCTCATCGAGGCTGCAGCCGACCGAGGACTTGAGCGCAGTCACCTTCCTCGGCGAGCAGGTGGCGGCGAAGTACCCGCAGGTGCAGGAGCTGGGTGGCCGCTACACCGTCCACGATCCCGTACGAATCCCAGATCCTGCGCCAGGGCGCCTACCAGCCTGCGCGGGAGCTGTCGCTCGATTCGCTGATTCCGATCATCGAGGGCTACAAGAACTCCGTCGCGCTCGGTGGCAACGCCCGCTTCAGCGATCCGATGGGACTCGACTGGATCGATGTGGACGGCAGCTACAGCCCGGACAACACCCTGCCGTCCAAGCAACGGCTGCACGCCATGGTCACGGCGCACATCCCCGAATGGACGGCCGGAGCCGCCTGGAATCGCGCCGACTTCTACGATCTCTTCGGCCCGACCAAGCGCAGCCTCGCGGGTTACAACGGCTACGTGGGCTACGACCTGCCGCTGGTCTACGATCCGCCGCAGACCATGGACTTCACCGCCAAGGTCGCCTACTACGGGGACCTGGATGACACTGCCGGGCTTCCAGAACGTGCCTCGCCGTCCAAAACCTGTTCACCGCGGAAGCGGGCTTCGCGGCTCGAACGACACGCGCCGCTCGCCCGGCGCGGTGGACGATGAGACGGGCCAGCAGCTGGTCGCTCAAGGCCCACGCCTACGCGGCGACCGGCGAATCTGATCCCGCAGCGTCACCGGCACGTTCGACGTCGGCTTCCCGCTGCCGCTCGATCATTCCTCGGTCTGGCTGCGCACCGGCGGCGAGCGTTTCGGCCGGCTCGCGCTACAACCCGCTGGCCAATTTCTATCTCGGTGGCTTCGGCAACAACTACGTCGACAGCGGCGATAACGGCAGCGCGCAGCGCTACCGCGATCTGCTGAGCATGCCGGGTTTCGAGCTGGACGCGCTGCAGCGGCAAGTCGCTGGTCAAGGCGATGCTCGAGTGGTGCCTGCCGCCGGTGCGGTTCGAGGCGCTGGGCTCGCCTGGCTTCTACGTCAGCTGGGCGCGGCCGGAGCTGTTTGCCAGCGCGCTGCGAGACCGATCCCGGCAACCGCGAAATACCGCCAGGAGGCCCACAACGTCGGCGCGCAGGTCGACTTCCAGCTGCAGGTCATGCATCGCTGGCCGATGATGCTGTCGATCGGCGTCGCGCGCGGGTTTGCCGGCGGCGGCTTCGCCACGACCGAGTTTATGCTGTCGTTGCAGGTGCTGTGATGGACCACGTTAGAGGACCATCACCATGAGCTCCGACTTCCTGATGCGGTGCCGCTGGCGCTGCTGCCGGTGCTGCTATTCCTGGTGGGGCTGGTGCAGCTCGACGGTTACAAGCTGCTGCGGCTGCGCATGATGCTGGTGCTGGTCGCGGCCGGCGCACTCGCCTCGGGCGCGAGCTACCTGCTCAACAATGGCGTACGCTCATTTCCACGGTTCGTTCCTCGCGTACTCGCGCTACGTGTCGCCGTGGATCGAGGAGTCACTCAAGGCCGTAGTGCTGATATTCCTGATCCGCACGCGCCGCGTGGGGCTTACCGGTGGATGCCGGCATCGCCGGTTTCGCGATCGGCACCGGCTTTGCGCTCGTCGAGAACCTCTACTACCTCGCCTCGCGTCCCCACACCGTGCTCGCCGTGCAGGTGATCCGCGGCTTCGGCACTGCGATCATGCACGGTGGCACGGCGACCATCCTCGCGATGATCACGAACACCCTATACGAGCGACGACCGAGTGGCGGTCTGCACCTACTGCTGCCAGGGCTGCTGGCCGCGGTCGCGCTTGCACACCGGCTACAACTACCTACTGGTGCGGCCTGCGCTCGCGACGCTCGCGACGCTGCTGGTGCTGCCGTTCGTGATCTACCTGGTGTTTGAGCACAGCGAGCGCGTGCTGCGCAATTGGATCGAGGTGGATCTCGAGTCCGACGTGCAGCTGCTCGAGTCGATCAGCAGCGGCACGTTCCTCGGCAGCCATTCCGGGCGCTATCTGCAGGCGCTGCGCGAGCGCTTCCGCGGCGAGAAACTAGCAGACATGCTTTGCTATCTGCGCGTGCACGGCGAGCTGGCGGTGCGCGCCAAGGGCGTGCTGCTGCTGCGCGAGGCGGGCCTCTCCGATCCGCCGCTCGACGCTGAGACGCGCGCCAAACTCGCCGAGCTTACCCAGCTCGAGCTTGCCATCGGTAGGTCCGGCATGCTCGCGCTGCGCCCGTTGATGATGGCGACAGGCAAGGAGATCTGGCAGCTGACGCTGCTGCGCCAATAGCGAATCAGCCGGTACGCCCCGCAGAGGAGTGGCTACCATGGTTCTTACGCATAATGGCGCCGCGCTTGTGCAGATGGTGTCACTCGAGCTTCCCGAAGCCGCTTGAGATATCAAAGAAATAGATCTTCTCTGACCCGTCTGACAGCGTCACTTCTATCTTATCAAGCACTCTATCAAGCAGAGGGCCATGTTCAAACAATAACGACTGCCTTGTAACCTTGGCGCCAGGAACGTGTTGATGAAGCCAAGCGTGCTCGGCTTCGATCATCGAAGTATCGTTCCCGCCAGTTATGATTACAGCATTTGCAACTGTTGATCCATCGCCACCAGTGTATTTGATCCCGATCCGCAGAGACGTATCGTCAGCCGCGATGAGCGGTCGCCACAAAACCGCGGCAATAATGAAAGCAAAGCTAGTGTCCTGTCCCGCTGATTCGTGAAGAAAGACTATCGAGTTTGCCGCAGGATGGAGTCAGCCGTGGCAGTCCAGACGAAGGGTTTGCAGTGTTTGTTGTGCTGCGTGACGAATCGATCGATTTTTCCGACGAGCTCTTTGACACTGCGGAAGGAGCCGCGGCGAATGGCTTTCTCGGTGATCAACGCGAAGAAACGCTCGACCATGTTGAGCCATGAGCTGTAAGTCGGGATGAAATGAATATGCCAATGCGGCCGCTTCGCCAACCAGGCTTTCACCCTGGCGTGCTTATGGGTGCTGTAGTTGTCCACGATCAGATGGACGTCCAGCTCAGACGGTACGTTAGCTTCGATGCTGCGCAGGAAGGCGAGGAACTCCTGATGGCGGTGACGCGGTTTGCAATCGGCGAGCACCGAACCGTCGTGCACATCGAGAGCGGCAAACAGCGTGGTCGTGCCGTGACGCTTATAGTCGTGCGTGATGCCCTCCACATAGCCCAGGCCCAACGGCAACATCGGCTGCGTGCGCTCCAGCGCCTGACACTGGCTTTTCTCATCCACGCACAAAACCAGCGCATTATCCGGTGGGTTCAGGTACAGCCCGACCACCTCGCGCAGCTTCTCGATGAAGAATGCATCCGTGGACAGCTTGAAGCTCTCGGTGCGATGGGGCTTAAGACCAAAGAGTTGGAAATAGCGCTGCACGCTGCTCTTGGAGATACCGCTTTCGGCGGCTGCCGTACGCACGCTCCAATGCGTCGAACCGTCTTTGGGCTTCTTGTGCAAGCGTCTTGTGAATCAAAGCTGGCGATGCGCTCATCCTCGATCGAACGGGGCTCGCCGGGTCGAACTCATCGTACAACCCCGTGAATGCGAGCCTTCAGGTAACGCCGCCGCCACTTACCCACCGTGGCATTGGTGCTCTCAAAGCGACGCGCGACCGCGTTGTTGGGCTGTCCCGCCGCACACGCCAGCACGATCCGCGCACGCAAACTCAGGGCTGCGGACATCGAACGCGAGCGCGCAATCGAGGACAACTGCGCCTGCTCCGCTTCGCTCAACCAAGTCTCGCCTTCGGTCGACCCTTCGCCATCGTGGTATCTCCCTCCAAAGAATACCTCGATATGATACATCATATAAGACAGTTATTACTGGGACACGACACTAGCGATTCGCTTCATGTTATGCAGGGAGTGAGTGGCCACCGAGCGTAATCGTGCATCAAGTCGGTCGTGTTGGGTCGACCATTCGTCCGAGAAAGACTATGGCGCCAGTATTTCGATCACAGATGGAAAAAAGGAATGGGTGGTCCGCTCGAAAGATTGGGACGGGTGGCGGATGCGAAGGGGGTAGGCCCAGCACCATCATTTCGACAGCCGAGGCTGCTGCGGCCTCGGTGCCTTCCTCATTCACATCAACGAAAGCTTTGTGCAGAACTGCTGAGACGAACAGCGACTCTTCATCGGGCGGTGCGCGCCCGTTGACACCGGAAAAGTCGCCCTGCTGCGTGAACGCCAGCCGCATACCGAGCATCGTGAGAGCCTCACGCAGCTCAACCGTTCCCCAAGTGACAGTGAAGCGCGGAAGGAAAAGCTCGACCCGGCGGGTGTCTCCTTTGAGGCACTCAGTCATCATCGCTGCAGACAGCGCGGTCTCTAGATCTTTCAGCCCATCCCTACGCTCCGGGAGGATCACGAGTAATGACAGGTCGGTTCCCTGGTAGGCTAATGTTACCGCCTGATAGTTAGGACCTTGCAGGTAGCGGACCTGCTCGGTCTGATGCATCAGCGGAACCCGAACTTCCCCGCCGTCTTCTCGGAAGAAGGGCTCGTCACACGTACGATCTCTGTCGAATGGCACGGCCCACTTCCCCTTGAAGTAGACCGCGTTGACCAGAACGAGACGGGTGTCGACGCCGGAAAAGCCCGGAGCGAGAACATCCGCAATTCTCCCCTTGGTCCGGTCGCTGACCCACCGGTTTATCGATGCTCGCGCAGCTTCGGACCCAGAGCGAAAGTCGACCAGGTTCCAGCTGCCGCCAAAGTGCTGTTCGATGACATCCACGAATGCCGACTCGAGAGGGACTCCGATCTGGCTCCAGACCGAGTTTGCGATCGCTAGCTCATACGCCCCACCGGCGCCGCTCAGCGAGCCCACCATAGCCGCGCAGGTCGCGCACAGGACGTCATCCGGCATCGAGACGCGCAGGGCCTCCCGTATCTGTGCCGCCGTATCACCCTTTGCTCCAAAGTAAGCCATCAGCAATGCGGTGCGAATGCTGAGTGGAGAGAAAAATTGATTGCCACCGAGCAGCCGTAGGTGCCCGTGCAGTGCGGCAGCAAACGCATTGTTGTCTTCGGCGAGTCGTACCAACGACTCGGCGCGCGAAATGGAAGTCTCCGTCGCCGCGATCATCGCGTCGATCTTCCGGTCGAACTCGCTCGATAGGACCGGAAGAGGCGCAGTGCTAGAAAGCCATAGATCGGGCAGGGAAGTCGGCGGCGATCTGCCAATCAAGCGACGAACCCAGGCTCCTAAATCGGTCATCATCGCTCCCGAACCCAGCCTTCGGCGTCAACCCGCGCTGTACAGTAGCAGTAAACTCGTCTCCTGGGTCTCACGGGTGCGCCGTACACCAGAGTGAGCTTAGAGACCCGGGAGGCTACCGACTCCCAGGTGGCTATAGTCACCCTCCTCACTACTTCTTCTAGACCGTTAGCCTCCGCCTTAGGGAGTGAGGGCTGGCAAGGGGAGTTTGCGAGGAGTTTACCTAGAAATCGAATGAGCCCTGACGGCCGCCCGATATACTGAAGACGTTCGAAAATTGGGGGCGAAATACCAGTGCGCATATTAATTGCTGCGATCCTCATGAGCTCTGTTGGGTTACTGGGTGTCGCGTGCTCGCAAACTGCCCCGCCCGCGGCGCGTAAAGCCGCCACGCCTGCACCATCGAAACCACTCTTTGATTATCAGGAAGTGATGGTTCCGATGCGCGATGGCGTACGGCTGCAGACGGTGATCATGCGCACGCACGGGATCGCGGCGCCGCTGCCGATCCTGCTCAAACGTACTCCCTACGGCGTGCCGGCAAAGGCATTCGACAAAATGCCCCCCGAACTGAAGGAGCTGGCGGCCGATGGCTATATCTTCGTTATTCAGAACCTGCGCGGCCGCTTCAAATCCGAGGGCACGTTTACGCTGAGCGAAGATGCGCTTATAGGCCATGGCAAGGGCACCATCGAGACCCGCGATGCATGGGACACAATCGACTGGCTTGTCAAGAATGTGTCCCACAACAACGGTCGTGTTGGAATCATGGGCGTGTCTTACTCGGGTTACACGGCCGCTGCGACGCTGCTCGACCCGCATCCGGCGCTGAAGGCCGTTAGCGAGCAGGCGGCCGGCCCGGTCGATGAGTGGATGCACGACGACGACCACCGCTATGGCGCACTTCGCCTCAGTTACGAATTTGAGTATGCGGTGATGGAGGAGAGTGACAAGCTCGCCAACTCCAATTTTGCGTTCGACCAATGGGATACATATCAGTGGTACCTAGATCTCGGACCGCTGTCTAACGTCAACGACCGCTACGTACATGGCAAGGTTCCGAATTGGAACGATACCGTCGCGCATCCAGACTATGACGCTTATTGGAAGTCGCTGGTCTGGGTCAACGCACTGCACCGCTCGTCGATTCCGAATCTCAACGTCGCGGGGTTCTGGGATCAGGAAGACCCCTGGGGACCGTGGGAAATATTCCGTCATGCGGCCGAAAACGATCCCGATCACATCAACCTGATGGTCGCAGGTCCTTGGTGCCACGGCTGCTGGCTCGCGCCGGCCGAAGACAAGCTTGGGCCCTGGCCGTTGGGTCACGAGACTGCGCGTGAATTCAGGGAGGCAATCCTGGCGCCGTTCTTCGCCTACTGGCTGCACGGTAAGGGTACGAAGCCCGACTGGCGTGCAAAGATATTCCAGACCGGCAGCAACACTTGGCGAACATATCCTGAGTGGCCCCTGAAGAACACGATCCCGACCGAGCTGTACCTGCACGTCGACGGCACCCTGAGCTTTGAGGTGCCGGGGGTCGCCGAAAGCGATGCACACCGAACTTTCGTGTCAGACCCAGCGAACCCGGTGCCATACCGCCCGCGGCCGATTTCGCCCACCTACCCGGGTGGCGACTGGCCGCGTTGGGAGTCCGGCGACCAGCGCTTCGTCGATCACCGACCCGACGTTCTGACCTACGTCAGTCAACCGCTCGACCACGATCTCACGGTTACGGGCGAGGTCGAGGCGGTCCTCTATGCGTCGACGTCGGGCACTGACAGCGATTTTATTACTAAGCTCATCGACGTCTTTCCCGAGAATGCCGAGAAGGTGGACTGGTACAACAAAGCGGATTCAGAAGGCCCGGACCCAGGCGCGTACGCCCAGAAGCTCAATGGCTATGAACTTCCCATCGCCATGGAAGTCCGTCGCGGACGCTACCTGGATAGTTACGAGCACCCGAAAGCCCTCAGGGCGAATGTGCCCTCCCGCTGGCCGATTCCGCTGAGAGCCCGTGACCACGTGTTCCTGAAGGGACACCGCATCATGGTGCAGGTCCAGTCGACGTGGTTCCCTCTAATCGACCGCAATCCGCAGACGTTTACTCCCAGCATCTATACGGCAAAGGCCAGTGATTATCGCGCAGCAACGCAGCGCGTGTATTCCTCGCCAAAAATGCCATCTCATATTACGTTGCCCGTCGTTGCAGCAGTCCCTGGACGTAAATGACGGCTACCCACGCAGCTAGGGCACGGAGATCGCGGCCTCGACATAAAAGATGTCGGCCTGGGCGCCAGCGCTCGGCGGCGCATTAGTGACCAGCGCGACATGCGTGGCGTCCACCGCGAGGATCTGAGTGAACCCTCCCGGGCCGAACACGGAGGTATCAACGCGAAGGGCCGGTGTAAATGTCTTGCCCCCGTCGGATGAGAAGGCCAGATACGGGGTCGTCGGCCCGGGGAAGCCCTCCTGCCAGCTGACATACACGCGGCCGCCGGAACCTGCGGCGATAATGGGCGACGTGCCATACCCCAGCGGCGAGGACAATGCGGTGGCTGGGCTAAATGTTGCACCCCCATCGTTCGATACGGAAAAAAGGATCCGACCTACCAAGGCAGCGGTATCCTCCTCCCAAGTCACGTAAATCGTCTCTTGTCCGTCCCATGCGAGTTGCGGACACCAGACGTGTTCCATCGTCGTATCCAATGCACGCGGCGCGACAAACGACTGAGCACCGTCCGTCGAATAGTCGAACATCAGGTTTCCGGAACCGATCGATCCCTGCGGCCACGCAACGCCAATCAGCTTGGAAGCTCCGACCGCACTCGGGCAGGACACGCCGCTCGCTGCAACCAGCGTCGCTGGCGCGGAGAAAGTCTTGCCGGCATCCGTTGAATGAGCGTACTTAACGCCGTTCAGCGGGCCGCTCTCCTGGTCGTCGTCAAACCAAGCGATGAACACGCTCCCATCGGCCTCGGCGGTTATCGCGGGGGTGTAGGAACCGTAAAAATCGACCGTCGATACAATCAGCGGTGTGCTCCAGTTCGCCCCGCCGTCGGCGGAATTTACATAGAAGATCTCGGCGCCCCCATTGATTTGGTCAAATATCGACCAGGCGACGTGGATGAGGCCCTGTGCGGCCACAACCCGCATCTGTCGCGCCGCAAAGCCATTCTGACTACCCCACGTGCTGGCGGGGTTGAGCACGTAGGTAGCCGGTGAGAACGACTTCCCTCCATCGACCGAACGCGCGAACATGAGGTCCCAGCGACCCTCCTCCCACACGGCATCGATCGAGCCGTCGGCCTCACGAAACACCGAAGCCGTCTGCGATAACCCTGCGGTGCGCGAAACGTTGGTCGGCTGTAGAACGACGAGACCGGAGGTCACAGGGACGCTGGCGGTGCCCGCCGCCCCTACAGTGTCAGTCACCGTCACCGTGACCGTAAAGCTGCCAAGGTTCAAGAAGGTGTGCTGGCTGATCGGCGTTGGCTGCACGAGCGCCGGCGAGCCGTCGCCAAAATCGAAGCTATACGAGACTATCTGGCCGTCGACACCGTGCGACTGACTGGCATCGAGGCTTACCGCAACGCCGGTGGGTACTCCTTGCGGCGCCGTTAGGGCCGCTACCGGTGCTCGATGCGCCGGCGTAGCGCAGACAGGATCGCTGGCTGGAGACTCATTGCGCCACGCATCAAAGGCGGAAACGGTGTAGCAATGCGACGCCCCGGTCGTGAGTGCGACATCCTTGAAGGGTGATGAGGCTACGGTTGCCGCGAGGGCACCGTCGCGATGCACATGGTAGCCGACCACGGCTACGTTGTCGGTCGATGCCGCCCAGGCAACATCAAGTTCGGTCGGTGAGCCGACGGTCACACCAACGGTTCCCGGTGTTGATGGCGCCAGCCCGTCCGCACTCGGTCCGCCGACCGCGAGTGAGAGGTTGAAAGTCGTGCTCCCGTACGCATTTGCGGCCGTGATCGTGTAGGTGGCCCACACGGTGACGGTCGCTGGCGTGCCAACGATGGCGCCCTTGCCGGGATCGATGCTGATGCCCTGCGGCAGTTGCGGGGCGACACGGTAGCTCGTCACCGTGCCCGTCACGGTCGGCCAGACTGCGTTCATGGGAATTCCGGTGGTCACTTCGACCGGACTCGGATAGGACAACGCACTGGGGGCGACACCACCGCCATTGCCGGTCGCACCTCCACCCCCGCCCCCGCCACAGGCAGTAAGCATGGCGAGTGTCGCGACGGCGGCGAGTGTGGTGCGCAGTGTTCGGACACCACGCTTGAGGACTGCGCGCTTCATGCTCGTTGGAAATCCTGTCATAAGGCGGCCCCCATCGCCCTGGGTCGGTTCCGCCAATGTGTCCCTGGCGGCGCGCGACGCAGCAACCGCGACAGACGTCGCTCTGCGAACACTTTTCAATGGGTCCTCGGAGGGAGAGTCCCTCACGACATTTGCGGGTACTTCTTTTTATGGTCTCTGAGGTTATCAGACTGCGTCTGGCTGCGGAAAGCGGAAGACCCCGCCGCAACCCGGTCCACATTGACCGGTTCTCGGTTCCAGCACGCCACTGGATGAGTGCGAATCCAATCGGGAGTGCCGTCGCGCCATACGCCAGTACGAGCTCGGGGACATGCGGCGCCAGGGACTGCCAGGTGCCCACGGCCATCCTCCTCGCTTTTGTTATTGGCCCCGGGCCTACGCCTCAAGGGAGGGAGAGTTGGCAAGCGGAGATTGTGGGAATTCGGCGAGAAACTTGGACGGGTTGGCGCCCGAATCGGCTCAAGCGGACCCACGAGCGTCCACCGGCGTACATGGGCGTCCGATGACGAAATCCCGCCTCGGGAAAAAATCGACCGCGTAGGAAGCTGCAGGAGCGGCGATCTTGCACTCGCCTGTACGTGAAGGTAAATGAAGAAGCCGACATCCATGGTGCGGATCCAGGTACCTCCGAAGCGGCCATTCGCTCTGGTCACCGGGCCCGCGGGTTAATATCCTCGTACACGCGTGCACGCAGACCCGGCTAAGACCGTGATCAATAACATGAAGGACGGCCGAGATAGACCTCAGGGTCACAAGCGCCGACGCGTCGGCTGGAGAGCTTTGCTCGTGTCGGGAGTAACGATGGGGGTTACGGTGATTATGAGCGCGGCATCAAAATGCGCCACAGCAGCTGAAATCGATGTAGTTGAACTCACCGTGCAAGACGTTCAGGCCGCCTTTGCGAGTCATCGCTATACCGCCAGGCAGATTGCGGAGGCGTTCCTTGCGCGAATTGCGACTTACAACCCTGGTTACAACGCCATCATTACTTTCAATCCCAACGCCCTGCGGGAAGCAGATGAAATCGATCGGCGACGTGCTGCAGGGGAAGCGCTTGGGCCACTGGCAGGGGTACCCGTTGTCGCCAAGGACACCATGGATTTCGCTGGACTTCCCACGACCGCAGGCTGGGCACCGCTCAGCAGTCGAGCCGGCGGAATTGATCTAATCCCGGAAGTAGATTCAACGGTGGTCGAGCGGCTACGTGCTGCCGGAGCGATAGTCCTGGGAAAGACGAATGTTCCCGTGTTCAGTGTCAGTGGAGACAATGCAAACGATAGCTGGGCGGGACCCACGTACAATGCTGCAGCACCAACCCGTGCTCCCGGTGCCAGCAGCGCGGGAACGGGTACGGCTGTCGCAGCGAGTTTCGCGGTACTCGGCCTAGGCGAGGAAACCGGCGGATCAATTCAGAATCCTGCCGCTGCTCAAGCCCTGGTCGGCATCAAGCCGACGTTCGGGCTCGTGCCCAACACCGGTGTCGTTCCTCTCGGCGGTAGCACTCGGGACGTGATCGGGCCTTTGGCGAGGACGGTCCGCGATGCGGCAATTGCCCTGGACGCACTTGCTGGCTACACGCCAGCGGATCCCAAGACAGTTGCGTCCTTCGGACATATTCCTGCCAAAGGCTATGCAGCCGCTCTGGAGGGCGCCACCTTGCAAGGTAAGCGCATCGGGTTGTACGGCCCCGGCTGGCTCGCCTCTCCGTTATCGGAAGATACGCGTCGCCAATACTCGATCGTCATCGATGAGCTCAAGCGCCAGGGCGCCATCACGGTTGCCGACCCCTTTGCAGGCTCAGGTTTCGCATCGCTGGCGAGACCCTCAGGCGCGTGGCAATACGACCAACGCGGCGAAGAGTCTGTTGCCTTCGACCTCCAGAACTATCTTGTACATTTGGGTCCTAAGGCCACTTTGCACTCGATCGATGATCTGATTTCTCGTACCGGACACGATCCGTTTGGGGTTGGGGGTGTTTTGGCGTATGAGCGAACAAATCCGGCGTTTGTGGCCTCGCTCGCCAACCCATCAAAGGCCCCCGACTTGCGCGAGTTTCGTGCGCTTCGGGAACAGTACATTGCAGCTTTCAATTCCGTCATGGACAGCCATCGGCTGGATGCTCTGGTCTTTCCGCAATCCCTTTCCGAAGCGCCACCGCTGTTTAGCGAGATCAATATCATCCCGACCTCGATCTCACCGATAAATATTGGCGGCTTCCCGGGAGTCACCGTGCCAGCCGGCTATTACCCATCTGGAACACCTTTCGGCATCATCATCGTAGGGCGTCTGTGGGACGAGGCGCGCGTGCTGCGACTCGCCTATGCGTATGAACAGCGGACACGCGCGCGCAGGACTCCCAAGCTGGTGCTACGGCCGGCTGAGCTGAACCGCCCGGCATCAAATGTCGCGAACTAGACAGGCACAGTTCGCGCGGGCCCGTGGTGGTAGATGAATGCTCGGATTGTCCTGACATGCGCATTTGCCGTCATAGGAAGTTATGGCGGTGGCGGTGCCCTAGCTGATGATACTGCGCCGGCTGAGATTGGGAATCTCAGGCTAGGGCCCATTCTCAAGTTCGGTGACCGCGAACCCCGGTCATCGCGTGCTAGGCGTGAGTATTGCCGCGCCGCGCTGCCTCGATCGCGGCGATGTCGATCTTCTTCATTCCCATCATCGCCTCGAACGCGCGCTTGGCGGCTGCCTGATCCTGACTGGTCGTCGCTTCCAGGAGTGCGCGCGGGGTGATCTGCCAGGACAGGCCCCAACGGTCCTTGCACCACCCGCACGCGCTTTCGGCGCCTCCGTTGCCAACGATCGCATTCCAGTAACGATCGGTCTCGGCCTGGTCCTCGGTAATGACCTGGAACGAGAAGGCTTCGCTGTGCTTGAAAGCGGGGCCGCCGTTCAGACCGAGACAGGGTATTCCCAGCACCGTGAACTCGACCGTCAGCACCTGTCCCTGCTTACCAGCCGGGTAATCGCCGGGGGCGCGATGGACAGCGCTGACGGCGCTGTTTGGGAAGGTCTGGGCGTAAAACCTGGCCGCATCTTCTGCTGTGCCGTTGTACCAAAGGCAAATCGTGTTCTTGGCCATCGTCTGTCGCTCCTCATTCGTCAGTCGGTGCACCCGTCCTAGGAATGACGAAAGAGTGCCACGTAAATCGACAGCGGACCGAGGCGTATTTACGGTCGCGGTCGCGGTCCCGCTCCATCGCCACAGCACGATAACGTCGTTCCGCCGGCACACCGGCCTTCAGGCCCCTTGCGTCGTGCATTGGAACAGCTGCGCCGGCGGGAGGTTGCGCCGCTCGAAGCTGCGCCGCACGTCGCCGAAGGTTCGCTGCAGCACTGGGAGGACCCGGGTGGTGAACTGGTAGACGAGAAATGCACCGCCGGGCTCGAGCGCGGCGCGACTCTTGAGCGACGATGTCGGTGCGCACCGCATCCGGCATGCTGCCCGAGGGGAATACCGGAAATGATGTAGCCGGCGCCGGGAGTCCGAGCCGCTGCAGAACCGGCTGCACCTGCGCGGCGGAGTCGTGCACCACATGCAGGCGCGGATCCGGTAAGGTCCTGGCAGGAAGCGTACGAAGGCGCTATTGGTCTCGATGGCCACCAGATGAGCATCCCGATGCATGCGGCGCAGGATCTCGCGCGGTGATCGTGCCCATACCCGGACCATATTCCACGATCACACGGGCGCGGCTCCCAGTCGATCGGCTCGAGCACCTGGTTCACCAGGAAGCGCGAGCTCGGGATGATCGAACCGAGCATGTACGGGTGGCGGAGAAAGTTACCCGCAAACAGCAGCATTTCGCTGAGCGGTCTTCAGGGGCGAGCGTGGCGATCGGACATTTTCCGGCGTGAGGAGCCTCCGGTCGAGGATGTACAGCGTGCGTGCATCGGTCGAGCTGTCGGCGCTCCGGTCCATACTGCACTCATCTTCCACAGCGACTCCTGCAGCTCGACGTCATTCGCGAGCGGCGACGGCGGCACGCTGGAAGCTGATTCTCATCGAAGTAACCGACCCGTTGATGCCGGCGACACTCGTGATCAAGCGCGAGGTAGACGGCTGGTGCGCGCGCCGCGTTCGGCATCGAAGACGACCCGGGTGAACAGCGGCTTGATGACGCGCAGCCATCGCGGCAGCAGATTGGTGGCCACGACGCCCGGATGCAGGCAGTTGACGCGATGCCGGTCCCGACCAGCGACGCGCCAGCGCAAACGTATGCAGCACATTGGCGAGCTTCGACCGGGCATAGGCGGCCGTGGCCACGTAGCGGGCGCGCGCATCGGTGACCGCGGCGAGATCGATGCGGCCGCGGTAGTGGATCCGGGAGGCGACGTTGATCGACGCGCGCCGCCTTGTCTCAGGCGATCCGACAGCAAGGCGGTAAGCAGGAACGGGCCCAGATGATTGGTGGCGAAGGTGAGCTCGAAGCCATCGACCGACATCCGGTGGCGAGTGCTGACCATGCCCGCATTGTTGATCAGCAGCCCGAGCGGCGCCGGTAGTCGCGCGCGGACCGCAGCTGCGGCGCTCCGCGCACCGAGGCCAGCGAGGCGAGATCGCAGCGGACGACATGCGACCCTGGCGCGCGGCGAGCTGCCGCATGATCTCAGCGCGCACCGCCTGGCCGGCCACGAAGGTCGCGGCACAGCATGACGACCGTTCGTGCCGGCGCGCGCGAGCTCGCGGCTGGTCACGCGTCCGATGCCGTGGGTGGTGCCGGTGATGACGGCGACCTCGCTCACGATCGGCTGCCCGCAATACTGAGCAGCGGCTGCGCCCATGCGGATGACGCTTCCCTGCCGCAGTCCGCGCAGCAAGCGCGACGCCCTGGCGGTGCGAAGGCGATGATGGTCGAGCCGTGCTGGAACCAGCCCATCTCCTGTCGCCTTTGTGCAGCGATGGCATCGCACGAGAATGGTGTTAGGCCCACGATACTTCAGATGCAGCAGCACATCCGAGAAAGTGCAGCCGCACGCTCGCCACCAGGATGGCCGCGACCGGCACCAGCGTGATGCAACTGGCCCGAGGGCGCTCAGCCGGCAGCGAATGATGGCGCGCTCGTTCTTGCAGAACAGATCTCTCGACGCGCTCGAGCGCGATCGGATTGACGTTCCAGGTGTCACCGGAGATGTAGGTCACCTGCTCGACGCGACAGTCATAGGGGGCATGGAAGCGGTGATACATGCCGGAGGTGAGGCGCAGCGTGACGAACGAGCCGTTGCAGGTAGCTGCTCACCAGTTCCTCATCGGCCAGCAGATCCATGCAGCGTGTAGGGGAACCCTTGGCCTGAAGCACCGACCCGTCCTGCACCTGACCCCATGGCGCCCGACGATGCGCGTCGCACGGGCTCACCAGCGACGTCCGGATCGGGATCGACGCGGCGTGCCCCCTCCTTGAGCTGCGCGCGTAAAGAAGTCGTGGAGACTACTGAAAGCGGGTCTTCCGGGCCTCGCTCAGATCGAGCTCGGAGAACAGCCGCCAGATGGCAATGCCGATACGCGCAAAGCCAGTGGCTGCTCGAGCCGGCTCAGCCAGCCCATGAACAAGCGTCAGCCAGCGGCGCGGCAGGCGGTTGGTCAGCAGGAAATTCAGGTCTTCCTGCTGAGTGATCTGGGTGATCACCGAACGTGACTGTCATCGAACTGTCACTGAACCGCAATAGTTTGCCGCCGGGCGATCTGCCTCGAGCCCGCGGCACCGAGTCTGAAAATCATGCTGTTGTGGTACATTGCCGGCGCGCTGGTCACGCTGCTCCTGCTGCGCAAGGCTGCGGCTGCGGCTGCAGCTGTCGCGCGCCAAGCACCGCTCGCTCGGCGGGCACGCCGCTGGCGCGCCGATTGCCGCGCTCGTGCCGCTACTACGAGTACGACGAGGCGCGGTTCTTCAGCGCGGACGATGCGCCCGCCGGAGGTGGCCGCGGGCGGCGCGCCGGATTCACGCAGCTCGCGCAGCTCTACGCCGCAGCGCTTCGCAGAACGGTGCCGCACTGACCGCACGAGGTGGCGCGCTGCGATCTCGGACCTGCAGTTCACGTCGCGCTACCGGGTGCCGTTCCAGTTCAGCCGCATGGTGCGCGAGCACTGCACGGCCGGCGCATTCCTGTGAGTCCTCGTCCGGGCGTCACGGTGACCGATCTCGACGGCAATCGCTTCTTCGACCTGAGCGGCTCGTATGGCGTGAACCTGTTCGGCTACGACTTCTACAAGGAGTGCATCGAGCGCGGCAGCGAGCGCGTGCGCGACACTCGGGCCGGTGCTCGGCGCCTACCATCCGGTCATGGCCTACAACGTGCGCCGGCTGCGCGAGATCTCCGGGACTCGACGAGGTGTCGTTCCACATGTCCGGCACCGAGGCCGTGATGCAGGCCGTGCGTCTCGCGCGCTACCACACGCGCCGGCGCTACCTGGTGCGCTTCTGCGGCGCCTACCACGGCTGGTGGGGCGACGTGCAGCCGGGCGTCGGCAACCCGCTGCCCCGCGCGCGATACCTACACGCTGAAGGACATGGACGCGGCGTCGCTGCAGGTGCTGCGCACGCGGCGCGACATCGCCTGCGTGCTGGTGAATCCGCTGCAGGCGATGCATCCGAATGCGAGCGCGCCGGCCGACTCGGCGCTGATCGACAGCGGACGCAGCGCCCATTTCGATCGCGCGGCCTACGCCGCGTGGCTGCAGCGAAGCTGCGCGCGGTGTGCACCGAGCGCCGCATCGTGCTGATCTTCGATGAGGTGTTCGTCGGCTTTCGCCTCGCGCCGGGCGGCGCGCAGGAGTACTTCGGCGTGCGCGCCGACATGGTGACCTACGGCAAGACCTCGGCGGCGGACTGCCGGTCGGCGTGCTCTGCGGGCGCGCGCGATCTGATGAGGCGCTTCGCGAGGACGTCCGGCCGACATCTGCTTCGCGCGCGGCACGTTCAATTCGCACCCCTACGTCATGGGCGCGATGCACGAGTTCCTGCAGCGCCTCGAGAGCGAGCCGATCCGCGCGCTCTACCGTGACCTCGATGCAGTCTGGAACGCGGCGCGCCGCGCGAGCTCAACGAGCGGCTGCAGCGCGGCGGAGCTGCCGCGTGCAAGTCGCGAATCTCTCGTCCATCTGGACCGTCTGCTACTCGCAGCCGTCGCGCTACAACTGGATGTTCCAGTATTACCTGCGCGCCGCAGGCCTGGCGCTCGAGCTGGGTCGGCACCGGCCGCCTCATCTTCAGCCTCAACTACACCGACGCCGACTTCGCCGCGGTCGCCGACCGCTTCGTCGGCGGCGGCCGCGGCGATGCAGCAGCGACGGCTGGTGGTGGACGGCGCCGCAGCGCTGACCAACAAGGTCGATCCGGCGTCGCGTGCTGCGCGAGCTGCTTCAGGCGCGCTGGCCACGTCGTCCATCGGGTCGATCAGCTCGCCGCGCAGCAGGTAGCAGCGGCGCCCGGTAGTAGAGCATGACGTCGTGGAATGGGTCGGTGAGGATCTTGGTGAGCCACACGAGGCCGGTCTGCACGTCCCTGAGGAAGAACAGCTGCACGGTGCGGAACAGCAGTGCGCCCAGGCCCGAGGGCCAGCCAGACTGACCGACGTGCGCGCACGAAGTCGGCATGCGCCGTGCGGCGGGCGGAAAGATGCCGAACAGCGTCGGATCGAGCCACAGCACCAGCGGTGACAGCGCCCAGATCGACAGCAGCACGACCTTGCGCCTGCAGGTTGTAGCCGACCTTGATGTCTTCCTTGTGCTCGTGCGTGGCCTGATTGACCTCGTCGTAGCCCTTCGGCTCGAAGAAGAAATGCCCGACCTGGCGCGTCACCATCGCGACCAGCCAGCCGATCAGCGCGGCGGCGACCGGATTGGCGAAAGATGAAGCACGTAGGCGGCCAGGAAGCTCAGCGCGCTCACCAGGTGCAGCGACTGATTGATGCGGCTGTGGTGGTAGTAGCGATGATCGTCCCAGCGCTGGGTCTTTAGTGCCTCAAGAAAGCTTTGCATTCGGTTCCATTCGAGTGATGCGCGGTTCGCATGGCAGTGAGCGAGATGGATAGCGAACAATAGGTACAGGAGCATCGTTGACAGGCCGCTGTGCGTGACGGCTATCTGCGTAGGATGCCATCCGCTCACTGCCACTCACGACCGCACTGTCACAAGATCGTTAATCGAGCGCGGCACCATGAGCGGCGCCATGAGAATCATGATCGTTACCGATGCCTGGCTTCCCCAGACCAACGGCGTCGTCAGCACGCTGGCCAGACCGCAGCCTGCCTCGAGCGCTTCGGTCACGAGGTTTGCCTGCTCGTGCCGCGCGAATTCCGCAGCGTGCCGTGCCCGACCTATCCCGAGATCCGCCTCGCACTGCTGCCCTACCGGCGGCTCGCGGCGCGCAACTCGCGGCATTCGCGCCGCAGGCGATTGCACATCGCGACCGAGGGACCGCTCGGGTTCGCGGCGCGACGCTAGTGCATGCAGCGCAGGGCTGCGCTTCACGACCTCCTATCACACGCAGTTTCCGCAGTACCTGCGACTCGCGCTTGCCGATCCCGCTGTCGTCGTCGTACGCGGCGCTGCGCTGGTTTCACGGCGGCGGCCACGCGCTGCATGGTCAGCACGGCGTCGGTTGCAGAGCGAACTTGCATGCCCACGGCTTCAGCAACCTCGCGCGCTGGCCGCGCGGTGTCGATACCGAGTTGTTCCGGCCGCGGACCAAGGACTTTCTGGCGTTGCCCCGCCCGATCGCGGCGTATGTGGGGCGCGTCGCGGTCGAGAAGAATATCGGTGCTTTCCTGCACATGCCGTGGGTTGGAACGAAGATCGTGATCGGTGACGGGCCCGAGCGGCCGGGACTGCAAGCCGGTATCCGGAGGCGGTGTACGTCGGCTATCGGCGCGGCGAGGATCTCGCGGCGCACATCGCTGCGGCCGACGTGATGGTCTTTCCGAGCCTGACCGACACGTTCGGCCTCGTGAATCTCGAGGCGATGGCTTGCGGCGTGCCGGTCGCGGCGTTCCCGTCACCAGGCCCATCGACGTCGTCGAGGACGGCGTGACCGGTGCGCTCGATGCCGATCTCGCCAGCGCGGCGGAGCGGGCGCTCGCGCTCGACCCGCGCGCCTGCCGCGAGCGCGCGCTGCAGTCGCAGTTGGACGGCCTGCACGCGCGAGTTCGAGGCCAACCTGGTCACCTGCCGTCCGGGGCCGCTGCCGCGGAGCGCCGCGGAGCGCTCCGGTCAGCGAGCGTGGCCGCGTGAATGACCCGCTGAGCTGCGCCCTCTCTCATCTCAAGCAGGCGGGACTAGCGGCGTCATTCTCCAAGCGGCGTATGACCGGTGACCCTGGTGAAAGCGGGGGCGTGACGTCGCGCGTCGTCGTCTTGGTGGCATACGTCGCTGCGTTCGATCGCTGTCGCTAAACGTACGCTCTTTGGTCGCTAGCGGCCTTGCGCAGTGACCCGCGAACACGCTGGGATCCCTGTCGAGACCGATGCCGCCTGCTACATGCAGCTGCTGCTGTCCGCCGTGTACGTGGTGGGTTGCGCGTTCCGCTCCGTACTGCCGGTGGTCGACATCCGCGCTTCGTTCTCATCGACTCCCGCTGTCGAGCGTCATCGTCGGCCGGTCGGTCGCCACCGTCGCGGAGCTTGTGCTTCGCGCGCCCAGTGGGCCCTGATGCTGCACGCGTATCGCGTCGCTGGGCGCGCAGCTCGTTTGGATGAGCAGTGTCGCTGGCCGTCGTGCCGCTCATCGCGCTCGCCGAAGGCATTCTCCTGGTACGCCGTGCTGACGACCGAAGCAGCGTCGGTCACGCGGTCGAGAATTCGATCTGGGGGCGTGGCGGCGGCGCTGATCGGTTGCGAGTATGCTTGGCGATCGGCCCGCATCGACATCGCGGCGCTGTATCCGCTGATGATCGCGTGGTGCGTCGGCGGCGCCGCCTACGTCGCGTTCATGTTCTTCGTCGACGTGCCGATGTACTGGTCGCGCTGGCTTGCCGAGCGAGGCGAGCGGGCACCGATACCCTGAGCATCGCCCGAGGGCCTCGCCGACGTCCTGCAGACGCTGGACGGTGTCCTACCGCTGGGAGGACTGGAGGAGCGAGATGCTGTGGATGTCGCTCTATTTCAGCTTCGGAGTGTGGAGCAGTCTGTCGCTTAGGTTTCGGCCTGATGCTGGTGCGTCGCGCCGCCAGCAGGCTCGACTACCGGCGTACAGCTGAGGGCCATAATCGACTGACCGTGAGGGTTGCTCTCTCCAGCGCGCCCTAACGCGCCTTGCGGAAGGACAGGTTGATCCGACAGGCTCCGAGCTCCGGATGCCGCCCCTCCTTCAGCGGCAGCACGCCGTGGAATCGGAGTCGCCCTGAGCCGCCCCAGACCACTACGTCTCCATGGGCCACCGGGACTCGTCGCGGGCGGTCGGCCCGGCGGTGACCACCGAAGAGGAATACCGCCGGCAGCCCGAGCGATACCGAGACGATGGGGAAATCAAGGTCCCGTTCATCCTTGTCCTGATGAAGCGACAGCCGCGCACCGGGCTCGTAGCGACTGATGAGGCACGCGTCCGGTTCAAACTCAGCAAAGCCGGCAGCGGCCGCGGCTTCAACCGCGAGTTCCCGGAACACCGGCGGCATCTCGGGCCAGCACGCGGCGCTCAGCGGGTCGAGTGCGTCGTAGCGATAGCCGCTGCGGTCCGTGACCCAGCCCGCCGCCCCGCAGTTGCTCATGGCGACCGACATGCGGTAGCCGCCCGGTGTGGTCATGAAACGAAAGGGACTGCGTTGCACCACTTCCTCCAGTGCCGCAAGCAGGGCTGCGGCTCTTGAGCTCGCGAAGGCGTGCAGCAGCACGGCGCCCGGGCCGAGCGTCTCGCGGCGTGGCTCTGCGTACCCGTCCCCAAACAGATCCAGTGTAGCCATGGTTCCCTGCGCTCACCGGGCGTCGTGAAATATCACGCCCAGGGTGTGCCGGTGTCCAGTGCGAACCCGGCTGACGCCGTGACGAATATTCGCGCGATACACTCCGCGAGTGCCTGGCACCGGGCGATGATGCACGGCGAAGATCACCGCGTCTCCCTGGCGAAGCGGCACGACTTCGGCCCGCGACTGCAGGCGGGGCCGTTGTTCCGTGATGATGAACTCGCCCCCGGTGAAGTCCGCACCCGGCTGCGACAGCAGAATCGCTACCTGCAGTGGAAAGACACACTCTCCGTAGAGATCCTGGTGCAGGCAGTTGTAGTCACCGGCCCCGTATTGAAGCAGCAGCGGGGTGGGTCGGGTCTGGCCGGCCGCGCCGCAGCGGGCCACAAATTCTTCATGCGCCATCGGGTAACGGGCACTTACGCGTAGCTGCTCGTTCCAACGGTTGGCGAGCACCGCGAGCGGCGGATAGAGCTCGGCGCGCAATGCGGCGACGCTCTGCGGCAGCGGGTAGGCGAAGTACCGATACTCACCCCGCCCGAATCCGTGACGGCTCATCACTACCCGGGTACGAAACAGCGAGTCGTCCGCGTACCAGCGCGCGATGCGCTGACACTCGCCGCGCGTGAGGAGACTCTCGATCATGGCGATACCATGAGCATCGAGATCCTGCGAAAGCCGCTGCCAGTCAAAGCCCGCACCCGGTCCGCGATGCCAGGCTGTCGGGGATCTTCAGGCGCCGCGCGCTGGCGAGAGACTCCCGCCGGCGTGTTCACCATCCCGGTGTTCACCGGCCCGACTCGAGCGTGAGGAGCGCACGCTTGCGCTCGATGCCCCAGCGATAACCGGACAGTGCTCCGTCGTGGCGCACGACGCGGTGACAGGGGATCAGCACCGCGAGCGGATTGGCGGCGCAGGCCTGCGCCACCGCCCGCACCGAGCGCGGTGCCCCGATGCGCTGCGCCACTTCGGCATAGCTCACGGTAGACCCCACGGCAATCGCGCGCAGTGCCCGCCAGACTCGTTGCTGAAAGGCTGTGCCGCGCACGTCGAGCGGAAGATCGAGGCTGAGGCGTGGGTTCTCGATGACACGCGCGACTTGAGCGGCCAGCGACGCGGTGTCTGCATCACTACCGAGCAGACGGACCTGCGCGAAGCGCTGGCGGAGATCGCGCTCGAGAAGCGCTGGACTGTCGCCGAGGAGAATCGCGCACACTCCCTTCGCGCTGCGGGCGACGAGAATGTAGCCGAGCGAGGACTTGACGATCGCAACCCGCAGGGTCGCGTCCGGGCTCGAGATGCGATCGGGCCTGCAGCGTTTGCAGGGCCGAAAGCCCGCCCGTTCGGCCTCTTCCGCCGTGGCATGAAACGCGACGTTCTCGCGCCTGGCGGGACGCGCGGCGCAGGAGGGCCGGCAATACACGCCCGTGGTTCTCACCGAGTAAAAGAACTCCCCGTCCGAGCGGGTGTCGCGCGTGGCGATCGCGGTCCACCGCGGGTCGGCGTTGCTCGCCGGCTGTGACTGTCGCATAAGCTTGGCTGAGGCCATCATCCGCACTCCTTTGAAGGGTTCAGGCCGGTATTGTTGTGTCTGGTGCGGGCGCGCGCAGCCCGATTCTTGCTGGGGACCGAACCCGGCACTAGGTGCCGTTGCCGCGTGCGAGCGCGGCTACGCCGCGCCGAGGTCAGCCGGTGGGACGCTGCCGAGAGCGACAACGGTGTGCGCGGGTCATCATGGTCTCTTCTGGTGGCGAAACGCCTGTCAGGGCAGCGGGATCGCCGCCGCCCCGCGCGGCCGTGCTGCGCACAGACCCGGGCCCTGCCGGCGTCCGGCGCGCCGAGCCGCATCGCCGTCCTCCATAACAGCGCCACGCTGGCTGCGTAGAAGTTCATGTGCACGAGCATCGCCGGGCGGGACTGCCGACTCCATGCGCACCCGCGAAAGGGTCGCGCGCGCACCCGGCGGCGCGCGCATGGTGGCGCGTGGGTGGCTTAAGAGCGCTCAACGAGCCCCCTGCGCGGAGCCGGGCACCGTCGCCTCGTAATGGTGAACATGCTCGGGGCGCGTGAGCAGGAAGCGGTCGTCCTCGGGAAAATAGCGCGCGCGCCCGTAGTCCGCCCCCGCGAATGCCTTGATGGCCTCGGTGTCGCTCCACCAGCTCAGGGTGACGATCTCGGCGCGCTCCGAATCCAGGTCGCGCACCGCCACGCTGGCGCCAAGGTTTCCCGGCGTGCGCAGGTAGGCAGCCAGGCCCGTCGCCTTCACGTACTGCACGTATTCCTCTTTAAGGGCGCGTCTGATCTCAGCGCGCCACTCTCTCAGCACTGCCATAGCATTCTCCCAGTCATGTGGTGACCCGGCGCCCGCGGACGTCCGGTGTCTTGAGGATCAGCAGGACGCTGGCGAGCACCAGCGCCGATGCCAGGACCATTCGCGTGGTCAGTTCCTCCCCGGCGACGAAGTAACCCAGGGCGACCGCCACCAGTGGATTGACATAGGCGTGGCTCGCGACCTGCGTCGCGGGCATGCGAGCGAGCAGCCAGACGTACGCGGTAAAGCCAAGCAGCGAACCGGCGACGATCAGATACGACAGTGCCAACCCCGCGCGCAGCGAGATATGGGGAAACGAGTGCAGCTCACCCGTGGCCTGCGACAGCGCCAGCAGCACCGCCCCACCCAGCATCATCTGCGCGCCGGCAGCCAGCGGCAGCGATTTCGGACGTGGGAGGGAGCGCGTCAATACGGCCCCGAGTGACCAGGCCGTGCCACCGGCCAGGATCACTACGCACGGCAACCCCGGGAATGGCTGGTCATTGCGGATCAGGAGCCACGCAACCCCCGAGAACCCGAGCGCCACCGCGGCCAGCGTGCGCCAGCGAAACGGCTGCTGACGAAATACGAACACCTCCAGCGCGACCGTCGTGATGGGCAGGGTCGCCTCGATCACCGCAGTGATACCGGAGGGCACGTACTGCTCAGCCCAGAAGAGCGCACCGTAGGTCGCAACGAACATGCACAGCGCGATCGTCGCGATGCTGCGCCACTCTTTCGCTGAAGGACTGGGCTGTCCGCGCAGGCGCATGAATACATAGAGCAGCGCGCCGGCGGTGAGAAAGCGCACGCCGCTACTGAAGAACGGCGGGATTTCCAGCACGGCAATCCGGATGGCCAGGAAGGTCGCACCCCACAGGACATAGATGGCCGTGAAAGCCAGCAGCACGCGCACGTCGAGGCGGCGGCCGCGGGTTCCAGGCAGATCTGTGATAACCGTTGAAATATCCATAGGCGGTTATCATAGACGTGTACAATCCAAAAGTAACCTGTAAAATGATACTCAGAGGTTATGGACTCATACGCAGAATCTCCGGCGGCGTCGCGGTGTTCGACTTAAGCGGCGGGCACCCGGCGCTCGATTTGGTCAATACACTGGACCACCGCTTTGGTGAGGAAGGACCCGTCGAATTGCTCGCCGACTATGGCGCTCTGCTCAGGTTCGCGCAGCAGACCGAGCTCCTCGACCCGGGGCAGGTGCGTGTGCTGACCAAGTCGGTCAAGCCGCAGGCTGCCGCGCGGGCTTTGCGCTCGGTACGGGAACTGCGCGAAGCGCTGGCGGCTGCGTTCTACGGGAACCTGGAGAGGCGCCCTCCCCCGGCCGCCGATATCCGCACGCTCGAGCAGCAATTCCTCGCTTCGGAACGGCATCGCGAGCTGCACTGGCAGGAAGCGGCGGCGGGGAACGGGCCATCGGGGATGGCATGGCGCTGGGGTCGCTTCGAAAAAGAAGCGGAGCTCCCGGTTTGGATCCTCGCGGAGCGCGCCGCGCAGCTCATGCTGTCGGATGCGATGCAGCGGGTGCGCGCCTGCGGGGCGGACACCTGTCGCTGGCTCTTCCTGGACACGAGCAAGAATCACACCCGCCGTTGGTGCAATATGAAGATATGCGGGAACCGCATGAAGGCGCGCAGGTTCCAGGCGCGTCGCGAAGCCGAGCGCTAATTCCTGGCGAGGATTCCAACCTGATTTGTAATCACGATCCCGGATTCTGCCGTTGCCTTGGGATGAAGTCCCGCTCGGCACGAATGTGGAGGCGATCATGCATTTCATATGCGGCTGGAAGCCACGATGAGTGATCGAGCGTCGCGCCATATCCGGAAGCTCCGCTCGAATGCAGCCTAGCTTGTCGGCCGCGCGGTTTACGACCGTGAACCCCGTCTTCAGGGGGATTCCCGGGGGGGCACTTAGGTAGCGGACGGCTTGCCTTTCTGTTTCAGGGTCCCACGTCGTACTTCCCGTGCGCCGCCTGTCGACTCATTAGCTTGTAGAGGGCAATCAGCGCACACTCTAAGTGCAGAATCAGTGCGATTGCGAGGAGCGACGCTATGCCTAGCGAGGACCTAGAGCTCCGCGTATCCGCGCTGGAGCGGAAGATCGACGACGAACGGCGGAAGACCGATAGCGCGGTCGAGCATCTTCATCAGCAACTACGCCAATTGAAGCGAGAAATTCAGACCATGAATGTGCGCCTGGCTAACACCGCTCAAAGGCGGTAGCGACGGCGACCTGAAACTTCTTCGGTAAGTCCCGAGGGGGCGGGTACCCCCACGATCGCCGCTCCATGGGCGTCCTGCGAAGCCGACGACCGCACACAGGATTTCGGCATTTCCAACGTCGCGCTCGCAAAGCGGCTGCGAAAACTGGGGATTCCCCTGCCGGGGCGCGGCTATTGGGCTCGCGTAGCGGCCGGCCAGATCCCCGGCGCCCTCGTCCCCTGCCCCGTCGCGATGAGCACTCCGACGCGAAATCGCAGGAGAAAGAGGTCGAGAACGCGACAACCGTGGCGCTCCGCGCTCGGATTGAGGCTCTAGGTATCACACCCACCACAGATCCGCGTACGACGCTTCCTTCCGTGAAGCGCACGGCGCGGACTCTGAAATACCCCGAGCCTTTAGACTCCTGTCGCGGAGAGCGGTCTGGTCCCACCCTGGACTTCGCGAACTTGGTTACTTCGTGCGGGGCCGCGCCTGAGCAAGTGCCGCGTCGAGCATCTTGATCCGCGCCTCGCGGAGTGAGGAGAAGTTTCAGTGCCCTCCGATTCTGCGGCCTCTCCACTCCCCTTCCCCTGCGACGGGCTCAAGGCTCGAGTATCCAGGAGTCCCTGTTCCTCGGCAGCAATCCGTCGGGATCGTAAACCGGCGCCTTAAATCGATGCGCCAATTCCGGATAAAGCACGAGACATACGTGCTCCGGATTTCGGGCCGAGCGATAGAGAATCCCCGCGTGGCCCGCCTGCCGGACGAGATCCCCAATCACCCAGGAAGGCGGCTCGACCTTCTCCAGGAAGGCCATGCCCTTCCAGTTGCAATAGGCTTCCGCCCAAATCGGTGACCACGCCTCGGCCGTGTAGCCGCCGCTGAAATCGACCACGGCTTCTGCGGTGACGCGATAAGTGGCGACTGTTGCCGGCGGCAGGAGCGGAAGATTCGGCCGGGTATTCCAGAGTGCGGCCTCGATGGGTCGCCGCCAGATAGCGAGCCTCGACGTTCGGACGATTGAAGCGGCCGCCTGCTTTCGCAGCGCCTGCACCGCTTTCCGGGAGATGTGCCCAACTCGGCGTCAGCGCTCGATAGAACAGCGCGTCCGGGCCGAGCGCCCGAACGATCATCCGCTTGAGCCGCTGCTGATCGAAGCGAGGTAACTCAGCACCGCGTCCGTCTTACCGTCCGCGACCAGCTGCTCCGCCGTGCGATGCTGAAATTCCGGGATCGGGGAGTTGCGATACCAGTAGATCGCGCGCTCACGATCGCGGGCGATATCGAATGCTGCGGACAACACCCGGAGCGCCTCACGCATGAATCCCTGCAAGCGTGCGTTCGTCGGCGCCTCCGACACGGTCGCACGGTGCACGTGAGCCAGTTGCGCGAGCTCCTGTACCTGAAGATTCAACGCCGCCGCAAAGCGCTCCGGCTCAATAACGGTTTGGCCGGGCGCGCGGAATTCATCAGCAAATCCGGGGAAACTCGGTAGAGCAGACATGATGACTCCCGTCCCAGTGCTTGCTCATTCTACGTCGAATAAAAGTCGTAATCCAGTCGGATCAGTGTCGGAAGTTCACACATTGGCTCTTTATTGATCCAAATATGTCATTTGCACCCGATATTGTGCGCAAAATGCCGTGCGCCTCCCCTACCCCAGATCCTTCAGAATCTGCTCCACCGCCGTGAGCACTTCTTGGGGCTCGACACCCTGAAGCCCCTGCGGGAAAGCCAGCGTCACCTTGCCCCGCGCATTGCGCGTGACCGTCACGTGCTTGGCCGCGCCGACGTTGTACTGCTTCTGCACCGGGGTGAATTTCTTCGACCGATCGAGACTCCCCGCGAGCAACCTCAAAACCTCACTCGGTGCGCGCTTCACTTCTCAAGAAAAGGCTCTACCACGGCGCGCGGACCCCGCCAAGATTGGCAGGCACCGTCGCATCTTGCTTACTTCAACACCGTGCGAACCGCAGCAGCGATGCGCGCCTCATCGGGGATGACGTAGGCCTCGAGTGGCTCACTGTAGGGAATAGTCGTGTCAGCGCCAGTCACCTGTACGACCGGCGCCTTCAGTGCCTTGAAACGATGCTCGGCAATGTCCGCCGCGATCAGGGCCGTCACGGACGCGTGGCGCGGCGCCTGGTCCACGAGTACAACGCGGCCCGTTTTGTCGACGGACTTCAGGATCGTCTCCAGATCCAGCGGCGCAACCGTGCGCGGATCGATCACTTCCGCGTTGATCCCTGTCTTCGCGAGCTGCTCCGCGGCAGCCAGCGCGCGCGGAACCATCCAGCCCGTGGCGACGATCGTGACGTCGCCTCCGGCGCGCCGCACTTCGGCCTTACCAAGCGGCACCAGATGCTCACCCTCCGGAACTTCGCCGTGCTCGAGCGTCAGCATGTAGTGGTGCAGGAATACCACGGGGTTGTCGTCCCGGATGGCGGCGGCCATCAGTCCCTTGGCGTCAGCGGCCGTGGAGGGCACCACGACTTTGAGGCCCGGCACACCCATGAAAAGCGCGGTGAGCGAGCCGGTGTGCTGGCCCGCCCAGCCGGCGGTAAATCCGTAGCCGGCTTTGAGCACCAAGGGGACTTTCACCTGCCCGCCGGACATGTAGCGGAATCGAGGCGCTTCGTTCACCACCTGGTCCATCGCCACCAGCATGAACTCCGCCATGTAGAGTTCCACGACCGGGCGCAGCCCGGCCATGGCGGCACCGATGGCGATGCCGATCTCTGCGGTTTCGGAAATGGGCGTGACGCGCACGCGGTCATGGCCGTAGGCCGCCACGAACTCGTGATTCTCCGTCGTGGCGAGGTTCTGGCCGAAATACAGCACCTTGGGGTCGCGCCGCATTTCCTGATGAATTCCTGCATCAATCGCAGCGATATAGGGCATTTGTGCCATGAGAGTCTCCTGCGACTTACGCGTAGTTGTACTCGAGCGCCGACTCGAGCTTCGGGAAGGGACTCTTGAGTGCGAAGGTCACGGCCTCCTGCATCTCGCTCGCGATTCGCACAGACAGCTCGTCCGCCTTCGCGGAAGTGAGTGTGCCGTTCTGAATGAGGATGCCGCGGAAACGAGGCACCGGATCGCCACGCAAGGCCGCCTCGTACTCCTCACGCCTGCCAAATACTGCGATGGCCTCGTGCTCCGGATAATGCAGCGGCACGCCCGGAGGCGCGATGATGTTGCCGTGTGCGGACAGCCGGTACACCTTGGATTCCACCAGCGTCGGACCCTGCCCCGCGCGTGCACGCTCGATGGCTTCACCGACCGTCCCGTACACGGCCAGCGGATCCGTGCCATCCACGGTAACGCCCGGCATCGCGTACGCCCGGGCTTTCACGGACAGTGGCTCACCGGCCGCGGCATTGGCGTCTTCCTGGGCGGAGGTCGTGACGACGTTGTAGCCGTTGTTCTCCATCACGAAGACCACCGGGAGCTTCCAGAGCGAGGCGATGTTGAGGGTCTCATGGAATGCTCCCTGCTTGGAGGCGCCGTCACCGAAGAAGCAGAGGACGACGTTACCCTTGCCGCGGATCTGTGCGGCCCAGGCCGCGCCTGCCGCATGCGGGATGCCGGCGCCCACGATGCCGGACGTGCCGAGAAACCCGCGCTTCACGTCCGTGAGATGCATGGAGCCGCCGCGCCCCTTGCACAGCCCGTCGGCGCGCCCATAGATCTCAGCCATCATCGCCTTGGGATCGCTGCCGAGGACCAGCGGGTAGCCGTGGCAGCGATAGGTGGCAAGGGCCGCGTCGCCTTCACGGAAATGGCTGAGCGAGCCGACGATGGAGGCCTCGGCGCCATCAGCCAGATGCGTATGGCCGCGAATCACGCCAACATGCTCGGTGAACGTGCGCTTTACGCGCTCCTCGAAAGTGCGGATGCGCAGCATCTGGGTGAGGATCCAGATCTGGCGTTCGGCGCTGGGTGGCTGCAGGCTCATTTGATCCCCTCGTATGGTGCTGACGGCGACGCCGCCGTCGGGAGCAATCGAATCTTATGAGACCGAAGCGAGCGCTGACAGTCCGGCGGCGGCGATATTCGCCTGGCAGCGTAGTCCTGGCCCGGGCGCTCATCGGCGTGCCGCCTGGGCGGCTTCCCATTTCTCGCGCGCCGCCGTGACGACTCGCGTCGTTTTCGCAAAGGCTTCCGTGGCCGCGGTTTCCAGGGGCCACTTGCGGATGTACTCGTTCAGGACCTCGACGCCGACGGGCCCGTCGTAGCCCTGCGTCCAGACCGCATCCAGAAATGCGGCGATGTCGAACTCCCCGTCGCCCGGCAGCAGGCGCTTGTTGACGACGGAGTCCGGGAGATTCACCGGCATGGCAAGCGTCCCGTCGTTGATCTCGACGCCCAGCGGGATGCCGCGGCCCGATCTTGCGTACGATGTCCTCGGGCGGCGTTGCCGTTCGCTGCAGATGGAGGTTGTCCAGCATGATGCCGCCGTTTTTGGCACCGGACCCGCGGCAGATCGCCAGCACCTGATCGAGTGAGGGCGCACGCGAGAACACCGCCGGGAGCATTTCGAACAGCACGTTGGTGCCGCGCTCCGCGGCCTGGCGACACAGCAGGCCGAATTCCTCCGCCATCAGCGGAACCTCCGCGCAGTCGTTGCCAAGATCGCCGATCTTGATGTGACGTGCGCCGAGCGCCGCGGCAGCATCGAGCAGCAGGGCGCGGGTCTCATCCGAAACCGCCCGGCGCTCGCCGGTGCAGAACCAGTCCAGCAGCCATTCGACCTCGATCTGCGTGATGCCATTGTCGTCCAGGATCTGCTTCATCTCCGCGGAAGCTGTATTTCCTTCTGACCTCGATGATGTCGGTGTGCCAGAAGCCCATGGCGGTGAATCCGGCCCTTGCAGCGGTCTCGACGCGTACGCGAAAGTCATGGAAGCACCGTTGCTCGCCCAGCGGGTCCGCTCCGACGGCAAGGGTCCAGTACGATCCGAGAAGTTGAACAGGCTGTGTCATCGTTGTGTCTCTCGATCAGTTCATCGCCACGCGTCGCCTTCCAGGATTTCCACCAGGGAGGCGAGGAAATCCGCTGCAAGCCGGCCGTCGGCAACGCGGTGATCCACCGTGAGCGTGAGCTGGGACATCGGCCTCACATGAATGCTGCCATTGATGGCGACGACGCAGTCGCGCTGGCGGCCCACGGCGAGAATGGCCGATTGCGGCGGATTGATGAGGGCCGTAAAGCGATCCGGCCCCCGCGCACCGAGGTTCGAGAGGCTGAACGTTGCGCCCTCCAGTTCCTCCCGCTTCAGCTTGCCCTTCAGCGCACGCGCGACCGCTTCGCTGCGGCGTCGCGTCAGTTCAGCGAGCCCCAGTTGCTCAACATCATGGAGAACGGGGACGAGCAAGCCATTCTCGACCGCGACCACCAGCCCGATATGAGCGCCGCTCGCCGGCACAGATGCCCGCGTCGGGCGAATTGGCGTCGCCCGAGAAGGTGGCATTCAGCGCCGGAAATGACGATCAGCGTGCGGGCAATGCCCTGCAGCAGGAAGTCGTTGACCGAGGGTCTCGGCGCGCCCGCCGGCAGTTGCGCAACGAGCTTCGCGCGCACCGCCTCAAGCGCAGTCCAGTCGACGGCGCGCTCGACGACGAATTGCGGGACGGTGGCATTGCTCAAGGTCATGGAGCGCGCCAGCGCACGCCGCATGCTGGACAGCGGCTGAACGCCGGGCGCCGCAGGTCCGGCTGTTCCTGGGGCGGACTGTGCCTCGATGGCCCGCCGCACGTCGCTCAGCTGCACACGTCCGCGCGGGCCCGTTCCGCGTAATTCGCCCGAGATCTACGGCCTGCTGAGCGGCCAGACGCCGTGCAACCGGAGAACTGCGGATACGCCCGTGCGGGCGATCCTGAATCGCGGCGGGAGTGATCTTCACCTCGTTCGTCGTAGCTACCGACACCGGTGACGCGGCTGAGGCGGCCGGCAGCGCGGCGTGGCCGCCTGCGATACAGGCGGCGCGGATGCAGTGGCCCCGACTCCCGCTACCGGCACGCGTGCCGCTCCCGCAGGGTCAGTTTCCAGCCAGGCAATCCGGTCGCCGACGCGCGCCTCCTGATCCACCTGCAGCAGGATTTCCACGAGCCGACCAGTTTGCGTGGATTCGATTTCAACGACGGACTTCTCCGTCTCGACTTCGAGCAGCGGCTCGCCCTGTCTGCACGGCCTCGCCGACGTTCTTGAGCCAGCGGACGAGCCGGGCGCTCTCCATCACCAGCCCGACTTTCGGAATTTCCAGGGCGACCAAAGCCACTCTTGCTCTCTCCTGACTTCTGCCGCCTGCAGCTCAGCCAACCAATTCCCGCACTGCACGCACAATATTCGGCGTACCCGGCAGGAGCGCCCGCTCGAGGCCTGACGCGAAGGGAATCGGTGCGAACGGGCAACCGACCCGCGTCACCGGGGCGTCCAGCTCATCGAACAATTCACTGCCAATGCGCGCCGAGATTTCCGCGCCCAGGCCACAATTCTGAACTGCCTCGTGCGCAATCACCACCCGATGAGTCTTCGCTACCGACGCGGCGATCGTGGCCATATCGAGCGGCAGCAGCGAGCGCAGATCGATCACTTCAACGGAGATGCCCGAGCGCGCAAGCTCGTCCGCAGCCTCGAGCGCGTTGCGAACCATCGCCGAATACGCGATCACCGTCACATCGTTGCCCGGGCGCGCCACGCGTGCCTTGCCGATGCGCGGCAGCTCGGCATTTTCGCGGAAGTGCCTCCTTCTGGGCATAGAGGCGCTTGTGCTCGATGAACAGCACCGGGTCGCCAAGCCGGATCGCGCTTTTGAGAAGACCGTAGGCCTCCACGGGCGAGGACGGGGCGACGACCACGAGCCCGGGCACGTGGGTGAACCACGCTTCGAGGCTCTGGGAGTGCTGGGCTGCGGCGCCCCCGGCCGCTCCCGCCTGCGTGCGCACGACCATCGGCACCGCCAGTTGCCCGCCCGACATGTAGCGGTACTTGGCGCTCTGATTGACCAGGCAATCGAGCGCGAGCGTGGCGAAGTCGATGAACATGATTTCCAGCACCGGCCGCAAACCACAGAGTGCCGCGCCGGTCGCCATGCCGGTAATCGCGGCTTCACTGATGGGCGTGTTACGCACGCGCTGCATGCCGTGCTTCTGAGCCAGGCCCCTGGTGACGCCGAACGCCCCGCCGGCTGCGACATCTTCACCCAAGAGGTGCACCGCCGGATCGCGCGCCAGTTCCTCATCCAGCGCGCGGCGCAGAATTTCAATGAACGTCTGGGTCACGCCGTTCAGCCTGATATTTCCGCCAGCGACGGCGCGCTGTAGACGTATTCGAGCACGGTCGCCTGATCCGGAGGTGGCCCGGCACGCGCGCGTTCGACGGCCTGCAACACCTCCTGTCTCGCCTCCTCGCCGATGGCGTCGAGCTCAGCTTTCCGACGCACCAAGCCCGACGAGATGTCGCTTCAGGCGTTCGATCGGGCACTTTTCCTTCACGGCGGCGAGTTCTTCCTTCGAGCGGTAGTGCTGCGCGTCACCCACGAAGTGGCCGGCCATGCGATACGTCATGCATTCCAGAAGATACGGTCCCTCCCCGCGCCGCAGGCCGGGGATGGCCGCGCCCGCCGCTGCGTGTACGGCGGGCAGATCGTTGCCGTCGATCGTCTTTGCCGGCATCCCGTACGGGGCCGCGAAAGCGCTCACGTGCTTTACGTTCGAGTGTTCCTCACGGCTCGTGAACTCCGCGTAGCCGTTGTTCTCGCATACGAACAGCAGGGGAAGCTTCCAGAGTACCGCGAGGTTTAAGGTTTCGTGAAAGACTCCCGCGCCCGTGGCGCCATCGCCGAAGAACACCACGCTGATGTTCCCTTCACCTTTGGCCTGAGCGGCCCAGGCGGCGCCAGCGGCCAGAGGCAGATTACCGCCACGACACCGGTTGCACCGAGCACACCGTTGGCCGCGTCGACCAGGTGCATCGAACCACCGCGGCCGCGGCACAAGCCACCGTCCCGGCCGAGGATTTCTGCAAAGGTGGCCTGCACATCAGCCCCCTTTGCGAGCGTGTGGCCGTGGCCTCGATGGCTCGTGAAAAGCGTGTCCTCTCGGGTGAGATGCGCGCACACCCCCACCGCCACGGCTTCCTGGCCCGTCGACAAGTGCGGAAATCCAGGCACCTCACCCGCCGCCGCGAGCCGCTGGACCTGACCCTCGAACGTGCGGATGCGCCACAGCGCACGATACATCTGCTTCAAATCGCTCAGGGTGGGAGCGGCGGGGTTCTTCACAGACCTCTTCCAATTCTCAGCTCTGGGGTCGTCCGCCGGCGCCGCGGACTTCGGGTAAGTACCGGCGGGCGATGGGGTGGCGGAGTGTTAAGTCTGGGCATCTTCGGACTTTGTCACAACCTCGGGCTACCAAGGGTCCTTCCTGGAACCGGATCCGAACGACTGCCGGTAGGTGCCCACGTCGAACATCCGGTGTTCTTGTGCAGGATTACGTGCACCCGAGCCATCGCCGGAACAGCCATCGCGCCCTTTTTACCCGCCTGTAACTCCGCGGATTTAAAGGGGAGTCCCGCGTAAAAACAGCGAGTTAGGTGATGACAGCCGCCCTCTTCTCAAAGTCCGGGGACTTCAGGACTTGCGGTCGCGTCCAGCTACATCAGCACACCTAAGTCACCAAGGCCAAGCCGAGTTGACCTACAAAAGTAAAATGTAGGTCAACCCGGCATCTCTCTCGACCGAGCGGAGTCTTCAATGCGGATTCCCGGACGCCAGGTTGGCGACACCACCCCCGCTCACATCGCGCATCGCGGCCTCATGCGCGCAGAGCCGACGCCCTACTTAGCTGCCAGGTATGGCCAGTACTGGCATGACCTCAACCGCATCACCGGGGAAGATCGCAAAGTGGGGATGGTTCTGAAACATCCTGGCCGCAACTTCTTGTGAATCGGCGCGTACAACCGTGAAGGCACCGAGCGCATTGCTCACATCGGCGATACCGGCGGAGGAGACCTTCTTGGTTTTGCCCAACGGTCCTCCCAAGTAGACGATCGCACCCTGGTACTTATCTGCCCAGGCCTTCCAGGCGGCGATGCCCTCCTGTTCTTTCGCTCGACGCTCCCCGTCCGACAGGGCATCCCATGCTGCCCGACGGGGACTGGTCTTGCTGCCAGTAAACACTGCCAGATAGGTATTGGTCGCGTTCATGAATACTTATATGAACGCCGCCCGTATTGGGAAGATGCTGTGGTCGCTGGGCGTCAAGGTACGGATGCAGTCTTATATCCGGCCTACTTCGAGCAGAGCGTCGGCTCTGCGTGGCCCTGATGAATATCCGCTGAGGAAGGCCTCATCTCCTTGAAGGACTCGAAGTCCAAGTATTCATTCAGGCTTACTTCCTCACGGTCCGACCTATTCGCCATCACGAGTGTTGCACCCGCTCAATTCGATTGGCTGTTCCTCCAGTGAGTTAAACCATAGGGACAGACATCGCCTGTCCCCACCTTCGATCAAACGTTCGATCGTGGGCCAGTAGGGCCCATATCGTTCGTGCGATTTTGTTGGTCAGCGCAACGATGGCCACGTTCTTGGGTCGTCGCGACAGCAGCCCCTGCAGCCACGGCGGCACGGTGCGTCCCGGCCGGTTGCCATGGGTCAACACCGCCCGCGCGCCATGGATCAGCAGGGTTCGCAGGTACGGGTCTCCGCGCTTGCTGATGCCCAGGAGCCTGACCTTCCCGCCGGTGCCCGACTGGCGCGGCACCAGACCCAGGAAGGCGGCAAACTCTCGCCCTGAGCGAAATGTGCGCGCATCCCCCACACTGGCCACAATCGCGGTCGAGCTCAGCGGTCCTACTCCGGGAATCGCCTCGATACGCCGGCACTGCTCATCCTGCGCTCGGTAGGCGCTGATCGAGCGCTCCAGTTGCTCGATGCGGCCGGCCAACTCCCGCAGACCCTGCAACTGCTGCTGCAGCTCCCCGCGGATCAGCTCGGGAATCTCTCCACGGCCCGCATCCGCCAGAATCGGGGCGGCCTGGACCAGCAGCGCCCGCCAGCTCTTGGGCATCACCACCCCGAACTCGTACAGCAGCCCTCGCACCTGGTTCGCCTGCATCGTGCGCTGCTTCACCAGTTGCGCTCGGATGCGGTGCAATCCCATCAGGGCCTGCTGCTGCTCACCCTTGAGGGCCACAAAACGCATCTCGGGCCGCTGCGCCGCTTCCCAAATCGCCTGGGCATCGGCCGCATCCGTTTTATTACTCTTAACGAATGGGCGTACGAACTGCGCCGAGATCAGTCGCACCTGGTGCCCCAGAGCCTTCAATGCCCGACCCCAGTGGTGCGCTGAGCCGCATGCCTCCATCGCCACTACACCGGCCGCCCGGCGGGCAAAAAAAGCTTGTAACTGCCCTCGCGTGAGCATCTTGCGCTTCACTTCGCCGCTGTCCGTCTCGACCCAATGCACTTGAAAAACCTGCTTTGCCAAATCCACGCCATACGTCGTAACTTGCATCTCGGATCCCCTGTCTTGTGAGTGGTTACTAGACATCTCCACTCTGGCACATCGATGCCGTATGGACAGGGGGTCCTTCCTCTTCGCTTCCATCTCGCCCTCCTGCCAAAGGACGGGCGGCGTTCATCTCATCTCCTAAGACGTTGAGACTTCCGGCGCCCTTGCTGACGATCGCATACCAGCTCACCGCTAGTGGGTGAGCCCGTCCTCGATACGACGATCGAGAGCCACGAGAATCGACATCCGCCGTACGCGGATTTACTGCCGCGCTTTCGCTTTAACTGCAGATCGCGTCCACAGCAAGGAAGCACGCCGGCCAGTGCTTCGCTCGCTACAGATCAGAGGGTCCGCTGCAATGGACTACAATCGCCGCGTCGCTGGGGAATCCGCGCTCATCGATTGGAGGAAGTACTGTGTCCACTCCTGCTAGACAGAGTTCTCAAGGCGTGTTGGCAGACATGGAGCGGACTTTTGCTCTGCAGCAAGCTCAGCAATGGGTGACGAAGAGCACGACCGCCGAACAGCGGAAGGAAAAGCTGAGGAAGCTGAAGTCGGCCGTGGAAGCTCACGGTGATGAGATCGTGGCCGCAGTGAAGCAAGACACTCGCAAGCCTGAGAACGAAATACGCGTCACGGAACTCCTGAACGTGATCGCCAACATCGAGCGGAACATCAACAATCTCGAAGACTGGATGAAGCCGGTCGAGGTGCCTCCATCCCAGAACAAGAATGACAAAGCGAAGATCGTCTACGAGGCGCGAGGGGTATGCCTGATATTGGGCCCCTGGAATTTTCCGCTTGGCTTGGTCATGGGCCCTCTGGCGGCGGCCATCGCCGCTGGAAACTGCTGCATCGTCAAGCTCACGGACTTGTGCCCGGCTACGGCCCGAGTGGCCGCCAAGATCGTCAAAGAAGCATTCGAGGAAAAGGAGGTTGCCCTATTTGAAGGCGGTGTAGATGTGGCGACCGCTTTGCTCGACCTCCCGTTCAACCACATCTTCTTCACGGGAAGCACGCGAGTAGGCAAGCTGATCATGGCGGCGGCCGCGAAGCACTTGGCCACTGTAACCCTGGAACTGGGAGGGAAGTCTCCCGTCATCGTCGATGAAGACGCGGATGTGAAGAAGGTCGGCGGGGATCTTGCGGCCGCCAAGCAATTCAATGGAGGGCAGGCCTGCATCTCGCCCGACTATGTATTCATCAAGGAGCACCAGAAGGACGCCTTGGTCGAGGAGTTTCGAGCCAGGGTGAGGCAAAACCTGTACCGGGACGACGGGAGCATCAAGAAGGAAAGTATCGCCCAAATCGTTAACGCTCAGAACTTCGCCCGCATCAAGAAACTGTTCGATGATGCCGTGGCCAAGGGCGCCAAGATTGCTGTGGGCGGCACTTTGGAAGAAGCTGACCGCACGATCCATCCGACGCTGCTCACGGAGGTAACTCCGGACATGCTCATCATGCAGGAGGAGATCTTCGGGCCGATCGTGCCTGTCCTGACTTACAAGAACATCGATGATGTTATCGCATACATCTCGAGCCGCCCCAAGCCCTTGGCGCTCTACATTTACAGCAATAGTCAAAACAACATCGAGAAGCTACTCAGCAGAACCTCATCGGGCGGTGTGACGATCAACGGGTTCTTCTCTCATTACCTGGAGAACCAATTGCCTTTCGGCGGCGTCAATCAAAGCGGCATGGGCAGCTATCACGGGGTCTTTGGGTTCAGGACGTTCTCTCACGAGCGCGCCGTCTACATACAGGAGAATCGATAGACGTAAGCGCGCAGGCAAGCACGTTCTTCCTGTCTGGTTGCTGAGCGGGCGCGCTCTTTGCCGGATACGGCGGGGGAGTGTGATGGCGAAGGATCTGACGGCCGAACAGCGGACAGGACTGGAGGCGCGCCGCCGATAGAGGTTGACGGGAAACATTGCTTTATCGGTCCCAGGTCGAGCGAGTCTCTAGCTGATGGTTGCCTGCGTGACAAAGCAGCCATCTCGCCCTTCTCGTACAGCATAAACAACCAGAACTCGGGCCCGCCGCTGCTAGAACCTATCTCAAAACTGTCTGAGCAGGATGCATAGGGCTGCAAGCTGCACGAAGCGAGGAAATTGGGCGGGTAGTATTCCCAGCGAACTAGGAGCCGACGTTGCCATGAATCCAGGCAAAGAAGCGCTCGACGATCCAACGCCGCTCGTAGCGGCGAAGACGTCGACCGTCCTGAGTCTTGCGCTTGACGCGATTGGATTTGTGCGGAGCGATCATTTCCACGCCCTGGGAGCGCAGCTGGTCGTCGAGCGGATCGCTGTCGTAGGCTCTGTCGCCGATCAAATTGTCCGGCTTCGCTTCGATCATGTAGAAGTCGAAGGTGAGCTGCACGAGCGTGACTTCGTGGTGGTTGGCGGCGTGCGTGGTTACGGCGAGCGGCAGTCCGTGACGATCGACAATCGCCATGATTTTCACGCCTTTTCCGCGCTTGGTCGGCCAATCTGCTCGCCGCCACCCTTGGCGGATGCAAACGTGGCATCGATGTAGCACTCCGACTCGTCCACCTCGCCTTGCTCGCGCAGCGTGTTCGCAGGTCCGTCAGCGCGACGCGAATGACTTCGTTCTGGCACCACTGTTGAAAGCGACGGTGCACGTCTTGTAGTTCGGATAGGACTGCGGAAGCATGTGCCACTGGGCGCCCGTGTAGAGAATCCACAGCACCGCCTCGAGCACCTTGCGCGCTGGAATCGGCTTGCGACCCGGACGATCGTCCGGATAGTGCTCCTCCGGGAAATGCTCCGGATCAGCGTCCCACTGCTCGTCGGTTAGCGTGGCGCCACATAGATTTTACCTATGAAACTGCCCTTAAAGAGTTTTGAGATAGGTACGTTCTTCCTGTCTGGTTGCTGAGCGGGCGCGCTCTTTGCCGGATACGGCGGGGGAGTGTGATGGCGAAGGATCTGACGGCCGAACAGCGGACAGGACTGAGGCGCGCCGCCGATAGAGGTTGACGGGAAACATTGCTTTATTGGTCCCAGGTCGAGCGAGTCTCGAGCTGATGGTTGCCTGCGTGACAAAGCAGCCATCTCGCCCTTCTCGTACAGCGTAAACAACCAGAACTCGGGCCCGCCGCTGCAGTAGTGATAGATCACGCGAAGGCCTCCGCGCTTGCCCTTGGCTCCACGGGCATCGCCGAAGCGCACCCACGTACAGACGCCAGCATGCCGTTTCACGGGCAGTCTCCGTCCTCGAATGTGACGCACCGCTCAAAAATCCAATCCATTGCGGGCGGCACGGGTATCTGTGTGCGTTACCGTACATAATCCTCTACGGAGAGCGTGTTCGAATTCTCAAAAGAAAGGGGGTTATGACAGGAGATAGCGATGTCTCAACGCGTACTTCTGATCCAGCGCGATGTGGTCGCTGCCACGGCGGTTCTAGACGCGCTGAGTCATTCCCGTGATGAGTCCTTCCAAGTTAAGTGGGTCAGGCGCTGCTCCGAAGGCCTTGAGCGACTGGACGGCATTGTGGCGATTTTGGTCGACCTCGACCTACCTGACAGTCAGCGGCATAGAGACGTTCGACCGTCTCTTTCGCGCAGCGCCCAACATTCCGATCTTGCTCTTGATTGATCCGCAACACGAGGAGACCGCCAAGCTGGCGGTACGGTGTGGAGCACAGGACTATCTCTTTAAAGACCGTCTCGACGCTTACTTATTGCCCAAGATCCTGGCGACCATGCTCGAGCGAGCCGCATATGCCGAGGCGCTGTTTGAGGAAAAGGAGCGCGCGCAGGTCACGCTCAACTCGATCGGGGACGCGGTCGTGAGCACGGACGTCTCCGGTCGGATTACCTATCTTAATGTAGTCGCCGAAGACCTGACAGGTTGGTCGCAGTGTGAGGCGGCAGGTCATCCGCTCGAGGACGTCTTGCAGATCATCGATGCCACGACGCGCCAAACCATGCAAAACTCCACTCGGCTGGCGATTCGGGACGATAAAGCTCTGGCACTCCCCCCAAACTGCGTGCTGATTCGACGCGATGGCGTCGAAGCGGCCATCGAAGATTCCACCGCACCCATCCACGATCGTCGAGGCGCAGTTACCGGCGCTGTCATGGTATTTCACGATGTCAGTATGGCGCGGGCCATGACGCGCAAGATGGCTCATATGGCACAACATGACAGCCTCACCGATTTACCCAATCGCGTGCTGCTGAACGACCGACTGCGTGAAGCAATAATCCTCTCGAGCCGCCACCAGCGAAAGCTGGCGGTACTATTTCTCGATCTTGATCGCTTCAAGCACATTAACGATTCAATGGGCCACGTCGTAGGCGATCGTTTGCTGCAATCCGTGGCGCGGCGACTGTTTGCGTGCGTGCGTAGCTCGGACACCGTAGGCCGCCAAGGGGGCGATGAATTCGTGGTGCTACTCTGGGAGGTGAGACGCGCAGAGGACGCAGCCATCACGGCGGCCAAAATACTCGAGGCGCTGCGTAAGCCGCACCTCATCGACGAGCATGAACTGTATATCACTGGAAGCATCGGCATTGTCACCTATCCCGATGACGGGAGGGATGTAGAGACGTTGATGAAGAAGGCGGATCTGGCGATGTACCACGCCAAGGAGACCGGGCGCGACAGTTATCAATTCTTCAAGCCGGAGATGAACGCACGCGCTATCGAACGTCAGTCGCTCGAGGACAGTTTGCGCTACGCGATCGAGCGGCACGAATTGTAAGTTGCACTACCAGGCGAAGGTTAATCTGACGACCGGCAGAATCATCGGTGCCGAGGCCCTCATACGGTGGCGTCACCCGCAGCGCGGGCTCGTTCTTCCGGGGCAATTCATCACCATTGCGGAGGATTGCGGTCTCATCGTACCGATTGGCCGGTGGGTGCTTCTCGAGGCTTGCCGCCAAGCGCACGCTTGGCAGACTGCGGGGCTACCGCCGCTATGCGTCGCGATAAACATCTCTGCCGTAGAGTTGCGCGCGCCGGGTTTCGTATCAGGCGTACGCACAATTCTCAAAGAGATCGGGCTTGAGCCGCGCTACCTGGAACTCGAGCTTACCGAAACTGTGCTGATCGAGGATTCGCGATCCGTGGCTGACGTGCTTAACGAACTAAAAGATATCGGCGTGCTGCTGGCACTGGATGACTTTGGTACCGGTTATTCAAGCTTGAGCCATTTAAAGCGCTTCCCGATCGACGCTCTAAAGATCGATCAGTCTTTCGTGCGCGACCTGACTATGGACGAAGATGATGCCGGCATTGTCACTGCCGTGATCGGAATGGGAAAGAGCCTCCATATGCGGGTTATAGCCGAAGGGGTGGAAACGCGAGAACAACTTGAAATCTTGCAGGAGCACGGCTGTCCGCAGGGTCAAGGATACTATTTCTGCCGGCCTGTGCCGGCCGAGGAATTCGGCCAATTATTGGAACGCGATATCACCCTACGGCAGTCGCATGATCTCGTAGAAACAGTGCCGAGCTAAATGCCGGGCAGGTGCGTTCGGTCGAATCTTCGCCATGATGAGCGGTTTGAGCGGCTGCGCAGGAATCCCTAAAGGTTTGTGCTGACAGGTGCGTTCGGCTGATAATTTCCCACGGTCAACCGCTATGGCCGCCGTATGTCAGCTCGGTGACAACAATCGCGGCAACTTTCGGTGCAGATCTTTGTACAGCTGCCGGATGACTCGATAGCACTCGCACGATTTCTTTTCCAAACCTTTGCGGTCGAGAACGCTGACGTTGCCGCGACGATAAGTGATCAACGCGGTTCCCTGAAGCTTCTGGGCAGCCTCCGTGATGCTCTCGCGCCGCACGCCGAGCAGGGTGGCAATTGATTTATGCACCAGCAGCAACCGCCGTGAGCCGGCGTAGTCGCTCATCGTGAGCAGCAAACGCGCAACCCGTTGCTCAATGCTGTGATGCTGGCTGCAGGCAACCGACTGGCTGATTACGGCAAGAAACGCTCGCGCGTAGTCCAGAAGGAGCCGCTGCAGCGGGCTACCAAAGCGCAGCTCCTTCCGAAAATCTTTCGCCTTCATCCTCATCGCGCCACCGGAGAGCTGTACAATTGCTTTGTCAGGAGTGGCGACACCGCCCAGGAAAATATTGATGCCCACGAGTCCTTCGCTGCCGATGATGCCGACCTCGACAGTGCGGCCATCGTTCATGCTGTCGACCATTGCGATCACGGCCTCTCCCGGAAAGTACACATCCTCGATGTTCTGATCCGCCCGATAAATGATCTCCCCGCGCGTCAATGTCACCTGCTCGAGTTTAGGCTTGAGGCGCTTGTATTCCGTGGCAAGGAGCGCGGCCAGGATGCTGTTCCCCCGTGAATATCGGCAGCCAGGGGAGGCGGCATTCCACTGTTGGGCTTACGTCTCATGTATGACCCCGCTTCTGGTTACCTCTTGGTCGCATACGCTTGGCCGGCGGCCTGTCAGTCCAACCGATAGACATCGACTTCATCGAACACGCCCATGTTATTTCAGCGATGCGAGATAGGCCGCTACGTCCTCGATATCCGAATCCGACAGATGCACTGCCATCGGGCTCATGATTGGATTCTTGCGCGAGCCATCCCGAAACGCCCGCAGCTGGGCCGCAAGGTATTCGCGCTTCTGACCGGCGAGATTCGGATACAGCGGGATGATGCCAATACCATTCTGGCCATGACAGGCACCGCAGCTCTCGTCCGAGAGCTTTTTACCGGATTGCTCATCGGCGGCTCCAGCCACGTGCGACCACGCCATGAGAATCGATACACGCCAGTAAGGTCATTGTCGAAGGTCTTGCCATAGTCGTTCTCCAGGGAACTACCCGTGTACGGCACTCCGTCGCGCACACATCGGAATCAATTCGGGGACTCCGTGGGCCGATACAGCGCCGCCCACAGAGCCAGAACGGCGACGGTTGTTCCCACCGAGAACTGAGTCCAGAAAGCGGCCAGCGGAAGATGCTCGAGCTGCAAGGCCGTGATTCCGGCCAGCATTACCGCGAGTAGCATGTTGGTGTTGTTCTGCCACGGATGATTGTCGCTGCGCCGGGCCAGCCACGCCGCGACAAAAATGCACGCTGCGGCCGCAAACAGCAGCGTGGGTCGAGCGCCGATCAGCGACGGCCGCAACACTGCCGAGTAGACCAATGCGAGTCCGATAAAGACATTGAACAGATTTGCGAACATCGTGGCCTCGCGTCAGTGGGCCCGATCGTGGTGGAGTGTCTCGAGCAAGCGCCACGTGGCCGGCGGAATGAATCCGTAGGCGAGGCCGCTGACCGCAATGAACAGCTTCCACAATGCAGCGAGCGGCGACCCCAGACACACCGCGAGCACGAGCAGCAACTGAACCGCGTAGCATGCGTAGCTGGCGTGCACAAGAGGAGGACTCGAGCGCGCCGCACCTAGAGCGTACAGGACTCCATAAGCGCCGCCCGACAGAACGAGTAACCCCAGCGCCGCCGATGTCGCAAAGAGGGCGGTATAGGTCATGCCGAGGCCACCTGGGCCGGCGCGGCAACCGTCGCGCGTTTGCCAATTGCCAAGAGGTCATACACAAGGACCAGGTAACCGAGGGCGAACACGACACCGAAGATGAGCCGCGCGTACATCGCGGACCGGAACCAGTGGTTCTCACTAGCCACAACGAATGCCTGCAAGGTCGAACCGCCCTGGGCGCGCTCGTAGATTGCCTGGGTAATGCCGGCTATGAGCAGCCCACCGACCATCCCCCCGAGCCCGAGATTGAGCAGGCCAAAACTCCATTTCCAGGCCCGGCTGTCAAAACGCCCGGCGGCATTACGCGTTTGCTGCAGTATCAGGTACATGATGGCGATCACGCCGCATCCGTAAGCACCCCAGAAGGCGAAATGCCCATGCGACACCGTCCACTGGGTACCATGCGAATACAGATTGATCTGCGGCAACGTCATCATGAAGCCGAACACGCCCGCGCCGATGAAGTTTCCGAATGCTTCCGCCAGGACCCAATAGAACGCCGGACGATTCGTGGTCTTCATGTGATGTGTGCCCGCGTCGTAGACGGCATGTACGACCATCCCCAGCAGTGGTAACGGTTCTAGGGCGGAAAAAAAGCCTCCGATGCTGAGCCAGTACTGCGGCGTACCGATCCAGAAGTAATGATGTCCGAGGCCCAGGATGCCCGTGCCGAGCACGAGCATCACCTCGATGTAGAGCCACGTCTCGACGATGCGCCGTGAAGTTCCCATGAGCTCCATCAGTGACCACGCCATGAGGCAGCCGATCAAGACTTCCCAGGTCGCTTCCACCCACATATGTACCAGCCACCACCACCAGTACAGATCGTGGGACATGTTGGTAATTTGTGGGAAGGCGTCCAGATACAGCACGCTGAGGGGGATGAGATCCAGGATGAGCACCCCGAGAACGCCCGTCATCTTGCGCGCCTGCCACGCCGTCGCGGTCACGTTGAACACAAAGGTAAGCACCACGACCACAATGCCGGCGGCAGCCCAGCGGGGCGCTTCAACATATTTGCGCCCCTGGTTGATGAACCACATGCTGAACTGATCGCTGCTGCCGTACTGAACGACGATGAACACTACGGCGACGACGACTACCGCGGCGCAGAAGACGTAGAAGAGCACCTCCGCGATCCAGATGCCGACCACTTCGCGTCCGAGCTCTTTGGGCAAGAACCAGTACACCGCTCCTATGAATCCCATCAGCAGCCAGATGACCAGCGTGTCGATGTGCAAGATCTTGGCCATCTGGAAGTCGAACACGTTGTAGAGCAGCGAGGAGTCGACGTAATAGAGAGCCGACAACAGGCCGGCCGCCGTCATGACGCCAAACAGCGCGATCGCGGCGATGAAATAACGTAACGCAAGCTTCTGAGACCGATACATCGCCGTCTCCTAGTTCTGCGTCTGGATTCGTCCGAAGTGCGCAGGGAACCCGTTGGTGTCGATGGCGGACATCCATTTGAGGTACGCAACGACGGCCTCTGCTTCCGCACGAGTCAAATGCAGATTCGGCATGCGACGGGTCCAGGTCGGGTACTGCTCCGGATGCATGAGAAACTCGACCATTGCCTCTTCACGCGTCTTGGAGCCGGTCATGGGCATCCAGATTTGACTCCATGCGGGGTCAAGCCACGCCTTGGTGAGATCCGGCGCGTAGTAAGCGCCATTGCCGAAAAATGTATGGCAGTCCATACATGCCCGACTTTGAATGACAAGCTTGCCGAGCTTCATCAAGTCGGTAGCGTCGTTAAGACTGTAGGTCTTCCCGAACAGCGGCTCCGTCGGACCGATAACCGGCACTTCGAGTCCGCGCGACCAGTCGTACGTGTAACCGATGTGGTGATTGATGACGTCGTAGTTCGGTACCTGGCGGCCGCCGGCGCGGCTGGCATCGAGACTGTCGATCGTGAGGAACGCGAGCACCACGAGCATAACGGCGGTGGTACTGATTGCGCCTGCCCGCCAGAATCGAGGATCCTCAATGTCCATCGTCGCCCCGCGGTGGCCAAAGGCCTTCACCGAAACGCATTACGGACAAAGACAAATAATTTTAGAACAAAGGCCGCAGCAATGGCCCTATGTACATATCCTCATACGCTCATATCCTCGGTGCCCTCATGCCTTGCAATCCCTCCGAAATCCTGCAGATTGCGCGGCATTGGGCGAACTTGACGCGCATCGCATGCTGCGCCGCGGCGTGAACCGTATCGAACACGGCTTGCGCCGGCCTCAATATCGACGCACGAGGGGAGCGGGCACGTCCCAAAAGCGGGGAGTTCTGCGGTGAGATCAGCCGTGCAAGCGGCAGAACGTGAACCTCTAGTCATCATGACGCTGGGGTTTCGGCTCTTTTTTCTCGCTGCTCTCTGGTCGGCGCCGGCGCTGGCAAGACGATGGCGGCTATCTGATTCGAACAGATGACCTCCAGTTTACAAATTTTCGAGAGCTTTTTGGCGGATTCGTAAGTGACTGATCTGACTAACACTGCTCGCGGGGGACCTGTTGCATTGGTCACGACTGAGCAGAGAAAGGCACTGCTGCTTCCCGCAAAAGTCCCACATCAGTTCATCGAAAAACCGTCGGTCGGGTACGTCAGATTTCGGGATACCGGCACACGGTGCGAACTCCTAAAAACGCTAGATGGTCGATCCGGCGTACTCCCTCGAAGGCCCCGCCTACGCACACGATTTCAGCGCTTCCCAAGCGCTCTCAGCGGAAGCCGGCAGATAGCGCGCGAGTGCCGCCGCTCCACGCCGAACATGCCGTCCAGCGCTCTTGGGAACTGCTGTCAACGCGTCCTCGAGCGCGCCGGGAAACCGCTCGACGAGCGCTTCAATGAGCGTCGCGGCCTGACGGAGATCTTTTCCTGACTTGCTGCTGGTTCTTGCTCGGAGTTGCGAGACAACGAGCTTATGGATCGCATAACGCTCGGGGACCGGCACGCGTACCAAGACAACTCCATAGGGACTCAGTACCGGCACTTCCTGCGAGTCGGCCAGCAGGTAGCGAAGATACGGTAACCCCCTGGCATGGGCTTTAAGCTCCGGAATCGGAATTGTCGGGTAGCCCTCCCCCGGCGATGGCACGAGCAGATCGACCTTTAGTCCGGATCTCCCGCCTTCCTTAAACGACGTCGGGTGCTGGCGACGATTCAGCAGCGGGACCTCGAAAAACCCAATACCCGTCTCATGCAACATGTCAATAAACGCGGGTATCGCCCGGAGCGCGAGCGCCTCCGAACGCGCGATATCGATGTCTTCGGTCGTGTACGGAACTGTCTTCACGCCGAGCACATTCAGCAATGCTCCAAACGCATGAGAGCCGATTAGGACAGCGCCCGCTCGGAATAGCCCGTGATTGTGCAAGGTCGCCAGGGTGGAATATGTTTTTCGATCAACCGTAGCGAACCCTGCGCGTGCGAGCACCCTTACTCTCGCAATCGTAGCGTTGGCCTCCTCTATCCGTTTCCGCAAAGGCTCTAGGCGAGCAATCACTGCTTGATCTTCGTTCGTTCCCAAGTAGGTTTCGTGCCGCCTGCCGGCCGCGTCCGAGTAGCGATGGACCCAGAATTTCGTACCGCCGTCGTTGGTCCGTTGCGTGAGGTTCCCCGGCGTTCCGAGAAACGCTTCGCGCTGCTCAGTTGCCGTCGCCTCCAACTCGGTAAAGAGTAGGGTCAGGGCCTTTTCGTGGCTGGATGTGAGTGCCGTCATGGTATCCCACAAGATTCAATTGCGTGGGATATAGTACGATAGCGCGATGTATCCCACAAGGATCTAGATTGTGGGATACCGCCCAAGCCTTACTCACTTTTCATGCGGGTATCGTAACGTTGAGTAGCTCAGGCATATCGGGGCGAATGTGGCCCAACCACGTGCTGCAGCGGACGGCCCCGACGGAACCGCCGCTGAGCTCAACCGTTAGAGTAAGAGCAGTAACCAGCTCCATCGACGTCAGTGCTGAATTCCAACGCCGGCGTTTGGCCACCTGGCGTGCGACTCGCCTCTGGCTATTACTTGGAGCGGTAGCGACAGGGCGCGGTGGATGGTAGACCAGCGGTTTTTTGGCATCCTCGCCGCACGCGGCGATTCCGACACAGCTCTCTTAGGAAGCGAGTTCCTCGGTGGGTTCTCGGGCCGACGCTCCAACGAGCGACGTATCTCCTCGAGCTAACTGGGCGTGCCCCGCCCTTAGAATATTCATAGCCCCTACCAGATCGGCATTGGCTTCGTAACCGCAACTCCTACAGGAAAACCTTGCCTGAGAGGTGCGATTCTCCCTCGACTGGAACCGGCACCGCGGACATGTCCTACTCGTGTAACGCGGTGGAACCAGGACGAGCTGCCCGCCATGCCAGGGCAGCTTGTATGCCAGTTGGCGCCGGAACTCGAACCAGTTCTGATTGAGAATGGCTCTATTGAGTGCCGCCTTATAGACCTTGCGATTGACGTCCCCAGTACCAGTACAGGGCCCTACGCGTCATGTTTCCGATCTGCAGTTTCTCAAGGCACACGACAGCGTGGTTCTTGCTGATCCGTGCCGTGAGTTTGTGAACACGATCCAACCGTTGATTCGTGATGCGCGCGTGAATCCTTTGAACGTCGGCCCTCGCTTTGTGCCAGTTCTTTCCGAACTCGCTACGACGGCTTAGTCGACGTTCAGCCTTCCTCAGCCGGCTGACTAGCCCCGGGTCGGGAGCGGGTGATTTGATGACAACTTCCTTAGTGCCGTCGAACAGCGTCGCGAAACGCGTCACACCGAGGTCTATTCCAACGGTCCCGATGCCGACGCCGCGGGGCTCGATAGTGCGCAGCGTCTGAATGCAGATGAACCACCTCCCGGCCCTATGGGTGACGGATACCGCGCCGATTGCACCTTCGACCGGACGGGTCAGACGAATGCGTGCCCAGCCGATCCGCGGCAAGAAGACTCGCGCGTGATGCGCTTCGAGCTTGCAACCTTGCGGCAACCGGAAGTTGTCGTGCCGTCCTCGCTTCTTGAAGCGAGGGGCGCCCGTGCGGCCAGCTGCGAAATTGCAAAAGGCGCGATCAAGATCCTTCAGGGATTGCTGGAGGGCCTGTGACGGACAATCGTTCAACCAAACGCATTCTGGGTCCGCCTTCCAACGCACGAGCTCCTGGCACGACGCTACGTAAGAGAGACGTCGATGGGCGTCGGTCATCCGTGCTCGCTGGAGCGTCAGAGCTTTGTTGTATACGAACCGACAGCTTCCCGCGATTCGACAAAACAGCGCGCGCTGCACAGCTGTCGCGCGGACTTCGAATCGATAAGTCCTGTACTGCTCCACGCCCCGAAATTATCAAAACCGCCGGGCTCTACAAGCGCCAAATCGATGCTGTTCGTCGTGTTTCTCAGCGCCCACGGTCAGGAATCGAAGGTCCGGGATAGGAGTGAAGTCGCGTACAATCCCCACCCTCGCCGCCGTAGCTCAGTGGTAGAGCAGCCGCCTTGTAAGCGGCAGGTCGTCTGTTCGATTCAGACCGGCGGCACCAGCTTTACCTCGTCTTGCCCTATCAGGGTTTTCGGAGGTCCATCTCCGGCCGTCGGCGGGTTGCTCGCTGTAATGCGCGGCGCCGGTCAGGCGCTCAGAATATGCTGGCTTAGCTCATCTGTCCGGCCGGTGCTCTCCGCGGGCGCGATGGTATGCGGGCATCCCTTAACCGGCGAACGGGCTGATAGGCGACCCGCCATCCGGTACGCGAACCCTCATCCGGCGACTCTTATTTATTGGGAATGCGTACCAGGCCGCCTCGCCACGCACGAGATCGGACAAGGGCGACTAGCGCTGGCCGGCCACCGGATCCCAACG
>CAVSFM010000014.1:0-448093 GCA_963727305.1 uncultured Pseudomonadota bacterium
CCAGTCCCGTTGCATCCGAAGCCACCGTTTGAACTCGGATCTTGTGTCCACTCGCGATAGCAGAAACACCGCCACTGCCACAAGGAACACGAGGGGCGCAAGTACGATCAACGCCATATTTAGCGCCCTGAGCACCGCTTTCTCCTTATTACCCGACCTTCTTATCAGATGGTCCTAGGTCGGGCTCACGAGGGTCAATATGTACTGACGGAGTTGAGAAGAAGCACAGTCCGAGTAGCAACGCAATCTGCCTTCTGGCACTGTCGATCCATGGCGTTTACTGCGTTGTTGATACGCACGATTTCGGCGACCTCATACAGGGTAATGTGGAGGAGCAAAACCCCATACCCAGTGCAAATGGCACGACGGTCCGGGAACGGCTGCTTCGGGCAATTTTGCAGTGCGGCTCGAATGCCCGCCCATGGCCGGTTCCGGCCGCCGAGCTGGACATACGCCAGGCCCGGAGAGGGATCTGCGGGCGCAGCGACCGTCGCCCCGCCGCGGGGTGACTACCGAGCCAACTCCTCAGTTGCCCTTGGAGGGAGCGAATCCCGACGGGACGACAATCAGGTCGGATACCCTCTCAATTCAACGCGCTATCGACAACCGGTGCGAAGTAGGAAATAAGAAAATCACGCCCCCGCTACCATTATTTCCTTTTCTCAGGCCGCGGTGCGACTCCTCGATCGGAAACGCCGCAGAGGTCCGCGCAGTCGTCGAACCCTAGCGCCGCTCTTATTCCGTCCTCGAAGATCGCGTAGAAGTGCTTACCGCTCGGCGCAACGTCATGCCATATGGAGTCCGGGAAGACCTCCCTCATCACCCCACGGGCAATCTCACCACCCTGCGCCAGTCGGTGCCGCAGGCGCCGCACGCGCGGCGCTACGGGCTCCGTAGAAGCCCTGGGACCGGGCGCGGATGACGCACTTGACTTACGTTCCTGAGCTGCTCCAGCTCCCCCTCTGCTGCCTTCAGCGCGGCGCTTACCGCGAGCGAATATTCCCCTGCTCCGATCGTTTTCACAAACCGTTGCACCTGCCGTTCAAGCTCCGCCATTCGGGGCCTTGGCTCGGCCAGAATCTGTCATAAACGCACCGGCCGGCTTGATACGCCTAACGTTCCTCAATGGCGGCTATCCGCTTCGGGTCGCACAGTGTGCTGCCTCGGCGAAGTCGAGCAAGCAGCCGTGGTCCGCTCGGAATGCGAATCAAGATCGGAGGCTAACATCACCCGCAGATGGAGTCGCCGCGGCGGCGTATGACTCGGGCACTGGTATCACGCGAAACCGTTGCTTTCAGGCAAGCTGGGGAGAGAATTAGCAGTCCGGGCGCAAAGAAGTTTATGTCCCAGAGTCATCATTTGGACCGCTGCAGCGTACCACTCACAACCGTGTCGGCGTCCGTCTCGACAAGCAGCATTTCGTTCCCACCGTCGACAACTACGAAGCTGAAATTCAATTCGGACTTGCCTTTCGGGTTCATTGTAGCTGTGCCCCTGCAGTTCGCATCGACCGAGTAAGACCCTGTGACTTCTTCGAACCCGTGAAACTTGCCATCCTCGCTAGCCGCTACGTGTCCGCTTATCACTCCTTCTCCAGAAGTGTCGACCGTGAACTTTAACTCACCAATAAAAGCCACCGCGGGGGCGGACACCGCTGCGAGGAAGACGCCGGTTGTTTCAAACCCAAAACTACCTTCAAGTCCGGCATTGGTGCAGGTCGGGGAGCCGCGCTTCACGGCGAATCCCTCCGCAAATAGGTGGAGGGCCAAAAACCCCGTTGGCGTAACCACAAAGGAGAAGGGGCTGCCTCCGGCGGGGTAACCCGTGCCGGTGCAGTTCGAGGTGACTGTGTATGTTCCGGTGAGATGCGCGGTGACAATCACGCCGTCATGGGATGCTGTGGTCTCTCCGGTAAACGTGCCTGTGGTTGCGTGAAAAGTGAGCTGGCTCACGGCGGCGGAGGTAGGGGTGCCGTCGCTAGCTGTGCCGCCGTGCAGAAACCCGTAGGTGCCACTCAGAGGTGCGTTTGAACAGTTCGCCCAAGCAGCGGAACTGAGCGCTAAGCTGGCAAGAACAATCAGTTGAGCGATGCGAATCGTTTGGAAAATCATGAAGCTCTCCTATTCATGTTTATGCTTGTGTTTCTTCTATGTAGCCCAAAACTTCTCTTTTCACCAACTGCGCCCGATGCCCTGACCACGTAGATGATCGTTTCGCTGATCGACTGCCCGTTGACCGTTTGTATTCACAACGTAATAGATCCCAGAGCCGAGCGGACCCGAGCTCCCGACAGTGAGCGTTGATGGCAGCGGATTGGTACTGTTATATAGGAACTCAAACTGCCTACGATGTTTAGTGGGCAACAGGCCAACAGCAGCACGATCTCGTTGACGATCACCAAGAACGGATCTCCGATCGTCACTGAGATCGACACGGCCTACAACCTTGAGGACCCCTAGCAGCCGCCCGGGCTTGCCCTCGTCTCCCGAGCTGCGTCTCGCAAGATGCCGAGGCAACGCGACGCGGATGTGATGCGCTACAGGCCGTCGGTATCGACGTCTCATTCGACCAGAGCGAGTCGAGCGCCCTGCGACGGCAGTCGTGTCGATTCCGCAACGCGAGCGCCTCATGGCGCTCGGCGCCGCAGTCGGCTGAGCACGCCCAACAACGCCAGCATAAACCCGTCAAGCGCACCGCCGCCCCCACCGCCGGAAGCCGGGGCGCCAACCGGGGTGCTGTCCGTGATAGAGACCGTCAACACAGAGTTCGGGCCGATCAGGGCACCGTTGGTCGCATTCGACAGCGTCACCGTGAAGGACTCAGTGGGCTCTGCAATGTTGTCCATCGTGATCGGGATCGTCACGGTCTTGGGCTGTGCGTCCCCGTCTGCCCAGGAGACAGTGATGGGGGAAGCCGTAAAATCCGCGCTCGTGGCCGTTCCTGCGAAGGGTGTTAGCGTTACGGAAGTCGCCCCACTAGAGTAGTAATTGCGATCGACGGTCACCGTCACGCCCCCGTCCGCCTCCGCTGCCGTGAGCTGCGAATCCTGAAAGTCGAACTGGCCGACCGGATCCCCCTCGCCTGTTATTTCAACCGTCGCATCACTCGTGCCGATCGCCGCGCCGCCCTGTACATCACTGAGCGCCACCACGAAGCGCTTGGACAGCTGGGGCGGACCGGTGTTTGCAAGGATCGTCACGGAAATCTGCCGGTCGCTGCGATCTCCGTCGTCCGCCCACGTGAGTCGACCGCTCACTGCCGTGTAGTCTCGGCCGGCCGTCGCCGTGGGCACATCCCCGACCCCGTAGTCGGCTGTCTTATAGGCAACACTGACTGCACCCGCAGCACCGCCCGTGCGCCGAAACGTCACGGTCGCGGTCTGAGTCCTTTTGACCGACTGGACTTGTTGTCCGGCGCCGATGACCCCAGGGACGGTGGCCCCGGTAATGCCCACCAAACGGATCCAGAAGGGTCCTGTCTGGCTTCCGGAAAGAGCGCCGCCGGCCGCAAGAATGTTGCCGTCACCCAGCACCGTCATGTCGCGCACGACCGGCGACACTCCGTACGTCGAAGCCAGGTCGATCCAAGTTGTGCCGGCATTGCCGAACGATTGGTCGAGCATACCGGCGGCCTGCAAGCGCACGATCAGGGCGCCGGAGACGCCCGCAGTAGGGATTCCTGCCACGAGAATTTCGCCGCTGGGATCGACTGCCAGCGCGGTTGCCTCTTGCATGGCCAACGGCAGTGCCGTTGCTGCGAAGCTCGGGTCCGGGGCGCCGCTGGCGAGCAATCGAGTCGCAAAGCCATGGCCGCCCTGTTGCCCGGCGATTAGCAGGCCGCCGTCAGACTGCTGGACCATCGAGTCGCAGGTGAGCGCAGCACCGGGAGCTGGGACAGGTACGGCGATCCCGGAAGCTCCGAAGCTGTTGTCCGGCTTTCCCGCCGCCGTCAGTGCCAGCACACGGCATTGCGCAGACGTATCAGAATAGTTGGTGGTGACCCGGTATCCGCCCGCTGCAGTGCGTACGATGTTGCTGGCGGAAGACAGGTCACTGGGCGGTCCGGTAGCCGCGCCTGCTGTGCCGAATGATCCGTCAAGGGAGCCATCGGCGAGCAGGCGAATCACGAGTAGCTTCCCGTTGCTGGATCCGCTCACGAGAATCGCGCCGTCCGGATCAACCATTACTGACTGGGCGCCGCCCGCTGCGTAGTACAGGACACCCCCACCGGCAAAGCCCGGATCGAGCGCACCGGCTGAGTCCAGGCGGAACACGACAAACCCCTTGGCATTGCCTTGACCGAGCCCAACCGCAACTACCTTGCCGTCCGGCTGTAGTGCGAGATCACGAACCTCGATTTTCTTGAGAGCGTCGGCCGCGACTTGCGATTCTACTGAACCGCTGCTGGAGAGGTGACCGATGAAGCCATCATCGTACTGGTGGTAATAAGCGCAGTAGTAATCGCAGTATTCACCTCCGGCGACGAGACTCTCGTCCGCGGGAAGCGGCTGCAGCGCCCAGACCTCGCCGTTGAACTGCGGCGCGGTCACGCGACCCATATCACCGAATGTAGGGTCAAGATCCCCGGGGGCACCCATCGTCGCCGGTGACAATAGCCCGGAGGCAATGGCTGTGGTCGGTACGAGGCCTCTCGCGAACCTGGGAATGGCCTTGGTGGGCGCTCTCTTTTTCTTTTTCTTCATGGCGTTGTCCTTTTGACAGCGAAGGGATTGGCCCCGACGCGATCAGTGTTGCGAATATGGTTGCAATAAGTAACTTCCTGCCAAGATGCTGACCTATCGACTTTGATTTTGAGGAGGGAAGGCAAAATCTGGAGCCCGAAAGCGCGGCAATCGCGTATCGAACTCGTTCTTCTTGATTTGCCCCTTCATGTGCCTACTGTCCCTATGAGAGTCAAGCTGCCGGTGGCACCAATGCTGTACATCGAGACGTCGTTCGAGCCGGAATTCGTCACATAGGCGAACTTGCCCGACGGGTGGATGGCTATCGAGCTAGGAGACAGCCCCGCCGCTATCATTCCTATGAGTGTTAAGGACCCGGTAGTACGGTTGATGGTGTACATCGAGACATCGTTCGAGCGGGAATTCGCCACATAGACGAACTTTCCCACAGGATCCACGGCTACGGAGACAGGGCTTGTTCCCGCAGCAATCGTCCCGATCGACGCTAAGGCTCCAGTCGTGGCGTTGATCGTGTACATGGACACGTTGCCAGTCGATGCGGCATTCTCATTCACCACGTAGGCGAACTTGCCAGATGGATCCACGGCTATTGAGACAGGGTCTGTTCCCGCAGCAATCGTCCCGATCGACGCTAAGGCTCCAGTCGTGGCGTTGATCGTGTACATGGACACGTTGCCAGCCGATACGAAATTCGCATTCACCACGTAGGCGAACTTGCCCGATGGATCCACGGTTACGGAGACAGGGTCTGTTCCCGCGGCGATCGTCCCCATAGATGTTAAGGCCCCGGTCGTGGCGTCGATGGTGTACATCGCGACGTTGTATGGAAAACCGCCGCCGCCACTCGCCACATAAGCGAACTTGCCGGATGGATCCACGACCACCGACGAGGGAAAGCACAATCCCGGACAATTTCCGTTGATCGTTCCTATGGACGTTAAGACCCCGGTTGTGGCGTCGATCGTGTACATCGCGACGCTCCCATCATCAGGATCCCAGACATTCCCCGAATTCGTCACGTAGACGAACTTGCCAGAAGGAGCTACGGTGACGGACTGGGGGTAGGAGCCGTAGTCGTGTGTCCACACCGGTGGTCCTATGGACGCTAGGGCCCCGGTAGTGGGGTTGATCGTGTACATGGACACGTAGCCACCAGCGCCGCCATTGCAGCCACCATTCATTACATAGGCGAACTTTCCGGTGGGGTCCACAGCGATTGATTGCGGATCAACTGCTCCTGTCGTGATGGTGAAGGTCAACGAGTTCGAAAGGCCACCGCCGGATCCCGGGTTGAAGACCGTGACCACGGCTGTCCCGGCAGCGGCGATGTCACTCGCCGAAATCTGAGCTGTGAGTCCGTTAACGCTGCCGTTACTAGTGGTCGGCCGGTCGCTGCCGTTCCAGCGCACGACTGAACCCGCCACAAAACCAGGCCCAGGAGTTGGGTACGGCCCAATTACCGTCAATTGATTATTCACTCCATTAATGAACTGTTCTCCTGCGGGAGCGCAGCTCGGATAGAGAACACTGATCCATTCCGCGTCGATGGTGGATGCGACCCCGGTATTGGTGGCATCATTGACCTCACCACTGACAGTCGCTGTGGCTCCAACACGAACATCCGCTAGCGTGGCAGACACACTGTTCACGAAGACAACGGCATGAGTTGCATCGAATACGATTCCGCTGACGGTCAGGCTGTTTCCGCGGACGGCGGTGACGACACCCTTTATGCGGCGAAGTCCGGTGCCCTCAATGCCCTGCGAAGACGAACCTCCAGGCGATGAGTTCCCTGAGGAAGGGTCTCCACCACCGCAGGCACTGACAAGCAGACACGCCACTATCAGAGATCGCCAGGCCGGGTTGAGGGTGAACATGTTGGTTTTCTCTGTGCAGTCCGGGTACGTCTATTCTTTTACTCGTCGCGCTTTCGAGGGTCTTGGTTCCGCGAGGATCTCGTAGACGCCGACGCCTACTCGGATACCCTCCATTGGCGCCGAGCCCGCGTTCTCGATCTGGTGCGAGGCCAACCACTCATCGACTCGCTCAAGGAAAGCCTGACCTTCAATGGCGAGGAATGCTTCGAATTCACGTCGGGCGCGGGGATCAACGGAGAGACTCAACGCGCGCCTTTCGAACCGTGGCTGCTCCGCCTCTTTACGCATGAGGTTGTGTTCCAGCGTCGTACCAACATCTTGGAGCACGCTCCCCCAGAGGCGGATCTGATTGTCTGTGAGCTCACGGGGGATGTAATTGCGCTTCAGCGCGCGCAACCGTCCATCGGGTAGTTCCTCAATCGCGCCCACCGCACGCAGCTCCTTGATCATGGCCACGTGGGGGATGCCGGGCACGTAGCGACGCACCAAGGCAGCGAAGGAATCATCGCCTTCGCTTACCTGTAGTTCGCGGGGGTCGCCGGAAGGGCCGCGGAAGTCCGGGTCGTGGAACCAGCCATCGAGCACCTGGGTCGGCTTGCTCATGAAGCCGGGAGCAAAGACCGGCTGCTCTGAGCTCACCGTGCGCAGCTTGCGCACATCACGACGGTCGATGCCGGTGAGGATCGCCACCCGCGAAGCGTTCGTTGGGCGCCCGCGAATCCCGAATTCGTTCGTTGCCACCTGCACGAACTTCACCTTTGCGAGATCCGCAAACTCCCTCCACGTGACCCCGCTCTTGAGCAACAGCAGAACGATCGGCTCCAGCAATCGCCCCAGTGCATCAAGGATGCGTGTTCGCAGTTCCTTTGATGCCATATATGATCCTTATACGTACAGATACGGTATCATACAAGCTTAAACTGTAGCCTAAGGGTTAGGCAATCGGTTCCAGGGGTGCGGCGGACGAATTCCACTGCTCGCAACGCGACAGTCCTGCCAATGCCGCTGAGGACGCGATCGGAGATCAGGTCACGCTCGAAGTTCGCGAACCACCGACAGCGTGCCCGCAAACGCCCGGCCGCTCGGCGTGCTCATGTCGATCGCATCCGAGAGGCTCACGAGACGACGCCCAGTTCGCTAAGCTCCTCGAGCGTTGTGACCGGGTCCTTCAGCGACCGGCCCCAGCGATCGAGCTTTTAGACCACGACGGCGTCGACCTCGCGGCGCCGTATGGGCTTCAGGAGCGCCTCGCGCTTCGGCCTGGTCTCGGCGCCCACATCAGTGGCCGGTTTCGGTAAGTGTAGGCGGCAACGGCGACCGGCGGCTTCTGGGCCGGTTCCAGCGCCGGGCCGATATAAGACCTAGAAAGGGAGTGCCTTGGAGGGAGGGAACAGACAGTGACGACAATCAGGTCGGATACCCTCTGAATTCAACGCGATAGCGACAACCGGTGCGAAGTAGGAAATAAGCAAATCAGGCCCCCGCTACCATTTCAGACCGCACGGCGGAGCGCCCTTCTCCTGCGGATATTCGAGAATCCTGCCCCCGCTACCCACGTTCCTGTTCATAGGGGCCATGGGATCCTGGGACTACCTCACGCGGACCCGTACGGGGATTGCAGGAACAGTGCAAATCCCTTCATCCCGACCAATAGAATCAATATTTTAGCTAGATGGGCCGTCACCTAAACGACGGTCTCTCCTCTACAAGTCCACCGCAAGTCCACCAGCGCCGGAATTGGGCCCGCAAAACGATGACTGTCAAAATGTCGAAGAACAGACATTCGACATTGCCGTTGGCAAGCGCTGTACGCTCACGTTCAGCTGTGAGGGCACGCATTAGTGTGGAACCTTCGCGCTGTTGACGCGACGGCCGTGTTTGGCTTGTGCGTATGAAGGAGAGTCAATGACCAGAGTGGTTCGCAACCGCGTGACTGATCTTCGCGGCGCATCCCGCATGGCAGTCGATGCGATCGCCGGCATTACCGGGCTCGTAGAGGCAATGCATACGAATATCGCAGAGAAACCGACGCGGCTCGCGGGCGCAATCGTGGGCGGCGCAGTGAACCGCACAACTTCGGCCGTCTACAAGAGCATTCGCCGCATCACGCGCGCGGTCGGCGAAGGCATCGATGTTGCGCTGGGCGCCGTGGCGCCCGCGCTGGGCCATATCGAGTCTTCTCCCGCGCGCGAATCGTTGATTTCGGCGCTGAACGGCGTGCTAGGCGATTATCTCGCCGAAACCGGTAATCCGCTCGCGGTCACGATGCATCTACGCCGCGAGGGGAAGCCGCTTGAGCTTACGCGCAAGAAGCTCGCCGCTGCGATTCTGGCTCCGAGCTCCAGTGTGCTGGTACTCGTGCATGGGCTTTGCCGAGATGATCGGGGCTGGGAGCGCGACGGGCATGATCACGGCGCCGAACTCGCCCGCGACCTCTCCTACACCGCCGCTTATCTGCACTACAACACCGGCCTGCACATCTCGACGAACGGGCGCGCGTTCGCGCAGATCCTCGAAGCCTTGGTCGCTGCCTGGCCCGTCCCACTCAAGGAGGTATCGATCCTCGCGCACAGCATGGGCGGTCTCGTAGCGCGCAGTGCCCATCACTATGCATCAGCGGCGGGTCACACCTGGCCCCGCAAGCTGCGCAAGCTTGTGTTTCTTGGCACACCGCATCACGGCGTCCCGTTCGAGCGTGCTGGCCATCGGTTCGACCTGCTCCTGGAGAAGACACCCTACACCGCGCCGTTCGCCCTTCTGGGGAAGGTGCGGAGCGCGGGCATCACGGATCTGCGTCACGGCTACGTGCTCGAGGAGGACTGGAAGGGGCACGACCGCTTTGCGAATCGAGTCGATTCGCGCCGCCCCCTGCCGCTCCCCAAACGGGTACAGTGCTACACAATCGCCGCAACCATCGGGCATGCACCGGCATCCCGTCTCGATCAGCTGCTCGGCGATGGGCTCGTTCCCGTCCCAAGCGCGCTTGGGGACCATCATGATTCGCGGCTCAAACTGACTTTCCCGCGATCGCACCAGTGGACGGCCACGGGTACGAGCCATTTGGGCCTACTGCTGCCGGGCCAACTGTACGAGCGGATTCGCGGTTGGTTCGGCGAGTGATACCCCCGGTTCGCGACCTGCGACGCAACGTGTCCATCTATTGGTAGGTCACTCGATGCAGATCAGGAGGCGATATGAGACGTAACGCGGTATTGACGAGTCTGCTCCTAGCATTGGCGACGGGTGCTGCGCACGCGAAGGAGTGCAAGGGGGTCAACTTTCCGGAGCACGTGCAGTTGGACGGCATCGATCTGACGCTTAATGGACTGGGTATACGTAAAGCGACGTTCCTGAAGGTGAATGTCTATGTCGCGGCGCTTTACGTCGGCCGATCGTCGCGCGATTCGAAAGTTCTCATCGAATCCAACGGCCCGCAGGAGCTGATTCTTCATTTCGTACGCAACGTGGATGCCGATGATCTGACGAAGGCATGGAGCGAAGGCTTCGCCCGGAACTCGAAAGATCAACTCGCAGCCCTGAACGCGCGGATCGCGACGCTCAACGGCTGGATGTCCGATGTGAAGACGGGCCAGCGGCTTAGCTTCATACTCCGCCCGGGCGTGGGCGTTCAGGTGGATGTCAACGGCGCCGTGAAGGGCACGATTGAGGGCGAAGATTTTGCGCGAGCGTTTGTCTCTATCTGGCTCGGGGCGATGCCACCGAATCCGGAACTGAAAAGCGGCTTGTTAGGCGGAGGTTGCGCGTAGTACTGAGTTCGCTCACAAGGTTTCTACCCTTGAATTGCCGCTCCCTGAGTCGATCGTCTTTTCTTTCACCTCGTCAATCTCGGACCAGGTTTCATTGGTACAACTCGGCCGCATCCGGACCGCCCGTCACCAATAGCACGTCCGCGCTACCACTTGGGGTCGAAATCAGGCCGCAACCGGGAGCCGGTGCCGGGTAGATAACTCGTGAATCACGCCCCCGCTACCATTGAATTTCCTACTACCCGCGGAAACGGCGTCAATGCTCTCCAGTGGTTTACCGCTACGGATAGGCATGCGGGGCCACGCACCATTGCCCCCTGCGTGCAAGCGCATCAACATCCAGCAGCCGCAGGCCGGGAAGCCGCTCGTAGTCGCGGAATGCCTCAGCCAGTGCCTGATGTCCCGTGATCAGCATCGCCGGTTGGCCGGCAAAACGCGCCGAACTCACCGGACGTTGCTAGCGGACCGCCTGAAACTCCCGGTGAAGGCGTTCACCTTCAAACAGATCAATCGCAAAGTTGGGCAGCATGTAAAGCGCGCCCCGTCCTAGTGGGGTTCGTTACTTCTGCGCCCCGTTTGTTTGTCACGCAGCGACACGTCTTACCTCAAACCGCGGATTCGTAGAACTGTGCGGCCCAGCGCCGAAACGCATGAATCGGACCATCGGTTGCGCACAGCAGAGGCTGCTCACGGTAAACCTTGTTAGCCCAGATCGGGAAGTCCTGCTCCAGAGTGCGAACGTTATCTGCCACGTAGCGTCTCAGGGCAGCGGCAATCTCTGGATCGGCTCGATCACATTCACGCGTAAGAACCGAAAACGACATGCGTGTCATCGTCGCATCCACGGGCGTCTGGCCGATCTGGAAGATCACTGAGAACAGGCCACGGTACTGTACCTGCGACAGGCCAAGGCCCCACGTGTCGACTCGAAAACTGAAGTTCTCGCGCCGCTTATCGAGCAGCTCGATCTCCTTACCCGTATCTGCACCCCAGCGATAAAGCGCACCTTCAAAGGAGCTGACGACGCCGCTCGGGGCATCGAAGCCGTGCACGGTCATCACGTGCGGGAAGTCGATACCATTCTCCAGTATGTCTTGCGGATGCGCCCGGATGGTCCACGTATAGTGATCCCACTGTGCGCCGTACTCGGGACTGCCCCACTCCGGGATAACCGGCACCTCGAACTCAGGCGGTGTGCCGAGTGGGTGGTACCAGAACCAGACTGCGCCGTTGCGCTCGACCAAGGGGTACATCCGCAGGCGAGCGTTGGGTGGGATGAGCTTTGAGTATGGGATGCTGCGGCAACGGCCTCCGTAGTCCCACTCCCAGCCGTGGAAGGGGCACCGCAATGCGGAGCCGACGACCTTGCCGCCAACACCGAGGTGCGCCCCCAAGTGGGGACAATGGGCATCAGCGAGCGCCGCGTGGCCATCCTCAGTGCGAAAAATCACCAGCTTGCGACCCACGTACTCAAGCGGCTGCACCCCGCCGGGTGGCAGCTCATCGGCGTAAAGAGCCAGGTACCAACCTCGCGCAATGGGCAAGGGAGCACCCACTTCGTTATGGACCATCGGCCTCGGTATCCCCCTGAGCGACCCCCTCGCCCTTAATCAACATTGCGTCGCGCACGTGAAGGGCCATGCGGAAGTCCGCCCTGGTCTTCATCGCGAAAGCGGCCCCACAAATCGCAATATACCTCTGTTTCCGGCTCTGGTCGCTCAGTCGCGTGCTGAGCGGTAGCCCGCGGGCTAGGCTAATTAGCGTGACCGCTTAAAATGACATCCTTGATCGGCGCAGGACACTTGCTCTGCTGCCAGCGCCCGATCCTCCTGCGCCGCAGTTGTGAGGCTCGCCGCGACGCTGTCGCAGTGCTTCGCTTGCTGCGCCTGCCAGGGTTTGCCGCCGGGCGCGCCGTACACCTCGGCCAAGTTCTTGTGCATTGCAGCTTTCTTCTCGAATCCCAAGGCTTCCGCGTCGTACGCCTTGGCGACGGCCTCGTGCTCCGCAGGGGTCTTAGCTGCCCCGACCCAAGCAGGATCGAGCATATGGGCATCGCTCGCCCATAACCCACCTGAAAGCGCCAACGCAGCTAAGCTGGCGCTCAGTAACATGATCAGGGGTCTCATACTCAATTCTCCTAAAAACGAACACGTGACCCTTATGACTATGTGTTTGGTGGCATGGCCGCTCCATACGTAGATATCGCAGCGGTGTAGCGATCAAGGGGAAGGGGCGGTAAGCGGAGCGCCCCTATGGCCTCGCTCGTCAATGCGGCAAACCCGTATAGCGGGGCGGCGTACTTCGTGGGAGTTTTTGCAGGTTGTCATCCAGCAAATCGAACCTGGTTCAAGGCCACCGCTATGGATAGCCGACAGAATTTTTCGATGTGGTACTTCGTGGTCGCCATGGCGCTCATGCTGGCGCTCCAGAGTGTGCTGTTCTCCCGGCACGTCGAGACGTTAGCCTACAGCGACTTCAAGTCGTTGCTACACGCGGGCAAGATCAAGGAAGTCCTCATCAGCGACGAAAGTCTCACAGGAACCGTGGACTTTCGAGGTGGCGAAGCCGTGTTGCCCGCTGATGTCTGGAAGTCCATGCCCCGTGACAATCTTGAGCAAGCATTCGTTCGCCACCGCCCGGGTACCGGACAGCAACCTGGTGGCCGATCTGCAGGCTGCCAAGGTGCGATTCTCAGGGCAGATCGAGAACCGCTGGTTGTCCACGCTACTGGGTTGGGTCGCGCCCGCCTTGATCTTCTTCGTGATCTGGGGCTTTTTCATGCGTCGCATGGGCACCGGACAGATGGGCAGTCTGATGGACATCGGCAAGAGCAAGGCCAAGGTCTTCGTCCAGAAGGAGACCGGCGTGCGCTTCGCTGATGTCGCCGGTATCGATGAAGCCAAAGATGAGCTGATGGAAGTCGTGGACTTCCTTAAGAACCCTGAGCGCTATCGAAAGCTCGGAGGGCAGATCCCAAAGGGGGTCTGATCGTCGGCGCGCCCGGAACCGGCAAGACACTGCTCGCCAAAGCGGTCGCCGGCGAGGCTGCCGTGCCGTTCCTGTCGATCAGCGGCTCCGAATTCGTGGAAATGTTCGTCGGTGTCGGGGCGGCGCGGGTACGTGATCTGTTCCAGCAAGCCGAGAAGCTCGCACCCTGCATTATCTTCATCGACGAACTGGATGCGCTCGGCAAGGCGCGCGGAATCAGCGGGCTCGCCGGGAATGACGAGCGCGAGCAAACGCTCAATCAGCTCCTGGTGCAGATGGACGGATTTGATACACAGAGCGGCGTCATCATCATGGCGGCCACGAACCGGCCTGAGATCCTGGATCCGGCTTTGCTGCGGCCGGGCCGCTTTGATCGGCAGGTGGCGCTCGACCGGCCCGACATCAAAGGCCGCGAGCAGATCCTGAGCGTTCATGCCAAGCGTCTCACCCTCGGACCGGACGTGGATCTGGCCGCCGTCGCAGGAAAGACAGCGGGCCTGGCGGGCGCCGATCTCGCCAATATCGTGAACGAGGCGGCGCTGCACGCGGCACGCAAGAACAAGACCGTTGTCGAGATGAGCGACTTTGATGAGGCGATCGACCGTGCGATTACGGGCCTGGAGAAGAAGAGCCGGGTGATGACTGCCAAGGAAAGGGAGACCGTGGCTTACCACGAAGCCGGCCACGCCCTCGTGGCGGAGTCTCGCGCAAGCGCTGACAAAGTCGCCAAGGTGTCGATCATTCCCGCGTGGTATTGGCGCGCTGGGGTACACGCAACAGCAGCCTACCGAGGATCGATACCTGCTCAAGCATGGCGAGCTGCTCGACCGGCTCGACGTGTTGCTCGGCGGTCGTGGCGCGGAGCAACTGATCTTCCGCGAGCTCTCCACCGGCGCTCAGAATGACTTGCAGCGTGCCACTGATCTCGCACGCCAGATGATCACGCGCTATGGAATGAGCGAGGCGCTGGGTCCTGCGACCTTCGATGCGACGCGTCCTGCGCTTTTTCTATCAGAAACGGCCGCCCCAGGCCGCGCGGAGTACAGCGAGCGGACTGCCGAGGTCATCGATGAAGAGATGCGAAAGTTGCTACTCGCTGCTCAAGACCGCGTGCGTGAGAGCCTGACCGCCCGCCGCCAGGAGCTTGAAGCACTGGCTAAAGAACTATTGCGCCATGAGGTCGTGGACCGCGCCACATTGACCGCTCTTCTGGCAAGAGCTGGCACGACGCCCAGTGTGCCGCGTGCAGCCGCGTCAGGTGCGGTCGATATGAGTTCGGCTGCTTAGTGACGTGGGGATTTCATGCATTGCAGGCTTCAAAACTCGTCAAATTCTGAACTACCTCGCGGGGAACGGTTGACTCCCGATCGCGGATCGCGGAACTTAGTCTTTACGGTTGACTCAGTAGAATCGACCCGAAGGTGGCATCGGTGTTTCGTCGACTGACCGCTTCATTGGTAATCCTGGCGTGCCTTCTCGGCATCGTTCAGCCGGCGCTCGCCTGTGCCAATGCTGCCTCGCGGACCGACTGCTGCCCTGCGGGCTCATCCGGTGGCTCTGACCGACGGATGCACACGGCCGATCCCTCGATGGACGCAGACTGCCCTTGTGCACTGCACGCCGCTGTCACGCCCTCCGCCTCGGCCATACGGGATCGCACTGACCAAGGCCATGCGCCCGGATCACGCGCTGCGGTCAATCTACCGACGATGGCGCCCATCGGGCAACACGTGCTGGCGCTGTGGGCTCCGGCGGCACGGATTCCCGATCACCTGAACAAGTCTCTGACCTACCTGCATACGGCGCGCCTGCGCCTTTAACTTTCATTCCACCGAGACCGGCCAATCGCCGGTTACTTCCGCGGCACTAATTCGCATCCGCCCAATCTGGGCGCGTGCGTCCCGTGCCGCCGGCTCGACTGACCTTACGTCCAGTTTGATTCGGTGAGAGTCATGAAAACATTTGCTCCCTTGCCGTCCGGACCGCCGCACGGTGGTGCCCCGTTGATTATGTCTGCGATCGCACGGTTGCGGTGCCGGGATACGGGTTCGTTTGCTGCAGCGTGGATTCTGGCGCTCGCCGCAGTCGATAGCGTCCGCGCGATACCGCCGGAGTGGCTTCACACGACAATCCGTTTGCAACTGACGCTTCACCGTGCGCGGCCGGCCGTCCCATGGACGTCGAGGCGCAATGCACGGGATGGTGGCGTGTCATTTCTCGTGCTGGCTATGGCGCTTGTATTCGCGCTCCCAGTGGCCAGCGCACCCCTGCTCAATCCGGATGTCGCCGCAGCCCCTGAGGTGACGAGCCCCATGGACTCGCTGCTCGCTGAGGCGCTCAACCACAATCCGGACATTGCGGCGGCTCGCGCGGCGAGCGACGCGGCACAGCAGCGCATCGCGCCAGCTGGAGCCCTCGAGGATCCCATGTTCGAGGCGGGCATCGTCAATGCACCGTTGCCACTTAGCCTGCGGCGCGATGACATGACGATGCAGATGCTCGGCCTTTCGCAGAAGCTTCCCTACCCGGGCAAGCGCGCGCTGCGCCGCGACGTGGCGGTTGCCGAGGCGCTCAGCGTTGCCCACGCCGTCGATGAGACGATCGACCGCGTTGAAAGAGATGTGCGAGTGGCCTATGAGGAGCTGCGACTTGCATTGACCGCCCAACGCCTCGCGACGCAGAACCTCGATAGCGTCACCCAGCTCGCCTCGCTTGCGCAGCAGCGTTACGCCGTCGGTCAGGCGACGCAGAGCGACGTACTCCAGGCTCAGACCCAGCTGACACGCCTGCACCAAGAGCTTCTGCGGGTTGATCAGGAGGAGCAGACGCGCCGCAGTGACCTCAAGCGACTCCTCGGACGTCGCGACCCAGAGGGGGCGCCGATTGCACCCGCGCGTGCGACGTTGCTCGACCTACCGGCTTCGCCTGCTACGCTGGCGAAGACAGCGCAAGACGAGCGCCCGCAACTTCGGGCGCTCGCCGCCCTCATTGACAAGAGCGAGCAGGAGCTCGCGCTCGCACGGCGCGAGTATTACCCGGATTTCGAGGTGCGCTTTGGCTACGGGATACGTGAGCGGACGCTCGAAGGGATGCCGCGTGACGACATGGTCACACTGACGGTGGCGGTGAATCTGCCGCTGTGGCGCAAGAGCCGCCTCCAGCCGCGCGTCGCCGAAGCGCTGGCGATGCGTAGACAAGCCACGAGTCTCGCCGAGAGCCAACAGCTCGAGACCCAGACGATGCTCCAGAGCGAACTTGCCGCTGAAAGGCAACAGCGCGAGAGCGCAGTGCTATATCGGTCAACGCTGACGCCACAGACGGACGCCGCGTTTCAATCAGCGCTGGTCGCTTACCGAGTCGGGCGCGTCGATTTCCAGACCTTGCTCGAGGCGCGGATGCGCGTGTACGAAACGGCGCTCGGCGAGGCGCAGGCGATTGCCGAGCACAACAAAGCGATCGCGGAGATCTATTTCCTCACAGGCCAGTCGGCCCGCCCCCGGGAGACTCACCATGAAAGCTCAGACGCTGATTGCAGTGGGTACAGCCACCGTCGTGCTCGTCGTCACCGGGCTGCTTTGGAAATACGGGGCGAATCGCTCGGCGAGCGGCACAGCCTCGGGACCTTCGACCGTGAGCGGGGATCCGACGCAGGCGACAACCCCTGATTCCGATGGTCGGCGGATTCTCTACTACCGAAATGCGATGGGACTGCCCGACACCTCCCCGGTGCCCAAGAAAGACGCGATGGGTATGGCCTACATTCCCGTGTACGCCGGTGAGGAATCCTCGGGATCAACGGTGCATATCAGCACCGATAAGCTCCAGAAGCTCGGCGTGCGGACCGAGCTCGCCGAACCCCGCAGGCTGACGCAGACGCTGCGCATCGTCGGGACGCTCGAGCCGGACGAACGCCGGCAGTCCACGATCAGCCCGAAATTCGAAGGGTGGATCACCCGGCTCTTCGTCAGCACGACCGGGGCTACGGTCCGGCGCGGGCAGCCACTCCTCGAGGTCTATAGCCCCGACCTCGTCAGCGCCCAGCAGGACTACGTGGTCGCGCTGCGAGCGTTACAGGCGCTCGGGGATGGCGATGCGGACGCGCGTGCGCGCATGGAAAGCCTCGCACAGAGTAGCCTCGAGCGCCTCAGGAACTGGGACATTGCCCAGTCCGACCTGGCCGGCCTGCGATCGGGCGCGGCGCCCCGCCAGAATCTCGTGTTGCGAGCACCCCGCGATGGGGTGGTCACGGAGAAGATGGCACGCGCCGGCATCCGGTTCATGCCGGGTGATGCGCTCTTTCAGATCACGGACCTGTCAACGGTCTGGCTGATCGGCAGCGTGTTCGAGCAGGACCTGGCGCGCGTCCAAGTCGGCGCGCCGGTCACGGCCTCGGTCGTCGCCTATCCAGGCAGGAACTTCAAGGGAACCATAACATTCATCTCTCCCGTCCTGCAGCCCGAGACGCGTACGGTTCAGGTGCGCATTGAACTGGCTAACCCGCAGCGGCTCCTGAAGCCGGCGATGTATGGCAACGTCGAGCTCGCGGCCGGCCCCAGCACGCCCGTTATCGCGGTACCCGACTCGGCAATACTTGATACCGGCACGCGCCAGCTCGTCCTGATCGATCGGGGTGGCGGCGAGTTCGAGCCGCGTTCAGTACGTTTGGGTGTACATGCTGACGGCTATACCGAGATTCTCGAGGGCGTCGCGGCGCACGAGGCGGTGGTCGTCAAGGGTAATTTCCTCATCGACTCCGAGAGCAACCTGCGGGCAGCCATTGCCGGCTTCGGCAGTCACGTACACGAGGCAGCAGCGCCAGCACCTCACGGCCCGCATAGCAACGTACCCCCTTCGCCGCAGCCCGTAGGACACTGACCATGCTCGCTCGCATCATTGAATGGTCCGCGCGACACGTGTTTCTCGTGCTCGTCGCGACGGTCTGCGTCGTTGGTACCGGGGTGTATGCCGTATGGCACACGCCGCTCGACGCATTACCCGATCTTTCGGACGTGCAGGTGATCATCTACACGGAGTTTCCGGGCCAGGGACCGCAGGTCGTGGAGGACCAGGTGACCTACCCTTTATCCACCGCCATGCTGAGCGTACCGCGCACCAAGGTCGTCCGGGGGTTCTCGAATTTCGGCGTGTCCTTCGTCTACGTCATTTTCGAGGACGGTACCGACATCTACTGGGCCCGCTCGCGCGTGCTCGAGTACCTGAACGTGGCGGCGAGCCGGCTGCCCCAGGGCGTAACCCCAGCGATGGGGCCCGACGCGACCGGTGTCGGCTGGGTTTACCAGTACGTTGTGCAAGGTGCTCAGCGCTCACTCGGAGAGCTGCGCGCGATTCAGGATTGGTTTATCCGCTACCAGCTGACCAAGGCACCCGGGGTTGCCGAGGTCGCAAGCGTCGGTGGGTTCGTCCGCACCTACCAGGTCACGGTCGATCCGCGCCGGTTGCAGGCTTACAGGATTCCCCTCAAGCAGGTCACCGACGCGATCCGCGCGAGCAACCACGATTCGGGCGGCCGGTCGGTCGAGCTCGCCGAGACCGAGTACATGATCCGTGGTCGCGGTTACCTACGCGGCATCGGCGATCTGGAAGGAATCGTCGTCAAGGCCGTCGCCGGTACGCCCGTGCGCATCCGCGATATTGGCCGTGTCGAGCTCGTGCCGGACGAACGTCGCGGTATCGCGGACCTGAACGGCGAGGGTGAGGTCGTCGCCGGCATTGCCATGGCCCGATACGGTCAGAACGCGCTCGATGTGATCGGCAATATCAAGACAAAGATCGCCGAAATCGGCGCTGGTCTGCCCGCGGGCGTGACCCTGGTCCCAGTCTATGACCGCTCGGACCTCATTCTGCGGGCCGTCAAGAACCTCCGTCGGACGCTGATCGAGGAGAGCGTGATTGTCGCGATCGTCTGCATCGTGTTTCTGCTTCACGCCCGCAGCGCGCTCGTTGCGATCGTCATGCTGCCTATCGGTGTGCTGATAGCGTTTACGGCGATGCGGGCTTTCGGCTTCAACTCCAACATCATGAGTCTCGGTGGCATCGCGATCGCCATCGGGGCGATGGTGGATGCGGCAATTGTCATGATCGAAAACGCCCACAAGCACCTTGAACCGCTCCAACCCGACGAACCACGCCTGTCGGCGGTCATCGCTTCCTGCCGCGAGGTCGGTCCGGCCCTCTTCTTCAGCCTCCTGGTCATTACAGTCTCGTTCCTGCCCGTGTTCACACTCGAGGCTCAGGAGGGACGGATGTTTCGCCCGCTTGCACTCACAAAAACCTTCTGCATGGCCGGGGCGGCCGTCCTGTCGATCACCCTCGTGCCGGTATTGATGCTGTTGTTCATTCGGGGCCGGATACCGTCGGAGGATAAGAACCCGATCGTGCGCGGGCTCATCTTGGTGTATCGGCCGGTCATCGCGTGGGTGCTGCGCTGGAAACGACTGACCCTCCTTATGGCGTTGCTGATTATGGCGATGACCATCCTGCCGACACTGCGGCTCGGCAGCGAGTTCATGCCGACGCTGAATGAAGGGACACTGCTCTACATGCCCTCGAGCCTGCCCTCGATGTCGGTCACGCAGGCAGCGAGGGCCCTGCAAACCCAGGACAGGATCCTGAAGAGCTTTGGGGAGGTGGAATCCGTCTTCGGCAAGGCCGGTCGCGCCAACACCGCCACCGACCCGGCTCCGCTTGAGATGTCCGAGACCGTCATCAACCTCAAGCCCGAGAAAGACTGGCGAGCCGGTATCACCGTCGACACGCTCATCGCGGAGATGGACAAGGCGGTACAGATGCCGGGTATCAGCAACGCCTGGACGATGCCCATCAAAGCGCGACTCGACATGCTCTCGACGGGCATCCGGACGCCCATCGGCATCAAGGTGTTCGGCAATGACCTCATCGAGATGGAGCGTCTCGCGAAGGAGATTGAAGGTGTCGTTCGCACGGTCCCGGGCACGACGAGCGCTTATGCCGAGCGGCTGACCGGCGGCTATTACCTCGATATCATTCCGGACTCCGAAGCACTCGGCCGCTATGGCCTCACGGTCGGCGAGGTCCACGACGTGATCGCAGCGGCGCTCGGTGGTGAGGCGGTCACGACAACCGTCGAGGGTCGCGAGCGATTTGCTGTGACCGTCCGGTATCCACGGGAACTGAGGGATAATGCGGATGCAATTGGCCGAAATGTGCTCGTCCCTGTCATGGACGGGTCGATGGTGCCTCTCGGTCAGATTGCAAGGCTCAACGTCGTGCAGGGTCCGCCGAGCATCCGTACCGAAAATGGCCTGCTGTCCGCCTACATTTTTGTCGACATTCACGGCCGTGACATCGGCAGCTACGTTGGCGACGCGCAGCGCGCCGTCAGGGAGCACGTGAAGTTCCCCGCTGGGTACTACATCACCTGGAGCGGCCAGTTCGAATACATGCAGCACGCCATCGAGCGCCTTAAGCTCGTGGTGCCGTTAACACTCCTGATCATCTTTCTCTTGCTATATCTCAACTTCGGCCGACTGACCGAGACGCTCATCGTCATGGTCTCCGTCCCGTTCGCCGCCGTCGGCGGCATTTGGCTCATGTACATGCTCGGTTACAACATGAGTGTCGCGGTCGCCGTGGGGTTCATCGCGCTCGTCGGTGTCGCCGCCGAAACCGGCGTCGTGATGCTCATCTACCTCGACCATGCCTGGGACAATATGGTCGAGCGGTGCAAGAGGGCGGGTCAGAACGTGACCGTGGAGCATCTGCGCGATGCCGTCATGCAAGGCGCAGTCCTCAGGGTGAGGCCGAAGATGATGACCGTCGTGGCGATCATGGCGGGTCTCGTGCCGATCATGTGGAGCAGCGGCACGGGCTCCGAGGTGATGCGCCGGATCGCTGCGCCTATGGTGGGCGGTATGGTGTCAGCGACAATTCTGACGCTGGTAGTGATACCCGCAGTCTACGCCCTCGTGAAGGAACGTAGTCTCGCTCGGCCCTCTGCGCTCGCTGTGGCCGACTCGCCCGAGGCATGAGTGTCCAACGCGCCGCCCTACTGCTATGCGGTGCGGACCTCGTTCGACGGTGGGTGCTCACCGGGCTGATGATCAACTGCACAGTCGGTGGCGGAATCTTCGGAGTACACTGCGAGTGGGGAGCCGCCCAGTCACCAACTGCCTTCTTCACGCGGATTGCGTTCGAGCACGACTGACCGTCCCAGTGCGAATGGCAGCCGTAGGTGTCCTTGTCCATGATCGTGTAGTTCGCGCCGCACTCGCTGCACCGGAGTAACCCCGACAGCAGATACTCGGGCTTCCCGCCCGACTTGAGCCTCGCGTCATCCGTCCCCGGATCCATGCGCGCTTCGCACGCTGCCAGAGCGCGTCGGGATGATCCGCAGCGACTCGGCGGTACGGCTGATCCATTCCGAGCGAGGCCGCATGACACGCAGCCGCTTGCCGGTGTCGGGATCCTTAGTGAACTAACGCGCCTGCTCGCGTTTGGTCTCGACGTTGAATTCGCGGAGGCAGAACGCGCCGACCAAGCGAGCGCCCGGGTCTTCCGAGACCTTAGCGCCCGGTCCTGTTAGTCTCCGGAGAAGGTCACGGGATATCAACCGTCATCGTTTGGTTAGCGACAACAGTAATTCCGGTCTTGACCGGGTTAAACATCACGACAGCGTCGGCCAGATCAGGATTGTCCTGAGCGGCCTGACAGGTGAAAGCCACGCTATACGTACCGGGCGGGAGGAACGTGAACTGATAGTAGTACGGTGGCTGCGAGGTCGCGACGGGTACCTTTGAGCCGAGCGGCTGGTTGGTATCGTTCGCTGCCGCCGTGCTGTTCATGTCTTCGGGCGCAGTCACCGTGCCGTTGTACAGATAGACACCGGGCGTGCATCCGTTTGGCACTAGGGTGTTGCTCACTGCGCCCTGGATATTGCCTACCGTCGTGTTATCGACCAGTCGCTCCGCAGGTTTGAGAATGCACGCCGGGGACTGTCCCGGCGGACAGGTGATGGCCTTGCGCAAGTCGAAATCGATCGTGTAGTCCACCACGCCGCTGCTCGGGACGGTGAAGCCGGAAACAAGCTTGAGGCCGGTTTCGGAGCCACTCGGCACCAGCAAGCCATGCATGGTTCCGTCAGAGAGCGTGATGTAGGAATTGCTGGGGTCGCCATCGGCAACGACCATCAAGCGAATCTGGCCGTAGGAACCGGCAGGAATCGGCTGGTCGAACAGGACCGCTGAAGCCGTGCCGCTCTGGTTGAGGAGGTCGATGCTCTTGGGCGCGGTGAAGGTGATGTCAACCGGACTGCCGCTATCGGCGGTCAGTTCAACACCGGTGAACTTCACGACGACCGCTTGGGCACCGTCGACAGGCGCGTCGGCCACCGACAATTGCATCTGACCCATGTCTCCCGAGCTACCGCCGCAGGCAACCAGACCGAGCGCGGTCGCGGCGAGCAATGGAGCAAGCCCGAGAAGTCGGGTTTGACGAGACATTTTGACTTCCTCCCTGTCGGAATCTGTACGGAGAATATCCGCGCGCAGATGAACGCAATCCAAACGGACTCCATCGGCTTCGACTTGACCTAATGCTCGCATCGCAGATGGATTGGAAAACGCAGCCCCGGTTCGCTCTGAGACCTGACTCACATTTCCCTGCGGCGGGATTGTTAAGCGGGTCTGGTTGCGGAAAATATGACTCCAATGGGGGAAGTGCTGATTATGTCAAGGCCAGCGAATATGCTGACAGGCCGCCCGGCAACCGACGATCGGGATAGCCCGGTGGGCACGCAAACAGAAACCGGCGTAGTGCCCGGGATCGCGGGCTATTCGGACGCAGCTCGCGGCATGCGTTTGCGTTTGCGGTTCGATGACCGTGAGCTGCTAATGGACGCGCACCACGCGAGCATCAGCCTTGGCCGTGCTGAGGATAATGACGTCGTAGTGAAGGGCCACCTGATCTCGCGCCTGCATGCCCGCATCGAAATCGGTCGCAGCAAGTTCGTGTTGATCGACCAGAGCACGAACGGCACCTTCGTGCAGACCGGCGACGGAGAGGAATTGTTCATACGCCGCGACATCCTGCAGGTAAAGGGGCACGGCATGATCGGCCTCGGACGCCTGCCCGAGCAGGGCTCCCCGCACACTATCCTCTTCACCTGCGAAGAGGTCTGACCCGCTGCCGTTGTGCCGCGGCTCAAGTGAGCCGTAGGCGCGCCTCATGCACCGCGGCTCGTGGCTACGGCGACTTGTACTCGAAATTATCGCCGCACTCAGGCGCGCCGCTTAAACCTACAAGAACACTATTGCGCCATCGGGTGCGAAGGAGCATCGCAAGGGTGGAGCCAGAAAGCCCTTCTACAGGTCTCCCACGGCGCGTGCCAGCCTCACTCTTGAGAGCGATTCGTCGAGCACGGCATTGTCGTGGTTGTTGACCGCATTGACCTGCAATGCCACGGCATCGAGCACCTGGGTGTTGGTGGCAAGGCCGACGCCATACAGCTCACGTGACATGCGTAGGTTCTCCTCCGCCTGCGCGACCGCCTCGCGCGAGGCCTTCAGGCGCGCTTGTGCCTCCTGTACGCCGAGCCAGTCCGCGCGTACCTGGAGCGCGACCTGTGAGCGCCAATCCTCGAGCCGACTTCGTTGCGCGCGGCTTGCAATCTTCAGCGCATCGGCACGGTTACGGGCCTGTCCCCCGTCAAACAGGTTCCAGGTGAAGCCGATGCCGACGGACGAGACATCCTGACGATCGAGGATCTGATTGTCGAAATGCGTGTAGCCCCCGGTCAATGCGAGCTGCGGTCGCGCTTTGGCGATCTCGGCACGGGACTGCGCGGCTAGCGCATCCGCTTGCGCGACCAGACCTTTCAGCTCGCTGCGGGACTCAAGTGCGCGCGCCACGAGTGCCTCGATGGGCTCCCCGGCCAGAGCGGCTTCCCCGGGCAAGTGCTCATCGAGCTCGGGGGAGCGCTCGAGCGGTTGGCCGAGGTGGCGGTTATAGGCCGCCTCAGCGATCTCGACGGCGTTTGCCGAACGCAGCCGAGCTTGTTGCGCGTTGGCGAGGGCCACCCGTGCGGCGAGAAGGTCGCTCATCGGAACGGATTCGCTCTCGACCATGTGCTGCACGTCGCTCACGTGCGCGTTGAGGCTGTCCACGCTCGAGGCCGCCGTCTGCAATGCGCGCCGGGCGCGCAACACCGCGACATAGGCTTCGGCGACGTCGAGCTTCAGCGTCGACGCCGTGGCGCGCTCCATCTCGCTCGCCCCGCTGGCGGCATCGCGGGCGGCAGCGATGCCGGCGCTGATCTGGCCTCCGCTATACAGCGGCAGACGCATCTGCACCGCACCGGAGACGAACTGATTGTCCTTGAAAATCGGGCCGGACTGCAGCGTGCCCGCCGGCGTCGCCACGTCGAGCGTTGGTGAAGCGTTGAGGCGCGTATAGCCGGCACTCGCATCTACGCTCGGCCAGCGTGCGCCATGGGCGGCGCGCTCGTTGGCCTCGGCCGCCGCCACGTCCGCATTGGCAGCGGCGAGCGTCTGATCATGCGAGAGGGCCATTTGCCAGGCCTCCTGGAGCGTCTCAGCATGCACGCTGCCGCGCCGCGGCCACAGCCAGCAGGACGCACAACCTGCATGCCGCCGGGACAATCCTCATGGACGAACCTGCTTGAGCGACAGGATTCCGAGCGCCTTCAACACGTATGTTTCGTAGACCGGCGTCACCGAGCCGGTCCGTACCTTGCGCAGGAAGTACTTCTCGAAGGCCACCTTGGCGAGGTGCACCCACTTGCCGACCTTGGTCCAGGTGACGTTGCGGGGAGGGATCTCCGGCAGCGCAACGAATGCTGCACCGGTGTCGCCGAAGTCGGCCAGGCAGATGGCGTTCCAGGTCCCTTGTGCCGTCGCCGGCCGCCCCGCGATTTCGGCGATGATGTTCTCGCAGATGGCACTCACCATCGATTCAATCATATAGCCCGTCTTGGGCGCCCCAGTGGGCACGGGCGTGATTTCGACCGGCGGAATAGCGACGCAGACACCCGCAGAATAGATATTGGCAAAGGCCTTCGAGCGCTGTTGCTGGTCAATAAGCACGAAGCCGCGCGGATTGCACAATCCCGGCACGTTCGCGACCGCATCCACGCCCTTGAAGGCCGGCAACACCATGGCGTACTTGAAGGGAACCTGAAGCTCTTTTTTCGATTTACCCTCCTCATCGTGCTCCGTCACGGAAATTGAGCCGTCTGCAACTGCGGTGATCTTGGCGTTCGTGATCCATTTGATGTGGCGCTGACGCAGCTCCGACTCCATGAGTCCCTTGCTGTCGCCGACCCCGCCCAGCCCCATGTGCCCGATATAGGGTTCGCTCGTCACATAGGTCATCGGCACTCTGTCGCGGATCTTGCGTTTGCGCAGATCCGCATCGAGGATCATCACGAACTCATACGCCGGACCAAAGCAACTGGCACCGGCGGCGGCGCCGACAACGATGGGTCCGGGGTTCTGCACGAAGCGCTGATAGGCCTCCCAGGCCTGCAGGGCGTGCGCCTGTGTGCACACCGATTGGGTGAAGGCCGCCGGCCCAAGTCCCGGTACTTCCTCGAACGCGAGCTTCGGACCGGTTGTGATCACGAGGTAGTCGTACGACACCTTGTCGCCTGTGCTCAAGGTAAGCTCATTGCGCGATGCATCGATGGCACCGACGGTATCCTCGATCCATTGAACCCCCTTGGACTCAAGCGGCACGCGCAGTGCGACACGAGTCTGCTCAGGTCGCCGCCAACCGACGGCAATCCAGGGATTCGACGGCGTGAACTCAAAGTTGGATGAGGAACCGATGAGCGTGACGCGGTGCTCCTTGCCGAGCCGCTTGCGCAGCTCGTACGCACAAGGAACCCCGCCAATTCCAGCACCGATGATTGCGACGTGAGCCATGACGAAATCCTTTAGTGCGCAGCGCGCACTTCCTGTCTCCTCAGATAGGCGTAATAGAGGACCGGGATCACGAGGAGAGTGAGCACGGTCGAGACGAAGATGCCGAAGATGAGCGACACGGCGAGCCCATTGAAAATGGGATCGTCGAGGATGAACGATCCGCCAATCATCGCGGCAAGAGCCGTGAGCGCAATGGGCTTCGCGCGGATTACCGCGGCGCGCACCACCGCGTCCTCGAGACTTCCACCGGCGCGCCGCTCGGCATCGATGAAATCCACCAACAGGATCGAGTTGCGCACGATGATGCCGGCGAGCGCGATCATGCCGATCATCGAGGTGGCGGTGAACTGTGCGCCGAGCAGCGCATGTCCGGGCATGACACCGATGATCGTCAATGGAATGGGCGCCATGATGATCAGCGGCAGCGCGTAGGAGCCGAATTGGCCCACCACCAGCAGGTAGATCAGTAGCAGACCCACCGAGTAGGCGATGCCCATGTCGCGGAAGGTCTCATACGTGATTTGCCACTCTCCGTCCCACTTGACTGCGAGCGCGTTGGGATCGTCTGGCTGATGTGTGAAGCGCTGTACGATCGGTGCACCGTCGGGCCGCGCGTGCGCGATCTCACCGACGAGCGCGAACATGCCGTAGAGGGGACTGTCGAGGCGCCCGGCCATATCGCCGGTGACGTAGGCCACGGGAAGCAGGTCCTTGTGATAGATCGCGCCGTCCCACGCGCTAGTGCGCACGTGCACCAGCTCCGAGAGCGGCACTCGATCTCCGCTGGTCGAGCGTGCCTCGAGCGCGAGCAGATTATCGATGCCCGCCCGATCCGGTACGGGCAGCTCCAGCCGTACGGGAATCGGGTAACGCTCCCGACCGGCATGAATATAGGTCACATCCGAGCCCTGCAGGCCGGCGCTCAAGGTCTGCACGATCTGCGCCTGGGTCACGCCTAGCACAGCCGCCTTCTGCCGGTCGATGTCAACGATGAGGCGTGGCGCAGGCGCTTCGTTGCTGTCATCCACATCAACGATATCGGCCGTCTTGTCGAACAGCTTGCGGACATCCTGCGCAAACTGGCGCTGCTCGGCGTAGCGCGGCCCGTAAATTTCCGCCACGATCGGTGCGCGCACCGGTGGCCCCGGTGGGACTTCAACGACCTGAACGGAAGCGTTGTAGTTGCGTCCGATGGCGGCGAGCGCCGGCCTTATGGCGAGCGCAATGGTATGGCTCTTGCGACTGCGGTGACGCTTGTCGACCAGATTGACCTGAATGTCCCCGAAGCGCGGGTCCTGCCGCAGGTAATACTGGCGCACGAGCCCATTGAAGTTGATTGGGGCCGCCGTGCCCGCGTAGGCCTCGTAATCACTGACTTCGGGAACTCGCTCGATGACATGTGACAGCTCATCGAGAAGCCGAGCCGTGGTCTCCGTGGTCGTGCCCTGCGGCAGATTGGCGATGATCTGAAACTCAGACTTGTTGTCGAAGGGGAGCATCTTCAACACCACGAGCTTCACCGCCACCAGCCCCACCGCGAGCACGATGGCCGCCAGGATTGCCCAATAGAGCTTGTGGCGCCGCGCGCGACCACCGCCGGGGACGAGGAATGGGCGCATAAAGCGTTCGAACAGCCGCTGAACCCGACTCTCCCGGGCAAGCTCCTGCGCCGAAGAGCCCTTGTCGTGGCCGAGGAGCACGCGGCACAGCCAAGGCGTAAAGATCAACGCGACGGCCAGCGAGATCATCATGCCCATGCTGGCGTTGATCGGAATGGGACTCATGTAGGGCCCCATAAGACCGGAGACAAAGGCCATGGGCAGTAAGGCGGCTATAACGGTGAAGGTTGCGAGAATCGTGGGGCCGCCCACCTCGTCGACGGCCTTGGGGATGATCTCACCAAGGCTGGCACTCCCGAGCTGCAGATGGCGATGGATGTTCTCGACTATGACAATGGCGTCGTCGACCAGGATTCCGATCGAGAAAATCAGCGCAAACAGCGACACCCGGTTGATGGTGAAACCCCAGGCCCAGGAGGCAAACAGCGTTGCCGCCAGCGTCACGATCACCGCCGCACCCACCACCACCGCCTCCCGGCGCCCCATCGAGAGCATCACCAGCAATACCACCGAGGCGGTGGCAAACAGCAGTTTCTCAATCAGCTTGATCGCCTTGTCATTGGCGGTCTCGCCGTAGTTGCGCGTGACGGTGACGTGCACGCCTTCGGGTACGTAGCTGCCGCGCAGCTGCTGCACGCGCTGGATCACCTGACGTGCCACGACGAATCGCGTTGGTGCCGGGCTTCTTCGACACTGCGATCGTGACGGCCGGCGCATGCACGGTGGGGGACAAGCCCACCCTACCCGCGCCCGGGCCCGTGCCGAGCCACACATAGGAATCTGGCTGATCCGGCTTAGTCGATACGTCGGCTACGTCTTCCAGGAACACCGGCCGGCCCTGGCGCACGGCGACCACGAGCCCGGCGACATCGGCGCGATTCGCGAGGAACTCCCCGGCATCCACCGGCGTCACGCGATCTCCACCCACGAGGGTGCCGGCGTGCTGCACGAGGTTGGCGGCCAGCAACGCCTGGCGCAGATCTTCGATGGTCACGCCGTAGCCAGCGAGCCGCTGCGCATCGAGCTGCACGCGCACCAGACTCGGCACGCCCCCTACGGTGTAGACATTGCGCGTGCCCGGCACGCGCTGGATCTCGGTCTCGATCGAGCGAGCGACCTGACCGAGCTCGTGACCGCCGCGGCTTCGATCCTGCGTCCACAGCGTCAATGTCAGGATCGGCACATCGTCGATTCCCTTCGGCTTGATGAGGGGCGGCAGTATCCCGGCATTCGCCGGTCGCCAGTCCTGATTGGAGTAAATCGCGTTGTAGAGCCGTACGATGGCCTCGGTGCGGTGCTCGCCGACCGTGAATTGAACGCCCAGCGTCGCAAGTCCCGGGCTCGACATGGAATAGATGTGCTCCACGCCCGAGATCTCCCCGAGCACTTTCTCCATGGGGGACGCGACGAGACTCTCCACCTGCTCTGCCGAGGCACCGGGAAAGGCAATGAAGATGTTGGCGAAAGTGACATCGATCTGGGGCTCTTCTTCGCGGGGCGTAACCAGTACCGCGAACATCCCCAGTAGGAGTGCCCCGAGCGCCAGCAATGGCGTCAGCCGGCTATTCAGAAACTGGCGTGCCAGCCGTCCGCTGAAGCCAAGCGATGCGCTCATGAGGTGGCGCTCGGATGCGGCCCGATGTCCCGGCAACGCTTGGGTGCGCTCATGGTGCGCTCGAGGTCGCCGGCGGCAATTGCTTTGCGGCGGCGAGCGGATCCAGAGCGACCCGGTCGCCGGCAATCAAACCAGAGAGGATCTCGATGCGCTCGCCGAAGTGCTCTCCGAGGCGCACCTGCCGCATGGAGACTTGGCCCCTTGAGTCCACGACGTAAACCGCCGTGACTTCGCTACGCTCGACGCACGCTTTCGCGGGCACCAGCAGCCGCTCAGCCTCCCCGGTCACGAAGCCGACTTTGACGAACATCCCAGGATAAAGATCGGTGGCGTTCTCGGGCAGCTCGAGCCGGGCGCGAAAGGTGCTCGACGGTGAGGAGGCTTCCGGAAAGATCGTCACCTTGGTCGCCTCGATCCGCCGCTCACCGATGTACACGGCCGCCTGCTTGATCCGTCGTACCTGATCAACAATCGACTGCGGCACGTCCACCGTCACGCGCAGGAACTGCAGCGACAGGCCGCTCATCAGCGGCGTGCCAGGACTGACCGTCTCGCCCACTTGCACCAGGCGCTTGGTGACGACGCCGGCGTACGGTGCGCGAACCTCCGTATAGGCCACGCCCTCCTTCGCGCTCTCGAGGCCCGCCCGCGCCGCGTTGAGACGTGCCACGGCGGCATCACGATTGGCCGTCGCCTCATCGAGTGTCGCCTTGGGGACGACCTTGCGCTGGTACATATCGGCGAGGCGCTGATAGCGGGTTTGCGCCTCCGCTTCGCGTGCCGTGGCCTCGCTAAGTGCAGCTTGCGCCTCAGTCAGCCCCGCATGCAGCTCCGTCGAGCGCAGACGGATGATCACTGCCCCGGCGGGGACGAAGTCGTTGACGTCATAAAGCACGGCTTCAACCCGGCCGGACGTTTGCGCCGCGACCGTGCCCTGATTAACCGCCTCGATCACCCCGTCGAGTCGGCGCTCGATCGGCGTTCGCTCGGGTTGCACAACGACGCTGGACAGCGAGGACTTCGCCGGCGCAACCGCAGGCGGCGGGGCGCGGCCGCAACCGGCGAGCACAACGGCCAGGGCGACCGCGGCAACGATCCTGCCGGATAGGAGCGGCATTGCGTCAGCCGAACGCCGCACCGGGCTTGACTCCAAACTTCTTCAAAATTAGCGCCAGCGGGCAGAAACCCGTAAACGCCGCCTGCAAGATGTTGAGTCCCACGAATGCCGCAAGCAGCAGCCAATAGGGAGTGAACAGATAGCTCAGTGCGAGACTCAGCAGGATCATCGCGCCGGCGAACGCAAACACCATTCGATCGATCGACATAACGCCTCCCGGATCATTCAATGAACCTAAGTATATTTGTTCTTGCTAAATTAGCAATATCTAAATATACTGACCTTGGAATCACGAGAACGGTTAGGACGAACAGTGAGTACCCGTACCATCAGTACCCTCGGAGCGCTCGCAAAGCTTGCCCGTGCGGGCCGCGAGATGCGACCTCATGCCGCCAAGGCGGCAGAGCTTCTGAAGGCACTTGGCAACGAGCAGCGGCTGATGATCCTGTGCAATCTCGTCGCGGGGCCATTGTCGGTCGGGCAGCTTAATCAGCGCGTCCCGCTCAGCCAGTCGGCGTTGTCACAGCACCTCGGCATTCTGCGCGACTCCGGAGTCGTAGCCACGACGCGCGAGTCGCAGAGCATCATCTATTCGCTACCACCAGGTATCGCGACTCGCATCATCGGCCTACTGCACGATGAGTTCTGTCCACAGTGATGCGGTCTAAGAGGAGACAGTCATGAGCTACTACATCGCCAAAACAGTTTCAGGCCCGTTTGACGCGGTCGTTGCGGATGTAACCGCGCAGCTCAAGGCGCAGGGCTTTGGTGTGCTAACAGATATCGACGTGCAGGCGACGCTCAAAGCGAAATTGGGTGCGGACATCCCGAAGTACCGGATTCTCGGGGCCTGCAATCCGCAATTTGCTCACGAGGCACTGAAAATCGAGGAGAGACTTGGAGTGCTGCTGCCCTGCAATGTGATCGTCCGTGAGACCTCCGACCAGCGGATAGAGGTGGCCAGCATTGATCCCGTCGCGGCCATGGAACGTACCGAGAACCCGGCCCTCAAGAAGACGGCTGAGGAAGTGCGGCGCCTTCTCGCGCAGGCCATCGCCCAGGTTCGGTAACCTATGCATCCTTATCCGCACACCTACACCGCGGCGGCGGCGGCCGCAGATCCCTCGGGCTTGGTGAGCGTCACCTCGGCTCAACTTCCACGACTGGACACAGCACCCCCGCCTGAGTTTGACGGCCCCGGCGGCGTCTGGTCGCCGGAGACGCTGTTGTGCGCATCGCTCGCCGACTGCTTCATCCTCACATTTCGCGCGGTGAGCCGCGCCAGCCGGCTCCCGTGGTTGCGCCTTGAGTGTCGAGTCGAGGGCGTGCTTGAGCGAGTCGAGCGCGCATCGCAGTTCACGACCTTTAAGACCTTCGCAATCCTCAGGGTGCCGGCGGGAGTGGATGTCAGCATGGCGCGCAAGCTACTCGAACAGGCCGAACATGGCTGCCTAATCGCGAACTCTTTGCGCGGATCGCGCACGCTCGAGGCGCAGGTGATCGAGGAGGCTCACTGATGGGCTTGGCCCTGACGCTTAGCTGCGCAAAGGCCGCAACCAGCCCGGTTCTGCTCACGGTCGCTCAGGCCGCCAAGCGTCACAGTCCAATCGATGGGCGGGCGGGTTGCGGGCGGACGACCGAAGTCATGTGCGCGCCAATAGCGCACTGACCACGCCTCGCAGGATGCTCGGATCGCGCTTGGCACGGGCGATGATCAGTCCGCCCTCCAATGCTGCAATAACCTCGACAGGCTTTGGCCCCTTCCCGGCCCGTCGTAAGGCAACTTCCAGCCACTGCATAGTCAGATCGAAGCAAGCCGTGATTTTGGGCCGGAGTTGTTCCGGGAGACCGCCCTCCTCGGCTCCCAGAATCCCACATAGGCACATCTGATCGTCCGTCTCATTGGCGTTCACGAAGACCTCCGACAAGCGCTTGATGGCTACGGACGCAGAGAGTGAAGACGCATCGCCCAAGGTGTCCCTCATCCGCGCCATGTAGCGCTCGGCTAATGCAGCGACCAGGTCGCCTTTCGTTGCAAAGTGATAGTGCACGCTCGCGCTCTTAATCCCCACTTCCGCCGCCAGGTTCCGGAAGCTGAAGCCGTGGTATCCCCCGCGGCGTGCGTGGCGTTCCGCGGCATCTAGAATCGCATCTTTCATGCTCTGCTCTTTCAAGTCTCACCTCGGGGCGCATTGATCTTCGGGTTACACGCGCGCACCATATATCTATTAGTAGATAGTCTATGTCTTAGATGCGATTCGCGTTGTGCGGCGAAGGGCCCGGGCGCTTTCCGTGCGGTCCCTCGCGTGCGCATCGCAGTGTTGATCAGAGGAGCGAGGGAGTCGCTCAGGGGATGCCGAGACCAATGATCCAGAACGAAGTGAGTGCTCCCTTGCCGATTGCGCGAGGTTGGTACCTGGCTCTTTACGCCAATGAGCTGCCACCCGGCGGCGTGCAGTCGCTTGAGTACGTCGGTCGCAAGCTGGTGATCTTTCGGACCGAGGACGGCCACGTGGCGCTGGCGGATGCCCATTGTCCCCACTTGGGGGCGCACCTTGGTGTCGGCGGCAAGGTCGTCGGCTCCGCACTGCGCTGTCCCTTCCACGGCTGGGAGTGGGACCACGGGGGGCGTTGCCGCAGCATCCCTTATTCAAAGCTCATTCCGCCTAACGCGCGGCTGCGGACGTACCCCGTGGTCGAGCGCAACGGCGCAGTCTGGTTCTGGTACCACCCACACGGTGCGCCGCCTGAGTTCGAGGTGCCGGTCATCCCGGAGTGGGGCAGTCCCGAGTACGGCGCACAGTGGGATCACCATACGTGGGTGATCCGCGCGCAGCCGCAGGACATATTAGAAAATGGTATCGACTTCCCGCACGTGATGACCGTGCACGGTTTCGATGCGCCGAGCGGCGTCGTCAGCTCCTTTGAAGGCGCGCTGTATCGCTGGGGTGCCGATACGGGCAAGGAAATCGAGCTGCTCGATAAGCGGCGCGAGAACTTCAGTTTCCGAGTCGACACCTGGGGCCTTGGCCTGTCGCAGGTGCACTACCGGGGGCTGTTCTCCGTGATCTTCCAGATCGGCCAGACACCCGTGGATGCCGCGATGACGCGCATGTCGTTCTCGGTTCTCACGCGTGAACGTGATCGAGCCGATCCCGAGGTCGCCGCTGCCCTCAGGCGCTACGTGGCCGACAACGTGCGCACCCTGGAGCAGGACTTCCCCATCTGGGCCAACAAGGTTTACCGTGAGCAGCCTCTGCTGTGCGCAGCCGATGGCCCGATTCATGAGTTCCGGCGTTGGGCCGCACAGTTTTACGAATCCACGGCTTGAGGTAAAGCGCGCCATTGCGTGACCGCCACACGTGCAAACGTAACCCGGCGAAGCTCAGCATCACCCTACAAGTCGCATACTCAACTACCACGACGGCCAATCCACCGGGCTACGTCCCGACGGTACGCATCGTACTGCGCACCGAAAAGCTGAGTCAGCGCCTGCTCTTCGGGCACGATCTGCACGTACGTAGTCACAAACAAGAACAGCGGCGGAATAAGCCAGACGCTCAAAGTACCCAGCCAGAGCGCCCACCCGATCAACAGCAAGAGCAATCCAAGATACATAGGATTGCGGCTGATGCTGAACACGTTGTCCGTGACAAGCCGCGTAGCTCTACTCGGATCCATGGGATTCACTGTGGTCCGCACCTGCCGAAAGCGCCTGACAGCCATTAGGTCAATCGCAATTCCCACTCCCGCAGCAAGTGCGCCGAATCGGTTCCACGGAGGAGGGATCCAGTAAGCCACCGGCACCCAGCGATGTAGTACCCACATCATCATTGCGGCAATCAGCGTTATCACAGGTGGCGGAACGCGAAGTTTCAAGGGCTCAACTCTAGGCTCTTGGAGGATGGAACAGAAGTCACTCGTGGTGCGGCATGGATAACTCGAAAGCACCCGTGTAAGCGTTGGGCCTTCCGTTAGTGTTCAGGCTTCGATCGGGACAACGTAGTCCGTAGAGGGCTTCTTCCAGCTCGCACCTGTTTTGCCAGAGCTAGGAAGACGACGGTGCTCGCACCCCGTGGGTAAGTTCTTCACTTCCTTATCCGTAAAGCGCGCATCGTAAATCGAACGGGAATCAAAGCGTCCGCGCAACCACGGTGGCCGTGATTACGGCCAGCAACAGCGGCAAAATGTGTCAGTTCGAGAGTCAGCAGGACGGCCGAGATCGTGGCCGCAAGGACTGCCACAGCTCCGACCAAGGCGAACAACCCGGGAGGTGTGCCTGGGCAGAACCGATTCCAAACGTGACCTAGAACACCGCCGTGCAAGCTACCCCCAGCCGATCATCGAGGCCTTAGAAGGCAATCCGCGCGCGGCGGCTTAAGGCGCGGGCAATTATTGGCTGAGAGCTACCGAGACATGTGGTAGAGCGGGAATGCGCCTTCGGAGCACACGTTGTGCTATTTTTTTGGATCTAGGCGCCTGACCAACTGAGCGCGGATCCGCAGACAAAGCGCCCCGTTGCGCGGGTCGGGATTTGCCTTGGCGTGCCCGGCCCGCGGCCGCCGCGGGAGGTCGGAAATTCGGTGGCGTTTTTCGGAATTTTCGTCGTTCGCAATTGTCTACCGGACACCGATATGCTGAGCGCCCTGGATCGTTGACTATGCGACTTGTACCCCAGTGGAGCGTAGCCCCAGCTGCGCTACTCGCGTGGGTCACGCTCATCGCCGGCTGTTCGACGTCTGCGCCGAAGTCTCCCGAACAGGCGCAGGCGGATGAGGTCGCTGCGCAACGGATATACGAAGCGTTGAATGCGGACCCGACCTATTATTTCCGCCATGTGGACGTACACGTCTATGACGGCGTGGCCGAGCTCAGGGGTTACATCTGGGGTACCCAGGCGCTCTACAGAGCCAAAGAGATCGCTGCCGGGGTGCCGGGAGTGAGGCGCGTGGTGAACGACATGGAGCTCGAACGCGAGGGCTCACAGGGCGGTGCCAGCCACGAAGGAGGCGGCTAGCGATATATCAGGGTGCTGCTTGGTCGGGAGCCCACCAACACGCATGCCGGCACCCACACTCACACGTCGGCGAGCGGCGCGGAGCTACCGCAGCTTCTTGGCGGCGCGCCTGATAGCCTCAATGCTGGTCTTGCCCGTTTCTTGTCTCATCGTTTGAGCCGAGAGCTTCTTTGCCAGCTCGAACGGGAGCTGTTGAACCGCCGCCGGTTCCGCAGCCAGCGGAAGCTCGGCGCCGGGCAGCATTCGCAGTACCGATCTGCACCACCGACGCTCGTACTCGTCGAGGGGCCCGAGTCCGTAGAGGCTTCCGTCAAGCTCGCACCTGTTTTACCAGAGCTAGGAAGGCGACGGTGCTCGCGCGCGTTGCAGATTCTTCACTTCCTTATCCGTAAAGCGCGCGTCGTAGATCGAACGGGGATCGAGCGTACGCGCAACCACCGTGGCCGTAACAACCGCCAGCAACAGCGGCAAAATGAAAGATCGGTCCCGACCGGTCAGCTCCAGAGTCAGCAGGACGGCCGAGATCGGACCGTGTGTCGTGGCCGCAAGCACCGCCGCAGCTCCGACCAAGGCGAACAGCCCCGGAGGCGTGCCTGGCCAGAACAAATCCCAAACGTGACCTAGAACGCCGCCCAGCAAGGCTCCAAGCGCTAACGATGGTGTGAACAAGCCCCCCGGCACGCCGCTTCCGAGGCACAGGACTGTGGCCGCCGGCTTGAGGAAGAGGAGCGTCAAAAGCAGAGCCGGCACAACCTGATTTGAAAACGCCAGCTGCGCGATATCCTTCCCGTTGCCGAGGACCTGCGGAAATTCAATCGAGACGGCGCCGAGGACTCCCATGGCCAGTACTGGCGCGATCAGCCTCTGCCAGCCCTGCGGCTTGTTGCGATCGGCCCAGGCGATTAGGAGAACGTAACCCACGGAGACGATCCCTGCGATCGGCCCCGCGAACAACGCCCATACGACCACCGATGGAGTCGTCGGATACGCCGGTATTGCGTACGTGGGCGCATTGGGTAGGGCGAGCCACGAGACCGCCGTGGCAATTGCGGCCGCGAGCAACGCAGGCAGCACCAGTCGCAGTGCTAATACTCCACGAAGCACCTCGACCGCGAACAGAGCACCTCCCAGAGGCACGCCGTAAGCGGCTGCCATCCCAGCTCCGGCACCACAGGCCACGAGGAGCTTGCGCTGCTCGTCAGACAGCCGGCCCCTGTCAGAAAGAGCATTTGCGAGCAACGCCCCGACCTGCTTGGGCGCGCCTTCGCGACCCAGCGAGGCGCCCATGCCCACGAGCAGCACTGATAGAACGGCACTGCCGAGCGTACGCTTCAGCGGCATCCGGCCGGCAAAGCGAGTGATCGCCTCGGTAATATCGATCGCGTTACCGCTGGTTAAATGATGCAGGGCGAGTTGCCCTGCACCGGTTAACAGGCCGGCCCCCAATAGCACCACTACGTGCCGCCAAGGGCCAGCGCCCGCTGCGGCATCAAGTAGATCCGGACCGGGCCACGCTAACTGCTGAACAACATCCAAGAGCCGCGTCAGAAGCGCTGCCCCGATACCCGCACCCACGCCTGTAAGCAGCACCGCCAGCCAGAACCTGGTGGCACCTTGATGCGTAAGCGTAGCCGGAATCTTGCCGGCCGACTCGTGCAACGCGTCCAACGTTATCCATCCCAATCAGAAGACTTCAGGCGCCGTGAAACGGCCGGCCGCCGCGCTCGTGACCGAATCTCCCAAGTGAACAGTTCGGCCGCACCCCGCGATTATGCATGACTGCATTTCTGATTGATCGCCGCGAGGCCTCGCAATAGATCCACGTTCGTTTGTTTCAACGCCAAACAATCCCGTACGAATCGTGGCATCACGTAGCCGCGTGTACCAATACTCGGCCCAACTTGCTCCCCGGCATGGGTTCTAGAAAGAACAATAATCAAGCCATCGCGCAATAGAAGCTCTTGAATGGAACAAGTTGGCTCCAACCTCGATCTAACGCCTCGGAGATTCTTCTCGTCGCGGCGAAGGAGAGTCAAATGAAATGGCTCACACCTATCGAACACTTTGGTTTCTGTCTTTGCCGTTGCCGCAACCTCCGGGTGCGCCACATACCGCGAATATCGAGAGTGCGGCAGTCACGGATGTCCACCAGACGCGAGAATTACCGGTGAGGTTAGGTCGCTGCTGGATGAACATCCCGAGCTGGGAAACCGGGTATATGTCCAAACATGGGACAATGTCGTGTACCTGAGTGGTCGCGTGACGACCGATACGCAGCGCGATTTCGCCGAATCGTTAGCTCATGAACCTGCGGGAGTGCAGAACGTCATCGACACGATGACTGTCGCAGCGGACTCCGGGAGCTAAATCGTTCCAGCTAGCCTGGGGCAAGTGTCCGGTGCCGAAGGTCGTCGCAATGGCGATGTATAGGTCTACACAAAGTACGGAGAGACGCCTCGAAGCTGAATCGGTCGCGGCTCTCAAAAGAATCGGCACCGGACTCGGGTAACGCCGCAAAGACTAGGGCAAAACTCATCACCTTCGGGACAGACGACGAGTCAGCCTACAGCTTCCGGCAATACGATCCTCACGTGAAGCCCCCGTGGTTCGCGATCGAGAAGTTCGATTGTTCCACCATGGCCGAGAATCACTGATCGAGCGATCGCGAGACCTAAGCCCATTCCCCCGGTATCAACGTCTCTAGCCGCGTTTGATCGGTAGAACGGTTCAAAGACTCTGCATTTCTCCAGATTGGAGATTCCCGGACCCTCGTCCTCTACATCGATTACGAACCCCGACTCATCCGCACGGGTCAGTGATACCCGCGCAACGCGGCCGTACTTGACTGCATTCATGATCACATTCGTCACGGCCCGCAGAAGCGCCACCGGTTTGCAGCGATAGCGGCTACGCCCCGCCACCTGGTATTCAACCTCGCCGCCTAAATCACTGACCATATCGCACGCAGTCTGCAAGAGAGATCCAAGATCAACGAGCTCGTGCGATTCGGCATCATCGACTCCACGAATGAACGACAAGCTCGACGCGATCATGCTTTCCATCGCTTGGATGTCGTCTAGCATTTTCTCCTTCTCATGCTCGGCGCGATCGGTGTCGACACGCAGCCGCAATCTAGTCAAAGGCGTGCGAAGATCGTGGCTGAGAGCGGCGAGCATAAGCGTGCGGTCGGTTAAGAACCGTTGCAAGCGAAGCTGCATATCGTTAAATGCACGTATGACGCGTTGCAGCTGCGCGGGCCCCTGCTCCGCCAGTTGCGGCGCATTGATATCGAGACCCACATGTTCAGCCGCCCACGCCACCCGTCTAAGTGGCACATTGACCATCAGCGTGAGCCAAACCCATAAGGCAGCCGTCGCAAAGATCAGGAACGCACCCAGGCCCACCTGAGCCGCGAACCCAAGAGGATGTTCAAGACCGAGCGAAGTCATAACCTGAAGGGTGCCTCCACCCTGCAACCCAATATCCACCTGCGTCGCATCCGGAGAGGCTCGCGTCGACTGCACCCGCACGTCGTCTTGGTTTTTGTGTAGCTTTGTAGCGAGCCGACTGCGCAGCTGATCATATTTCGACTCTACAGTGGCATCGCTGTGCATGAGCTCCGTGCCGGCGTATTTGAGACTAAACCCCCGTTCACTCCACAAGTGGACGAGTCCCGGTCGCTGACTCGGTTCGACCGACTCAAGAAGACGAACGACCATTTCAATGCGAGTGGCGACCGTCTCTGGCCGTAACAGTCCTTCCCATCTCGGCAACAGAAGAAGGTAAAGCACCGCAGCAACCACCTGCGAAAGTGCCAAACCCACAAAAAGAATGCCAGCGACCTGCCCTCGTAAATCGCCCGGCAGCAATCGCCGCAGGCTGAGGGTCATTCGAACGCGACCTCGGCAGCAAAAATGTATCCACCCGATCGCACGGTCTGGATGAGCGCCGGATCCTTTGGGTCTTTTTCTATTTTTCGTCGCAGGCGGCTCACCTGAATGTCAATGCTACGATCAGTGGGGCTCTTACCTCGGGTCAATTCGAGCAGCTGCTCTCGTGTAAGCACCTTGTTCGCGTGCTCGCAGAACGCCACCAGCAGTTCAAACTCGCCGCTGGTTAGGGGCACACGCGTACCATCCGCTGAATGTAGGCGACGGGCAACCAAGTCCAGCCGCCAGTCAAAAAAGATCACCGTGGAGCGCGGCCTGCGACGCGGCTCATGGGTCGAGTACTGGGAGCGACGCAGCAGCGCCTTGATGCGCGCAACGAGCTCGTGGCTGCCGAAGGGCTTCGTGAGGTAGTCATCGGCCCCCATTTCCAAGCCGACCACTCTGTCAATCTCGCTGCCACGCGCGGTCAGCATGATGACCGGCAGATTACCTTTGGCCCGGACGCGTCGACACAGGCTAAGACCGTCCTCTTTCGGCAGCATGATGTCCAAGATCAGAAGATCGACCGTGTCGGCGCTCATCAGGCGATCCATTTCCTCGCCGTCCTGAGCGACAGTGACTCGAAAGCCGTTCTGCTTCAGAAAATCGGCCACCAACCCGCGAATTTCCGGATCGTCCTCGACAAAAACCACATGGGGCGAACTCATGATTTATCTTGCACTTCCGCGGGCGCGGTGCGCTCACAAACATTCGTGCTTCGGCCACGAACTAATCAACCTCTCCGGTTGCTGAGACCTAAATGTTAGCACGCGTAGTTGATTGCCTCATCGCCGTCCCACGGCTCGGTCGCAGTCTACGCTCGTGACCAAGATTTGCGTCAATGTGGGCGCTCGCGTACCTGATCCAGATATAGACAGAAACAGAGTTACACCTATCGAAACACTTCAAGACGGTCCAGACACCCGCGATTAGCACTTAGATGCCGGAATACGACGGAATAGTAAGGACTCCAGGCCCCGTAAGTACGAACCTGTGAAGTACATTCACGGTCAAAACAGACGTAAAGTTAGCTAAAGGCAAAATGCGATGCCGAGGCGCTCTGGAGCGATTTAGGAGGCCGTTGGAGTAGCGGCTGCGCCCTACGAAATTCGCCACGCAGTGGGCGCGGACGGGGAAGCTGGCGGCGTCATCGTGACGCAATTGCGTCCGGCTGGCGCTGGCGCACTGGCAGGATTGCAGATCGGTGACCTGATCACTCACCTAGGGACTAAGGAGCTCAAAAGCGTCGATCAGCTCGTTGGCATCGATCAGCCGACCCCGAAGGCCGCCCTGCTCGTACGCATCGTACGTGACGGCACACCGACGTTCATGGTCATACCAAGTAGTGCGCTCAAATGAGCGCCCTCGCTGCGAAAAACCGCAGCGCCAATTCGCTAGTGGCCCGAGCGCACCTGCGCCCGCCACACTAGCTGCCAGCCCTCCACCCTCGAGCGCAACACGAGTATGTCGCGACCGGAGCTGGCTCGGCGCTTGCCATCCACCGTCCAATCGAGCTGCCACCGATAGCAGACCACTCCAGTGTCGCCCGCAGAATGCCCCGTTAAGTCGGTAGCGTTGTATTCGTGCACTTGCGCTCCGGTCATCATCGCGCGGAAATGATTGATCACTGCAGCACGCCCCACAATGGTCGTTGTGAAGTCCGCCAGCAGTACAGCGACTTCTGCGGCGAAGTACTGTTCAAGCGTCGCCCAATCCTGCCCCAGCCATGCGGCATCGAAGGCCTGCACCCAAACCGCCGCTGCCAGGTCATCAAGGCCATTTCGGCGGAACTCGTGATCACGCGCGGATCTTCGGATGATGTTCATAGCCGCCTTTCGGTCATCAAGCAACAGCGAGTCGGCACTCAGGTCGCACTCGTCAAGCAAACCGCGCACAGCGGAAACAAGCCGAGACGTGCGCACGCTCGGACTGTTCTCAACGAGCGCGGCCTCAGTGCCGATTCTACAACTCCTGTCAGTCATTGACTCTCACGCTGCCATAAACGATATACCTGCGACAGTCGAATGCCTCTCGAATTCCGCCCTCATCAGGCGATTCGCAAGGGATTTCCATGTGTTTCGTATAGTACTGAAACACAACGTTATCAATGGAAATCATTTACCACCAATCCGCTGTACTCCACAAAACGGCGAATACCAATGAGAGACACATTCATAAATCGTTGTTTGATCACGAAGCATTTTAGTGAACTTGAGAACCCACATCACTGTCCGTTAAGAGCACTGGGAAGCCCGATCAGTTCAATCCGTAATCGAAGAACTTTGCGGTCACACGCTCAACGCAGCCGGAGCAAGTGATTCGCAAACTTCGATGAGCCTGGAGCCCGAAGGAGTAACATCGTGCAACACCTCAAAAGTCTGCCGCTACTGAGCGCCGCTACCCTGAATTCTGCGAGTACTCAGGTGGCGAAAAACACGCTGGGACAGTGAAAGTGGGCCGGTCACAACCTCGTGTAGGGGCGATGCTCGGGTGCTCGAGTGCGTGCAAGCCTCAGCCAGCATCCCCGTGCCAAACACACGTCAGCGCGCCGGAGCGCCCTAAGAGCGCCACGGTCCACCCAAGCTATAGACGAGCCCGATGCGCTCTGCCGACGCCTTGTCAGCCTTACATCCGGAGGATCAGGCATGAACTCGAACGGTGAGATGCGTGTGCGATCTCCCGCGGATCTTGCGCGCGCTGCAAGTCTCCATAGGCGGGACGAGCGCAATCCAGAGCACTTGACGGGAGCGGACGGGTATGAGCGGCATCTTCTATTCGACAAGGTGGTCGATCCGATGGCGGCATCGCCACGCGAACGATTCGAGGCATTCGCACGTACTGTGCGCGACGCTCTGTCGCGGCAATGGATATGCACAGACAACGTGTACGCACGAATGAATCCCAAGCGCATCTACTACCTCTCCATGGAGTTCCTCATTGGCCGCGCCTTCGCGAGCAACGTGACGAATCTGCTCCTCGCCGGGATCGCGAAACAAGCGGTTGAGCGGCAGGGTCTCGATTGGGCCGCACTTCTCGAGGAGGAGCCCGACGCCGGCCTGGGTAATGGTGGCCTTGGGCGCCTAGCAGCCTGTTTCCTCGACTCGATGGCGACGATGCAACTACCCGCAATGGGTTACGGGTTGAGATATGAATATGGCATGTTCAAACAGGTCTTGCGCGATGGCTGGCAACAGGAAATACCGGACAATTGGCTCCAGCGTCAGGATCCATGGGAGGTTCCGCGACCCTCAGAGAAAGTTCAGGTCAAGCTCAATTGCTCCTATGAAGTGCGCGGCGGCAGATTGCGCACCATTGTGGGCAAGCCGTCGACCCTGATCGGCGTGCCATTCGATCGACCAATAGTCGGTTACGGGGGCAGGACCATCAACACGCTACGCCTCTGGGCCGCAGATACGACCGATACCTTCGATTTCCAAGAATTCAGCCATGGTGAGTTCGTCGGCGCGATGGCTGAGGCCCTTGAGGCTGCGTCCCTCACTCGCGTGCTCTACCCGGACGACTCGACCAGCATGGGACAGGGACTGCGCTTCGTGCAGGAATACTTTCTCGTGGCCTGCTCGCTAGCCGACCTCATACGACGCTTCCGCCGCAGCAACGCCGATTGGAGCACTCTCCCTGAAAAGGTCGCCATTCAGCTGAATGACACTCATCCAGCCAGTGCCGTGCCGGAGCTGATGCGGATTCTGCTCGACGAGGCCGGTCTGAAATGGGAACAGGCATGGGACCTTACCCAAAGAACACTCGCGTACACCAACCACACGCTGTTACCGGAAGCCCTCGAGAGATGGCCGCTGACCTGGTTCAAAGCGCTATTGCCACGTCACCTCGAGATTATCTATGAAATCAATCGGCGCCTGCTCGACTCGGTCCGAGCGAGATTTCCCGGGGATGACGGTCGCGTCCGGCGCGTTAGTTTGATCGAGGAAGGCTCGGTCCAACTCGTTCGCATGGCAAACCTTGCCATCGTAGGCTCGCACAGCACCAACGGCGTCGCGGCGCTCCACTCTGAGCTGTTGCGCGGCACGACAGCCAAGGACTTGGCTGAGATGTTCCCCGAACGCTTCAATAACAAGACGAATGGCGTCACGCCTCGTCGCTGGTTGCTCCTTGCAAACCCGGCGCTTGCCGAGTTGATCACGGACGCAATAGGCGACTCGTGGGTAACCGATCTTGAGGAATTAAGTAGGCTCCGACTACTCGCGGATGACGAGGGGTTCCGCGACTTCTTCCGAAGCGCCAAGCGGGAGGCCAAATCCCGGTGTGCCAATTGGCTGAGATCGACACTCGGCGTGTCAGTGGATCCGGGAACAATGTTCGATTGCCAGATCAAGCGCATACACGAATACAAGCGTCAGTTACTGAACGCGCTACGCATCGTAGTGCTTTACAACAGGCTACGAGAGAGTCCCTCTCTCGAGATGGCGCCGCGAACATTCTTCTTCGCCGGCAAGGCGGCACCTGCCTACCGGCTTGCGAAACTCATCATCAAGTTCATCCATAGCTTGGCGGCTACAATCGATGGGGATCCAGCGATACGAGGCCAGCTTAAAGTTCTGTTCTTGCCCGAATACGATGTTTCATTAGCGCAGCGGCTGATCCCGGCCAGTGATGTCTCCAACCAGATCTCGACCGCCGGCTACGAAGCCAGTGGTACCAGTAACATGAAATTCATGATGAACGGTGCTTTGACGCTCGGGACGCGTGACGGTGCAACCATCGAAATGGCCCAGGAAGTGGGCGAGGAAAATCTCTTTCTATTCGGCCTCACGGCGGCGCAAGTGTCCGGCAGCCGTGGCTGGTATGACCCGCACTGGCACTATGAGCACGAACCGGAAACCCGGGCGGCGTTGGATTTGATTCGCTCCAGCCATTTTAGCCGCGGTGACCCTGGAGCATTTGCACCCTTATGGGACACACTGTTGACGCTCGGCGATCAGTACATGCACCTCGCCGACCTAAAATCGTATCTTGAAGCGGACGCGCGGGTGCGCGAGTTGTATGCCAATGCAGACAAATGGGCGCACAGGGCCCTTTTGAATGTGGCGGGTTCAGGAAAGTTCTCAAGCGATCGTGCCGTTGCTGACTATGCCACCCAAATCTGGAACGTAAAGCCATGCCCTGTGTCGTGGGCGCCGTAGTCGTCAGACGGACGGCTCATAGATCGGGCGACTCGGATTCAGAGGCTGCACGGAGTGGGGGATGTCACGGAAGCATTGGATTGTGATGTTCTTGGTATTTGCGACCGGCTGCACGACCACTACACATCAACGGGAAATCGTACCGACCGGGCATGGCACGTTCATAGTCCCGAGCCCGGATTTGATGGGGGCGTCCTCTAGTTCTACCGAAAAGGCGAACGCATACAGGGAGGCGGCCGCCTACTGCATGAAACTCGGCAAGAACATTGAGACCGTCCTTACGAGTGAGAACGAAGGTGGATTCCTGGAAATCTCGGCACCCTTGATCGAGTTCCGTTGCGTCGAGGCGACCAACAATTAAAGCGGTCCGGGATGCGTCATCACTTCATCCCCCCTCTGTCGGGCTAGTTCTGGCATGAGGGTGAGATCTCGAGGCGGAGAGGACCCCGCCGTATTTCCTCAGCTCTCAAGCAGACAGACGTCGGGCGGCTGAACGGCAAGGATGCCTCCGGTGCCGGGCGCGCTTGAGCTCTGCGAATTCCGGAGACTCGAAATAACGACGAATCAAGAGGTTAAGAACAGCGGTTAGATTTCTGAACGCATTTTAATCCTGTCTTGGTCGGGCATTAATGTTGGCGTGCTTATCTATGCGCCTACGGACAAGCGACCCATGCGAATGCTACTCGTTGAAGATGAGAAGAAGCTCTCGGAGCTCGTGGCGCGCGCGCTGCGGGCCGAGCGCTTTGCCGTCGACGTCGCCGATGACGGGTTGGCTGGCTGGGAACTCGCGCAAGCCTGCGACTATGATCTCGTCATACTCGATCTGATGCTTCCCCGCCTCGACGGCTCGGAGCTTTTGCGAAGAATCCGTCGAAAGGACCAACAGGTACCAATCCTCATTCTTACCGCACGCGACGCGACTGCGGAGAAGGTCCAACACTTCGAGGCAGGTGCCGACGACTATCTCACCAAACCGTTTGCGTTTGCGGAGCTCATTATCCGAGTGAAGGCGCTGCTACGACGCGGCCCCATGGCCCGTTCGACCGTAGTGCGCGTGGAGGACCTTGAGGTTGACCGGCTTACGCAGCAGGTGCGTCGAGGTGGAAAGCGAGTCGAGCTGACGCCCAAAGAGTACGCACTCCTCGACTACCTGGCGTCCAGTCCCGGACGCGTGTTTTCGCGCACCATGATCATCGAACACGTCTGGGATCATAGTTTTGATGGACTTACGAATATCGTCGATGTCTATGTACGCCACCTGCGCGGCAAGATCGACGACCCGTTCGCACTCAAACTGATTCGCACCGTGCGCGGAGTCGGCTACGCCCTCGGCGAGAATTCGGAATCATGAACACGGGTTCACTGAGCTTTCGCCTTGTGACCTGGTACGCAGGTGTCCTGACGATCGTTTTCATATTCCTTGGTGTACTGACGCTTCTTTTCCTGCGCCATTACCTTGAAGCCAATCTTCTCGACATCCAGGCGCGGCGGGCGCGCCAGATCGCCGATACCCTCGTTGTGAACGCGGGACGCGGAGATGATGCGGTACTTGGAAAGCAGGTGGAGGATCTCTACTCGCCTGAAGCGAACGACCGCTTCATCCGCATCACACGCGCAGATGGCGCGATGGTGTACGTGTCGGGAGCCCCAAAGGATTCGCGCTTTGACCCTTCCCTCGTGCCTGTACTACCGCCTAATGTCGCCACGGAGGCACGAAAGGTGGAGTTGCCGGGCGGCTCACTCCTCATCGCCGCGCAAACCGTGCGCGCCCAAAATGGATCCCCATATCGGGTGGAAGTAGGAACGTCGGGTGCGTCGAGCGAGGCAACGCTGGAACACGTACTCCTGTTGCTTGCCATTGGGCTTCCGATCGCCGTCGCCGCGGCTGTCGGCGGGGGATTCGTGTTGGTTCGGCGAGCGCTGCGCCCGGTCGATCGCATTGCCGGGAAGGCAGAAGTCATCACCCAACACAATCTCAGCGAGCGGCTGCCTGTCGTGACCAGCGGTGATGAGATCGAACGTCTGTCGGTATCACTCAATCGCATGATCAGCCGTCTTGAGGAGGCGGTGAACGGTTCGAAGCAGTTTGTCGCTGATGCTTCTCACGAGCTTCGCACCCCCCTCACCGTTATGCGGGCTGAGCTTGAGAGCCTGGCGCAGGACACTCAACTTCGGAGCGAGACCCGGGAATCTCTCGGGAGCGTTCTTGAAGAGGTCGAGAGGTTGCGCGAAATCGTTGAGGGGTTGCTTGCACTTTCACGCCTCGATGTCGGTGAACCACCGTCGGAGTGGGCACGGTTTGACCTTGCGGAACTTGCGGCCAGCACGGCGGAGCAAATGAGCCTGCTCGCCGAAGACAAAGAACTCACTGTCGTCTGCGAATTGTCAGGCGAGGTCACGGTGGAGGCAGATCGCGCACGCATCAAGCAGGTCGTGGTGAACCTTCTGGATAACGCCATCAAATACACCCCGCGTGGCGGACGCGTCGGGCTGAGCGTCGCACGCGACGGTGACTTCGCGCTACTGGAGGTCACCGACAACGGCATCGGCATTCCTGCGGAAGCGGTAGCGCGTGTTTTCAACCGCTTCTATCGTGTGGACGAATCGCGTTCCCGTGAACAGGGCGGCGCGGGCCTCGGGCTTGCCATCGTGAAGTCAATCTGTGCCGCGCACGGGGCACAAGTTCAGGTAGTCAGCACTCCGGGAAAAGGCAGCCGGTTCCGGATTCGTCAACGTCTCGCGCTCAATCGCGCGGCCCACGGATAGCGGAGCGATCGTGTCAGTCGTTGACTACGTTCTCAGGCGTCCCTACACCGTTATTGCCGGTCTGATCCTCGTGGCCCTGCTCGGCATCGGCGAAGCGCTGCGCATGCCGATCGACATTTTTCCCGAAGATGGATATCCCAGTCTGCAGTGTCGTGTGGACCTATTCCGGCATGAACGCCCAGGACATCCAGAACCGGATCCTGACGCTCCACGAGCGCCAGATGGCCTCCCTGGTCGATGACATTTCTCGCATCGAGGCCACCAGCTACCAAGGAGTCGGCGTTGAGAAGGTCTACCTGCATGAGGGCGCGGACGTCACCCGCGCCATCTCACAGCTGGCAAGCAGCGCGCTAGTAGTGCTGAAGTACATGCCGCCCAACATCACGCCACCGCTCGTGATTCGCTACGGCGCGACAGACGTCCCAATCATCCAGCTCAGTCTGTCATCCAATTCACTGCCGGACACGAAGCTCAACGATTTAGGTCAGAACGTGATCCGCCCGGCACTCGCGGTCGTGCACGGCGCAGAGGTTCCCTATCCGTACGGTGGCAAGCCGCGAGTCATCATGGCGGATCTCGACCAGCAGGCACTCCAGGCGCGGGGCCTGACCCCCGCTGACGTCAGTAACGCCCTTCAGACTCAAAACGTCATTCTACCGGCTGGCGACGTAAAAATCGGTACCAAGGATTACCTGCTTACGATGAACAATAGCCCCGACTTGATCGAGGCTCTCAATTCCTATCCCATCCGGCAGATCGACGGTCGCCAAGTATTCATGCGCGACGTCGCACACGTGCACGACGGTTTCCAGGTCCAGACCAACTCAGTATCTGTAGATGGTGTGCCTGGCGCCCTCATGTCGATCAGAAGCACCGGTGGTGTGTCCACGCTGTCAGTAATTCAGGGAATACGCGACGCGCTTCCGGACATCCGTCACATGCTGCCCGCGGGGGTACAGATCAAGGCAATTTTCGATCAATCCCTGTTCGTGAAGGCTTCGCTGAATAGCGTCCTGCTGGGCGGTTGCATGGCCGCCGGCCTCACGGCCCTGATGATTTTGCTGTTTCTCGGCAACTGGCGATTGACGCTGATCATTCTGGCTGCCATCCCCTTTTCAATCCTGACCGCCGTGCTTCTAATGGGCGCCGGCGGCGAGACTCTCAACACGATGACGCTCGGGGGTTTTGCGCTAGCCGTCGGTATCTTGGTCGACAACGGCACAGTAGTGATTGAGAACATTGAACGTCACGCCGGCCTGCACGAGCACCTGCGCGATGCGATCGTGCACGGCGCTGGAGAGGTCGGCACGCCGACGTTTCTGTCAACGCTCTGCATCTGCATCGTGTTCGTGCCGGTGTTTCTGCTCGAGGGAACCGCGAAGTACCTCTTTTCTCCCCTGTCCGTGTCCGTGATCGTGTCTCTGCTGGCGAGCCTCGCGCTTTCGTTCACGATGGTGCCCGTGCTGTTTTACTACCTGATGCGCTCTGTGGGTCATGCTCCCGCAGATTCGGCTGTGAATGCGCCGAGCCGTGGGGTCGGACGGTCCCTGTATCGGGTACACGTCGCTTTTGAAGCGGGGTTTCGGCGCTTCCGCGAGGGCTATCGCAACACGTTGTCGTGGGCCATGTCAGAAGCAAGAACCACGGTCCTAGTGTTCCTGGGCGTAATGGTCCTGTCGCTCAGCTTATTTCCCTTTCTCGGGCGGGATTTCTTCCCGCAGGTGGATGCGGGCGAAATGCGTCTCCATGTGCGAGCACCGCCTGGGACGCGAATTGAGACCACCCAGCAGTCCTTCGCCCAGGTCGAGGCGGCGATTCGCACTCTGGTTGGCAGCGAAAGGATCGACGTCATCCTCGACAACATTGGACTTCCCTACAGTGGTATCAATATCGCGCTAAGCGATTCGGCAACAGTGGGGCCGATGGATGGGGAGATTCTCATCTCGCTTGGGAAAGAGCACCCGCCAACCTCGGAACTCATGGCGATGTTGCGCCGCGAGTTGCCCAAGCGCTTTCCGGAGCTTGAATTCTTCTTCCAGCCCGCCGACATCGTCGACCAGGTGTTGAATTTCGGACAACCGGCCCCGATTGACCTCCGCGTAACCGCCTCAGACACGAAGGCGGCGTATACCCTAGCGCAGAAGTTGACTCGGCTGATTTCCAGGATCCCTGGCGTGGTTGATGCGCACGTCTTTCAGGTTCCGGACGCGCCGGCACTCGCTTTGGATGTGGATCGCGCGTTCGCCACCGGGGTGGGCCTAACGCAGCGGGATACGGCAAACAACGTGCTCGTGTACTCCAACTCAAGCGCCCAAACCTCTCCGAATTTCTGGGTGGATCCGCGCAACGGCGTGAGCTACCCGCTCGTTGTGCAACAGCCCAGCTACACCATCGCATCGTCACAGGACCTGAAGACCATGCCGGTGAGCAGCAACGCGGGCGACCGGCAATCTCAGCTGCTGATGAACCTCGCATCCGTCGCACGTGAAAGGATTCCCATAGTGACTTCGCAGTTGAACATCCGACCGGTATTCGACGTGCAGGCCAACGTACAGGGACGCGACCTCTTTTCAGTCTCGCGGGCGATCGACAAGGTCATCGCGGCCAACCGACCCGCGGCGCAGACGGCAATGCACGTGACGCTGAGCGGCCAGGTCGAAACGATGCGTGACAGCTATACCGGTCTGTTTTCGGGGATTGCACTGGCAATTGTGCTGGTCTACCTCTTTCTGGTCATTAACTTTCAGAGCTGGATCGATCCGCTCATCGTGCTGATGGCGTTGCCTTTTGCACTATGCGGAGTGATGTGGATGCTGTTTCTCACCCAGACCCATCTCAGCGTACCGGCGCTCATGGGAACCCTCATGTGTATTGGATTGACGACCGCCAACAGCATTCTCGTGGTGAGTTTTGCCAACCAGCGCACGAAGGCAGGCGATAACGCCCTGATTGCGGCGACGACGGCCGGTTACACGCGCCTGCGTCCGGTATTGATGACCGCGGGCGCCATGATTCTCGGCATGGTGCCGATGGCTGCGGGTGTCGGCGAGGGTGGCGAGCAGAATGCGCCGCTCGCCCGAGCGGTGATCGGCGGCTTGCTCTTCGCCACGGCGGCAACTCTGGTGTTTGTTCCCATCATGTATCGCCTGCTCAGGACCAAACCGTCGTCAGCGACGGGGGTCACCCCGTGAATCACTCTGTCGAGCGAGCGGAAGCGGTCGCAAAAGGAACCCCTGTGGATTCGCCTGACGAGGTGGCCAAGACGGACTACGGCACTGATGTTGCCGATACCGAATCCCAACCGGTTTCGACCCAGTTCGATCCCGGCACTGCGGCGCGGTTCAAGAAGGCCGCGCGGATCGGCCTCATCGCACTCGGCGTGGCATTTCTTATCGTATGTGCCGCTCGATACCTGAAGGCGCGCAGCGTTTCGCAGGTCACGGACGCCACCACGACGGCGGCGCCGGAGGTCGACGTTGTCACCGCTGAGTCGGTTGGTGCGGTGCAGCGCCTTATTCTTCCGGGCCAGACTTCCGCCTGGCACGCGACCACGATCTATGCACGGGTCAACGGTTACGTCGCGTCCTGGCATGCGGATATTGGCGACCGGGTAGGCGCCGGAGAAGTACTCGCACTCATCGAGACACCGGAACTCGACGCACAACTCGTGGCCGCGCGGGCGCAACTCCAGGCAGCCGAGGCTCAGGTTCAAGTACGCAAGGCCGAGACGGAGTTAACCCGTACTACTTACGAGCGCTGGCGCGACTCGCCCAAGGGTGTCGTCTCCGAACAGGAACGCGAGGAGAAGCGCGCCGACTACGAAAGCGCCGTGGCACGCCTGAAGTCGGCCGAGGCCGACGTTGCGCTGGATCGCGCCAAGGTCAATCAGTATTCGGCGCTCACGCAGTTCAAGCGCGTGACTGCCCCATATGACGGGGTGATCAGCAGTCGCGACATCGACATTGGAAACTTGGTAACCGCGGGAAGCAGTGCCTCGACTACCCCCCTTTACGTGATGACGCAGAACGACCCGATGCGTGTTTTCGTCGAAGTTCCGCAAAGCGCGGCAGCGGACCTGATGGCAGGTAATAGTGAGGTCAGCGTGCTGACCAACGACGGCGTCGCTCGCTCATTCACCGGAAAGGTGGCGCGTACCTCTCAAGCCTTGAACTCGCAGGCGCGCACTTTGCGAGTCGAGGTCGATATCCCGAATAAGGAGCGTGTACTCGTACCCGGGATGTACGTAAAGGTGGCCTTCGCACTCATGCCGCGCGGTCTTGTGCAGGTTCCCGCCGCTGCGCTCTTATTCCGGGCGAGCGGCCCTCAGGTCGCGCGCGTGGACGCTGCCGGAAAGCTGAGCTTTCGCGATGTCACCATCGCACGGGACGATGGCAATGTCGTCGAACTCGGATCCGGCGTCTCCCCTGGTGATGTACTGGCTCTCAATGTCAGCAGCCAGATAATTGACGGCGAAACGGTGCACGTTCGCCCCACGGCTCCGGCACCGGCCGTTGCGGCGCGAGGGCCACGCGGATGACTCCGCGGGCCCTCCGCCTCCTTGGGATTGTTCTGCTGGCGTTCGGACTCGCGGCCTGCGCGGTAGGCCCGAACTATCACACCCCGAAACTCTCCCCGCCGGCGCATTTCGCCGCCACGATGACGAACGGCTCAAGCGCGGCCGCCGCGCCCTCGCCTGTTGTGGATATGACGCAGTGGTGGCACGCGCTGGGCGACCCTGAACTTGATTCGCTCGTGGAACGAGCCATTGCGCAAAACCCGGATGTGTTGATCGCCCTCGACCGCCTTCAGGCAGCGCGGGTCTTCGAGGCCGCAAGTTTCGGTGCCGTGCTTCCCACCGCGGGGGCTTCCGCCGCTGCCGCACGTGGTACCGGCAGCGATCTGACACGCGGCCGCGCGGCGCAGCCACTCATCGCCGCCGACGACACCGCCGGCTACCAACATATCAACGTGATCGCAGGCTTCGACGCGGTCTGGCAACTTGATATCTTCGGCAAGTATCGACGGGAGATCGAAGCGGTTCGTTACGATGCCGAGGCCACCCTCGCGGCGCGAAATGGAGTACTCGTGGCGATCGTTTCCGACGTGGCGCGTGCCTACGTCGACCTACGTGGATTGCAGATGCGCGCCCAAGTACTTAAGGCGGCTATCGCCACTCTGACCGAGTCGCTACGCATCGTCAGCATCCGATATGAGCGCGGCATCACCAACGAACTCGATCTAACGCTGGCAACGCGCGAGCTGGCCACACTTGAATCGCAGGCTGCACCACTGGACGCCCGAATCCGTGCTGCCGAATACACCCTGGCAACGCTTCTGGGCCAGTACCCGGAGGAGCTGGTGAGTGAGCTGGATGCGGCGAGCATGGTGCCGGGCGTACCGCCGGCGATCGAGCCCGGACTGCCGCTTGAGCTGCTGCGGCGCCGTCCGGATATCGAGCAGGCCGAACGCGAGTTGGCCGGTGCAACCGCCCGCATTGGCGTGGCCACCGCCGATCTCTTTCCATCGCTGGCCGTGACTGCTGCGGCGGGCTTTCAGCGCCAGGCTCTCGGCGTCAATCCGCCACTGAGCGATCACATCTGGTCGGCAGGCTTTGCCGCTGCATGGCCGCTTCTGGATTTTGGAGCCCTCGACGCACGCGTCGAGAGCGCGGATCTTGAGGCGCGTGCACTTCTGGTGAACTACAAGAAGACCATCCAGCAAGCGGTTCGGGAGGTTGATACCAGCCTCGGCCAGTTTGCCGCGGACCAGGTCAGCCTCGGAAAGCTCGGCACCGCGCTGGAGGCCAGCCAGCGCGCCGTGACCCTTGCGAATGAGCGTTACCAGCGCGGACTGACTGATTTTCTGAACGTTGTGGACGCGGAGCGCCAGGAATACGACATCGAGGAGCAGTACTCCGAGGCACAGGTCGCGACCGCGGACGAGTTCATCGCGCTCTATCGCAGTCTTGGCGGGGGCTGGGAGAACTATCAGGCGCTGCCACCCGTGCATCGGCCGGAGCCGGCGATCATAGCGGCATTTCAGCGCGTACTAAGCCGAGACGATCCGACCAAATAACCATCGTAGCCCGCGCAACCCTCGAGTGGCCGCTTGCCGGCGGTCCTCGTGGCTTTTCGACTAACCGCAGTTGGGCCGGAAGCTACCTTCAGATGCGCGTGCGGTGTTTTCTCAAAATCCGCAACGCCGACAAGTTCAGGCGAAAACTGTCGCGGAGAGATCCATTCGCACGGCTGGTCCGCCGGAATATGCTCCTGTCGGCTGCTAGGTAACGTTCGTGCTTTTCAGCAATCCAGATCGCCCTCATCTGCCCGTCCCAATGGCAAGTCCAATTTGCGCTCCGACGAAATTCATTAGCCAGATTTCAAAAGAATCAGGTGGTACGAAAATCGCCTAGCAGGTCAGTGCCCTCCAACTCGCGAGGCATCGAGGTCTTCCCAAGGCCCTAGTTTTTTCTGAATACCGCTGAGACGCATAGCCGCGGTACGGGTACGTTCGTCTTCGACTGAACCGCACCGTCGAAGCTCGGCTACGGTCGGTACGGATCCACTCAAGGAAGGCGCGGCGTCTGACCCCACGGGAACGGCTGCAGCAAAGCCGCGCACCTGTTGCCAGGAACATCAAGGGCGAATTTACTGAAGGAATGCACGCGGCAGTTTGCAGTTGCGCATCAAAACGGTCGTTGTAGTAGACTTAACGGATCGTGTAGTAGATCAAAGTCGAGCGCGTCTTTGGAAACCCGCGCGGAAGCAACCGCGGGAGTCAATAGAGGAAAAGCAACATGCGTGAGGACATTCGCGAGTGGTCCCGCAAGCTACCAGTGCCCAAATGGCTCACCGTGTGCTTCGCGGCATTGTGGCATTTGCAACTCACGTATGCTCAGACTGCTGATGTTCTGGAGCCGCAGGTACGTAAATACGTCCGCGTCAGCACGCCTAAAGTAGTCCTCGAACACGTCCGAATCATCGACGGACGGGAGCATCGCCGAAGTCCGATCAAACGATCGCGATCGAAAACGGCAAGATCGCTGCAATCGGGCCGGAAGCGCACCACCTACAGAGTGCCGACGTCACCGTCCTCGACCTGCGTGGCTATTCGGTTATCCGGGCATCGTCGGAATCATGGTCATCTGTCCTTTTACGCAAGGCCCAATCTGCAGGCAGATGGGAGTTATGAGAGTCCGTCGCTAGTAACGCAGATGAGCTTTTCAGCGCCACGGCTGTTCCTGGCAAACGGCGTCACCACGATGCGCGGAGCGGGCAGTGTCGAGCCGCAGACGGAAGTGAATCTCAAACAGGCTATCGAAAAAGGTGTGGCTCCCGGCCCCCACCTGTACATCACTGGACCCTTTCTGGGCGGCCCCGGCCTGCATACACCGGTTCTAACTGGGGCCGAAGATGCCCGTGAGACCGTGGCCTTCTGGGCGGACCGTGGGGTGACGTCCTTCAAGGCATACGTGAACATCACGCATGCGGAACTGCAGGCGGTGGTTACTGAAGCGCATAAGCGGGGACTGAAGGTATTGGGATACCTGTGCTCGGTCACGTATGAGGAGGCGGCGGAGATTGGGATCGATAGTCTCGAGCACGGCTTCTTCGTCAATACGCAGCTCGATCCCGGGAAGCAGCCCGATAAATGCAGCGAAAGCAGGGGTGATTACACGCTCGAGCACATGTATGCGGAACAGGCGAACAATCTGATCACGACGCTGATCGAGCACCACGTCGCAATCACCTCGACGCTGCCGAGCACTGCGTGGAACGTACCGAGTCTCAATCCAGGCGTGGACAGGCCGCTGAAGCCGGCCGCATTGGCCGCGATGTCGCCAGATGCGCGCGACGGTTATTTCATTGATCTGAAGCGAGCTCGCCGCTCTGGTGGGCCTGACACGACGAACTTGCTGCGCCGAGACATGCAGCTCGAGCGTGCTTTCGTTGCGGCCGGCGGGTTGCTGATGGCGGAATCCGATCCGGTCGGCCTTTTCGGCAGTGTTCCAGGATACGCCGATCATCGCGAAATCGAGCTGCTGGTGGAGGCGGGCTTCACGCCGTGGAGGCGATCAAGATCGCGACTTTGAACGGCGCCATCTTTCTCGGCCGTCAGGATCAGATCGGCTCAATCTCGGTCGGCAAGAACGCCGATCTCGTGGTGATCAAGGGTGATCCGGCGACGCACATCTCAGACATCGAGAGCGTGGAAATCGTCTTCAAGGACGGAGTCGGATATGACACTCAAAAGCTGCTCGAGTCGGCGAAGGGTCATTATGGGGAATTCTGAGCGTGTGCTTGTCACGGTCAGAAATGATTTCGCTGCGCACCGAAATGAAAACACTAGGCATCATCCTGGCATTCGCCTATAGCTTCACTACTTCGACGCAGGCTGTGGCGCAGGGGAAAGCGGCACGCGCCGCCGGCACCGTGTTTCGAGATTGCCGCGGCTGCCCGGAGATGGCCGTTCTCCCGGCTGGCAGCTTCACCATGGGCTCATCGGCCGAGGAGAAATCCTGGGCCGAGAGTCACGGTGGCAGTATGTACGCGGTTGCAGATGAAGCTCCGCAACATCGGGTCTCATTGCCCTCATTCGCCTTGGGCAAGTATGACGTCACTCGTGGTGAGTACGCGTCATTTGCTCGAGACGGGATACCCGGCCGGTGATGGTTGTGGCAGTGGCCGCGCCATCTTCAAATGGGAGATGGTGTTATACGGGGCTCACGAAAGCACGGTTGACGAGCACTCCTGGCCGAACATGAGCGGTTTTGAGTTGAGCGTGGGCCTCGATGATGAGCAGATCGCCGCGCTCTGCACCTACGTGCGCTCGAGTTGGGGCAATTGGGCCGCGCCATGCGACGAAGGGGTCGTCGCACGACAACACTGAGGCGCCGCAGGCACACTGATGTGCCCGAACCACGCGTCCGGAAGGCCGTACATACCTCATTTAATTCGCGCCCCCGGCCGGAGTTGAACCGACGACCTACCGCTTAGGAGGCGGTCGCTCTATCCACTGAGCTACGGGGGCAGCCGAAGCTAGAGTGTAGCGGCGGGCGTCAAGGCCGGCCATCACCCTAATTTAATTCGGCGTAGGATGCCGACTGAAAGTACCCGATTCGCATGCGCTGTGCCGCTGCTTGGCAGGAGGCCTCCATGACAACGTCCCTCAGCCTTGGGCATTCCCCTCCCCTGCACCTGGAAATCCGCCATGTCAGCGCAAGCCAGCCCATACTTTGGCTCAAGCGCGGCTGGGATGATTTACGAACGATCGGGATGCCCGGCATCGCCCACGGCGCGCTGATCGCGATCCTGGGCGGGGTGCTGCTGATGCTCGGCAGCTCTCATCTGTACTTCACGGCCGCGGCCGTCACCGGCTACCTGCTGGTCGGACCGGTGATGACGATGGGGTTGTGCGAGCTGGCGCGCCGTCGCAGCGCGCGCGAGCCACTGGGATTTGACGAATCCTTGGAGCCACTGCGCCGCAATTCCGAGGGGCTTACGCACTTCGGTGCGATTCTCGCTTTGATCGCAGCGGTGTGGTTTGCAATGTCCGCATGGCTTCTGCAGTCCGTGTTCAGCGCCTCGACACCAAGTCTTGCGGTGGCGCTGTGGGGAGGCCCTCAAGCGCTAAACCCACAGCTGCTGAGTTACGTGGGCAGCGGCGCAGTGCTTGCGGGGATTGTGTTTGCGGTGTCCGTCGTCGCAGTGCCACTGATCATCGATCGGCACGCCACCGCTTCGGAGGCAATCCGCACAAGTATCCGTGCAGTCCTGGCCAACATTCCCGCCATGCTTTTGTGGGCCGCTCTGATTGTCGTGATGACCGCAATCGGCTTCCTGACTCTGCTCATCGGCATGGTGTTTATCGCCCCCCTGCTCGGCTACGCGACCTGGCACGCCTATCGCGATCTGGTTGCGTAACCGGGGTCTGCTGACAGCGGCGAACTAGTCCCCACGGGATCCGCGCGCGCTTAGCGGCGTTCGAGCTGTCGGATTGCCTTCTCGACGCCATTAGGATCCTGAGTATCCACCCGGATGGCGTGCGCCTGCTCGGCTTCATCGAGGGGATCTTGATGGGCCAACTGCCACTCAAGCACCGCTTGATCGGCGTCCGAGGGATCCTCAGCCACGCGCGCCCGCGCGGCGATTCGCGAGCGCATCACGTCGATCGGCGCCTCACAGACGATCAGGATGCACCTGATCCCCAGGCTCCGTGCCCGCGCGGCGAAATGCTCGCGCTCCTCGCGGCGGCCAAACGTGGCATCGACGATCACGTCCCAGCCCCCGGCGAGCACGTCTTCGGCGGCTTCGTAGCAGCCGCGCGTAGGTCGCTGCAGTGGTTGGCGCTCCGTACAGCCCGCGGCCCGGCGCCGCTGCGGCGCGCTCGGTCGGCGTTAGACCCGCAGCACGCTTGCGTTCCACGTCCGAGCGCAGGTGTAAGGCCCCAAGACGCGGCGCGAGTTTTCTGGCAAGCCATGTCTTGCCCGCACCTGATGGGCCACAGGTGAGGAACAGGCGGGGCTGGCGTGGCATCAGCACGACACCGGCGAAGCTGATGAGCCGCTGCCACTCAGAAGTCAGCGCGGCCATCTCACTCTCGCTGCCGCCCGCTGCATGCAGCGCGACCACCTTCGCGCGCACAAGTGCGCGATGCGCCTGGTACAACGGCAGCAGGCGGCAGGCCTGGTAGTCGCCACTGGCGGCGAGGTAGCCGGCCAGAAAGGCTCGGGCCTGATCGCGGCAACCGCGCGCGTTCAGGTCCGACAGCAGAAAAGCGATCTCGTCGGCGACGTCGATCCAGCGGAAGGCGGCTTCATATTCGATGCAATCGAAGGCGACCAAGTGGTTGTCCAGGCGCACGAGGTTGCGCGTGTGCAGATCACCATGACATTCGCGCACGCGGCCCGCCGCATGTCGTGCCGCCAGGCAGTCGCTCAGAGCACACAGTTGCGCCTCGAGCAGCGCGCGCAGCGCATGAACGCGGGCTGCTTCATTGAAGGCGGCGGCCGCCTGCGCGCATTGCGTCAGATTCATCGAGCACCAGTTCGCGCACGCGCTCCGGCGTGCCCCACGCGGACCCGGTGCCGGCAGTCGGCAGTTGCGCGTGCATCGCGGCGAGCTCGCCTCCGAAGCTCTCGAGCTCCTGCGGCGCTATCGTGCCAGCCTCAAGCAAACGATCAAGTTCCTGCTCGCGCGCGAACTGACGCATCTTGACCGCGTATTCGATCGCTTCGCCGTCGCCCCCGATACGCGCCTCGCCCGCGGGGGCCGTGATCGGGCACACTTCCAGGTACAACTGCGGTGCGAACCGCGGTTTAGGCGCAGTTCCTCGCGGCACAGGAATTCACGCCGCACCGGAGGACGACAGATCGATGAACGCATACCGAACGGGTCGCTTGATCTTATAGGCAAAGGGACCCGTGAGCAGTACCCACGAGATGTGGGTTTGGACCAGCTCAATGCGAGTCAACCGGATGAGGATACGCACCGGGATTGAGCAAGCCGCGCAGTCTTTCGGGCAGTTCGGGCGTCATATCGAGGGCCAGCGGGCGTCCGTAGGTCCATGCATTGCCGCATGTTGTACCCAACTGAGCGCGAAGAGCCAAGAACCAAGCCCGCCGCGACATAGGCTATCGGTCGACCTGCCGTCATGGAGAGGGATCCTGCGCGGCAGCGGGCCGCGACCCTGGGCAATCGCGATTGCCTGAGGTGAGACAATAGCGGGCGGGCGTGCCTCATTTGGAGGAAAATGACCTTGGCCGTTGCCCCTCCCGCTGAGCTCACACACGCTGCATCAGAGATGAAAGGGCCGAGACTCTGACTGCCAATCTGCCTAAGCGCCTGCTGAGCGCCGGCCCGCACAAGCGTCCCACGATCGGCGTCTCGCCCCTCCTCGTGGAGTCGGCGACTTTGGCCGCGGCGCAGGTTTACGCGCGACTCGGCACCCGTCCGGAGGGGTTGACCGCGGCGGAAGTGGCGGCGCGACTGGAGCGATACGGTCCCAATGTCCTCGCGCAGGACCAGCGCCCCGGCCTGGGGAGGCTGCTCTGGCGGGCCCTGCTCAATCCCCTGGTCGTGCTGCTTGCAGTGCTCGCCGCGGTCTCTTTTGGAACCGGCGATGCGCGGGCCGCGCTCATGATGCTGGCGATGATCGCGTTGAGCGTCGGGCTGAAGCTGGTGCAGGAGACCAAGGCCGGCAACGCCGCCGCCCAACTCCGGGCGATGATCTCGGTGACGGCGACCGCGGTGCGCGACGGCGCGCCAATTGAAATTCCTGTGGCCCAGCTGGTTCCGGGCGATGTCGTGCAGCTTGCCGCGGGGGACATGGTTCCCGGCGATGCACGGATCGTTCAGGCGAAGGACCTGTTCGTGAGCCAGGGGTCGCTTACGGGCGAGAGTTTCCCGGTTGAGAAATCCGAGATTGAGACGAGCGCGACCGAAGCCGCGCAAACGCCGATCGCGCTGCGCAGCATCGCGTTCCTCGGCACCAACGTCGAAAGCGGCTCGGCCGTTGCGGTGCTCATTGCGACCGGCAAGAACACCTACCTGGGCAGCATGGCGGCCTCCTTGCAGGAGCCGCCGCCCAAGACTGCCTTCGATCGCGGCATCTCCCAGTTCACCTGGCTCATGCTGCGTCTGATGGCCGTCATGGTGCCGCTGGTGTTCGTCATAAACGGCCTGACGAAGGGCAACTGGATACAGGCCTTCTTCTTCGCGCTCGCGGTGGCCGTCGGCCTGACGCCGGAGATGCTGCCGATGATCGTCACCGTGTGCCTGTCCCGGGGGGCGGTCGCGATGGGGCACAAGAAGGTGATCGTCAAGCGGATCAACGCCATCCAGAACCTCGGTGCGATGGACGTGCTGTGCACCGACAAGACCGGCACACTGACGACCGATACGGTCATCCTCGAGCGCCACTGCAACGTCATGCTCCGCGAGGATGAGGGAGTGCTGGCACTCGCCTACCTGAACAGCCACTTCCAGACCGGCCTGAAGAGCGTTCTCGATCGTGCGGTCCTTGGCTATCCGGACCCGCGACCTCTGGCCGATACCGCGGCATTTGCCAAGGTCGATGAGATCCCGTTCGACTTCCAGCGCCGCATCATGTCAGTCGTGGTGCGCACCCCGGACGGCAAGGACCGCATGATCTGCAAGGGCGCGCCGGAGTCCATCCTGCCCCGATGCATTAACGCTGAGCTTGACGGCACGCTCGTGCCGCTGAATCCCCGCCACCTCGAGGAATTCAAACAGGAACACGAGCAGCTGTGCGCCGATGGGTTCCGCGTGCTCGCGATCGCCACCAAGGACCAGGTGCCGCGCAGCGCGGCGGCCGGCGGCACGCCGTACGGCAAGGCGGATGAGTGCGATCTGACCCTGCAGGGCTACGTGGCATTCCTGGATCCGCCGCGCGACAGCGCAGCCGCGGCAATCCAGGCACTGCAAAGGCACGGCGTGACCGTCAAGGTGGTGACGGGTGACAACGACCTCGTGGCCCGCAAGATCTGCAAGGAAGTGGGCCTGGTAACCGATTTCGTACTGACGGGCGATGAAATTGAGCCCATGAGTGCCGCACAGCTGGCTGAGGCTGCCGAGCAGACCACCCTGTTCGCCCGCGTCTCTCCGGCCCACAAGCAGCGCATCATCCAGGCGCTGCAGTCGCGTCAGCATACCGTCGGCTTTCTGGGCGACGGCATCAACGACGCCCCGGCGCTGCACACCGCCGACGTTGGAATCAGCGTCAACACGGCCGTCGACATCGCCAAAGAGGCGGCTGACATGATCCTGCTGGAGAAATCGCTCCTCGTCCTGGACGAGGGCGTCATCGAGGGCCGCAAGGTCTTTTCGAACATCACCAAGTACCTGCGCATGGGCGCCTCGAGCAATTTCGGCAACATGTTCAGTGTCTTGGGGGCCAGCATCTTCGTGCCATTCCTGCCGATGCTGCCGGTGCAGATTCTGGCGAACAACCTGCTGTACGACCTTGGGCAGACGACCATCCCCACCGACGCCGTGGATCCGGAGCGGATTCTCGCCCCGCGCCGCTGGGACCTTGGCAACCTGACCCGGTTCGTCCTCTTCATCGGGCCCTGCTCGTCCATTTTTGACTACACCACCTTTCTCATGATGCTTTACCTGTTCAACTGCTGGGACCTTTCGACACCCCAGGTCGCCGCGCACAGCGCGAGCCTCTTTCAGACCGGCTGGTTCGTCGAAAGCCTCCTGACGCAGACACTCATTATCCACGTCATCCGGACGAACAAGATTCCGCTGCTGCAGAGCAGGTCTTCCCGGCCGGTGCTCGTGATGAGCCTCGTGATCATGGCCATCGGGATCGCCATCCCGTTCTCACCCGTGGGCGCGTCGCTGGGATTCACCCGGCTGCCGGCGCTCTACTGGCCGCTTCTTGCGCTCACACTCCTGTGCTACGTGCTTCTTACGCAGGCAGTGAAGACGGTGCTCCTGCGCCGACACATGATCTGAGGCATGGCACAAGCCCGCGGCTGGCAGAAAAGCTTTGCATCAGGTTTTTCTGCTACGCGCCGGCTGCAGTTGCCTCGTCGTCCAGAACTGCAGCCAGCCATGCGCCAGGGGTAGGCCCCGCATTCAGGAGCGATCGGACTTTTTCAACTTCACTTCGACGTTCGACACGTAGAACAGGCGCTCCCACCATTTGGGTGAAATGTTGGCGAGAAAATGCAGCGGTCCGAAAATGGCACTTTCTTTCCTGCCGATATAGATCCGGTTGTGGACAACCTTCAGGTTCTGCACCGCGTCGTGCGGCTCAGGAAAAGCATCGAATAAGCTCCAGGAATAGTAGGTTCGGTGCGTGAGCCGGTAGGCCGATGGGTTCTTGTAGTGCGGCACCCACAGCTCCAGACAACCTCCTGGCGCCAGAATCCGCGCGGCTTCAGCGAGAAAGTGGCTGGGCGACTCCATATGTTCGAAACCATCTTTGCAGACGATGTACTCGGCGGAATCTGCGGGCGCAAAGTTCCACGCCTTCCCAAGATCGGCAACGACGTTGAAACCGAAGTCGATGGCATCCACGTTCAACCAACCGGGGTATTGCTGCGGCCCGCAACAAAGATGAATTTTCATTGTCGATACAACCTCTCCATTGGCCGATAGGAACTATCGAGCAGTCCCTGCACCCGCTGCTGTAGTCCGGAATACCTATTCAGCCCACGAGGAAGCAGCTCACAGAGATGCTGCGCTCGCTTGCGGCGTAAGGGCTCAGGCAACGGCAGGAAGGATAGTGAGGCTTGTGAGAAGGGACAACGGTGGAGGGTGAGACGATCAAAGTAGCGCTAGCTGAGCGGTCCCCATGACCGGCAGTCCGTGTAAGTACGTATGGCTGCTGATCCGCACGGCCACGCATGATTCAACGTGTCGTTCTTTTCCCCTACCAAGGGACTCTCCCACTACCCATGAGCGGAGTTCTTCGCATTGCCTACAAATTGCTCGTGAATGACCGAGGCAAGTTTGCGGCACTCCTCATCGGCATCACGTTTGCGGTTCTGTTGATGGTCATGATGACTTCGATGTTCGCCGGCGTCATGAGTCGCGCTTCCGCCACCGTGATCAATACCGGCTCAAGCGTCTGGGTGATGGATCGGGCGGTGAACACCGTTGCTAACTCCATTCCCATCCCCGACTACGTGCTTGACGCCGTCCGCAGCCTCGATGGCGTGAAGTACGCGGTGCCCCTCTTCACCGGCAGTGGATTAGTGAAGCTGAAGAACGGCGACTACCAGGCCGTCTCCATCATGGGCCTCGATGATTCCACACTACTGGGTCGCCCGCGCTTGATCGCGGGGCGTATCGAGGACATCTACGCGGATGACGGGTTCATCGTCGTCAAGGATAGCGAATACGCCAAGATGGGCTCGCCCACCCTGGGCGCCGAATTCGAGATCAACGACCATAAGGGAGTCGTCGTCGGTATCGCGGCGGTGGCGTCGAGCGGGCTGTTCGGCATCCCGACTTTGTACACGACTTATGGGCGGGCGACTCAGGACCTGCCTACCACGCGCTTTACCATGTCTTACGTTCTGGTGGAACCAAAGAGTCGCTGACGATATTGCCAAAATCGCGCGCGCAGTCGATGCACTCGGTTATCGGGCTCTTACGAAGGAAGAATTCATGCGGCGCACGTCTGACTTTTACAAGTACCAGACGGGAGTCGGCACCAACATTTTGCTCATGACGGTCATCAGCTTCATCGTCGGGCTCTCAATATCCGGCCAGACGTTCTACACGTTCATCCTGGAAAACCTGGAGAAATTCGGTGCCCTAAAGGCAATCGGTGCCAAGAGCCGAGAGCTGATCGCAATGATTCTCTTTCAGGCCGCATTCACCGGACTCACCGGCTATGGGCTGGGCGTGGGATTTGTTCGCTGCTGATCGCAGCCGCCAAATTGCGGCTACCCAGCTACGCCGCGATGGTCACGTTCTTCAACCTGGGTCTGGCCTTCGCGATGGTCCTTGTCATCACCGCGTTTGCTAGCTACATCGGCATTCGTCGTGTGATCCGCATCGAACCGTTCGATGTGTTCAGAGGTTGATGATGGACGCCATCCGCGCCCGCGGCCTGTGCAAATGGTTTGGCGAGGGTAACCTGCGTACCAATGCCGTGCGCGACGTGAATTTCGAAGCGCGCTTCGGAGAGCTGCTCTATGTCGTCGGTCCATCGGGCAGTGGCAAGACAACACTGCTGAGTATGCTGTCCGGAATCCTGAAGCCCAATGCCGGCACTGTGGAACTCGAAGGCCAGGACATCTGGAAGCTTTCTTCTAACGCCCTTGCCGACCTACGGCTGCAGAAGATCGGTTTCGTCTTCCAGGACTACCATCTGTTCCCACGGCTCACGAGCGCCGAAAACGTCGCGATACCGCTGATACTCGAGGCAGCTACCGTGGGATGAAGCAGTAAAACAGGCGGCAGCTCAGCTGCAGATCGTGGGCCTGCAAGGCCGCGCTGATCTTTCGCCGATCAAGTTAAGTGGCGGCGAGCAGCAGCGAGTCGCGATTGCGCGCGCCATCGTCAGCCGCCCCGACATCTTGATCTTTGATGAACCTACGGCATCGCTCGATGGTGACACGGGCCGCCGGATCATCGAATTCATCAAACGCGAAATTCTGAACGAGCACCGCTGTATCCTCGTCGTGACACACGACGCGCGCATCTTTGAGTACGCCGATCGCATCATCCACATGGAAGACGGGCAGCTCAAGAACGTCGAGCAGCACGTAGTCCAGTGAAGAATCGATCCCTCTTCATACTCGCAGGCGCCGGTGCGCTGGTCGGCTTACTGAGCGCCGTGTATTACGGAATCGAACGTAAGCCTCTGGCTCCGGTTTTCGATCCAACGGCCAACCCTTATCAGGCGGGCATCTATGCCAATGGCATCGTTCAGAGTGACCAGACCAATGGCACAAACATCGCCCTGTATCCTGAAGTGGCAGGCAGTGTCACTCCAGATTCCGGTCTCCGAAGGACAGCGGGTCAAGCGAGGCGACATTCTTTTGGTCCTCGATGCTACGGTCCAGCAGGCCACGGCCGAACAGTTGCTGGCACAGGCCCAGGCGGCACAGGCGGCGCTGGCTGAGCTTCGCGCGGAACCGCGCCCGGAATCCTTGGCGGTCGTGACTGCGCAAGTTGACGTGGCGCAAGCGACCTTGAAGATGAACACGGATAACCTTACAAAACTTGAAGGCGTCGCCAAGAACGATCCGGGTCTGATCAGCCGCGATCAGCTGGACAATGCCGTCAATGCCGTTGCAGTCGCGACTGCGAGCCTTTCGGTTGCCCGCAGGCAATATGAACTAGCCAAAGCTGGTGCCTGGAAGTACGACGTGCAGAGCCAGACCCAACAGTATGTCGCGCTGGACAAGGCCTATCAGGCTGCCGCCGCGCAACTTGCAAAATACACACTTCGAGCTCCCGTCGACGGAACGGTGCTCTCTATCCAGACTGCCGTCGGCAGCTATGTATCGGTTCAAGGGACCTATGACCCGATCTCCGGGGCCAACGGACCCGTGATCCTTATGGGAGGTGGGCGCGGCGGACCAGCTCTCGGTTCGCTGCTACATCGATGAGATTCTTATACAACGTCTGGCGTTAACGCAGAGCACTCCCGCACGCATGTTTATCCGAGGAACCGATATCAGCATCCCGTTACAGTACGTACGGGTACAACCTTACGTGTCGGCGAAGATCCAGCTGTCGAGCGGGCGCACCGAACGAGTCGATCTGCGCGTGCTTCCGGTGATCTTCCGAATGAAGAGGCCACCGGGCGTGCAGCTGTATCCTGGCCAGATGGTCGACGTCTACATCGAATCCTCTGCGGCGCTCTGGCAAGCATTAGTCCCGCGTCACGTACTTGCTGGCCAACCCGGCAGTGGACAACCGTTGACGATTACCATCCGAGTCACCGACGCAACGATCACTCTGGATGACGTCGGCGAGGGCGTGCCGGTCCTGCTGCTGCACGGCTTCCCGGCGACTCGCTATCTCTGGTCGCGCGTCGTGCCATTATTGGCAACAGCTGGGTTTCGCGTGCTGGTACCGGACCTCGTGGGCTACGGCGCGTCTGAAGCGGCGGCCGGCGTACGTATCGACATGGCCAGCCAGGCTCACTGGATGCTAGAAGTACTCGATGCGCTCGGCGTGGCGCGTGCAGTGGTAGTGGCCCACGACGTTGGCTCGGCGGCTGCGCAACTCATGGTGGCCGGAGCGGCGCAGCGCATCCGCGCTCTCGCTGTGCTCGATGGCGTGTACGCCGCTGAATGGGCGATGGACGCCATCGCGAGCATCCAGGCCTGGGACCCTGCCGAGGCGCACCGCCTTTATCCGGTGCTGGCGCGGCGCATCGCGACAAGCGGTCCGTTGCGAGAGATGCTCTAGGCGTATCAGGGCGAGCTGGGTGGTTTGCGCCTGATCCGAGCCTCACGGGACCTCGACCCGACGCAGACCGAGCAGATCGGCGAGGCGCTGCGCGGCAGTGGCGTCCCGGCGCTCGTCTTGTGGGGGGAGCGCGACGTATTTCTGCCCATCGACCTGGTGGGTCGCCCGCTCGCGGAGCTATTGCGAGCCGACCTGATCCGACTTCCAGGCGGTCATTTCACTCCTCTGGATTGCCCGGACGAAGTTGCCCGGGCGTTGTGCGACTTTCTCAAGCGACTCCCGCCAGAGGGCTGACCGGGACAAGCGGCACAAGCGCATCAGCGGGGCGGATCCTGTTGGCGCAGCCAGGCTTCACGACCATATGACCGACCAAGGTCCTTTCGGCTCCGAAGTGTCGAAACCGGATCTATTGCTTAGTTTCCCTGGTAATCCAAGCAGCCACGCGAGCTTCCAGTATCGGTAACGGCAGCGTGCCATCTCCAATCACCACGTCGTGAAATCCGGAGTAAGTAAATCGTCCGCCGAGCGCCTGCCGGGCCCGCTCGCGTAATTCCAGAATTTTCAATGCGCCGATCTTATAACTCAACGCCTGCGCGGGTACCGCCATGTAGCGTTCGATCTGATTTTGCGCACGGGCCTCGGAATATCCCAAAGTGTCCGTTGCATACGCAATGGCCCTTTCCCGGCTCCAACCCTGGGCATGGATGCCGGTATCTACCACCAGGCGCACCGCACGCAACAGTTCATCGTTTAGATGTCCGAAGTAGGGCCCAGGGTGTTCATAAAATCCGAATTCCTTCCCTAGGGTTTCGGAATACAGTGCCCAACCTTCTGTGTAGGCGGCAGTGTCCGAGTTTTCAGTGTTGAATTTCCGAAAATCCGGCAGATTCATTTCTTTTAGAAGGGCCGCATGCAGATGATGACCCGGTACGCCTTCGTGCAGAAACAGCGTCACCATACCAACCGTGCTGTAGTCCTTAGGGTCATTCACGACCGGCCAGAATACCCCCGGATGTGAGCCATCTGCGGCCATTGGCGTGTAGTGGTCCGAAGCGGTGGCACGGGTTAACTCAGGCTCCAGTTGAAGTGAAAGTCTGGCTTTGGGCAGGATATGGAAATACGCCGGCAACTGCAGGCTGACCGCCGCGTAAATTTGCTGATAGGCCTCCAGTACCTGAGTATCGGTGGTGAAGGGTTTGAATTCTTTCTGTTCGAATACCCATTGCGGCAATTTGTTGGGTGGGCCGTCGTAGCCCAACCTGGGTCCGAGCTCAGCAAATTCCTGTTGGATCCGTGCGACTTCCTCTAACCCCAGCTGGTGAATTGCAGCTGGAGTGAGCGGCAGGTTTGTATTGTTCTTGATGCGCGCTAGGTACCAGGCTGACCCGTTGGGCAAGGCGCCCAAGCCACTGGTGTCCCTGCTGGCCGGTAAATACTCGTCTTGTATAAAGTGATTGAGTCGTTGCAGCGCGGGCGATAGCTGATTCACGATCACTTCCCGATACGCGGCAGTCAGTTGTTGCTTATCTTCTCTAGAGAACTGCTCAGGCAGGTCATTGATCGGCGTATAGAAAATACTGGCCTCAGGCGTAGCACTCAGCAGGTGTTCAAACTGGGGAGCCATGGCTATTGTGATTGCCCGCGGCAAAACGATGCCGCTGCGTATGCCTTCTCGCATATTCGCAATTGCCTGATCGATCCAGCGTGGCAGTTGACTGAGGCGATGCAGATACGCTCGATACTGCTTCGGCGTCGTCAAGGGTTGCGAGCCTGTACCGCTGGCGTAGTTGGCCAGCGTGCTGGGCACATTGTCCATTTGGTTGATCGGCAGCAGATGCTCAGGAAAGTGTTCCAGATCAAGCGAGCTACTTAGTTCGAAAGCAAGGATGTCTTCGTTGAGCTGGTCTGCGGGACTCAGCGTCGCACGCGAGATATGTGTGAGCTGCTTTTGCAGGCGATGGATACGGGCAAAGTAATCAGCTCGGACTTTGGGTGCGATACTCATGCCGAGTTGATCGTCATACCGGCTGTCACCATTGGCCGTGGCAAAATTCAGCGGATCAAACTGCGCGCGGGTGATGTAAAACTCGTCAGCCAGAACCGAGAGCTGTGTTGCCGCCGGTGCAATTGCGGCCTGAGCCGTGCATGCGATACCCAACAAAAGGACGGCCAGAACGAGCGTGGCGCGGGACAGACGGGCAGCGCGTTGAATATGCATAAAGCAGTCCTTGGTTATTCTTGGATATCCTGGATACGTCCACACCATCTTCGGTAGATCCCTCGATCGACCGAGACTCAAACGAAAATCGGGGTACCGGTTTTTTAAATTCCGGATACCCCCGTCGCGAGCCTGCCTTGCGATGGAACGCGAAGGATGCCCTTAAACGCCGACCGACGGTCACTAACGAAGCGATTGGGAGAGGGTGGCGTGGCTTTAGACGACCCTGGGGAACCCACGGAGGTCGATGGCGGATGGGAATGTGGAGCGGAAGGGGATCGAAGTAATGCGTAAGCTATTGGTAAATAACCTATATTGTTCCTTGGAAGGCACGACACCCCACACCGTACCCCAGTTGAGATTGCCGCTTGTGACTGCGCAGGCTGCTCAACGAATTATCCCAAGATTGCTATTCGCCGAGCTGAAAAGATGGGCAACGCCATCACGGTCACCCGACCTCCCGGCAAACCGTTCACCTCGATGCACGTCAGAAGTGTCCACAGGTCATTACGGCCGTCTTCCGGACGCCTGGGTACGCACGAGCCGTGTTAATCGGCGTCGAGCATTGACCACGGTCCGGCGTCCAACATTGACCAGGGGTCGATGCGGCAAACTTCAGATTCTCTAAGAGAAAATCTGCTTCGACCCTGGTCAGCCTTCGGCGCCGGTTAGGCCAGAATCCTGGTCAAGATTCAACGCCTGTTTACAGGTTGACGCCATCTGACAGTAAAGTGCTCCTATGAATGCCTTGTTCCAGGCACTCGGACGGCTGCTCGCCGGCTACATCCTCGTGGCCGTTGTGAGCGGCGCCGTGTACGCAAGGTCGGCGGTCTGAGGCCGCACATTCAGACGCGCGGAGTAACCACTGCGTTACTGGTCGGCAATAGCCGCCTATGCGCTGCAGTGCGTGGCCCTAATGTTCTGGTTTTGATAGCGTCAGCAGGTGTCTCTGACACCGTGAACAAAAGTGGTCATCCCATGGCATGCGATGGCGCGCCAGCGTTCCTGCGCACATGAGCAACGACGTCCATACACCTGGATTCATGTGGCCACTGCTCCTAGGCGCTGCTGGTTTCGCGGCCGGGTTCTTCGGCCCGATGCTCTTTGTGCCGGAGGCCAACCAGGGACCACTTGTTGGCATTCTTATGTCGGGTCCCGCCGGCGCTCTCCTGGGGCTCGTGCTCCTTGGCATCTGCACGGTCATCGGTGTCTCGGCGCGGCGGCAGTGGCGCCTTCTCATCGGCACCGCGATCGCGGGCGCGCTCGTGGTGCTCATTCTTGTGCAACCGGAGCCTGCGTTGCGCGGATATGTGATGGATCTGGAAGTGGAGTCCTGCGCCGCACCCGTCGACACCGAGCCGCAGATAATCGACTACTGGTCGAAGCGCATCGCCGATGTCACTTGGGCTGCAGCTCGACCCGGCTGGCAGCACAGCATGCGCGACACACTGCGCCAAGCGCCCGGTGTCATCCTGACGGTAAAGGTGCGGAAGCAGATCTCCGTGTGGGAAACGCGCAAGCCCTGGAACCGAGGCAGTCTGTTTGCGACCGCCGGCAGAAACGCACCCGAAGAGACCTCATTCTACCGTTCAGACGGCGTGTGCTCCGAGTTTCCGCTCGGCCACTCGTTCAGCGCCTTCGAGAAGTACGACTTGAACGGGCCCATTCGACCGCCGGCCGAATGGCCACCCAGCGAGCTCGGGGCGCTCATGCACATTTCGCCAATCGTTCCCGTTCCAGCGCCGTTCGAGCGTCTCGAAGGAACTGAGCCTCGATTTTAAAGCTGGACTAAAGTCGCAGTCGAAAGTCCTCCGGAAAGCGGCCCGCTGGCCGACGGAGAAGAGGACGGATGAAGCGAACGAATGGAAATTCCTGGCCGGTCCCAGCCGGTGACCTTGTTTATGGACTCCGGCCGACTCCAGACACGGTGGCGCGCATGTTCGGAGAGTTCCTGGCGAAGAGGCCAAGGCGCGTGAAGCCACGAAGAGTCACACAGACTGAGGGTACGGCGCGTGACCCCTGAACCATTCACCACGCCGGCGGCACATCGTGGCCTCCCGGGCGCCTCGGCAACACTGACGCGGCCTCCCGGACGGCCCAACAAACGCCGCTGCACCTATCAAAGAAATCCCATTTCTGCGACGGTCACCAGCCGCGACTTGTCCACGCTCTCACCCTTCGGGCTGCCACCCCGTCTGACCCGACTGCCAGAAGGCACGGCCAAGCTCGGCGATCCGCCTTAGATCAGCTCCACCGCGCCACCGTAGGCGACCAACGTCTGATCAGCAGTGATGAGCCGCAGCGGCTCGGTGAATGCCTGCGCGAGAAGCAGGCGATCAAATGGGTCGGCGTGATGCAGCGGTAGTTTTGCGACGGCCGCGGCATGGCGCGCGTTGACTGGCAGTTCTTCGAACCCGCTCGCCTCAATGGCTGCCGCAAACGCCTCAGCGTCGCCTTGAATTTTGCCCAGACTCTTCTTGATGGCGATTTCCCAGATCGAGGCTGCCGAGACATAGACTGTTTCGGCGGCCGCTAGATACGTGCGCGTAGCCATCTTGAGCCGTCGGTTACCCAATACCGACCAGATGAACACATGTGTGTCCAGGAGCAGGCGCACTATCGACCTTCAAACCGCGCCAGTATGTGCTCCGGAAGCGGGGCGTCGAAGTCTTCGGCCACCTTAACCTTACCTTTAAGCACACCAAAGCGAAGCTTGCGCACCGGCTTTTCCAGACGTGTCAGCCGTGCAATCGGCTTGCCGCCTCGCGCGATCACAACGTCCTTGCCCGCCGCCGCCTGCTCGATGAGCTTCGAGAGGTGGGTCTTCGCTTCGTAAACATTGATGACGCTCATACTGTAATCCTGGCTGCCCAATGCTTAGTCTAGTCTAGTCAGGTAGTCGCGTCGATATGCTAGAGCTAAGTCAAATGGCATCGCTCCGCAACTCCATGTTTTTCTTGAAAGTACTCCTTGAAGTATTTCGAATCCCCGCCTGGGGATCCAATTGACCAGGCCCATCGAGCTATCACGACTACAAGGTCGAAGCCGCGATCAGTGAACCGTGTCTTCGAGGAGAACAACGTACACCGGCTATCAGTGGCCTTTTTCTCGCAGAATTTGTAAACGCGCGGCTCCGCAGAAGAACGCGGACCTGAAGTCAGGTGCGGCTTCCCAACGAAATTGGGGTACCGACTTTTTTGATCTCGCGGTACCCCACCCGGTACCCCACTTCCGACGCTTGCTTTGGATCGACGGCCATAGATGCTCACAGACACAAATGGACGATAAAACGCCGTGTTTCTCAGGAGATGGAGATCTCGCTGTAGACGTGTATGGAGACCCGTGTACATCAATGGACGTCTATGGATGTGGAGCGGAAGGGGATCGAACCCTCGACCTTCGCATTGCGAACGCGACGCTCTCCCAGCTGAGCTACCGCCCCATTTCAAGGCGCGCGATTCTAGCATCAAGGTCGGGGGGGTCCAACGAAGTTTTAACTGCCCAGCCGCGATACGGCTATCATCATCCCAGGGGGATGTTTTAGCTGCAAAAACGGAGACCACGTCATGCTGCCCATCGGGAGCCGTGCGCCGGAATTTACGCTGCCCGACCAGGACGACCAGAGCATATCGCTGAGCACGCTGCTGCGGCACGGCCCCCTCATCCTTTACTTTTATCCCGCGGACTTCACGCCCGGCTGCACACGCGAAGCCTGCAATATCCGGGATCTGCACTCGGAACTGTTGCAGTCCGGGCTGGATGTGGCGGGAGTGAGTCCGCAGTCACCCGACAGTCACCGGCGCTTCCGCGAAAAGCACCACCTGCCCTTCACGCTGCTTGCGGACGTGGACAAGTTCGTCATCCGCATGTACGACGTGCTGGGCCCGCTGGGTTTTGGCGTACGCCGTGCCACCTACCTGATCGACCAGGCGCGCTACATCCGGGCAGCGGTACTGGCCGATTTCCGCATCGGGCAACACAGCGAATTTGTCCGCCGCGCCGCGGCCTTGAGTGCCGGTACCGGGCGGCGCGAGGGCGCCGGCCAGCGCGCCGACTAAAGATGCAGGCGCACCAGGCGCGCGCGGCCGAAGCTTGGAACGCTGACGACGTACATGATCTCGGAGTCGTCCGGGCCAGCACCTGCATGGTCCGCGCTGCCCAGCGCGTGCAGCATCTGGGTAAAGGCTGGCTCGCCCGCGATCACCAGCACGGCTCCGCCGGCGTGCTCGTGCAGCAGGCGCCCGGCCACGGCCCCGGCCTGGTCGGCGGCAAACGCCAGGGGACGCCGCTGCAGGCGCGCCGCGAGCGGTGCTGCAGTCTGCTGGGCGCGCTGGTCACCGGTCACGTAGATGGCATCCAGCCCCAGAGCCGGGCGCGGTTCGCCGAGCAGGCGTGCCAGGCGCTGAGCGCGCTCCTCGCCCTCGGGGGACAGGGGTGGATCGGCGATCGTGCCAGGATCCTTGTCACCCGGCCGAAGCAGCAGCACCAGGGTGGTGCCGGAACTGTGGTAAAGCCCGATGCCGATGGCTGCCAGCAGCAGCACCGCGAGCAGACTCAGCCATAACGGTGCCAGAAACGGCCGCCGGTGGCGCGTGATGGCGGGCGGTTCCATAAGGGCCTCATGATACTAGTGAATCTGCTCGCCCGCGGAACCCACTGGTAACTGCATTTTACGACTTGGAGCGCCACGAGGGGCCAGGTGAGCGTGGCGCGCGCAATTTGCACGGCGGCTAGGTAATCTGTGGCCACGCCCGTGGCGGCTGCGGGCCCGGTTAGGAGAGAGCATTGGCAGCGGGGGGGCAAACTACCGTCATCCAGAGGATTCTGGAGCGGCGGGCCGAACGGCCACCGGCGAATACCGAGGAGACCACCGCCAGCATCGCCGTGATGCTGCGCGTCGTGCCTCCACCCAAGGCACTGCTGGTGATCTTAGACCCGGTCCTGCGCCAGCAGCTGGAGCGCCGCATCACTCCGGACGTGCTTGATTTTGCATCGGTCGGGGATGAAAGCGAGGCGCTGCGCCGCTTTGAGCAGGAATTCCGCCCGGTGATCGTCACGGATTCGCTCGACGCCGTGCGGCGATTGCGTGCCCGCGCGGGCGATCGCACGCCCTTCATTGTCTACATTGCCGAGCTCGATGAGAGCGCCGAGCGCGCGGCCGGCCTGGTGGCAGGCGCCGATGACTGTGTCGCGCGACGCGCCACCGAGCGCGAAATCGATGCGCGTATCGCCAGTGCGCGCCGCATCGCTGAACTGGAGACCGTGCTGCGGATCACCCTCGCGGAGAATCGCAAGCTCTCGGCGACCGACGACTTGACCCGGGTTGCGAGCCGGCGCTTCTTCAGCAAGCACTTCCCGCGAGAAATGGAGCGTGCCGCCCGCTATGGGCGTGGATTGTCGCTCGTGCTGTGCGACATCGACTTCTTCAAGAAGCTCAACGACACACTCGGCCATGCCGGCGGGGACCAGATCCTGCGCCAGTTCGGCGCGCGTCTGCAACAGAACCTGCGTCGCGGGATCGACTGGGTTGCACGCATCGGCGGTGAGGAATTCGCCATCGTGTTGCCCGAGACGACCTATGAGCACGCGCTAGAAGTGGCGCGCAAACTGCGTCTCGCAGTGGCGAAGACACCCTTTGTCTACGATCGCAAGAACATCGAAGTCACCGCGAGCTTCGGACTGTGCGGCCTCGATCGCGTGCCGGCGGGCGAGCGTCAGCTCGCGCAGCGCGTGCTGAAGATCGCCGACGTCGCCCTCTATCGCAGCAAACACGGCGGCCGCAACCGCGTGACCGCGACCATGTTCGGCGCCTAAGAAAACCGCACGGTGGCGAAAACACGCGCACCGTGACGCAAGTTCTTGCTGGGGCTCGGTCTTTGCCTGCTGCGCGCCGCTCTGTCCACATAGTTATGCACAAATTCTGTGGATAACTTGGACGCGGTGGTAAGGCGCAGCTTCTTGTGTGAAACTTCGGCTCCGACCGATTCGCCGAGCCGCACATGAAGAAGACAGGCAGCGAACCCGACTCTCCGCCGGGACCCTTTGAGCGCATCCGCCTGCAGGCGGACGTGGCGAAGCAGCGTGTCCGCATCGCGAAAGAAGAGCTCAAGCGCGCCCGCAAGCGCCTGAAGGAAGCCAAACGGGAAGCCCGGCGTGCGCGCAAGCACGCGGCGACGGCCCGCAAGGCGTTCAAGCGCGCCCGTCGCGATCGTAAGGGCCGCCCTTCCCCGCCTGCGACCAAGGCGACGACCAAGGCGAAACCAAGGCGAGACCAAGGCGACGCCACGCAAGACGACCGGCTCGCGGTGCAGCAATCGCGGGCCAAGAGGGCCGCGAGGACGACTTCCGCGAAGCGGCCTAGGACGAACTTCCGCGAAGCGGCCTAGGAAGAGTGTGCGCACCACGGGAACTCGCGTCCCGGCGCGCAACCGAACTCAAAAGCGCGCCCCGGTTGTGAGATCGCCCCGGCCCCGGCCCCGGCCCCGGCCCCGGCCGGCCGGCCAGGCCGCCGCGTCAGCCCCGCAGGCAGCGGTGACGACGATCGGCGGTCGCCGGCAACCCGGTGGGCGCCGTCGCGGGCGATGCGACCGGCCGCCCGGCCCCGCAAAAATCGGAGGACGAGTCCTAAGCCCATGAGTCCACAACCTTTCCAGGGCGGCACGTCGGTCGCCACGCCTCCGTCCAGCTCGCGAATGCTCACCGGCTACCTGACGGACATCGAACAGCTCCTCGAAGAGCAGCGTTGGGACGCGGCGCTCCGTGAGGCCCGCGAACTGCCACGCATTGCCGTCGCCTTGAGTGATCCGCAGTTTCGCTGCTCCGGCGAGGCCGTCGGAGTCTGGTGCGAGCAGTGGCTGGAGGCGCACCCGGCTCCGCCCCTCAAAGTCGAAGGGGACCCTGCGGGCCACAACCGCGCCCAAGGCGCACCGACGCAGGTGCCGACCTCGGCGCTTCGTCGTCTGCAGCTGCGGCGTCATGTGCGCACTCCGCCGCGCGGCTATCTGCCACGGACCGATGAAAGCCTCGACCCCACCGAGGCCGCCTCCGACGAGACCGGCCGCGCCCTGGTCGGTGCCGCACGCCGCTGGTACGCCCACAGCGGCTGTCACGACCCCACGGTGCAGACCAACCTGGCGCGACTCGCGGTCCTGCGATAACCGGTGTGCTCCCAGGCGAGCCGGGACCGTCAGATCGGTCCCGTTCTGTGCCTGTGCGCACCTGCAGTCTCGTCCTGAATGCCCATTCAACGGCACGTCCCGGACGCACTGATCGCCGCAGCACTTACAGTCGATTGTTATTGTTGTACTTATCCCACTTCTCGATTGGTTCTTGCGTCCTACAGAACGTTAATGGAATATAGCGAAGGGGGAGAAATCGTAAGACATTGACTGCGCGTTCAATGCCTCACTCAAGCACGACGACAAGATCGGCTGCAGCGGAGCGCAGTGCGCGACCTCCGCTTCGCGTCGGTGTCGTTCTCGCGCACCAGTTCACCCTGTCGGCGTTCGCGGTCTTCATTGATCATCTGCGTCTGGCGGCCGACGAGGGTGACCGCAGCCGGCCCGTGCACGTGCAGTGGTCCATCATGGCCAGTCGGGCAGATGCAGTCCCTGCCAGCTGCGGGGTGCTGATCCAGCCGACGAGTCCGCTGCTGGCGACCGACCTGCTCGACTACGTCGTCGTCATCGGCGGCCTCCTCCACGCCGGTCCCCAGGTCGATGAAGCCACCGCGCGCTACCTGCGCGAGGTCGGCGCAACCGCCGTGCCGCTCATCGGCATCTGCACGGGCAGCTTCGTCCTGTGTCGCAGCGGCCTCATGAAGGGCCGGCGTTCCTGCGTAAGCTGGTATCACTATCAGGATTTTCTCGAGGCGTTCCCCGGTCAGGAAGTGATCGCCGATCGGCTGTTCCTCGTGGACGGTCCGCGCATCACCTGCGCCGGCGGCGCGGGTGCCGCCGCCCTCGCCACCTTCCTGATCGAGCAGCATCTCGGGCGCGCCGTGGCCCAGAAGGCAAGCCAGGTCCTGCTGTTCGACCGCCCGCGCTCGGGGAGCGACGCGCAGCCGCATCCGCCGCTGTCGGAGACCGTCCGGGAGCCGCGCGTGCGCCGCGCGCTGCTGCTCATGGAGCAGAATCTCGCCCGACCGATTGCGGTCGCGGCCGTGGCCGCAGAGCTCGGGCTGTCGGCACGGCAGCTCGAGCGGCTGTGCCGACAGCACGTGGGCATGGGACCCGCGTCGCTGTATCGCCAGCTGCGCATGCGTTACGCCAACTGGCTGATCGAGAACACCGACCGCTCGGTCACCGACATTGCCAACGAGGCCGGCTTTGCCGACTGTGCGCATTTTTCGCGTCAGTTCAAGGACGCCTACGGGCTCTCGCCCTCCACGCGCCGCCTGCAGCCACAGCGCCCGACACAGGGTGATGCGGCCCGCGCACGGGTATTTGAGTGACCGTGCGGGGCCCGGCACCGCGACGCCGCACGGCGGCTGAGTCGGGAACTGCCACAGGCAGTGCGCCCGATGACTCCTGCACCATCGCCCGCGTGAGGTGCTCCGGCGCCTGCGCGGGCACATCAAGTCCTGAAGGAATCAAGCAATGAACTCGAAGATCTCGTTTGCGGTAGCGGCGATCCTGGGCGGCACGACCTTCGCCGGGGGCGCGGCCGCAGCGCCGGCTGACGCGAGCGATGCCACGGCCAGCGCACCTACCGAGGCCCTGCAGGAGATCACCGTCACGGCGCAGCGCCGCACGGAGAACATGCAGGACGTGCCGATCGCCATGCAGGCCTTCACGGCCCAGACCCTGCAGCAGCTGAACGTGCAGACCTTCGACGACTACATCAAGTACCTGCCCAACGTCACTACCGCGAACAACGGCCCCGGCCAGAACGAGATCTTCATGCGCGGCCTGTCCGCCGGCTCGCAGCCGAGTCAGGGCAGCGCCTCGACGGGTCTGTGGCCGAATGTCGCCATCTACCTGGACAACCAGTCCGGACAGTTGCCGAACCGCAATCTGGACATCTATGCCGCGGACCTGAATCGCATCGAGGTCCTGGAGGGTCCGCAGGGGACGCTGTTCGGCGCGGGCGCCGAGGCGGGCGTGATCCGCTACATCACCAACGCCCCGAAACTGGACGTGACTGAGGGCAACGTGAAGGCCGGTTATGGGACGACCGCCAGCGGCGACCCGAATACCGACCTGACGGCGGTCCTGAACCTGCCGCTGATCGAGGGCGCCATGGCGGCACGCGGGGTGATCTACAACGACCATCGTGGCGGTTACATCGACAACGTGCCGGCCACCTTCACGCGCAAGGCCACCGACGTCGGCATCCACTACGGCTCCTATCCGGTCGGTGGCTGCGGGACGCCTCCGGCTCCGGCGTGCCAGGTCCCCCCCGGCAGCCCGGTCATCAACAACGGCCCGGTGGTCGGCAACAACATCAACCCGGTCACCTACCACGGAGCGCGCCTGGAGGTGCTCTACAAGTTCAGCGAGGACTGGGACGCACTCATCAGTCAGAGCTACCAGAACATGGAAGCCGACGGGGTGTTCTACCAGCAGCCCAACGCCTCCGATGGGCAGCCGCTGCAGAAGCTGCAGGTGACGCTGTTCAACCCGTCATCGAACAAGGATCAGTTCGAGAGCACCGCGTGGACGCTGAACGGCAAGTTCGGCGACCTGAAGGCCGTCTACACCGGTGGCTACCTGGTGCGCAAGGTCGAGCAGGTGGGCGACTACACGAACTACTCGCGCGGCGTCTATGCCGATTACTACCAGTGCTACGGACCGGGCGCCTACACGCCCACCCTCAAGTCGACCTGCTTCTCGCCGAGTGCCTACTGGCGCTCCAACGAGCAAAACAAGCACCAGCAGCACGAACTGCGCCTGAGCACGCCGGATGAGTGGCGCATCCGCGGCATTGTCGGCGCGTTCTGGGAAAAGAACGTGCTGTACGATCAGACGGGCTGGAACTACAAGACGGTTCCGTCCTGTACCGCCACGCTCACGACCGGCTGCTTTGCGAACGTCGGCACGTTTCCGGGCACGTCGGTCCAGAATCCCGGGATCCAGGGTGATAACACGTCCTTCTACCAGGACACGGTGCGTGAAACCAAGCAGACCGCGTTCTTCGGCTCCTTCGACTTTGACCTGATTCCGAAGGTGCTGACGATCACCGCCGGCACGCGCTACTTCAAGTTCAACAACTACTCAGCCGGGCAGCGTGCTCTCCAGTTTCCTCTGCTTCGAGGCGGTTCTGCAGCCCAGCGGCTGCCACGCCGGTGACTCTTACAACCTCAACGCGGCGAATCTCAACGACTCGGAGTCCGGCTTCAAGAGCCGCGGCAACCTGACATGGCATATCACCCCGGATGCCATGGTGTACTACACCTTCTCACAGGGCTTTCAGCCCGGGCGGCTTCAACCAGAATGGCGGCGCGGCGCACGCCTACACGCCCGCCGTGGTGAGGCCCAGTATCTGATTCCCAAGTCGTACACGTCCGACAAGCTGACCAACAACGAGGTCGGCTGGAAGACCGAATGGCTCGACCATCGGTTGCAGTGGAACGGGGCGATCTACCAGGAGAACTGGAACGACGTCCAGGTCGCGTTCTTCGATCCCGGCGTGGTCGGCAACATCTTCTTCAACACCAACGGCCAGGACTTCCGCATCAGGGGCATCGAGACCTCCTTCGTCGGCCGGGTCACGACCGGGCTGACCCTGCAGGGCGGGGTGGCCTGGAACCAGAGCGAGCAGACGAACTCGCCGATTTTGCTCAACAACAACCCGCAGAGTGCAAACTACGGCCAGCCGATCACGGTCGCCTGCAACGCGTTCGGCGCCAGCTGCGTCACCGGGAACCCGTACCTGAGCCCGTTCGGGCAGTCCGGCTCACCGAGCGCCAATTCGCCGCCGATGCAGTTCGCGGTGCGCGCCCGCTACGAGTGGAACGTCTCTAACTACCGGCCCTACGTACAGTTCGGCGCCACCCACAGCGATCACTCCTACACCCAGGCCGGCTCCAATCCCGCCCTGGGGCCGGGAACCATCACGACGGGACGTCTGCGCTTTGAAAATCCCGCCTACACGACCTACGAGGCATCCACGGGCGTGGCGAAGGATGCCTGGTGGTTCAACCTCTACTGCGAGAACTGCAGCAACTCGAACAAGAGCACCTTCATCAGCACCGACCAGTTCATCGTCGCGCAGACGCCGCTGCGGCCGCGGGTCATCGGCGGGGCGTTTGGCTATAGTTTCTGAGGGCTGAACCGCGCTCGCCTTAGGCGTCCCCGGCCAACCCAGGCCCGGAAGCCATGGATGGCCGGGCTGATTCGGGCACACTGCGGTCCATGGAACCCTTGGACCGCAGCTGCCTGACGGACGCATGAGCTCGCCCTCCACGGTGGAACTCGAGGTGCGGCGCATCCGCGCCCTGGTGCAGGAGCGCCGCTTCGCCGAAGCAGCCGCGGCGGCGCAGGCGCTTGCGGCCACCGTGCCGGAGAACCGCGACGTGCTCTACCTGCGGGCGCTCGCGCAACGGCAGCTCGGGGAGATCCCCGCCGCACTGGCGACGCTCGGCGCTCTGGAGCAACTGCACCCCCGCTTCAGCCGCCTGTACCAGGAACGCGGTCACTGCTACGTCGTGCTGAAGCAGGCACCCGAGGCGATCGAGGCCTTCCTGCGTGCCGTGCACATGAACCCCGCCCTGCCGGCGAGCTGGAGCATGCTCGAGGGCCTCTACCGCATGACCGGGCAGGCCGACGATGCGGCCACGGCGGCCGCGCACGTCGCGACCTTGAAGCGGCTGCCGCCCGAGGTGGTCACGGCGACCGCGCTGTTCTCCGACGGTGACCTGGCAGCGGCCGAGCAGCTGGTGCGGGCGTTCCTGCTCCAGCACGGCCACCAGGTCGAGGCGATGCGGCTGCTCGCGCGCATCGGCATCGAGCGCGACGTGCTCGATGATGCGCAGCTGCTGCTCGAGGGGGTGCTCGCGCTGGCCCCGGATTATCACGCGGCGCGCTTCGACTACGCGCAGGTCCTGGTGAAGCGGCACATGTACGCCGCCGCGCAGGAGCAGGTGCAAAAGCTGCTCGCCGCGGATCCGTCCGACCGCAACTACCGCACCCTTTTGGCGATGACCTGCGTCGGGCTCGGACGGCACGAACAGGCGATGCAGCTGTACCGGGACCTGCTGCCCGGCGCCGTGCAGCCAGCCGAGCTGCACCTGTCCATCGCGCACTCGCTCAAGACCCTCGGACGGCGCGAGGAGGCGATCGTCGCCTATCGCGACGCGGCCGGGGCACGCGCTGCGTTCGGCGATGCTTACTGGAGCCTGGCGAATCTCAAGACGTATCGCTTCGAAGATGAGGAGCTGGCGCAGATGCGGGCCGCCGAGGCGGCCGCCGCTACGTCCAGGGTCGACCGCTACCACCTGTGCTTCGCCCTGGGCAAGGCGCTCGAGGACCGCTCGCAGTACGAGGAGTCCTTTGCGTACTATGCGCGTGGCAACGCCCTCAAGCGCGCCGACAGCGGCTACCGCCCGGAGGTCATCGAGCTCAACACGCGCCTGCAGATCGAAGTCTGCACGCGCGAACTGTTCGAGCGGAACAAGGATAGCGGCGCAACCGCCCCGGACCCGATCCTCATCGTCGGCCTGCCCCGCTCCGGCTCAACCCTGATCGAGCAGATCCTCGCCTCGCACTCGGCGGTCGAAGGCACGCACGAGCTGGCCGACATCCCCCGCATGGTGGTGGAACTGCAGGGCCGGGAGTGGAGCTTTGAGGACCCGCGCTATCCGGCGGTACTGGCGCAGCTGCAGGCGCAGGACTTCCGGCGCCTGGGGGAAAAGTACCTGCATGACACCCGCGCCTATCGCGGCGGCAAGGCACGGTTCATCGACAAGATGCCGAACAACTTCCGGCACATCGGCCTGATCCACCTGATGCTGCCGAATGCGAAGATCATCGACGCACGGCGCGAGCCGATGGCGTGCTGCTTCAGCAACTTCAAGCAGCTGTTCGCGCACGGCCAGGAGTTCTCCTACAGCATCGAGGACATCGCCCGCTACTACCGGACCTACCTGGAACTCATGCGGCATTGGAACGCCGTGCTGCCCGGGCGCGTGCTGCGCGTGCAGCACGAAGACCTGGTCGATGACCTCGAGGGCAACGTGCGGCGCATCCTCGATTACTGCGGGCTTAAGTTCGAGCCCGCCTGTGTCGAGTTCCACAAGACCGAACGCAGCGTGCGCACCGCGAGCTCCGAGCAGGTACGCCAGCCGATCTTCCGTGAGGGTCTGGATCAGTGGCGCCACTATGAACGGTGGCTGGGACCATTGCGCGAAGCACTCGCCGATGCGCTCACCCGCTACCGTGACTAGCCCACCGGCTAGCGCTGCGCACTCTGCCAGTCGGAGGCGGTGTAAAACGGAACGCTCGAGGGCGGCAGCGGCGCGAGCCCGCGAATGTGGTCGGCGGCCTTCTCGGCCAGCATGATGGTCGGGGCGTTGAGATTGCCGGTCGTGATCGCCGGCATGATGGAGGAGTCCACCACGCGCAACGCCTCGAGGCCGATCACGCGCGCCTGCGGATCCACCACGGCGAGCGCATCCGCAGGATTGCCCATGCGGCAGGTGCAGCTCGGATGATAGGCGCTCTCCACCTTGGCACGGATGAAGGCGTCGATCTGGGCGTCGCTGGTGACCGCTTCGCCGGGCTGGATCTCCCGCCCGCGGTAGCGGTCAAAGGCGTGCTGCCCGAAGATCTCGCGCGTCAGACGTACGCAGGCGCGCATTTCCGCCCAGTCCTCCTCGCGCGACATGTAATTGAAGAAGATCTTCGGCTTGTCGAGCGGCTCGGCCGAGCGCAACCGCACCCAGCCGGCACTGCGCGAGCGCATCGGCCCCACGTGCGCCTGGTAGCCGTGCTCGCGCGCGAGTGAGGAGCCGTCGTAGCTCACCGCGAGCGGCAGGAAGTGGAACTGGATGTCCGGATAGGGAACGCCCGCGCGGCTGCGGATGAAGCCGCCGGTCTCGAAGTGGTTGCTGCTGCCGAGGCCGCCCCGGGTCAGGAGCCAGCGGCCGCCGATCAGGGCGCGCCGCCACGCGGACATCTGCGAGTAAAGGGTGATGGGCTCGCGCGAGGCCACCTGGAAGTAAAACTCCAGGTGGTCCTGCAGGTTCTCACCGACCCCCTCGAGGTCGTGCACCACGTTGATGCCGAGGTCGGCGAGTTCCTCGCCCGGCCCGACGCCGGAGAGCTTCAGCAGCTGCGGCGAGTTGATGGGCCCGCCGCAGACGATTACTTCGCGTCGCGCCCGTACCTCGTGGCGCAGGTTGTCGCGCCGGTAGCGCACGCCCACCGCGCGCCGGCCCTCGAACAGGATGCGCGTGGCCAGCGCGTGCGTGCGTACATCCAGATTGGGGCGGTGCAGCGCCGGGCGCAGATAGGCGTTGGCCGCACTGCAGCGCCGGCCCGCGCCCACCGTCATATCCATGCGCCCGAAGCCCTCCTGCTGGTAGCCGTTCATGTCCTCGGTCAGCCGGTAGCCGGCCTGCCGTCCGGCTTCGAGCCAGGCGGCGTGCAAGGGGTTGGTGAGCAGGCCACGGCGCGTGGCGAGTGGTCCGGCGCCGCCGCGATAGTCATCGGCGCCTTCCGCGCGGCCTTCGGCGCGCTTGAAGTAGGGCAGCACGTCGCGGTACCCCCAGCCGCTGGCACCCAGGGATGCCCAGCGCTCGAAGTCGAGCGCGTTGCCACGGACATACACGAGGCCGTTGATCGAGGAGGAGCCGCCCAGCACCTTGCCGCGGGGCGTGTGCAGGCGACGATTGTTCAGCTGCGGCTCCGGCTCGGTGTAGTAGCGCCAGTCATAGCGCTCCATGTTCATCGGGATCGAAAGCGCCGTCGGCATCTGGATCCACAGGGAGCGGTCCGAGCCGCCGTATTCGAGCAGCAGCACGCTGTGCTTGCCGTCCTCGCTCAGGCGTGCGGCGAGCACGCAGCCCGCGGACCCGGCCCCCACGATCACGTAGTCGAATGACTCCTCGCTCACTGCACGCTTTCGGGCACGGGCGCGCTTCAGTACGGCGCTTCGATGTCTGCAAGCGCCACGTATACGCTCTTCAGCTGCGTGTAGTGCTCGAGCGCCGCGCGGCCATTCTCGCGCCCGAGGCCGGACATCTTCACCCCGCCGAAGGGGAGCTCGATGGGCGTGATGTTGTAGTGGTTGATCCAGCAGGTGCCGGCCTGCAGCTGTGCGATCACCCGGTGTGCGCGCGTGAGGTCATTGGTGAACACGGCAGCCGAGAGCCCGAACTCGGTGGCATTGGCGCGCGCCACGACCTCTTCTTCGGTTTCAAACTCGAGCACCGACATCACCGGTCCGAAGATCTCCTGGCGCACGATGTCCATATCGTCGCGACAGCCGTCAAATATCGTGGGCGCCACGAAGTAGCCGCTGCCGAGTGCGCCGCTCATCACCCGCACGCCCCCGGTCACCAGGCGCGCCCCCTGGGCGCGCCCGCGGGCAATGAAGCCGAGCACCTTCTCCATGTGCTCCTGGGAGATGAGCGCGCCGACCTGGGTCGCAGGATCGAGCGGGTCCCCGATCTTCAGGGCCGCCGTGCGCTCGCGCAGCCGCTCGATGAAGGCGCCGCGCAGGCTCTTGTGGACGAAGACGCGTGTCCCGTTGGAGCACACCTCGCCGGCGGAGTAGAAGTTGCCGAGCAGCGCGCCGGCGACCGCGTTGTCGAGTTTGGCGTCCTCGAAGACGATGAGCGGGGACTTGCCGCCGAGCTCGAGCGTCACCTGCTTGAGCGAGCTGGCCGCATCCGCCATCACCGCCTTGCCCGTACCGACTTCGCCGGTCAGGGAGACCTTGCGGATGAGCGGATGGCGCGTGAGCAAGCGACCCGTGTCCGCCAGTCCCTGCACCACCTGGAATACCCCGGGGGGCACCCCGGCGGCGAGGTAGATTTCCTCGAGTTTCACGGCCGTCAGCGGCGTGAGCTCCGCGGGCTTGAAGATCATGGCGTTGCCGCAGGCCAGCGCCGGCGCCGACTTCCAGCAGGCAATCTGCAGCGGATAGTTCCAGGCGCCGATGCCGGCGACGACCCCCAGGGGCTCGCGGCGCGTGTACCCGAACGCCTTGGGACCGAGGTCCAGATGCTCGCCGGCGAGGCCCGCGGCGATCCCGGCGTAATACTCCAGACACTCCGCCCCCGAGAGCACGTCCACGGCGCGCGTTTCCTGGATCGGCTTGCCGGTGTTGAGCGTCTCGAGGTGCGCCAGCTCATCATTGCGCTCGCGCAGCAGCTGCGCGGCCTTCTGCAGGATGCGCCCGCGCTCGGCACCGGTGAGCGCGCTCCACTTGCGCTGCGCCGCCTGGGCGCGCGCCACGGCTGCTTCGACCTGCGTCGCCCCGTCGACCGCGATTTGCGCCAGCGTCGCGCCGGTGGCCGGGTTGATGACGCGGAAGCTGCTGACGGCGGCGGGGCGCGCCGGCTGCGCACCCGGGGCGGCGACGGTCAGCTCCTTCAGCCGTCCGTCGACGAACGCCGTGAGCAGCGCCCGCGCGCTCTCGCTGTCGGCCTCCTGCCACTCCGAAAGCGCGGCCCGCAACCACACGCCATCGATCATGGCGGCGATCATCGCGGCGAGGGTGCGCGCCTCGGCGCCCGGGATCATCTGGCGCAGGTCACTGCGCAGATTTGACAACATGCGCTTCTGATACGCGGTCTGCACGCGCTTGAACCCCTCCACGTGCAGCACCTGGCCCCAGAACGCCAGCCACGCGGTGCCCGAGCGCTTGTCGAACTCCTCGGGCGCGAGATTGGTGTCGATCACGGCCTGCACGCGCCCGCGCGGCGTGTGCGCGAGCGCCAGCCGCGCGCGCACCCGCGCCGCGAGCGGACGGGCCAGCGTGCGAAAGGCCGCCTCGAGCAGTCCCTCCTTGTCGCCGAAGTAATGGGCCACGAGCCCCGGGGAGACCCCGGCGCGGCGCGCGATTTCCGCAAGAGTCGTGCCGACGTAGCCGACTTCAGCCAGACTATCGATCGTGACCTCGACCAGCTGAGTGCGCCGTGCTTCCTCGCCTTCATCGCGCGGAAGCCCCGAAGGGAGGCGGCCGCCAGGGTCCCGGGACGAGGTTGATTGCCTGTTCAATGCATCGCTCCGATCATTCTCCCCGGCGCCGCGTCCAGGGCCTCGAGGTTCTACAGCCTTCGAGGCTTTAGTTCTTTATGTCTCAGTAACTTGCCGGAGTTTCGCGGACTTGACAGCATGTCGGTTAAACGGCTATTCAAATCACAATCAGAATGATGATATCGGGGGCCCTGCGGGTCAAGTCTGCGGGCGAATCTTGCACGGAGCCGCTATGGCGTCAGTTGAGTCCGAACCCTTAGTGGCAGTCACGCTGGGGCCGGCGTGGCGGCGATGCGCGCGCACCGTCGCGCTGGCGAGCGTTGCGCTCATCGCCGGTATCAGCGGCGCCCGTGCCACCGAGCCGAGCGATCCGCCGCAGTGCCAGACGGTGCGCATGCCGGACATCGGCTGGACGGATGTCACCGCGACGACCGCGGTGTTCAGCGCGCTGCTGAAGCGCATCGGCTACGAGCCGACCATCACGGTGCTGTCAGTGCCGGTCGCCTACGCCTCCCTGAAGAACAAAGACCTCGACGTGTTTCTTGGCAACTGGATGCCCGCGCAGGAGGCGGATCGCAGGCCGTACGTCAAGGATGGCTCGGTGGAAGTCGGACGCGCCAACCTGACCGGCGCCAAGTACACCCTCGCCGTGCCGACCTACGCCTATCAGGCCGGGCTGAAGAGCTTCGCCGACATCGCGCGCTTTGCGCCGCAGCTGCATTCGGTGATCTACGGGATCGAGCCGGGCAACGACGGCAACGGCCTGGTGCTGTCCCTGATCAAGCAGAACCTGTTTGGCCTTGGCACCTTTCACCTGATCGAATCCAGCGAACAGGGCATGCTGGCGGAGGTCGAGCGCGCGGTACGGGCGCGCCAGCCGATCGTGTTCCTGGGCTGGGATCCGCACCCGATGAACATGCGCTTTGACCTGCGCTACCTCTCCGGCGGCGATACGGTGTTCGGCCCCAATTACGGCGAGGCCACCATCTACACCAACACGCGCGCCGGGTACACCCGGGAATGTCCCAACATGGGGCGCCTGCTGAAGAACCTCGTGTTCACCACGCAGCAGGAAAGTCGCGTGATGGACGACATGCTCAACCGCCACCAGCCCGCCGAGGTCGCCGCCGCCAATTTCCTCAAGGCGAACCCGGACACGGTCGCCGTGTGGCTGCAGGGCGTGACCACCTTCGACGGCCGGCCGGCGCTGGCGGCGATGCTCGGCACCAAGCAGCTGATCGCCGCCTTCAGCCTCGAGCGCTGGCTCGCCGATCACAAGATCCCGGTCGGCGACACGGTCGCGGTGCTGATCGAGTACGTGAAGACGCATTTCCGGGTGCTCTTCAACGGCATCTCGACCGTCATCCGCGGCAGCGTCGATGGGCTCACCGCACTGCTGCGGGCCATCCCCTCCCCGCTCCTGGTCCTGGGCGCTGCGGCCTTAAGCTGGTTTCTGCGCCGCTCGTGGCCGCTGGTGGTGTTCGTGGTGGCGGCGCTCCTCTTCATCATGAACCAGGGCTACTGGGAGCCGACGCTGGAGACGCTCTCGCTCGTCATCGTGGCGGCGGTGGTGTCGACCCTCATCGGTGTGCCCCTCGGCATCGCCGCGGCCCACCGGCCGCGGCTGTTCGCGATCCTGCGTCCGGTGCTTGACCTCATGCAGACGCTTCCGACCTTCGTCTACCTCATCCCGACGCTGGTGCTCTTTGGACTGGGCGTCGTGCCCGGGCTGATCTCGACGGTCATCTTCGCCTTGCCGGCGCCGATCCGCCTGACGCAGCTCGGTATCAGTTCGGTGCCGAAGTCCCTGGTTGAGGCGGGCCAGGCCTTCGGGGCGACGCAGCTGCAGCTGCTGTGGAAGGTCGAGCTGCCGAGCGCCGCACCCACGATCCTTGCCGGCGTCACCCAGTGCATCATGCTCAGCCTCTCCATGGTCGTGATCGCCGCCCTGGTGGGCGCCGGCGGCCTCGGGGTGCCGGTGGTACGCGCGCTCAACTCGGTGCAGGTGGGCATGGGATTCGAGGCGGGCTTCGTCATCGTGCTGCTCGCCATCGTGCTCGACCGCATCAGTCGCCCGGCGGAAAAGGCCGGTTCACCATGAGCAGCGCGCTGGAGTTTCGCGCCGTCGACATCCTCTTCTGCGCCAAGGGCGGCCGTCGCGCCCACGCCGCGGCGATCCAGCAGGCGCTCGGCCTGCTCGATGCCGGCGGCACGCGCAGCGCGATCGCCGAGAAGACCGGCGTCGTGGTGGGCGTCGCGGGTGCCTCGCTCGCGGTCGCCCGCGGCGAGATCTCGGTGCTGATGGGCCTGTCCGGATCCGGAAAGTCCACGCTGCTGCGCGCCGCCAACGGGCTGAACCTGGTCACCCGCGGCCAGGTGCTGGTCGCCGATGCCGACGCCACGGTCGATATCGGCGCCACCTGCGATCCGGCGACGCTGCGGCGCATCCGCCGCCAGCGCGTCGCCATGGTGTTCCAGCAGTTCGGGCTCCTTCCCTGGCGCACCGTGCGTCAGAACGTGGGTTTTGGCCTCGAGCTGCGCGGCGATCCGCCCGAGAAGCGCCGCGAGATCGTCGACCGCCAGCTCGAACTCGTGGGGCTGTCGCAGTGGGCCGACCGCTATACGAGCGAGCTCTCCGGCGGCATGCAGCAGCGCGTGGGGCTGGCGCGCGCCTTCGCCACCGATGCCGACATTCTGCTCATGGACGAGCCGTTTTCCGCTCTCGACCCGCTCATCCGGCGCAAGCTGCAGGATGAGCTGCTGGCGCTGCAGGAGCGCGTGCGCAAGACGATTCTGTTCGTCAGCCACGATCTCGATGAGGCGCTGAAGCTCGGTGACCAGGTCACGATCATGGAGGGCGGGCGCATCGTGCAAAGCGGCACCGGGCGCGACATCGTGGAGCGACCCGCCGATGACTACGTCGCCGAGTTCGTCCAACACGTGAACCCGCGCACCGCGATCAAAGGAGCGCTGAGCGCCCCGGGCGCCTGAGAGCCCAGGCGCCCGTTGTGTCGCGATGTCGCGTCCGTTCAAGTCCGGCGCCGGCTGGGGCCTAACTGCGCGCTGCCCCGCGGGAGCATGATGCGCGCCCACCCGGGCACAGCTGCAGGGTCCTTCCGGATGCAACCCTTCTCCGGCCTGTCACTTATCCTGCGGGGCCTGACCGGCCAGCGCGGCTGGCAGCCGCAGTGGCGCAGTCCCGAGCCCAAGGGCGCCTACGACGCCATCATCGTCGGCGGCGGCGGCCACGGGCTGGGAGCGGCCTATTATTTGGCGAGCGAGCACGGGTTCACCAACATCGCCGTGCTCGAAAAGGGCTGGATCGGCGGCGGCAACACCGGCCGCAACACCACGATCATCCGCTCGAACTACCTGTTCGATGAAAGCGCGGCGCTCTACGATCACGCGGTGAAGCTGTGGGAGGGCCTCGCGCAGGCGCTCAACTACAACGTCATGTTCTCCCCCCGCGGCGTCATGATGCTCGCGCACACGGTGCACGATGCGCAGGTGTTCAAGCGCCACGTCCACGCCAACCGTGCCGCCGGCGTCGACAACGAGTGGCTGACGCCCGAGGAGGCCAAGGCCTTCTGCCCGCCGCTGAACATTGGCGACATCCGTTACCCGGTGCTGGGGGCGGCGCTGCAGCGCCGCGGCGGCACCGCGCGCCACGATGCGGTTGCGTGGGGTTACGCGCGCGCCGCCGACGCGCTCGGGGTCGACATCATCGAGAACTGCGAGGTCACGGGCTTTCTGAAGGACGACGACGGCCGCATCGCCGGCGTCGAGACTTCCCGCGGCACCATCCGCGCCCCGCGCGTGGGCGTGGCCGCCGCGGGCAATTCCAGCGTCGTGCTCGGGCTTGCCGGCATACACCTGCCGCTCGAGAGCTATCCGCTGCAGGCACTCGTCTCGGAGCCGATCAAGCCGGTGTTCCCATGCGTGGTCATGTCCAACACCATCCACGCCTACATCAGCCAGTCCGACAAGGGCGAACTGGTCATCGGCGCGGGCACCGACGCCTACACCTCCTACACGCAGCGCGGCGGGCTACACATCACCAGCCACGCGCTCGAGGCGATCTGCGAGCTGTTCCCGATGTTCCGGCGCCTGAAGATGCTGCGCTCCTGGGGCGGGATCGTGGACGTCACGCCCGACCGCTCGCCGATCATCGGCAAGACCCCCGTGCCGGGGCTGTACGTCAACTGCGGCTGGGGCACCGGCGGTTTCAAGGCAACGCCGGGTTCCGCGCATGTGTTTGCCTGGACGATCGCCAAGGACGAGCCCCATCCGATCAACGCGCCGTTTACGCTCGAGCGCTTCCGCGATGGCGACCTGATCGACGAGGCCGCGGCCGCCGCGGTCATGCATTAAGGGACGCACGCGCCATGCTCCTGATCCGCTGTCCTTACTGCGGCGAGCGCCCGGAGCCTGAGTTCGTCTACGGCGGCCAGGCGCACATTGCCCGCCCCGCCAAGCCGAGCGAGGTCGACACGCAGAACTGGGCCGACTACCTCTACGTCCGCGACAACACCCGGGGCGTGCATGCCGAGCGCTGGCGCCACACGCGCGGCTGCGGACGCTTCTTCAACGCGCTGCGCGATACCACCACCGATCATTTCCTGGCCACCTACAAGGTGGGCGAGGCGCGTCCCGACGTGGGCGCGGCGCCGCAGTGAACGAGGGGCTGCGCACGGCCTCGGGCGGTCGCATCGAGCGCGCGCGCGTGGTGCACTTCAGCTTCGATGGGCGTGAGTACAGCGGCTGTGCCGGGGACACCCTGGCAGCGGCGCTCCTCGCCAACGGCGTGCACCTGCTGGGGCGCTCCTTCAAGTACCACCGCCCGCGGGGCGTGCTCGCTGCGGGCGCCGAGGAGCCGAACGCGCTCGTCACCGTGCGCCGCGACGCGGGGCGCGAAACCCCCAACCTGCGCGCCACGCAGGTCGAGCTGTACGAGGGACTCACCGCCTACAGCCAGAACCGCTGGCCGAGCCTCGCCTTCGATGCCGGCGCGATCAACGACTTCTTCGCGCCCTTTATCCCCGCGGGCTTCTACTACAAGACCTTCATGTGGCCGCGCCGCGCGTGGCATGCGCTGTATGAGCCGCGCATCCGGGCCGCTGCCGGTCTCGGGCGCGCCCCGAGGCAAGCCGATCCGGACACCTACGCCAATCAGTTCGCCCACTGCGACGTGCTGGTGGTCGGCGCCGGGCCGGCGGGCCTGGCGGCCGCGGTGAGCGCCGCCGACGCCGGCGCCCGCGTCATACTCTGCGACGAGCAGGCCGAGGCCGGCGGGTCACTGCTGAGCGAACCGGCCGGCGCGGGCGGGGAGGTCGAGGGCCGCCCGGCCGCCGCCTGGCTCGCCGCGCAGCTGGCCGCGCTGGGCGCCAATCCGCGCGTGCGGCTCCTGACCCGCACGACCGCCTTCGGTTACTTCCCGCACAACCTCGTCGGCCTCAGCGAGCGCCTCACCGACCATCTCGCCCACCCCGCGGCCGATGCGCCGCGCGAGCGGCAGTGGCAGGTGCGGGCGCGCGAGGTGGTGCTCGCCACCGGCAGCATCGAGCGGCCGCTGGTGTTCGCCGGCAATGACCGGCCCGGCATCCTGCTCGCCGGCGCCGCGCGCACCTTCCTCAACCGCTACGGCGTGCTGCCCGGAACGCGCGCCGTCGTAGTGACCGCCGCCGATGAGGCCTACGAGGCCGCGCTCGACCTGCAGCGCGCCGGGGTGTTCATCGCCTGCATCGCCGATACGCGCCCCGAGAGTGCACTGAGTGGCACGCGCGCGCGCCGCCGGCATCCCGGTGCTCACCGGGGCCTGCGTCCTCGGCACCCACGGGCGCCGGCGCGTGAGCGCCATCGAACTGGCGCGCCTCGGCGGCGGGGAGCTGAGTGAGCGCCAGACGCAGCCGTGCGATCTGGTGCTCATGTCCGGCGGCTTCACTCCGAGCGTGCACCTGCACTCGCAGTCGCGCGGACGGCTCACCTGGAGCGCCGCGCTCCAGGCCTTCATTCCCGGGGCGGCGGCCGAGCGCGCGCGCAGTGCCGGAGCCTGCCGCGGGGTGTTCACGCTGCAGGAAGTGCTGGCGGACGGCTACGCCGCCGGCGCAGCCGCCGCCCGCGAGGCGCTCGACCCGGCCCGCCCGGGCGTTGACCCTGCCGGTGGCGCCGGGCGCGTGGCACCGCAGCCGCCGCCGGCGGCGCGAGTCCGGCTTCGTCGGCGCGCTGCCACGCACCGCGCACACGCGCGGCCGGGCGTTCGTTGACTGGCAGAACGACGTCACCGCCAAGGACCTCGCGCTGGCGCTGCGCGAGGGCTTTCGCTCCATCGAGCACGTGAAACGCTACACCACGACCGGCATGGCGACCGACCAGGGCAAGACCTCCAACCTGAACGCGCTCGGCATCGTCGCGCGTTCCCTGGGAAAGACCCTGCCGCAGGTCGGGCTCACGACCTTCCGCATGCCCTATACGCCGGTCACCTTTGGCAGCTTCGCGGGGCTCGCGCGCGGGGATCTGTTCGATCCCATACGCCGCACCCCGATGTACGACTGGGCGGCCGCCCAGGGCGCGGTGTTCGAGGACGTGGGGCTGTGGAAGCGTGCGCGCTTCTTCCCGCAAGGAGGCGAGGACATGCACGCGGCGGTCGCACGCGAGTGCCGCGCCGCGCGCAGCGCCTGCGGCATCTTCGATGCCTCTACGCTCGGCAAGATCGAGGTCGTGGGTCCGGATGCGGTCACCTTCATGAACCGCCTGTACGTGAACGCGTGGAACAGCCTGGCCGTCGGTCGCTGCCGTTACGGGGTGCTGCTGCGCGAGGATGGCTTCATCTTCGATGATGGCGTGGTCGCGCGCATCGACGATGAGTGCTTCCACGTCACCACCACCACCGGCGGCGCGCCGCGCGTGCTGGCCATGATGGAAGACTATCTGCAGACGGAGTGGACCGAGCTCAAGGTGTGGCTCACCTCCACCACCGAGCAGTGGGCGGTGATCGCGGTGCAGGGACCGCAGGCGCGCGCGGTGCTCGAGGGACTCATCGACGTCGACATCGGCGCCGCGGCCTTTCCGCACATGAGCGTCGTGCGCGGGCACATCTGCAAGGTGCCGATGCGGCTGTTCCGCGTCAGCTTCACCGGCGAGGTGGGCTTTGAGGTCAACGTGCCGGCCGACTACGGGGCGGCGGTGTGGGAAGCGCTGTGGGACAAGGGACGCCAGCTGGGCATGACCGCCTACGGGACCGAGACCATGCACGTGCTGCGGGCCGAGAAGGGCTACATCATCATCGGCCAGGACACCGACGGCACGGTGACGCCCGATGACGCGGGACTTGGCTGGGCGATCGGCAAGAGCAAGCCGGACTTCGTCGGCAAGCGCTCGCTGGCGCGTCCGGCGATGAGCGCGCCGCAGCGCCGTCAGCTGGTGGGGCTGCTCACCCGGGATCCGCAGGTGGTGCTGGAGGAAGGCGCGCAGCTGATGGGCCAAGCCGGCGCGCGGATACCGACGCGGCCGCTCGGTCACGTCACCTCCTCGTACCGGAGCGCCACGCTCGGCCGCTCGATCGCGCATGGGACTCGTCGCCGGGGGGCGCGCCCGCATGGGCGAGACGCTCTACGTGGCCACCGCTCGCGGCGAGGTGGCGGTCGAAGTCACCGCGAGCGTGTTCTATGACCCAAGCGGTGCGCGCATCCATGGCTGACCTCACGCCCGCCCGAAGATCCGCGCTCGTGAGCGAGAGCCTGTGGCTGCGCTCGCTGCCGGCGGCCGCGCGCTGGGTGCTGCGCGGGGATGAGGCGGTGCGCGCCGCCGCGCAGGCGGCCCTCGGCGTGCCGCTGCCCGCGGAAGCCTGCCGCGCCGGGGTCACGGGCGAGCGCGCGGCGCTGTGGCTCGGGCCCGACGAGTGGCTGCTGGTGGCGCCGGCCGAGCAGGCGGGACTGGCAATGCGACTGGAGCGCTCGCTGGCGCAACTGCCCCACTCCCTGGTCGACGTGAGTCACCGTCAGGTGGCGCTGCTGGCGCATGGGCCGCATGCGGCCGCCGTGCTCGCCGGCGGCTGCCCGCTTGACCTGGACCTGCAGTTCTTCCCGGTCGGGATGTGCACCCGCACCGTGCTCGGCAAGGCGGAGGTGGTGCTGTGGCGCACGGACGCACAGGCATTTCGCCTCGAGGTGTGGCGCTCCTTCGCGCCCTACGTCGCGCAGTTCCTCGGCGAAGCGAGCCGCGGGATCATTTAGACAAGGCACTGTCGCAATTGGAGTCCCGGCGGGGGTACCGCGGGCTACACTCAAATTTCCGGCGGCACGCGCAGCTTGCCTGCCTCACGCGGAGAATCGACTCGTGAAGACGCATGTTCGGGTGCTGGTGATCGGTGGCGGCGTCGTCGGGGTGAGTACGCTCTATCACCTGACAAAGAAAGGCTGGAAGGACGTCGCGCTGATCGAACGCACCGAACTGACCGCCGGCTCGACCTGGCATGCCGCGGGTCTGCTGCCGCTGTTCAACATGAGCTACACGGTTGGCCAGCTGCACAAGTACTCCGTCGATCTGTACAAGCGCCTGCCGGCCGAGACCGGGCAGGACGTGAGCTTCCACGTGACCGGCAACCTGCGCCTTGCGACCTGCAAGGAGCGCATGGACGAGTACCAGAAGTACTGCGGCACGGCCAACACCATCGGCGTGCCGTTCGAGGTGATCACGCCGAAGCGCGTGAAGGAGCTGTGGCCCCTGGTCGAGCTCGGCGGCAGCGCCGACACGGCGGCGATCATCGGCGCGCTCTACCACCCCGATGACGGTCACATCGCGCCCGCGGATCTCACCATGGCGCTGCGCAAGGGCGCCCGCAGCGCCGGTGCGGAGATCTACGAGCACACCGAAGCGCAGGCGATCACGCGCACGCCTTCCGGGGAGTGGCTGGTGCGCACCTCCCAGGGCGAGATCCGCGCCGAGCATCTGGTGCTCGCCACCGGCAACTACGCCCGCGAGACCGGCCGCCTGCTCGGGCTCAACGTGCCGGCGATCCCGGTCGAGCACCAGTACATCGTCTACGACGAATCCCCCGAGCTGAAGCAGTATCGCCAGAACGGCGGCCGCGAACTGGCGGTGCTGCGCGAATCCGATCAGTCCTATTACCTGCGCGAGGAGCGCATGGGCTGGATCCTGGGTCCCTACGAGAAGGGTGCCCCGGCGCGTTTCGCCGACGGCGTGCCGGACTGGTTCGGCCGCAGCCTGTTTCCGGGCGACCTCGACCGGCTGGTGCCGTACGTGGAGGCCGCGACGCGCCGCGTGCCGGCGCTCGAGAACTGCGGCATCAAGGACATCGTCAACGGCCCGATCTCCTATACGCCCGACGGCAGCCCGCTGATCGGCCCCGCCTGGGGGGTGCAGAACGTGTGGCTGAACGAGGGCCACAGCTTCGGGATCACCGCCGCCGGCGGCTCGGGCTGGCAGCTCGCCGAGTGGATCACCGAGGGTGAGCCCGGGATCGACATGCTGGCGGTCGACCCGCGCCGCTACGGCGCCTACACCTCCAAGCGCTACGTGGTGAAGAAGAACGAGGAGACCTACCGCAACGTCTTCACCGTGCACTTCCCCGATGAGGAGCGCGCCGACGGGCGTCCCGCCAAGACGAGCCCGGTGTACGACAAGCTGAGCGCCAGGGGCGCGGTGTGGGGCCAGCGCTACGGCTGGGAGCGCGCCAACTGGTTCGCCCCGCCGGGCGTCGAGCCGCGCGACCAGTGGAGCTTCCGGCGCACCAACTACTTCCCGCACGTGGGCCATGAAGTGCGCCTGATGCGCGAGCAGGCCGGGATCATCGATCTCACGCCCTTCACCAAGCACGAGGTCACCGGAGCGGGCGCCGAAGCCTGGCTCGACAGCCTCGTCGCCAACAAGGTGCCGACCAAGATCGGCCGCATGGCGCTCTCGCATGCCCTCACCCGCCGCGGCGGCATCCGCTCGGAGTTCACGATCACCAAGATCGCGGATGAGCACTTCTACGTCGTCAGCGCCGGCGCGGCCGAGCGCTACGACGGGGACTACCTCACCCGGGCGCTGCCGCACGACGGCTCGGTGGCGCTGCGCAACATCACCAACACGCGCGGCTGTTTCGTGCTCGCCGGACCCCAGTCGCGCGCGGTACTCACCCAGCTTACTGACACGCCCCTCGACAACGATTCATTCCCCTGGCTGACGGCGCAGACCATCGAGGCGGCACTCGCGGTGGACGTGTACGCGCTGCGCGTCAACTTCGTCGGCTCGCTCGGCTGGGAGCTGCACTTCCCGATCGAGTACGCGCACAACCTGTTCGATGCGCTGTTCGAGGCCGGTGCCGCGCACGGTATCGGCATGGTCGGCATGCGCGCCATGGAGTCACTGCGGATGGAGAAGTCGTATCGCATGTGGGGCAGCGACATGACGCCCGACTACACGCCCTTCGAGGCGAGCCTGGATCGTTTCGTGCGCATGAAGAAGGGCGACTTCATCGGCCGCGCGGCGCTCGAGAAGCAGCTCGCCGCCGGCGTCCCGAACCGCTTCGTCACCCTCGAGGTGCATGGCGTCACCGATGCCGACCCGCTGGGGAACGAGCCGCTCTTCGACAAGAGCGGCCGCATGATCGGGCGGGCCACCTCCGGCTACTACGGGCACCACGTCAAGAAGAGCCTCGCGATCGGCTACGTGAAGGCCGAGTACGCCGAACCGGGCACACCGCTGTCGATCCTGATCCTGGGCGAGAAGAAGCAGGCGACCGTGTTGCGCGAATCGCCCTACGACCCGGAGAACCTGCAGTTGAAGGCCTGAGCGTCGCCCGCAGCGCCGCCAGATGCGGCGCACGGCGGCCGAAACGGACCACGAGCCGCGATCCCTGTCCGTCGCAGGCACACCCCGAATTGCTGATCGCCATGGCAACTTGCTCCAGCCGGCGCGCCATGGAAATGGCTCAGGCTCCATTCCGGTGGGTCACTAGCTTCTCAAGATCTACGATCCGCTGTTCGACCGTCGCTGTCTCAGTCGCCTGGTGACGACCCTCTCCAGTCAGCGGGGGATCGACCGCAATAAGTCAAAAGGTCGCGCTGAGGTATGTCAGACAGGGGTAAGCTACGCGCCAGAAGAACGCAGAGGCGCTGGAGTGCCATGAATGCGTCAGCGAAGAAGCGTCTCCGATCGCGGCCTGGGAAACGGATCGGCTCCCATGACTAAGCCCGTTTCTTTCTTCTCAACCTGCCCCTTGTGCGGCCAGCAGCAACTGCAACTCGCGTACACGCGGCGCGCGCTGCTTAGTTTGCTAAAGACCGGCAACATCGTTGACGCGTATTGCCTGGCCTGTGACGTGGTTTGGCCTGTCAGCGCCCGGGAACGAAACCTGGTGGTTGCAGCTATTGCGGCGGGCCAGCTTGGCGCCACACCAACACCGGGGGATAAAGAATCGCCACGCCGCCCTCTTTAACTCTCGGCAGCGAGCCCGAGAGCGGAAGGGTCGGCGATCGCGTCTGTTCACGCTGCAAGTGACCAGCCACTAACTCTCAATTTCTGTTGCGTGCTGCCGCTGCGAGCCAACGCAGCCGCTTCCTCCGCTCCGCTGCTGGTGGGAAGCTCTGCAGGATCGCCCGTCGCAGCGTCATCAGCACCGCCCATCTGATATGCGGCCCACCTCACAACCTTCAACCTCCCATCCTTTCCCGGGAGGTGACCTTTCAGGCAAATCCGCCCAGATTCTCGTCGTGCGGGAAGAAGCTCCGTGACATATTCGCGCGCTCGCAAAACGCCGTGACACGGCTCACGGTCAACGACAGGCACCAGGAGTCTGATGATGGCGCAGCGTCATACATGGAGTACAACGCGTGTTAATGCTCGCATTGCAGATCGCGATAGCCTGGACGGCCATCTCGTTGCTGTGCCTTGCCCTCTGGGCAGTATGCCTTGAGTTCTCCCGACGCCTAGGAGGCGACAAGGCTAGGAAATTTCACCCGAAGACAGCGATCGAGTTGGATACTCATCGGGGCGGTTCCGCGTACTGAGCGTCAGCAGATCTCTTCGCAGGTGAAGTGGATGGTGTGCCGGGAGCCCATGCTCGGGCAGGCATCCGAGGCCGATCATGCCCTGCCCCTTGAGCTGCAGGATGTCCTGGCGTATGAACAATTCCTCTCCGTAGCCGGTCTGTACGAAGGTCCCGTTCGTGCTCTGGTCGATCAATACGAAGTTGCTGCGACCGATCACGATGCGGGCGTGCAGGCGCGAGCTCAGGTGGCCCTTAACTACGACGTCATTCGGCACGGCCAATGGTGATGCTCGAGGGGCGCTCGTCCACCATCAGCTCGCGGTCATCGACCCGCAGCCGCAAACGCATGCCGCGCGCTGAGTCCGAATAGCCCGCGATCACGGGAGCCATGGTGGTTTCTGTATCCGTGCCCATGGAGCTATCCGGATCGTCGGTTGCCGGGCCGCCTGTCAGCATTCTCGCTGGCCTGGACATATTCAGCCTCCTTGTTGGGGGTCACATTTTCCCCGGCTAGAGCCGTTTAACGACGCTGCCGAGGCGAAATGTGCGCTGGGTCTCAAAACCGAACCGGGGCCGTGGCCTGAGCAGGCCGCACCCAGAAGACTTAACTTATCGTTCCAAGATCATCCGGCCCCGTAGCAAATCAATCCTAACGATGACGTGTCCCCTCGGGGCACCGTACTCCAAGCGAGGCAGCTGCCGGAGACGGGAGCACGATCATGGACGCATTGTCATCACACTTCTTCGTGTGGCTCTTGTACATGCACGTGAGCGGACAAGCGACGCCCATCGCAGGTTTCTAGACTGAAGCGATGTGCGCGCAGATTCGGGACGGCATGACGGCGAAGGCGAACAGCACTGTGAAGTTCAAGTGTGACAAGGTCGCCATCGAGAGGTGAGCCATGAACTCTCACGAGCGTGAGCGCGTGCGGCGTGCGCATCTTGGCAGCGGCGAACATTCGTTGCCCCTTTGCGGCCCGGAAGAGCACATGCCTGCGCGCTAGTCGTCATCTGTTCGACAACGAACAGACCGCGTGCATGGAAGCAAACAACCTGCATTGTTCAAGTTTCAACCACCAGTGCTCAGGAGTTGGTTTATGCAAAAGACGTACGGCCTCAATCGCCGTCGCTTTTGCGGCGCTAGAGCGGCAACGTTGATGCCCAGCATGAGAATTACATCCATCGTTGCGCTTATTCTCCTGTTGGAATCCTGTGCCAGTTCGGGTCTGTACAACATGTCCGACAACTGGTGTGCCGCGCACTTGAATACGGGCCCAGGGCAGTGTCCCCCGGATCAGCAGCGCGTTGCTGACGAGGAGGAGCGCGTAGCCAACAACAGTAAGCAGCAACCTGGCCCAAACTAGCGGTGCGGGCCGTATCGTCGACGGAAAACAAATTGGCAAATGCCTGAACGCGCGCACCTGGTTATAGTCTTCAAGTCCCTGTCGCAGCAGCAGCGCATCCGCTCCCGCGCCGGTCTGCACATCCTGATACCAGGACCTGACGGCGAACCCTTCACGCAACGCAAAAGCCGCAACATAACGCCGGGCCGCCATTACCGAGAGCTGGCAGAACGAGGGCGGGGGGGCGGTCTAGCGAATCTCAAGAGTCGGCTGCCGTTGATGTTAGGTGCGGCGGCGCAGCTCGTGGTCGTATAGGGAGTGCGTGCTTGCCGCGGGCGAGTGAGTCGCAGCGCCTGCGCGTGTTGGTCGTGGACGAACCCACGGCAGACGTGCAGCGGCGCGCTTCAGGCCCCGGCGGCGCGCTGCGCCGCCGGGGCCCCTGCACTGCCGAGCGCCCAGCCGTGCAGCAGCTCGAGCTGCAGGCGCAACTGCTCGACCTGGCGCTCCGGGGGCCAATCGCCCGCGTTGGCGATCGCGCCGGCGGTGAGGCCATTGATGAAGGTGACGAGTGAACGCAGCACCGGCTCGCGAGTGGTCGCGGGCCATTCCGCCCATGCCTCCCAGCCCTGCGCGAGGCAGCGCTCGAACAAGCGCAGGTACTCTGCGTGCACCCAGCCATTGATGCGCCGCAGACGCCGGTCGGTGCTCACCTGCCCCCAGAAGGCGACCCAGAACGCGCACTCGGTGCGACGCTGCTCATCCACCGGCAGCGCTTCGGTCAGCAGTGCCAGCAGGTCGGGGCGGGCGGCCGCGGTGGCCGGCTGCAGCAGCCGCTCATCGATGCGCCGCAGGATCAGCCGCAGCGCCGCTACGATGATGTCCTGCTTGCTGTCGAAGTAGTGCGCGAGCATGCCGGTGGTGTAGCCGGCACCGCGTGCGATGCGCACCATGCTGGCCTTCTCAAAGCCGTGCTCGGCGACCACACGGCAGGCGATGAGCGCGATCTCATCGCGGCGCTTGTCGTGGTCGACGATCTTGGGCATGTGCGCTAGCGCGCCGCCTAGGAAACCGCCGTCCCCGCCGCCGCGGCGCCCGGTTCGAGACCCGCGTCCGCCACGGCGGCCCGGCGCACCTCGGCGGGCAGATCGAACGCGCGGTACGCCCACAGGTACACCCCGGCGGACACCGGCAGCCCGATCAGCATGGCGATGTCCGCGCCGCCGAGCGCGCGCGCCACCGGCCCGCGCCACTCCTCGGTGCTGAAGAACGGGATCATCGCCATGAAGCCCACGGCGTAGGCGATGAGCCCGCGCCAGTTCCAGCGCCCGTACATGCCATCCGGATTGAAGATCTCGCGGATCGAGTAGTGGCCCTTGCGCACCACGTAGAAATCCACGAGGTTGATCGCCGTCCACGGCGTGAACAGGTACAGCAGTACCGCCAGCAGGTCCGCAAAGCGGCTGCCGAAGCTGCTCGAGGCCTCGAACGCGATCGCGGTACTGGCAATGAAGGCGATGGCGAGGCTCGCCAGCCGCTTGGCGGCGCTGCTGCGCAGCGGCTTCAGCGTGTCCGCGACGCTCAACAAGGTCAACGATGCACCGTAGAAGTTGAGCGTCGACACGGCGATCAGGCCGAGCACGGCGCCGATCAGGAGCACCTTGCCGAAGCCCGGGTAAATCTGGTCAGCCGCAAATTCCATCGCGGCGGCGACGTCGAGCTTGGGGGCGGCGGCGGCCGCGACGGTGCCGACCAGCATCATCCAGGCCCCGCCGATGAAGGCGCCGAGGTACGTCCACCAGAATGATTCGCGCACCCCGACGTTCGGGGGCAGGTAGCGCGAGTAGTCCGAGACGTAGATCGACCAGCTCAGCTGGTAGGAGGCGGCGGCGAAGAGCTGCGCGAGAAACGGCACGCCGTGAAAGCCGCCGGGGTCCCACTGCGCCGCCGGCAGATGCACCAGGAAGAGTGCCCCGCAGGAGAACACCGTGAGGATGGCGATCATCAGGAAGGCGAAGGCGCGCTGTGCCAGATGGATCTTGTCGTAACCCACCGCGGCCAGCGTCAGGGCCACCAGAGCGAACCCGGTGAGGCTCACGGGCGAGGTCGCAGGAATCGCCGGGCGCAGCTGATGGATGGCCTGCCCGGCGAGCACCTGGTTGAACGCGTTGTAGCCGATGTAGGACACCATGGCCACGCCCCAGACCAGGAGCGCCCCCGTATAGCCGAACTGCGGTCGCGACTGGATCATCTGCGGCAGCCCGAGCTGCGGTCCCTGCGTCGAATGGAACGCCATGAAGAAGGTGCCGAGGAGCCCCCCGAGCACGACCGCGATGGCCGTCCACAGGAAGTTACCGCCGAGGGCGATGCCCAGGACCCCGACCGCCACCGTCGCCAGGTGCGCATCGCCCGCAAACCATACGGGCCACAGGTGCCAGACCTTGCCGTGGCGTTCGGACAGGGGCACGTAGTCGATGGAGCGGGATTCGATGAAGCTCGCCATGGGACGGCAAGTTCCTTCAGTTCATTTCATTATGGGATCAACATTACAACAATCGCTCCGCGCCCAGGTCCGCGGCGTCGGTTACGCCAGCGCTGTCACCCGCTCCGAGCGGCTTGAGCGCCCGGTGTCGCAATCAGGCAAGCATGTGGTAAAATCCGGCATGTGACGTTCTCCCGCAGCAAGTTCGCCTTCCTGACGCTGCCGCGCTACTCGATGATTGCGCTGTCGAACGCGGTCGAGCCGCTGCGCATGGCGAACAGCATTACCGGCCAGAGCGTGTACGAGTGGTCGATCGTGAGCCTCGACGGGCAGCCGACTCCGGCGAGCAACGGGCTGCAACTGTCGCCGACGCACGCCCTCGACGCCGTCGGCGCGGTCGACATCCTGTTCGTGTGTGGCGGGGTGGACGTGCAGGCGGCGGTGTCGCCGAAGATGCTGGCCGCGCTCAAGCGCCTGGCCGAGCGGCGCGTGCCGCTGGGGGCGCTGTGCACCGGCGGTTATGCGCTGGCGAAAGCCGGCCTCCTGGACCGCTACCGCGCCACCATTCACTGGGAGAATCTCTCGGCGCTGCGCGAGGAGTTCCCGCGCATCCAGCTGAGCGATCAGCTCTTCAGCATCGACCGCGACCGCTTCACCTGCTCCGGCGGCGTGGCGCCGCTCGATCTGATGCTGCACCTGGTGGAAAGCAAGCACGGTGCGCACGTCTCGCAGCTCATTTCCGAGCAGTTCATCGTCGACCGGGTCCGCAGCGACCGCGACCGGCAGTACGTGCCGCTGCGCGCGCAGATCGGCGTCTCGCACGAGAGCCTCATCAAGGTGGCACAGCTGATGGAGGAGAACATCGAGAAGCCCCTGTCACTCGATGAGATCGCCTCCGCCACCGGGCTGTCGCGCCGGCAGATCGAGCGCCTGTTCAAACGCCACCTGAACTGCGTGCCGAAACGCTACTACCTGCAGATGCGGCTGCGCCGCGCGCGCGAACTGCTGCTGCAGACCTCGATGCCGATCATCGACATCACGACCGCCTGCGGCTTTCAGTCCCCGCCGCACTTCTCGCGCTGCTACCGCGCCCAGTTCGGTTGCCCGCCGAGCGCGGAGCGCCAGAGCCGCGCCGCCAAAACCGCCGGCGGCGCCCGCGGCGAACTGGTACCGGCCTGAGGAGGTGCGCACGCGCGCGGCTTGCCTTATTGCGCCGCCTGTCGCTTTGCGGCATGTCGCGGTCGCTAAGCAGCCATTGCCTCCGGTACCCTCCCCTTACCATGCCGTGGTGAGCGCCCGCGCGAGGCGCTAACCCGTAGTCGCGCATGGAGATTTCGACAATGGCAGAGCAAGCCGAAGGCGAATTCAATTTACGCGACCTGAACGATCAGGAGCTCACCGAACAGGTCCACGACGATCTGTACAACGGGCTGAAGGCGGAGGTCGAGGAAGCCACGCGCCTGTTCCTCGAGCGCGGCTGGAGCGCCGAAAAGACCCTCAACGATGCCCTCGTCGAAGGCATGCGCATCGTCGGCATCGACTTCCGCGACGGGATCCTGTTTGTCCCCGAGGTGCTGCTCGCGGCCAACTCGATGAAGGGCGGCATGGAGATCCTGCGCCCGCTGCTTGCCGAGACCGGCGTGCCGCCGATCGGCAAGATCGTCATCGGCACCGTCAAGGGCGACATCCACGACATCGGCAAGAACCTCGTGTCGATGATGCTCGAGGGCGCCGGCTTCGAGGTGATCGACCTCGGCATCAACAATCCGGTGGAGAAGTATCTGGCGGCGCTCGAGGAGCACAAGCCCGACATCCTCGGCATGTCGGCGTTGCTCACCACGACCATGCCGTACATGAAGGTCGTCATCGACAAGATGAAGGAAACCGGCATCCGCAACGACTTCATCGTGCTGGTCGGGGGCGCGCCGCTCAACGAGGAATTCGGCAAGGCCGTCGGTGCGGACGCGTACTGCCGCGATGCGGCGATCGCCGTGGAGACCGCCAAGAACCTGCTCGCCCAGCGGCGCGCGACCCGCGCCGCCTGAGCACTGCGCCGGCGCGTCAACACATGAGCGACTCGCGCCGCGGCACCCTCATCATCGCCTGTGGCGCGCTCGCCCGCGAGATCGCGGCCCTGCGCCGCGCCAACGACTGGTCGGCCATCGACGTGCGCTGCCTGCCCGCGGAACTGCACAATCGCCCCGAGCGCATCGCCCCGGCCGTGCAGGCCGAGATCCGCGCGCAGCGCGCCAATTACGCGCAGATCTTCGTCGCCTATGCCGACTGCGGCACCGGTGGGGCGCTCGATGCGGTGCTTAGGGCCGAAGGCGTGGAGCGCCTTCCCGGTGCACACTGCTACGAGTTCTTCGCCACGCCTGCGGTTTTCGCCGCGCTCGCCGAGGCCGAGCCCGGCACCTTCTACCTCACTGACTTCCTGCTCAAGAACTTTGAGCGCTTCGTGATCCGCGGCCTCGGCATCGACCGCCACCCGGAGCTCAAGGACGAGTACTTCCGCAACTACCGCCGCCTGGTGTATCTGGCGCAGGCCGCCAAGCCGGAAAACATCGAGCGGGCGCGCGAGATCGCGATCCGCATGGGCTTCGCCTTCGAGTACCGCTTCACCGGCTACGGGGATCTCGGCACGCGCCTGCGCGCCCTGGCCTCGCCTCAGGACTCTCCCGCATGGCCAGTCTGATCGTCATCTCCTGGCGCGACATTCCCGCGCAGGTGCTGGTGAAGCGCGGGCGCGAAGTCGCCAAGGTGCAGCTGTCGCAGCGCTTCCAGGAGGCGGTCGACCGCGCCGCCATGCGCGCCGGCAAGGGCAGCTCGGATGCCTACCTGGCGGACTGGAAACGCAGCGACCCGACCCCCTGCGGCGATGATCTTCGGGCCGAAGCCGGCGCGGCCGCGGCGCGGCTGGAGGCCTCCTTCACCGACGAGGCGCTGGAAGCGCTGATCAAGGCGAAGGGACTGCTCAAGCCGGAGCCCTAAGGTGTACGCCGTCCGACAATGGTCCGTGCGCCACGCACGCGGCCTCAATGCCTTCTACCGCGCCTTCGAGAACGTACTCGTCGGCCTCGATCCGCTCCTGCGGGCGATCGGCCACGAGCGCCTCGAGCGCCCGGTGGCCGCCGTGGAACGCACGGTGAAGGGGTTCCTGTTCGATTGCCGCATGTGCGGGCAGTGCATCCTGAGCTCGACCGGCATGTCCTGCCCGATGAACTGCCCGAAGAATCTGCGCAATGGTCCCTGCGGCGGCGTACGCGCCAATGGCAACTGCGAGGTGCGCCCGGAGATGAAGTGCGTGTGGCGCGAGGCCGTCACCGGCAGCGCGCGCATCCCCGGCGGCGCGGAGGCGCTCCGTGAGGTCCAGGCGGCGGTGGATCGGCGCCTGCAGGGCCATTCCTCCTGGCTGCGCGTGGTGCGCGAGCGCACCGAAGGGACGCCGCGATGATCTTCGAGGACGAACCGGTCCCGGGCTATCCGCTGCCGATCCTGCCCGGGCACACCTCCCCCGGGCGCTTCGAGCGGCTGCTGCGCGCCGGGCACTTTGTGGTGACCAGCGAGCTGGCGCCGCCGGATTCTGCGGATCCGGAAGAGGTGTACCAGCGTGCCCGCATCTTCGACGGCTACGTGGACGCCATCAACGCCACCGACGGCTCGGGCGCCAACTGCCATATGTCGAGCCTGGCGGTGTGCGCCCTCCTGACGCGCGTGGGCTACGCGCCGGTGATGCAGATCTCCTGCCGCGACAAGAACCGCATCGCCATCCAGGGCGACATCCTCGGCGCCGCCGCCATGGGCGTCTGCAACCTCCTGTGCCTGACCGGCGACGGCGTGCAGGCGGGCGATCACCCGCAGGCGCTGCCGGTGTTCGATCTGGACTCCATGTCGCTTTTGGAGACGGCACGGACGCTGCGCGACGAGCATCGATTCCTTTCCGGCCGCAAGATCACCCACGCGCCGCGGGTGCTGCTCGGGGCGGCGGAGAACCCCTTCGCCCGCCCGGTGGAGTGGCGCGCCGCGCGGCTCGCCAAGAAGGTGGCCGCCGGCGCGCAGTTCATCCAGACCCAGTACTGCTACGACGTGCCGCTGCTGAGGAGCTTCATGCAACAGGTGGAGGAGCTCGGGTTGCTCGACCAGGTCTTCATCATGGTCGGTACCGGACCGCTGAAGTCCGCCAAGGCGGCCGACTGGATCCGCACCCACGTACCGGGCGTACACATCCCCGACGCGGTGATCGAGCGGTTGCGGGGCGCGACCGACCAGGCGCTCGAGGGGCGCAGGCTGTGCACCGAACTGGTCGAGGAGATTCGTACCATCCGGGGCGTGCATGGCGTGCACCTGATGGCCTATCGCCAGGAGGAAACCGTGGCGGAGATCATCGAGCGCTCCGGGGTGCTCGCCGGGCGCGTGCCCTGGCACCCGGGGCGAGGCGCGGCAACGAATTCAAACAGGATAGCCTCATGACCGATACCGTAATCAGTTCTGCCACGCGCGAAGTCGTCATTGGCTTCGAGCGCCCGTTCGTGATGATCGGCGAGCGCATCAATCCCACGGGGCGCAAGATCCTCGCCGCCGAAATGGCCGCGGGCAACTTCAGCCGCGTGGAGTCGGACGTGCTGGCGCAAATCGCCGCCGGCGCGCAGATGCTCGACGTCAACGCCGGCATTCCGCTCGCGGACGAGCCGGCGATCCTTGCCAAGACCATCCAGCTGGTGCAGTCGATCACCGACGTGCCGCTGTCGATCGACTCCTCGATCGTCGCCGCGCTCGAGGCGGGGCTGGCGGTGTACAAGGGCAAGCCGCTGGTGAACTCCGTCACCGGCGAAGAGGACCGCCTCGAGAGCGTGCTGCCGCTGGTGAAGAAGTACGGCGCGGCGGTGGTGGCGATCTCCAACGACGAGACCGGCATCTCCGAGGACCCGGACGTGCGCTTTGAGGTCGCCAAGCGAATCGTGCATCGCGCGCGCGATCACGGCATCCCCTACAGCGACATCGTCGTCGACCCGCTGGTCATGCCGATCGGCGCCATCAACCAGGCGGGCGTACAGGTGATGCGCCTCCTCGGACGCCTGAAGAACGAACTCAAGGTGAACAGCACCTGCGGTGCCTCGAACGTGAGCTTCGGGCTGCCGGCGCGCGAAGGCATCAGCGCGGTATTCCTCAGCATGGCCATCGGCGCAGGACTCACCTCCGCGATCATGAACCCCATGCACGTGGAGATCGTGAAGGCGTGCATGGGGGCTGACGTCATGATGGGCCACGATCCGGACTGCGCACGCTGGATACGCCGGTTCCGCGAAGCCCCGCCGATGCAGGCGGGCGGCGGCGTCGCGGCGCCCGCCGAAGGCGCTGCCCGGGGCCGGCGTGAGGGTGGACACCGGAGGCGCGCCCAGAGCCCGACATGAGCGCAGAGGACGCACTGGTCGTCTTCACGCCCTCGGGCAAGCGCGGGCGCTTCCCACTCGGCACGCCGCTGCTGCAGGCGGCGCGCAGCCTCGGGGTCGACGTCGACTCGGTCTGCGGCGGCCGGGCGCTGTGCGGGCGCTGCCAGGTGCTGGTCATGGAAGGGGACTTTGCCAAGCACGGCGTAAGTTCCAGCGCCACGCACCTCTCGGCGGCGGGCGCAACCGAGCAGAATTTCTCGCGCCGTCGCCCGCTGCCGGCCGGCCATCGCCTCTCCTGCCAGGCGAAGATCGAGGGGAATCTGGTCATCGACGTGCCGCCCGGCAGTCAGGTGCATCGCCAGGTGGTGCGCAAGGCCGCCGAGGCGCGCGCCATCACGCTCGATCCGGTGGTGCGCCTGCACTACGTGGAAGTGCGCGAACCGGACATGCACGACCCGTCCGGCGACCTGGAGCGGCTCGTGAAGGCGCTCGAGCGCGAATGGGAGCTCTCCGGGCTCACCTGCGAGGTCTCGGTCCTGCGCACCCTGCAGGCCACCCTGCGCCAGGGGTCCTGGAAGGTCACCGCCGCCGTGCATGGCGGCCAGCAGATCGTCGCCGTCTGGCCGGGCCTGCACGAGCACATCTACGGGCTCGCGGTCGATGTCGGCTCCACCACCATCGCCGGACACCTGTGCGACCTGGAATCCGGTGAGGTCGTCGCCTCCGGCGGCCTCATGAACCCGCAGATCCGCTTCGGCGAGGATCTGATGAGCCGCGTCTCGTACTCAATGATGCACCCGGGGGGCGCGCAGCAGATGACCGAGGCGGTGCGTGGCGCCCTCAATAGCCTCGCCGCTGACGTGGCGCGCGAAGCCAAGGTCGCGGTAACCGACCTCCTCGAGGTGACGATCGTCGGCAACCCGATCATGCACCACCTCGTGCTCGGCATCGATCCGGTCGAGCTTGGCGGTGCGCCCTTCGCGCTCGCTACCGATGAAGCCCTGCGCTTCAAGGCAAGCGAGATCGCCCTGAACCTCAATCCCGGCGCACGCGTCTACACGCTGCCCTGCATCGCCGGCCACGTCGGCGCGGATGCCGCCGGTGTCATCCTCGCCGAGCGTCCGGACCTCTCCGATAAGCTCACGCTGCTGGTGGACGTCGGCACCAACGCGGAGATCGTGCTCGGCAACCGCAGCCGGCTGCTCGCCTGCTCCAGCCCCACCGGGCCGGCCTTCGAGGGCGCGCAGATCAGCTGCGGCCAGCGCGCCGCGCCCGGGGCGATCGAGCGCGTGCGCATCGACCCGGCGACACTCGAGGCGCGCTTCAAGGTGATCGGGTCGGACCTGTGGTCCGATGAGCCGGGGTTCGAGCAGGCGGTGGTGCGCACCGGAGTCACGGGCATCTGTGGCTCCGGGATCATCGAAGTGATCGCGGAAATGTTCCTCGCCGGCATTATCAGCCAGGACGGGGTCATCGACGGGGAACTCGCCGCGCGCAGTGTGCGCATCGTCGCCACCGGACGCACCTTCGCCTACACCCTTTATCAGGCTGCAGGCGCCGCGCCCCTCATGATCACGCAGAACGACGTGCGCGCCATCCAGCTGGCCAAGGCCGCGCTCTACGCCGGCATCCGGCTGCTGATGGATCACCTGGGGGTCAACCAGCTGGATCGCATCCGCCTGGCCGGTGCCTTCGGCAGCCACATCGACGTCAAGTACGCGATGGTGCTCGGCATGATCCCCGACTGTGATCTGAACGAGGTGTCCTCGGCCGGCAACGCGGCCGGCACCGGCGCGCGCATTGCGCTCCTTGACCAGTCTTCACGCCGCACGATCGAGGAGCTGGTGCGGCGTGTCGAGAAGATCGAGACGGCGATCGAGCCGAAATTTCAGGCGCACTTCGTCGAGGCGATGGGACTGCCGCATTCCACCGCTGCGAGTCCGCACCTGAGCCGGGCGGTCAAGCTACCCGAGCCCAAGCCCCCGCCGGCACGCGCGAGCACGCGTACTGGCCGGCGGCGCCCGCCGAGCTGACTGGCGCCCGCGGCAAAGATCTGCTGAGAAAAAATGCCGCCCCCGGGAGGAGCTTGTCCGGGGACGGCTCAGTGTGGCGGCAAATGTCGCGTTGGAACGTGCAAGGGGCGATCTAAGGAACACGGGTCGCTCAGGTGCAACGTGTAGGCAAACACACAGCGTCCGGCGGCGTTGCGCGCCCGCAGCAGCGCGGCTGAGGGTTGCGGGCGGCGCCGGGACGGGCAGGTGCGCTGCTCAAGGCTCAGCCAGCGGTCCACGCGATCCAGCAGGTGCTGGATGTCCGCCACCAAAACCTCGAGTTCCTCCGCGGAGCGTCCATGCCTCCGGCGCGCGGCACTCCTTGCCGCTGTGGCAGCTCTCCCTACCGCCGCGCCGGCCTTCAGGGTGTCCGTACCCGTCGCGAGCATTCGATTGACTTTTCTTGCCATCATGATGACTGCGTTAAATCCGGGAGCGATGCAGCAGCAGCGTCGCCACTGCGCCGAGCACAAACACCACGAACAGGGTCTTCCAGATACCGGTCGCTTCCACCACGAGCCCGCTGAAACCGAGCAGAGCCGCGATCAGTGCGCTGAGCAGAAAACCCGCCGCGTAGTGCAGCATCATCACGCTTTCCTGTTGGTGTTAGGTCGCAGGAAGTTGGCCCTTGAGACTAGGGTGCATCGAGGACTTGAGCGAGTCGGTCAGGGTGCACGCTCACGCGATGTCAGATTCAGACTACGCGTCGATTGTCGCGACGCACCAATTGTTGGTTTGAGCGCGCTGACTCAACAAGTTGGCGGCCGAAGTTAGAAAGCGCCGCAGCAACGTCGTACCTAACTGCGCGTGAGCCGCACAGTAAACGCGGCCTTACCAGCGGCCGCGGCTACGTCCTAAAGGCGCTGCCGGCAGGCCATTGCCGGCCACGCCAGTTTCACACGTTCGAGTCGGGGAACGAGGCCTTGCGGCGATTCATGTAGTCGTTGAGCGCTTCATCGACGGCCACATCCAGCGGTGGCGCTTCGTACTCAGCGAGCTGCTTCTTCCACAGGGCATTGGCACGCTGCGTCGTATCCTTGGCGCCCTCGGCTTCCCACTGCTCCACGCTGTTGTTGTCCGCCAGTGGCGAACGGTAGAACGCGGTCTGGAAATTCGCCTGCGTGTGAGCGCAGCCGAGGAAGTGCTTTCCCGGGCCGACTTCGCGAATCGCATCGAGTGCTTGGCCGTTCTCGCTCAGATCAACTCCCGCGAGAAGCGTGTGCATCATGCCGGCCTGATCCGCATCCATCACGAACTTCTCGTACCCCATGGCGAGGCCACCTTCGAGCCAGCCCGCCGTATGGAGCACGAAGTTGACGCCGCCGAGGCAGGTCGGCAGCAGCGTGTTCGCCGACTCGTAGGCGGCCTGCGCATCCGGGATCTTGGAGGCGCACAGCGAGCCACCGGAGCGAAACGGCACGCCCAGGCGCCGCGCGAGCGCGGCCATGACGTACAGCACCAGCGCCGGCTCGGGAGTGCCGAATGTGGGGGCGCCGGATTGCATCGACAGCGACGAGGCGAAGCTGCCGAGCACCACGGGCGCGCCCGGATTCACCAGCTGCGCAAGTGCCATGCCCGCGAGCGACTCGGCCAGCGTCTGCGCCACCGTTCCGGCCACGGTGACCGGGGACATGGCGCCCGCCAGGATGAAGGGCGTCACGATGGTGGCCTGGTTGGCGCGCGCATAGGTCTTGAGCGCCCCGAGCATGGTCGCATCCCAGGTGAGGGGCGAGTTGGCGTTGATGAGGCTGATGATGCAGGTGCGCGGCTTGCCGCTCGCCGGATCCAGATACTCATCACCGAACAGGATCTTGGTCATCTCCACGGTGTCGGTGGCGCGCTCCGGGTGCGTCACCGAGCCCATGTACGGCTTGTCGCTGTACTTCATGTGGGCGTAGACCATGTCGAAATGGCGCTTGTTCACCGGCAGGTCCACCGGCTCGCAGATCGTGCCGCCGGAGTGGTGCAGCGCGGTTGAGACGTAGGCGAGCTTGACGAAGTTGCGGAAGTCTTCGATTCTGGCGTAACGGCGTCCCTCGTCGAGGTTGCGCACGAACGGCGAGCCGTAAGCCGGGGCAAACACCGTGCGGTTACCGCCAATGACGACGTTGCGCGCGGGATTGCGCGCGTACTGGGTGAACTCGCGCGGTGCTGAGCGTTGCACCAGAGCGCGGCACATGCCGCGCGGGAAGTGCACGCGCTCACCGCGCACATCGGCCCCCGCCGCCTTCCAGATCTGCAGCGACTCGGGATCATCGCGGAAGTCGATGCCGATCTCCTCGAGGATGGTGTCGGCATTGTGCTCAAGCAGTGCGAGCCCCTCCTCGCCGAGCACCTCGTAGTACGGCACGTTGCGCGTGATGTAAGGCACGAAGGCGTGCGAGCGGGCCGTGCGCGCGGCGATTTTGGCGTCGCGGCCGCTGGGGCGGCGGTTGCGGGCGCTCGGGCTCGACTGTGGCTGCGCGTCCATGGTGGGTGTCCTACGGCGTAAATCACGCAATGCCCCGGGGGGCTGTTGAGCCATTATGGTGCACCCCGCGAGCCGAACTGACCGGATTGCGGCATGCACTTCTCCGGCAGCGCCACCGGCGGCCCCCGGACCCGCCGGCCGGCAACGCCACGGCGCTGGCTAGCGCCGCGGCCGCCGGGAATCAGGGCTGTTGCACTACCGGCAGATCGATGAAGGTCGCCACGTCGCCGCTGCGGAACACGCGCTGCGTCGCCTTGTGATAGTCCTGGGGCCGCGCCAGGAAGATGTTGTCGACATAAGCCTGCGGGTTGCGGTCATAGAGCGGAAACCAGCTCGACTGGATCTGCACCATCACACGGTGCCCGGGCAGGAACACATGGTTGGCCATTGGCAGCGTGAAGCGATAGCGCAGCACCTTGTTGGCGGCAAGGGCGCTCGGGTGCTCGATGCTCTCGCGATAACGGCCCCGAAAGATGTCCATGGCGATCGGCAGCTGATAGCCCGACATCGGGGGTTCGGAGGGCACTTCGTCGGGGTAGACGTCGATCAGCTTCACGACCCAGTCACTGTCCGTGCCGCTGGTCGAGGCGAACAGATTCACCACCGGCGCCCCGCCAATATGCAGTGGCGCGGTCAGCGGCGCGCTCACGTAGGTCAGCACATCGGGGCGGTCCGCCACGAAGCGCTGGTCCTCCAGCAGCCAGCGCTGCCACGCGGGGCCATCGGCGAAATGCACCGGTCGCGGCGTATTCGGCACGGGCTTGGCCGGATCGGAGACGTACTCGTCGTAGGCGGTGGCGCTCCTGCGGGGCTCATCGAACCCCAGCGCAAATCCGGCCTGCAGGTACAGTCGCTGCGGCCTGGAGGCGCAGCCGGACTCACACGACAGCGGCCACGCGGGCAGCCGCCGCCACGCGTTCGTGCCGGTCTCATAGACGAACACCGGCGGCGTCGCGGCCGGCGCTGCGCCCTCCCTCAGGTGCTCATCGAGGAACGGCTGCATCACTTCGCGCCGAAACTGCAGCGCGGTGTTGCCTTCGAGCTTCAGGGGTCCAAGCGTGGTGCCGTCGTAGTTGACGCCACTGTGACGCCAGGGACCGAGCACGAGGAAGTTGCGGTCATTGGCGAGGTCCTTGGGCTCCGTCGCCGCGTAGGCGTGGACGCCGCCGTATATATCCTCCTGATCGTACAGGGCGGTCACGTACATCGTCGGCACGGTCAGCGGCAGCTTGGCGAGAAGCTGATCGATGGCCTGCGCGCTCCAGTACTGGTCGTAGGCGGGGTGCTCGATGATCTTGTGCCAGAACGGCAGCTGGTCGATGCCGAAGCGCCGGGCGAAGGCATCTGCCGAGCCCGCCTCCAGAAACAGCTGGTACTCATCATAGACACCGGTCGCGATCTCGCTGCCCTCCGCGCGCTTAGTGGTCTGCAGCGTCAGGTAGCGGAAATTCGACTGCCGGAAGGCACCATTGTGAAACCAGTCATCGCCCTTCCAGCCATCGACCATGGGGCACATGGCCACCGCCGCCTTGAGCGCGGGATGCGGATTGATGAGCGCCATGAGGACCGTGAAGCCCTCGTACGAGGAGCCGATCATCCCCACGCGCCCGTTGGACTCCGGTACGTTCTTCACCAGCCAGTCGATGGTGTCGTAGGCGTCGGTCGAGTGATCGACCGGGGAGTCGTTGAGCGGCCCGCGCGGGGGGCGCGTCATGACGTAGTCGCCCTCGGAGTCATACTTGCCGCGCACGTCCTGGAAGGCGCGGATGTAGCCCTCGGGCACGAACACCTCATCCCCCATGGAGAGGGTGGCGAGCATGTGCGGGCTGGTGAAGCGCTTGGCGCGGTTGGCGGCGTGATAAGGCGTGCGCGTGAGGATGATGGGTGCGTTCCTGGCCCCTTTCGGAATGACCAGCACGGTGAAGAGCTTGACCCCGTCACGCATCTGGATCATGGCCTCGCGCTTCTCGTAATCAAATGCGGGGCCCGCCTGGGTGAAGGCGCTGGGGATATCGGGCTTCAGTGGCGGTGTCTGCGCCGCTACCGCCGCCGCCACAGCCAGCGCCGCCAGCACCTGAGCCACCCGTGTGAACCGCATCGCTTCCCCCCGTCTCAAGCTTCGTTAACCGGCAAGTCCCGTGACCCGGTTGCTCGGCAGCAAGCCTAGCAGAAGCGGGCCGGCGGCCCGGCGCGCCTGCCGCCGCATGCGCCGGCGCGTTAGGATGTTGCCATGGCCGCCACCGACATTCTCGCCGCCCTGCGCGAGCTGCTGCCCGCCGACAGCGTGCTCAGCACTGCAGAGGAGCGCCGTCCGTACGAGTGTGATGCGCTCACCACGTTTCGGCATCTTCCGCAGGTGGTGGTCCTGCCGCGCACCGAGTCTGAGGTGCAGGCGGTGCTGCTGGCGTGCAGCCGGCTTGGGGTCCCGATCGTGGCGCGCGGCTCGGGGACCGGCCTGTCCGGCGGCGCCACGCCGCTCGAGAGTGGCGTGTTGCTGTCCCTGTCGCGCATGAACCGCATCCTTGAAATCGACCCGCATGGCCGCACGGCCCGTCTCGAGCCCGGTGTGCCGAATCTGCAGGTGTCCGAGGCGGCCGGCGCCTACGGTCTGCATTACGCTCCGGACCCCTCCTCGCAGGTGGCCTGTTCGATCGGCGGCAACGTGGCGGAGAACTCCGGCGGCGTGCACTGCCTGAAGTACGGGCTGACGGTGCACAACGTGCTCGGCGTGCGCGGCTACGGCATCGACGGGGAGCGCATCGAGCTCGGCGGCCCCGCCCCGGATGGCCCCGGGCTCGACCTGCTCGCCCTCACGATCGGCTCGGAGGGGCTGCTCATGGTGGTCACCGAGGTGATCGTCAAGCTGATCCCGCGTGCTCCGTGCGCGCAACTCGTCATGGCCTCGTTCGCGGATGTGCACCGCGCTGCCGATGCGGTCGCGGCCGTGATCGGCGCGGGCATCATCCCCGCGGCGCTCGAGATGATGGACCGCAAGGCGACGGCCGCGGTGGAGCCGTTCGTGCAGGCCGGCTATGACCTGGGGGCTGCCGCGATTCTCCTGGTGGAGTCGGACGGCACCACGGAGGAAGTCGCCGACCAGGTTGCCGAGATCGAGCGCGTGCTGCGCGCCGCCGGCGCCAGCTCGCTGCGCATCGCGGCCACCGAGTCCGAGCGGCTGCGCTTGTGGTCCGGGCGCAAGAACGCCTTTCCCGCGGCCGGCCGACTCTCGCCGGACTACTACTGCATGGACGGCACCATTCCGCGCAAGCACGTCGGGCGCGTGCTGGAGGCCATCGAGGCGATGGAAGCGCATTATCGGCTGCGCTGCATGAACGTCTTCCACGCCGGCGACGGCAACCTGCATCCGGTCATCCTGTTTGATGCCAACGAGCCGGGCTCCTGGGAACGCGCCGAGCGCTTCGGCGCACAGATCCTCGAACTGTGCGTCGAACTGGGTGGCACCATCACCGGCGAGCACGGCGTGGGCCTGGAGAAGATCAACTCCATGTGCGTGCAGTTCACGCCCGCCGAACGCGCCGCGTTCTTCGCCGTCAAGGAGGCCTTCGACCCGCTCGGCCTGCTCAATCCGGGCAAGCTCATTCCGACGCTGGTGCGCTGCGCCGAGTACGGTCGCATGCACGTGCACGGGGGCGCGCTGGCGCACCCCGAGCTGCCGCGCTTCTAACGGGCGATGAGCGGCGCTGATTCGCTCACCGTTCTGCAGGAGCGCATCCGCGCGGCGGGCGCGCGCGGGGCGTCCTTGCGTCTCAGAGGCGCAGGCAGCAAGGACTTTTACGGCGAGGCGCTCGAAGGGGAAATTCTCGACCTGCGCCCCTATCAGGGCATCGTGCACTACGAACCCTCGGAGCTCGTGATCACGGCGCGCTGCGGCACCCCGCTCGCACGCCTCGAGGAGGTCCTCGCCGCGGAGGGACAGTTCCTCGCTTGTGAGCCGCCACGGCTGAGCGCGGAGACGACCCTCGGGGGCGTGGTCGCAGCGGGCCTGTCCGGCCCGCGGCGCATGTATGCGGGCGCGGTGCGCGACTTCGTGCTGGGCACCAAACTGGTGGACGCACGCGGCGAGGCACTGCGCTTCGGCGGCGAGGTCATGAAGAATGTCGCCGGCTTCGACGTTTCGCGCCTGTTGTGCGGTTCACTCGGCATTCTCGGGGTGATCGCGGAAGTGTCTCTCAAGGTGCTGCCGCTGCCCCGTGCCGAGGCAACCGTCCGGCTCGCCATGCCGGCGGCGGCCGCGGTGCAGGCCTTCAACCACTGGGCCGGCGAACCGCTGCCCCTCTCCGCAACGGCCTGGTGTGAGGGTGCAGCCTGGGTGCGGCTCTCGGGTGCAGCGCCGGCGGTGAGCGCGGCGCGCACGCGGATCGGCGGGGAACTCATCGATGCGCACACCGCGCACACGTTCTGGACCGGGCTGCGCGATCTCAAGCTGCCCTTCTTCGGACAGCCCTCGCTGTGGCGCGTATCGCTGCCGGCGACCGCACCACCGCTCGCGATCGACTCGCAGCCGCTGATCGAATGGGGTGGCGCGGTGCGCTGGTACGCCGGAGTGCCCGCGGAGCAGGACGTGCGCGCCCGGGCCATGCTGTGCGGCGGCACCGCGCTGTGCTGGCGGGGCAGCTGCGAGGGGTCGCGGTTTCATCCGCTCGCCGGCACCACGCTGCAGCTGCACCGGCGGCTGAAGCAGCGTTTCGATCCCGGCGGCCTCTTCAATCGCAACCGCTTGATCGCGGGGCTTTAGGCTCGCGTCAGCGTGCAGCCGCCTCCGCCTCGTGCGCCTGCACCATGGCGGCAAGGCTCTCGAAGCGGAAGTTGTAGGCGGGCGTGCCTTCGGGCGCCCGTGTGGCGCCCCAGCCCGAGCGCTCGTGGCGCCGGTCAATCCACGCGGAAGCAAGTCCCGCGGCCTGGGCGGGCGCGTGGTCGTGAAAGAGACTCTGGGCGGTATGCAGGACCTGCTGCGGGCGTACCCCCAGGCTGCCGAGGGTGGCGATCAAATAGCGGAAGTTGCGCGCATCCGGTTTGTAGGAGCCGATGTCCTGCGCGGTGCAGATGGCGTCAAAGGTCACACCGAGCCGAGCATTGCTGGCCGCGAAACTGGTGCGATCCACGTTCGACAGGATCACGAGCTTGTAGTGGCGCTTGAGGTACTGAAGCGCTGCGGGCGTATCAGGAAACGCCGGCCAGTCCGGCACGGATCGGCCGAAGGCCTGGTGCGCCGCCTCCCCCGGCTCGACGCCCCAATCACGCGCCAGTCGCCGGTGGACCTGGGCGAGCAGTTCCGGATAGAGCATGGCGGGGGTTTCCGCCTGTTGCGCGGCCTCATGGCGTGCAAACTCAGCCAGCACCTGCTCGCGCGGCCCGTCCCGTCCCGCGGCGCTGCGCAGGGGTGCGAGCGCTGTGTAGAGTCCCGTCTCCCAGTCGATGAGGGTTCCGTAGCAATCGAAGGACAACGCCGTGAAGTCGTGCAAGCGCATCGCCGGCCCGCTACAGGTTGACGCTGCCGCGGCCGAGTTCGATGACTTCCCCGCTGACATGGACCTGCCGCTCGGCATCCACGCGCAGGCGCAGTGACGAGGGACGGCCGACGAATTCGCCCTGCGAGATCTCAAACTCGCACGGCAGCGTGCGCCCCATCGCCAGACACCAGCCGCCGAGGTTCGCCGTCGCCGAGCCGGTCGCCGGATCCTCCAGCACGCCCGTGCCCTGGGGAAAGAAGAAGCGCGCCAGCAGCCCCGAGCCTGCGGGGGCAAACACGTATGCCATGCTTTGCCCCTGGGCGCTCGCAAGTTGTGCCAGAAGATCGGGCCGCACCCGCACGCGTCTTACGGCCGCCTCGCTCGAGAGCGGCACGATCAGCTGTTCTGTGCCGACGTTCACCCACAGCGGCCGCTCGGCAATGTCCTCCTTATCGAGCCCGAGCATCTGGGCCAGCGTAAAGCGGGGCTCCTCGACCTCCCGCCAGGTCGGGGGCTTGGCCTGCAGCGTCCAGCGATTGGCGCTCGCGCGCACGGGAATGATGCCCGCGGGCACCTCAAGCGTCAGGCGGTCGCCCCCGAGGCCCAGCGCGCGGCACACGTGCGCGGTGCCCAGAGTGGGATGCCCGGCGAAGGGCATCTCGTAGCCCGGCGTGAAGATGCGCACGCGTGCATTGGCCCGCTCGGAGGGCAGAATGAAGGTCGTCTCGGACAGATTGAACTGCAGTGCCAGCGCCTGCATCCTAGCGGTGTCCAGCGACTGGGCACGCTCGAACACGCACAGCGGATTGCCGCTGAGCACGGCGTTCCCCTGGGTGAAGACGTTGACGAGACGGTAAGCGTACGCAGGCATCAGGATTTGAATTCTAGCGCCACGAGAGGCCGATCATAAGCCATGACGACTGAACTGCTGTTCCGGCAGGACGCCTATCTCCGGAGTGCCCGCGCCCGGGTGCTGGCCGTGGGGGAGCGCGGCATTGAGTTTGATCGCACGGTGTTCTATCCCCTAGGGGGCGGGCAGGCAGGTGACAGCGGCGTCGTAGTGCGCGAGAACGGCGAGCGGCTCATTATCAACGATACCCGCAAGGGCGAGTCCGCAGACCGCGTGCTGCACGTCCCCGCGCCCGCCAGCGTGACGCTCGAGCCCGGCGAAACGGTCACGCTGGAGGTCGACTGGGAGCGCCGCTACCGGCTCATGCGCCTGCACACCGCCTTGCACCTGATGTCCTGCGTGATCGTCGCCCCGGTGACGGGGGGCAACATCGTGCCCGATAAGGCGCGGCTGGATTTTGACATCGAGCTCAGCCAGCTCAGCGCCGAGCGCATCGAACGCGAGACCAACGCCCTGATCGCCTCGGCGGTGGCCACCGAAACAGTCTGGATCAGCGATGCGGAGCTGGACGCGCAGCCGGATCTGGTGAAGACCATGAGCGTGCAGCCCCCGCGCGGTGCCGGGCTGGTCCGGTTGCTGAAGATCCCGGGGATCGACCTGCAGCCCTGTGGTGGCACGCATGTCGCCAATATCAAGGAAATCGGCGCGATTAAAGTGCTCAGAATCCGCAGCGAGGGCAAGCACAACAAGCGCGTCGAGATCGCCCTTCAGCGGTAACGGCTGACCTCGAGCCCGTTACCCACCGCCAGCAGCACCGAACTCATCTCGGGGGCGGCACGCACCCGGGCACGGTAGGCCTGCGCGTGCACTAGCACGTTATCGGGAAACAACATGTTGTCCGCCACGACGATGGCGCCCGGCGCGAGCTTCGGATACAGCAGCTCGAACACCGGCACGTACAGATCCTTCCACAGGTCGATCAACGCGAAGTCGAACGGCCCGGGCAGCGCGCGCAGCGCGCTGAGCGCATCGCCGATGCGAAACTCCACGAATCCGGCAAGCCCGGCGCGGCTCAGCCGCTCGCGCGCATAGTCCGTCTTGGGCGCCAGAAGTTCGAGCGACGTAACGTGACCGGCCACGGCGCGCGCGCCGTCGGCCAGCCAGTGCGTGGAGTATCCGTACGAGCTGCCCACTTCCAGGATGCGCTTTGCGCCGCCTTCGCGGATCAGGAGGTTGAGCAGCACGCCGGCCGCGCGTCCCACCGGCAGCAGCATCTCGTCGCGCCGTCGGCCGAACTCTTGTGCGCTCAGGGTGTTCCAGAGCTCGTCTTCGCGCGCGGCGCGCGCCTCGTATTCCTCGATGACCGCACGAAACGATGCATCGGCGAGTGGCTCCTGCATTAGACGTCCTTGCGCGCCTCAGGCGGCGCCGGAGAAGTATTCCTGGAGCGATGCAACCCCGAGCCTCTTGGCCTCGAACAGGCTTTCCAGGTGCTCGCGTGAATTGACCAGGCCGCGCGCCCGCAGCACGCCTTGCTCATCGAGCAGCGCCGCAAAAGGCAGGCGGCTCACCTGGTAGGCGAGCCCGAGCGCTGGGGATACCACGTAGGGAATGGCCTCCAGGCTCTGTGCGCGTACAAAGTCCTGCTGCTCCTTGAGGTCCCCGTCGCTGGCAAGGATCACATCGAGCCACGCACGCTCGTCCTTGCGGCTCGACTTCACCGCCGGCAGGAGGCTCTTGCAGACCGGGCAGGTCGGCGAGACGAATAAGAGCAGCGTGCTGCGGCCGTCGCCGCGCGCGGCACCCACCGCGTGAGTCTGCCCCTGCAGGTCGGCCACCTGGAGCAGCGGCGCGGCGTCGCCCACTTTCAGGCCCTTGTTCAACATCAGCGCGCCGGCGGGGGCGATGCGCTCGTGCAGCACCCCGAGCTGGCGTACGAGTGCGAGCAGCACGGCCGCAAGCGTCAGCACCAGCGCCCACAGTACGATGTTGGAAATGGCGAGCGCGCTCATGGCACCCGCTCCCAGCCCACGGTTCGCGGCGCGATGCGCGCCAGCAGTCCGTCCGCGCTCATATATATGAGTGCCGCCACGGCGACGCCGGCGGCGACCGTCAGGAAATCAACCGGTTGCAGCGGCCGGACCGTCCACGGCAGGGTCACGAGCGCCAGCGCACCGGCCAGGAGCAGGTTGCGCCAGACCATCCAGGCGCCGATCGGCCTGCGCTCGTTCGCGCCCCCGCAGCCGCAGGACAGTTCGCGCCGCCCGCGCATGAGATTCACCGCCATCGCGAGCGCATACAGCACCAGCAACCCCGCCCCGACCAGCGCCGCAGTTGTCCGGGTCCCCGGCAGCAGAAGCCCCGCGCTCACGAGTACTTCGGTGAGCGGCACCAGCCAGGCGAGCCTTGCCGCACCGGGCAGCACGCGGTAGGCGGCCAGGACTTGCGCGAACAGCGCCACATCGCGCGCCTTGTGAAGCGCTGCGCTCGCGAACAGCAGCGCAAACGCTCCCGCAAGCAAAGTACCGATGGCCGGGTCAATCATGTGCGCCATGATAAACCAGGCAGGCCTCAGGCCGCTGCCGCAAGAATCGCGCCGCTGGTGGGCACGCCGGTGCCTGCGGTCACCAGCACATTGTGCACGCCGGTGACCTGATTCACGGACGTACCGCGCACCTGGCGCACGGCCTCGGCGACGCCGTTCAGCCCATGGATATAAGCCTCACCGAGCTGGCCGCCATGGGTATTCACGGGCAGGTGACCGCCGATCTCGATGCCGCCATCCTTGATGAAGTCCTTCGCCTCCCCGCGCCCGCAGAAACCGAACACTTCCAGCTGCGGCAGCACGAACGGCGAGAAATGGTCGTACAGCACGGCTGTCTGGATGTCGCGCGGGCCGAGCCCCGAGGTGGCGTACAGCTGCTCGGCCACGAGCCGCATTTCGGAGAGCGCCGTGATATCGCTGCGATAGAAGCTCGTCATGTTCATCTGGTCATCCATGGCGCCCTGCGCAGCCGCACGGATCAGCGCCGGCTTTTGGCGCAGGTGGCGGGCGCGCGCCGCACTGGTGACGACCAGCGCTACGGCACCGTCGCTCTCCTGACAACAGTCCAGCAGATGCAGCGGCTCGACGATCCAGCGCGAGGCCTGGTGGTCGGCGAGCGTGATGGGCTTGCCGTAAAACCACGCGTGGGGATTTTTCGCCGCATGCCGACGGCAAGCCACCGACACCCGGCCGAAGTCCTCGCTGGTCGCGCCGTACTCGTGCATGTAGCGCCGCGCCGCCATCGCGACCCACGCGGCGGGGGTCGCCAGTCCGAACGGTACCGTCCAAGCCCAGTTGGCGCTCTCCGCATTGGCCACCGGTGGCGGCACGAACGCCTGTCCGAACCGGTACTGCGAGCGCTCGTTCATGGCGCGGTAGCAGACGACGACCTCCGCCACTCCCGCATGCACTGCCAGAGCCGCCTGCAGCAACGGCGCACAGGCGGCACCGCCGCCGTACTCGGTGCGCGTGAAGAATTTGAGCGCGCGGCCGCCCAGGTGGCGAAAAACCTCGATCTCGGGGTTCTTGTCCATGGCGTAGGTACACAGGCCATCCACGTCGGTGAGTTCAAGGCCGGCGTCCTCGAGCGCCGCGCTGATCGCCTCGAGCGCGAGCCTGAGTTCGCTGCGTCCGGAGTCCTTGGAGAACTCGGTCGCGCCGATCCCGACGACGGCGGCCTGGTCGCGCAGCGCGCCCGTCACGGTAGCGCCATCCGCACGATGGCAGCGACGTGCTCGCCGATGCTGTTGGTCCCGGTGACTGCGAGTTCCACGATGTGCTCCGCACCCTCGGCGCGCTTGTCGCGGACCACGCCGCTGAGCCTCAGGGTATCGCCGGCGAAATTCGGCACGCCGAGGCGAATCGCCACGGAGCGAATCCGTGCTGCCGGGCCGGCCCAGTCATTGACGAAGCGCTGCACGTAACCATTGGTTGTCAGTATGTTCATGAAGATATCGGGCGTCCCGCGCGCCCGCGCGCCCGGTACGTCGTGGTGGACCGCCTCGAAGTCCCCGCTCGCCATGGCGCCGGCGACGATGACCGAGGGGGTCACCGCCACGGTAAGCGGCGGCAAGGCCTCCCCGGTACGGACGTCGGCAAAGCGAACTGCGGTCATGCGAACCTCCCCACGCACCAGTCAGGTAAACGGGCGCACGGCGCCGGCTGCCAGTTCGCGGCCGATGGCCGCGAGCACCGGCGTCGCGCCCCCGAGGGCAAGCTCGATCTGTTTGGCCACCAGAAAGTACGCGTGCACCGGGTATTCGACGTCGGCCCCGAGTCCGCCGTGCACGTGCTGGACCGCGTGCGTCACGCGGTGTCCCGCCTGTGCCGCCCACCACTTGGCAGCAAGCACCTCGGCCTGTGACTCGACCCCGGCATCGAGCGCCCAGACGGCGCGCAGGTGGGCCGAGCGCAGCGCCTCGATGTCCATGTAACAGTCCGCAAGGCGATGCTGCACCGCCTGGAAACTTCCCAACGGGCGCCCGAACTGGCAGCGCTCACTGACGTAGGCGGCCGCGCGGCGCAGCGCCTCGGTTACCACCCCCAACTGCAGTGCCGCAAGCGCCACGTGGGCGCGCGCGAGCGTCCACGCCAGCGCCTGTGCCGCGCTGTCCGGGCTCGCGCCGAGCAGCTCCGCAGCCCCGATGGGCACTTCCTTAAGATGTACGAGGCCCTGCGGCTCCCCCGAGGTTGAGTGCTGCGGCTGCACGTGCACTCCGGGGGCGCCGGCGGGCACCAGGAAGAGCCGCACGCCGTGCGTTTCGGTGCGCGCCGATACAAGCAGGTACTGCGCCTGGGCGGCGTATGGCACACAGGTCTTCTCGCCCGTGAGCCGCCAACCGCCCGCCATCGGGCGCGCCGACGTCCTTGGCTCCAAGGCATCACCGCCGGCCTCTTCCAGCGCCGCGCTGAGCAGCAGCCGCCCGTCGGCGACTTCCTTCAACAGCGCGCGCTGGGCCGAGTTACCGAACTTCTGCAGCGGCAGCGCCCCCAGCACCAGGCTCGCCAGGAGCGGCAGCGCGGCCAGGGTCCGGCCCTGTTCCTCGAGCACCAGACAAAGCTCGGTGAGCCCGAGGCCCGAGCCGCCCTGAGCGGGCGCGATGGCCGTGCCGAGCAGGCCGGCCTCGGCGAGCGCGGCCCACAGCGTTGCGTCGTAGGCATCGGCGCCGCGCCTGAACAGCTTCCGATGCTCGTCGGTGAAGCGCTGCGCGAACAGCCGACCGGAAAGCTCCCGTAGCGCGCGCTGTTCTTCGGTGTAGTGGAAGTCCATGACGACTAACCCGCTCGCTCGCGGAACGCGTAGAGCAGGTAACCGGGCTCGACCTCGTCAAACTGCACCTCGACCGGCGTGCCGATGCGCACCGCATCCGGGGAGAATCCGTGAAGGTTGCCGATGAGCCGCACGCCCTCCTCGAGCTCAACGAGGGCCACGGGCAGTGGGTAGGAAAATCCCGGCAGCTGCGGCTGGTGGACGATCACGTAGCTGTGAATTACGCCGCGTCCGCTCACCGGCTGCGGAGTCCATTCCAGCGAGTGGCATACGCGGACACATGGGACCGGGCGGATGGTGCAGATGCCCGCAGCGGCTGCAGCGGCGTATGAGGAGCGTCCGCTGCTGCAGTCCCTCCCAGAAGAAGGCGCTGTCACGGGTGACCGAGGGTCGCGGCGGGGCGGGCTTGGACGACGGCGCGCGGGCGGCGGCGACCTGCTCGGTCGGGCGGAACTTCAGGATGCGGAAGCGCATCCGGCCGACGAGCTCGCCCTTCTGGTCGGAAAATTCGTAGCGATAGTCGAGGAAGTGCCCGGCGCCGAGTGCGGTGCGCTTCTCGTCCGATATGTCCTCGAGAAACACCCGCTGGGTGATCAGATCGCCGGGCCGCAGGTAGCGCAGGTAATCCTGCTCGAGGTTGGTGGCCACCACGGCGGTAAAGCCTGCGGCATTGAGCAGATCCATCCCCAGAAGCTGTCCCGTATCCGTGCTGCCATCGGCACGGAACCGTCCCATGGTCCAGACCTCGAGCATCGCCGGGGGCGCCACCACGCCGCCGTACTCACTCGTTGCGGCGTAGGTCTCATCGAGGTACAGCGGATTGCGCTCACCCATCGCTTCGCACCAGCGACGGATCATGGGCAGGTTGACGGCATCGGGCGCGGTGCGCGCGGGTGCCGCCGGCGCGCCGCGCGCGGCGCGCAGGTCTGCCAGCCACTGCGGGGCGGTGTCCGCGCTCATCGCGACGCCGGCACGCGCGGCAGGCCTAAGCCCATCTGCGCGACCATGTCGCGCAACACTTCCGTGGCGCCACCACCGAAGGTGTTGATCTGGCAGCGCCGGTACTCACTCTCGAGCCGGCCGCTCAAGAGCGCCCCCGGCGAATCGTCCCTCAGCACTCCGGCGGCACCGGTGACGTCCAGCAGCAGTCGCAGTACCCGGATGTAGGTTTCGGTGCTGAATACCTTGCAGGCACTCGCGAGCGGCGCATTGGTCTGCCCCTGCGCCACCTCCCACGCCACGCGGTTGCCGAGCACCGCGTAGGCCTGCAGCAGTGCGTAGCATTCAGCGAGCGCCATCTGCACCCAGGGCTGATCGATCAGATGCCGGTCCGCAATGCCCGGGGTCGTGCGTGCCCATGCAAGGGTCGCATCGAAACACGCCTGCGCCCCATAGGCGAGCGCGGCGAGCCCTACCCGCTCGTGATTGAGCTGCTCGGTGATCAGCTGCCAGCCCCCATGCAGGTCACCGACCAGCATCGAGGCCGGAACCCGCACGTCCTTGTAGTAGGTCACGTTGGTACGGATCCCGCCAACGGTGTGGATCGGGGAGATGGCAAAGCCCGGCAGGCGCGTGTCCACCATCAGAATGGAGATGCCCCGGTGCGCGCTCGCCTGCGGGTCGGTGCGCGCCGCCAGCCAGATGTAGTCCGCGCCCTCGGCGCCACTCGTGAACACCTTCTGGCCATTGATGATGAAGTCATCGCCAACCCGCTCCGCGCGCGTCCTGAGCGCTGCCAGATCAGTACCCGCCTGCGCCTCGCTATAGCCGATGGCGAAGTTGAGTTCCCCGCGGGCGATGCGCGGCAGCAGCTCGCGCTTCTGCTCCGCACTGCCGCGCCGGATGAGCGCCGGACCGATGGTGTTGACGGTCACGAACGGGAACGGCGCCTCGGCGAGCCACAGTTCTTCCAGGATGATCTTCTGCGCCAGCGGGTCGAGGCCGCGCCCGCCATATTCGCGCGGCCAGCCGGGCGTCAACCAGCCGTCCGCCCCCATGCGCCGCAGGGCCGCCCGGAATGCCGGCCCGCTTTCACGGCCCTGAGTCGCCGCGCGCAGCTGCGGGGTCATGAGCGCCTGCAGATAGGCGCGAAATTCACGCCGTAGACGCTGCTGCTCGGGAGTGTAGTCGACGTGCATCGCTTCAATCCCCCGCAAACGGTGCGATACCCAGCGCCGCGAGGCTCTGCTCGGTCAGCGGCACGTAGCGGCCGCGCCGCGCATCGCGCACGAACAATGCGTCCCGGGTGCGCGCCGGGTCATAGCCCGCGCGCTGCAGCTCGATCTTGCGCAGCTTGAAGGTCGTGGTCAGTTCCGCCTCCGCGGACACTCGAACGAACACCGGTACCGCGTAGCCGGCGAGCCGCGCCACGGCGAACTCGTGAAAGGCGCGCGGATCAAAGTCCGCCGGATTCGCGTACGTGAGGGCCACCATGCCGGCGCGCCCCTCGTTACCGGGTACCCGCACGCCGTAGACATTGACCACCGCGGGCCCCGGGAACTGAGACAGCACGGCACCCACCTCATCCGTCGACACATTCTCGCTCTTCCAGCGGAAAGTGTCGCCGACCCGATCGACGAAGTAGTAGTAGTCATCGGCGTCAAAGCGCACCAGGTCCCCCGAACGCACCCAGCGATCGCCGCTGCGAAAGACGTTGCGCAGCAGTTTGGCCTCCGTCGCCTGCGGGGAAGTGTAGCCCTCGAAGAAGCCCGCCGGGCCGGGACCCTCGAGCACTTCCGCGATCAGTTCCCCCACCTCACCAGGCTTGCAGCGGGTGAGCCATCCCTGCGGGCCGCGCGGATACTCGCCGGTCTCAGCATCGTAGCGCACGACGCGCACGTTGCTGTGCTCCGGGTAAGGGATGCGGCCGACAGATCCGACCTTGTTGTCGACGTTGGTGATGCCGTAGTTGGCTTCCGTGGATCCCAGCCCCTCGCAGATGAGCTCGATGCCGAAGCGCTCCTGGAACTGGCGCCAGACTTCCGCCTTCAGGCCAGCCCCGCTCATGCGCCTCAGCGTGTGGTGCCGGTCGTCCGCGCGCGCCGGTTGGTTCAACAGGTAGCGGCAGATCTCGCCGATGTAATACCAGGCCGTAACGCGATGGCGGCGCACGTCATCCCAGAATTCGGTGGCGCTGAACCTGCGTCGCAGCACGATCGGAATGCCCACGTGCAGGGCCGCCGAAATGATGACCATGCCGCCGGCACCGTGGTAAAGCGGCAGCACGTTGTAGAGCACGTCGGCACGGGTCAGGTCCAGGAGTCCCGCGATGACCCCGCCGGCGTTCAGGAAGCGCAGATGACTCATCAGCGCGGCCTTGGGCAAACCGGTCGTGCCCGAGGTGAAGATGTAATAGAGAGGATCGCCGAGGCGCACCGCCGCGCGGTGGCTGCGCGGCGGGTTCGCGGGGCTCGCTTCATCCATGGCGACATCCAGCGAGCGTGCGCCCGGCATCACCGGCGCCTCGGCAGCGTCCGGATGGCGCACCGAGAACAGCAGCGGCGGCAGTTCGTCCGGTGTGAGGCTCCCCACGCGATCGCCGCACTCGGCGCCGAAGATCAGCGCCCGTGCCGCGGTCTGTTCGAGCGCGTGCTGCAGGACCGGACCGCGCGCTGAGGTATTGAGCAGCGCCGTCACGATGCCGACCTTGGCGAGCCCGAGCCACACCGTCGGAAATTCGGGACGGTTGTCCATCATCAGCGCCACGACGCTCCCGGGCTTGAGGCCGGCGGCCAGCGCGGCGTGCGCGACCCGATTGGCGCGGGCATTGAGCTCGGCAAAGCTCAGCGTGCGTCCCTCGAAGACCACGAAGGCTTGCCCGGCCGCATCGACCGCGCGCTCCTCCAGCAGATCCGCCACGCTGTAGGGCTGATCGCGCCGGTACCCCGCGATGCGGGCGTAACCGCGGTTCAGACGCTGCTGGGTGATCTCGCGCGGTACTACTTCGCTAGCGCTCAAACGTCTCAGTCCCCCGGGGACATTTCCAGGCAGCCCCGAGCGTATCACTGCCCCGGTCCGCTGAGTCTCCTCAAACTGGGGGACCCGCGCGCAGCAGCGGCGCGCACCGCAGCTCCCAAGATTTCCTCAGTTAAGAATGGCTTAGGTGGCAAATTGCCCGTAGGATCCGCCGATGAACAGCGCGCGACTGGAAGCGTTCACCGACGGCGTGATCGCCATCGTCATCACCATCATGGTGCTCGAGATTCACGTCCCCAAGGGACACGATCTCGCGGCGCTTCGCGAAGAAGTACCGCTCTTCCTGGCCTACGTGCTCTCGTACATCAACGTCGGCATCTTCTGGAACAACCATCACCACATGCTGCAGGTCACCGAGCGCGTCGACGGGCGGGTGCTGTGGGCCAACCTGGGACTGCTGTTCTGGTTGTCGCTGGTGCCCTTCGTCATCCGCTGGATCGATGAGGCAGGCTTCACGACGGCACCGGTCGCAGCCTATGGCGTGGTGCTGGCGGGCGCCGCGATTGCCTACCTGATCCTCGAGCGCACCATCATTGCCGTGAACGGACCGAACTCGAGCCTGGCGGCCGCGGTGGGCTCCGATTCCAAGGGCCGCATGTCGCTGACGCTCTACGTGCTCGGCGTGGCCCTTGCCTTCATACAGCCGTGGATTTCGATCGCGCTCTATGTCGCGGTCGCACTGATGTGGCTGGTGCCCGACCGCCGCATCGAGTCGCAGGTGAAGCGCTGACGCGCGCCTACCTGGTCAGAAAATTCAGCACCCAGTTGGCGAGCGCGCCAAAGGGCGGCCACAGCAACCGCATCCCGCTCACGGGCGCCTGGTAGAAGACCGGGCGCAGCTTCGAGAAGGTCAGGAAGCCCTCCTTACCGTGGTAGTGGCCCATGCCACTCGCGCCGACGCCCCCGAAGGGCAGATCGTGCTGGCCCACGTGCCAGAGCGCATCATTTACCGATACGCCGCCCGACATGACGTGATCCAGAAGGTACTGGATGGTCGCGCGCCGGTTACTGAATGGGTAGAAGGCCAAGGGCCGCGGCCGCGCGTTGATGAACTCCACCGCCTCGGCCAGTTCGTCGTAGCCGAGTACCGGCAACACCGGTCCAAAGATCTCCCGCTGCATGAGCTCGCAATCCGCAGGGGGCTCGATGACCAGATGCGGAGTGATCTTGCGCGTCGTGTCGTCCCAGGCCTCTCCCGGGAGCAGCTGCACGACGCGTGCACCGCGCGCGCGCGCCTCTTCGATGGCCTGCTTGATGCGCGCGAACGCGCGCGCATCGATGATCGAGGTGTAATCGGTGCTCGCCATGTCGGGGTAGCGCGCCGCGGCGATCTGCTGGGCGAGCTTCACGAACTCCTCGATGCGCGCCCGCGGCATGAACACATAGTCGACCGTGGTGCAGATCTGACCCGCATTCAAAAGCTTCACGAACAGGATGCGTTCGGCCGCCTTGCGCAGCGGAAAGTCACGGTCGATCAGCGCGGGAGACTTGCCGCCGAGCTCCAGCGTTACCGGGCACAGGTTCGCCGCGGCCGCCGCCATGACGGCGCGCCCGGTCTGCGATGACCCTGTGAAAAGCAGATGATCGACGGGCAGGCGGGAGAACTCCACGCCCACGCCGCCGCTCTCATCGAATACCGCCAGCTTCTCCGGCGGGAAATACTTCGGCAGCGCCACGAGCAGGAACGCCGCGAGGTGGCGCGAATTCTCCGACAGCTTCACCAGCGCGCGATTGCCGGCGGCGAAGATCGAGATGAGCGGGGAGAACATCAGGTTGATGGGGAAATTCCACGGCACGATGACCCCGACGATCCCCAGCGGCTGCGGCAGGACGCGGTTGCGCGCGCCCGGGAACAACAGCAGGTCGACCCCGCGGCGCTGCGGGCGCATCCAGGCGCGCAGGTGCCGCAGCGCGTGCTTGACGCCATCGAGCACCGGCACGAGTTCGCCAAACAGCGTCTCGTGCCGCGAGCGGTTGCCGTAGTCGCGATTGACCGCCTCGAGCAGCGCTTCCCGGTTCTCGACGATGAAGCGGCGCAGCGTACGCAGGTCCGCCACGCGCTGCGCGTAGCTCGGCACGGGGTCCGCGGCGTACGCGCGCCGCTGGGCCTCGTACGCCGCCTGCAGCGTTGCAGGCACGCTCGGCGTGCCTGCGGCGATCTCCTGCGGTTGCGCGCTCATCCGGACCTCCTGTGACGCCTAGAAGTGTACCCCCAGCTCGGCACCCCAGAAACGCGGGGGCGTAATGTTGGTAAACGGGGTGCCCAGGGTCGAGGCGCTGATCGTCTGGATCCCGGTGGCGTACTGATTGTCGAAGAGGTTGTTGGCGTAAAGCGCGACCGTAACGGGGTGAACCGAGTGGCTGGTCGGCGAGGCGGACATCGGTGCGGTCCTGGGTCGTGCCGACCCTGAAAGCGCCGTTGGCAAAGCAGCCCCCGGTGGCCACGGAGTCGGCGTTGCAGCGCGCAGCTCCCTGGAAGGCATTCTGGACCGTGAGATCGAGGTCGCCCCCGACGAGATTACGCCACAGGTAGTCAAAGCCGCCGGCGAGCGCCCACAGGGGCTGCCCCACTGCCTGGCCGGAGAGGTCAGTGCCGTCGGGCGCCACGTAGTCCTTGTAGGTCAGATCGATGTACGTGCCGATCAACTTCAGGCTGAACGCGTCGGTGGCCTGCCAGCGAGTCTCGAAGTCAACGCCAGTGCCGTGCTGGTCGCTGACCGTGACCGCGTATGCGGCAGCGCCGCGATCATGGCAGCCGGCTGTTACTTAAAAACGACCGTTCGTCCGCCGTTGAGGAATACCCGATGTTCACACGCATACCGTACCGCGGCAGACAGCGCGCGACGCTCGGAATCGCGCCCGGCGGCAACGAGCATGTCCGGGGTGTAACCGTGATCCACGCGCTCGACGATCTGCTCGATGATCGGCCCCTCATCCAGATCGTGGGTCACGTAGTGCGCCGTGGCACCGATCACCTTGACGCCCCGGTCGTACGCCTGGTGATAGGGCTTGGCGCCCTTGAATCCCGGCAGAAAGGAGTGGTGGATATTGATCGCACGGCCGCGCAGGCTGGTGCATAGGTCATCCGAGAGGATCTGCATGTAACGCGCCAGCACCACAAGTTCGGTGCCGGTGGACTCGATCAACTCCAGGAGGCGCCGCTCCTGCTCGGCCTTGGTGGCCGGCGTGACCGGCAGATGGAAGTACGGCAGGTTGTGGCGCATGGCAGTGGGTTGCAGCGTCACGTGGTTGGAGACCACCGCGGTCACGTCCATCTTCAGCTCGCCCATGCGATGCCGGTAGAGCAGATCCTCGAGGCAGTGATCGAAATTGGACACCATGATCAGCACCCGCGTGCGCTCGTGGCTGTCATGGATGCGCCATTCCATCTCCTCACGCTGCGCGACCGGTGCGAACTCCTCGCGTAGCAGGCGCAGATCCACCTTCTCTCCCTGCACGGCGCAGAAGGTGATGCGCACGAAGAAGCGCTGTGAGAGCGTATCGTCGAACTGATGCATCTCGATCAGGTAAAAGCGCCGCGACGCCAAAAAGCCAGTCACCGCTGCGGTCGTGCCCATGCGGCTCGGGCAGCTGGCGGTGAGCACGTAGGGATGATCAGTGGCAAAGATCACGCGCGAGGGCTCCTGCGGAGTGGGAGTTTCCGGGGCCGGGAAGCGTGACAGTGCGCGCGGCAGCGCTCTAATCCAAATGGGACGGCTGCGATCTCGTACGCGCCATTGGGGAGAATGACGCCCGCGTTCTTTGGCCCTCAGCCGCGCCCGGATACCCGGATCGCCGCGCCCGTGACCGCGCGCGCCGCGTCCGAGGCGAGAAACGCCACGACATCCGCCACCGCCTGCGGCGCCACCCAGCGGCTGAAGTCCGCCTGCGGCATATCGGCGCGGTTACGCGGCGTATCGAGCGTGCCCGGTAACACGCAGTTCACCGTAATCTGCCGATCCTTGAGCTCTTCGGCCAGCGATTCCGTCAGGCGTTCGACGCCGGCCTTGGAGGCGGTGTAAGCGCCCATGCCGGCCGCTGCGCGCGCGGCCGCACCGGCGCCGATGTTGATGATGCGCCCGGGCCCGCGCACTCCCAGGTAGGGGAGCGCCGCGCTGCAGGCAATCACCGCGGTTTTGAGATTCATCGCGAACATCGTTTCCCAAACTTCGAGAGCATCGGCGGAGAGCTGCCGCCACTGAAAGCCGCCGGCGACATTGACGAGCACATCAAGCCCGCCCGCGAACTCGCTGAATTCGCGCACCGCTGCCGTCGTCGCGAACGCATCGGTGAGATCGATGCCGGCGAACAGCCGGTGCGGCGCAGGGAACGTGTGCGCCCACTCCGGCGGGACAGCCCGATCGAGGAGCCCCACCTGCGCGCCGGCGTCCGCGAACTTGCGCGCCACTGCGGCGCCCAGCACGCCGAACGCCCCCGTGACGATGACCGCGCGTGTCACGTCAGCACCACTGCGCGGAGGCGACTGAGGTGTCCGCGAGGCGTACTCCGCGAATGCCGCAGCGCTCGCGCGCCTCCTCGGGCGTCAGCTCGAACACGTCCTCCCAGCGCAGCAGGTAGAGCGGGGCGGACTTGCGCCCCACCTCGGCGCCACGCTCGAGCGCATCGAGCACCGTCAGCCACGTCTGTGGGTAATGCAGCACCGCGCGCGTGAGGATGCGCGTGGAGGACAACATGTAGAAGACGCACAGTTCGCCGGCGAGCTCGGGACTGAGGTGCACGAACAGATTGGTGAGGCGCATGTAGTACGGCACGACTTCCCCGATGAAATCGAAACCGCCGCCGCCCAGAATATGCTCCAGGTCGTGTGTCTGTCCCGCGCGCAGGAAGAAGTACTGGTAGTCGTTCTGCGGCTTGTACGGGGGCACGATATCGACCTGCAGGTCATTGTCCATCAGCTGCTTGTAGAAGATGCCGGCCATGGTGTGCGGCGGATAGTCCTTCAAAGATTCCCGCTTGAAGCTTGACACGTAGCCTTCGCGGAACCAGGCGTCGAGCGCGGCGTTGTGCTTGCGCTCGGCTGCGAACAGCTCATTGATGTGATTGATGTCCTGAACCTCGCGCAATGCGAGCACCAGCGGCATCGGGTCAGACGGGGTGGGTGCATCCGGGCCGTTCTTGCGCAGCAGGTGGGTCGCCACCCAGTCGCGGATGCGCGGGTCGTTCAGATATTTCGAGGAACTGACGAGCGTGCTGCTCGTGGTCGGCACCCGGGTGAGCCCCTTCATCAGATAGGAATAGTCGTTCACGGCTTCGGTCTCCGCAGGCGGTTGCAGCAAATCCTCAGCGCGCGCGTGCGGCCAGCTGCGCCGCGAGCGTCGAGGGCACGGGCACCGGAAAGCGCAGCAGCATCTGTCCCATGCCCTTGGCTGCCGGATCCAGTTGCGTGCTCGCGTTGATGCCACCCTCGAGCGCATCGTGCACCACGAAGTTCAGCGCGTGAAAGCCCCCTACTTCGTAGCGATCGACACGCGGCGGCCCGGCGGCCCGCAGGTGCCGGTACCACTGCCCTACGGCCGCCGGCGTCAAGGCGGCACGCAGCCAGGGCAGGAACTCCGGGCGGCGCGCGATGACCGCCACATTGAACAGGTGGCCCTTGTCGCCACTGCGCACGTACGCCAGGCGCAGCAGATCGACGCTGATCGCATCGACCGGCGCCGGGGGGGCTGCCACGGGGTTCGCCACAGGGCACTCCCCGGCGGCCTCCCCGGCTGCGTCCGGCAGTGGCTGGGTCGTACCGTCGAGCGTAAGGCGGGGGGTGACCGCGCTCTTGTGCATCAGGCACAGGAACAGCCCCGTCACCGGCATGACGTGGGTCGCCAGGTTGATGGAGGTGCCCACGGACATCCCGGAGATCGCCGTCCATTGCTCGCGGGCAAAGAGATCCGCGCCGAGCTTCTGCGGGTGATCGGCGACGAGCTTGCAGATCACTTCACGCCCGCCACCCGGCTGCGCATGCGCGCCGAAGCTGCGCTCGGCACCGATGACGATGCACGCCGTGGCGCTGAAGTCCGGCAGCTCGCGTGCGCGCAGGAGCACGCGCGTGCGGGCAAACAGCGCGGCTGCCTGGCGCTCGCTCTTGGCAGTCGCCTCCTCGCCGATCAGCGGCTGATAGGCGATCGCGCGCCACCCCGCATCGTAGGTGATGCAGACCTTGTACGTGTCCGTGGGCGGGCGGCCGCGCGCTCCGGAGACCCGCACGCGGTCCGGTCCGAGCTGCTCGAGCTGCACGTGAGTGAAATCGCAGCGCACGTCGGCCACGATGTAGTCGCCCGGGTCACTGACTTCGTAGAGCAACTGCTCGGCCACCGTACCAACGGTCACGATGCCACCGCTGCCCGCAGGCTTGGTGATCACGAGCGTCCCATCGGCGTGGCATTCGCCGATCGGGAAGCCGATGTTTTCCCAGTCCGGGACGCTGCGCCAGTCCGTGAACGTGCCGCCGGTCACCTGTGCGCCGCATTCCAGCAGATGCCCGGCGAGTGTCCCGGCGGCAAGCTGCGCGTAATCGTGCGGCTTCCAGCCGAATTCATGAATGAGCGGACCCAGCGCGAGCGCACTGTCAACGACGCGCCCGGTGATCACGATGTCGGCGCCACGTGCCAGGGCGGCGGCGATCGGAAAGGCGCCAAGATAGGCGTTGGCGCTGAGGATCGGCTGTTGCGGCAGCTTCGAGCCGGTGAACATGTCGCGTATGTCCGCCGCGCGCAGATCCGCAAGCTCACCCCGGACATCATCGCCGTCGACAGTGGCGACGCGCAATGAAAGGCCGGCTGCCTTGATCATCGTCTCGGTGGCGGCCGCAAGGCCGTGCGGATTGAGGCCACCGGCGTTCGCGATCACCTTCACGCCCTGCCGGGCGATCTCCTGCAGGTGCGGTCCCACGTGCACGGTGAGGAAATCCGTGCCGAAGCCGCCCTTGGGATCCGCAGCCTGCATGCGCCCGAGCAGGCCCATCGAGCCCTCGGCAAGGTAGTCAAAGATGAGGTAGTCCAGGCCCCGCGACTGCAGAAGCTGGGGTACGGCGAGCGCACTGTCGAGCAGAAATGCCGACGCGCCGCCGATCCTGACCACCTTCTCCTTGCCCGCGACGCTCATGGGTCGTACCCCCAGGGCCCCGTTGCCTGCCTCGGGAGGCGACTTTAGTACGGGGCCTTGCGGCAAATTGTCACCATGGTTACTTTTATCCCATGACGGCAACGCGTGAGGCGGCGCTCCGGGTACTGCGCGAGTGCGAGTGGCTGCGTGGGGAGCCCCACGCGCTGATCGATGCGCTGCTCGCGCACGGGCGGTTGCTGCACTTGAGCGCGGGCGAGTGGGCGCAGACCGAGGGCGATGAGCAGCGCGGACTGGTCGTTGTCATCGACGGCGTCGTGCACGTGTCGTGCCAGGCCGCGGGCAACCGCAACGTACTCATTGGTCATTGCCAGGCGGGGGCGGTTCTCGGACATGCCACACGCTTCAGCGGCGGCCCGCGCCTGGTGACCGCGGTATGCGCGGAGCCGAGCCTGCTGCTCGTCATCTCCGAACGGGGCATCGAGCAGGTGGCGCTGCAATGGCCGACGCTGTGGCGCGCCCTCGCCGCCTCTGCGTACACCTATACGCGCCGGACGGTGCGTGCACTCGCCGAGCTGATCGCCTTGCCGCCACGGCAACGTCTGGCCGCGCGCCTGCTCATTATGGCCGCCGCCACCGACGGCGAGCCGGTCGTACGCCTCACTCAGCAAGCCATCGGCGAGATGCTCGGGGTCACGCGCAAGACCGTAAACGCTTACCTCGCCGGATTCGAACGCGACCAGCTGGTGCAGGCGAACTACAACCGCATCGTCCTGAAGGACCTCGAGGGTCTGCGGCGCGTGGCCGAGAGCTAGCAGCTACCCCGGCGTCGTGATGGGCGAGATCTCGATCAGATAAGCGGCGGCGCCTTGCGGGGACTCGAGGCTGCACTCCAGGGGTGCGGCAAAGCGCAGCGCATCCCACCGGTTGAGCGCCCACGCGCGCCGGCCCGCAGCGACGGTCAGCGCACCGAGCGCAAAGAGCACCGTGATCGGGGCGGTGATCTCCGGCACCGCCCCGGCCCGCAGGCGCCGCACGCGGGTGCCGAAGCTGCCACGGCGCGCCATCACGTTCAGGTCGATCACCGGTCCGTCCACCGGCGCGCCCTGCGCCGGCATATCACCGGCGAACTCAAACGGGGGCGCTGTCAGCACCCAGCACGATCGCTGGGCGCCCCCCGAGCGAGAGCGAGAGCCTGCCCATCGAGAACGCACAAGGTGCGATCGATGCCGGGAAACGCCGAGAAGGGCCCGGGGGTGCGGACCTCTGCGGTGCTTATGCGCCAGTCAAAGCGCTCAAGGCCAGCAGCCGCGGGGCTTGCCACGACTTCGCGCGTGATCCCACCACCGTTCTTCCACGGCACGTCCTGGCGATGAGCCGCGGCGAGCCACTCGATGCTAGCGCGCCGGTGGCTCACGGGTCCGGCAGAGGGACGGAGAATTTACCGTCCTGGATCTGAGGCACCCCGGGCTCGATCTGATAGTACCCACCCTTGTCGGCCACGAAGATGTGGCACGCGGTCGTGAGTGCCGAGGAATCATCGAGGCTGCCGGCGGCGATGCTGAGGTAGTCGCGGCCGTGGGACTGCCAGAAAAGGGTTGAGCCGCAGTGGCCGCAAAACCCGCGGCGCGCCTCGCGCGAGGAGTCATACCACTTGAGTCCGGAGTCCTCGAGCAGCCGAAAGTCGCGGCGGCGCGCGGCGGTCGCGGCAAGATAATGCCCGGTAATGCGCCGGCACTGCGTGCAGTGACAGGCGACGACCGCACGCAGCGCCCCGTGGCGTACCGCATAGCGCACCGCGCCACACAGGCATCCGCCGGTGCTGTCGGCGGCTGTGTCACTCATGGAAACCTCCCGGAGCGAGCTTCTGCTTCAGGTACACGAAGCTCAGCGCCCACATCTCGGCCGCCTGTTTGTGATTGGCGGCCGCGGCGTGTCCGCCGTCGGTATTCTCGTAGAACAACACCTCATGGCCCTGCGCCTCCATCAGTGCGGCCATCTTGCGCGCGTGTACCGGCGTGACGCGGTCATCGCTCGTCGCTGTCACAAACAGCACCGGCGGATAGCGCCGCTGTGCGCTGACATTCTGGTACGGGGAGTAACGCATGATCCAGGCGCGATCGGCGGCGCGCGCCGGGTCGCCGTACTCCGCCGCCCACGAGGCACCCGCACCGATCTGGGTGTAGCGGATCATGTCGATCAGTGGCACCTGGCATACCACCGCACCAAACAGCTCCGGTGCCTGCACCATGTTGGCGCTCACCAGCAGTCCGCCATTGGAGCCGCCCATGATGCCGAGCTGCCTGGGCGTGGTGATGCCGCGCTTCACCAGATCACGCGCGACCGCCTGGAAGTCGTCGTAGGCCCTCTGGCGCTTCTCGAGCAGCGCGCCCTGGTGCCAGCCCGGCCCGTATTCACCGCCGCCGCGGATGTTGGCGACCACGAACACGCCACCCTTGGCGAGCCACAGCATGCCGAAGTTCGCCGAATAGCTCGGCGTCATGGAGATCTCGAAGCCACCATAACCGTACAGCACCGTCGGCGCCGGTCGGCGGGCGCCCGTGGCACGCGTAACGAAGTACGGCACGCGGGTGCCGTCCTTGGAGGTCGCGAAGAACTGCTCCGTGGCCAGGTTCGAGGCATCAAAGCGCGCCGGCAGCGACTTGATCGCGACCGGTGTGCCATCACCGGCATACTGGTAGAGCGTCGTTGGGGTGGTGAAACTTTCGAAGCGCAGGAGTGCCTGCGGCCCAAAGGCGTTGGCCGACACGACGTGCGCCGAACCGCCCGCGGGCAAAGGCAATACCTCATCGCTCCAGCGGCCCTCAGCCGTGGGCCGGAATGCGTGCACGCTGCCGGTGACATCGCGATAGATCGAGGCGAATACGGCATCGCGCCCGACCACCACTTCATCGATGGAACTCTTGGCGTCCGGTGTGATGAGTACGCTCGCTCCCTTGCCGGGCGTAGGCGCGCCATCGGGCCCGAGCTGGTAGGCGATGAGGGATCCCTTGCCGATCGCCGCTGCGCCATCGGGCGCCCAGTCCTCGCGCAAGGTGAACAGCAGGCGCCGGTCCAGCACCCCCTTGAGATCCGCGCCCAGGGGCACCGGCAGCGCGTGCAGCGAGCCATCCGGCTGCAGCAGCTGATACTCGGAGGTAAAGAACGTGACCGTGCGCTCGATGACCGCAACGCTGCCCTGGGAGCCATGAAACACCGCCGCCTGCGCCCCGACGTCGGCGGTCTTCGCCTCAAAGAGGGTGCGTGCCGCGGCCATCGGCTGGCCGCGCCTCCAGAGCTTCACGACGCGCGGATAACCGGAAGCGGTCATCGAACCGGCGCCGAAGTCCGTGCCGAAAAGCACGGTATCCTCATCCAGATAAGTGATGTTGGACTTGGCCTCCGCAAGCTTAAAGCCGTCCTGAACAAAGCTGCGGCTGGCGAGATCGAACTCGCGCACTACGCTCGCGTCCCCTCCTCCGCGCGACAGGCTGAGCAGGCAACGCTTGAGCGTGGGCGAGCAATCCGCGCCCTCCCATACCCAGTTTTCGCGCTCGTCCGCGGCGAGCTTGTCGAGGTCCAGCAGGAGTTCCCAGTGCGGTTCGCTGGTGGCGTAACCGGGCACACTCGTACGGCGCCACAATCCCTTCGGATGCTCGGCGTCCTGCCAGAAATTGAAGACGTAATCATGCTCGAGCGTGCCGTACGGGATGCGGTCCGTCGCATCGAGCACCCGCAGAATCGCGTCGTAGTCCTTCTGGTATTGCGGATCCGCCTGCAGCACGGCGCGCGCCCGCGCGTTCTGCGCTTCGACCCACGCGAGCGGCTTTGCACCGTGGACATCCTCCAGCCACAGGTACGGATCGGCGCTCGGATGCTGGTTCTGCACGATACTCGCTCCCTGGGCCAGCGCGACGCCGAGCGCGGCCACCGCCGCGAGGATCGATCGGCTCGCTCGAACGCTCATGGATCTCCCGGATCGACTGACTGAAGTTGTCCGGGCAGCAGCCTAGCTGCCACTCCTGGGGGTGTACTTAAACTTCTGTCCGGCGACAGCCGCCTGGACCATGGCACCGCCCTTCACGATGGTGAACACCGCGAAGCCCTTGTAGTACCTGCCCGAGGTGGTGGCGTCCTTCATACCCCCGCTGGCGCCGGCATTTGCGCCGGTGGTGCCCACCTGGCCAGAGGCCGCGGCGGTGATGGCGACCGCGGTGGCGTCGGCGCCGAACTCGTAGTTGCCCCCGGTGAACTCATCGAAGGCCCGTTTATCCTCGAGAAAGACGATCATGCTGTAGGCCCGGCCACCGGCCTGCAGGCCAATGCTGAGCTGGGTCATCGAGACATCCCCGACGTAATTGTCGTGCTCGTACACGCGGCCGGTGCCATACGCACCGCCCACCACGAGCGCGCCCTGCCCGACGGAGGGAAATACGGCGTAACCGTAGCAGTTGCCGAAGAACCCGGCGCTGGCACCGGCGTTCTTAAAAAGAGCGATCGTGTCGGCGTCCGGACCGGTGTCGGCATGCGCCACCGAGAGCGTCAGGAGCGCGGCAAACAGGAAACCCATCAGGCGTCGCATGCATTCATCTCCTTCGGTTGCGGGCGTAGCGAACGGCTGCCGGAGGGCGATTTCCCTGCCCGCCACGCAGACACACCGTCGCTGGTGGGCCTCCATTTAACATCCGCCACGCGTCTCAGCAATAGCTCCTGGGCATTTTCAGGCAGTCCCGGCGGCCCAAAAAAAGGAGCTTGGACAGGCCGCAAACGCGATTCCATAGACTCGGTGCAAGATGTGATTGTGGAGCGGCTATCCGCCAAGCAGTTCACGCTGTGCCAAGAAGCAATCGCGCAATGGATCCGCTACATTGAACGCGAGTATTCAATGAGGAGGTTCGTGTGCACGGTCGCCTTCGGTACGTCCCAGTACTCCTGGGTATCTTCCTGGCAAGCACAGCCTTACCGGCGCAAGCTGTGGACGTGGTGCCGTTTGCCGGCTTTCGCTTCGGAGGCGACGTCACCACACAGCCCACGGGAACCTCCACGGCGTCAAATTCACTGTCGCTGAACGCCGCTCTGAGCTACGGAGCCGTCGTTGACATCCCGCTCTACGACGTGCGCAGCCTCGAGCTCTATTACAGCCGACAGCCCACGACGATTTCGCCTGGCGGAACTTACGCACCCGCCGACCGCGACGTGACGGTGAGCGTGTTCCACGTCGGCCTCGTCGATGCGGTACCAAGCGATGACAACCCGCGGCTTACGTGGCTGCTGTTCGGCACATTTGGCGGAACCCAGCTTTCAGCGGGGGGCGAAACCGAAACCAAGCCAAGCATCGGCCTCGGCGGCGGGGTGCTATGGATGGCGAGCGAGCACTTCGGCATACGCGGCGACATCCGCGCCGTGATCACATTCACCGGCAACAGCAGCACGGCCGCGATCTGCAGCGGCGGCTGTAACGTTGCCTTCAGCAGCAGTGCTATAGCGCAGGGAGAAATGAGCGTGGGGCTCGTCGCCAGATTCTAGGGACGGCTTGCGGGGAGGTACTGGCGTCGCCGGCAGGACGCCGATTACGTGAAGTCGGGAAACCGAGGGCGAGCTACGCCATGCCTGCGTCCTTACAACCGGGCGGCGCGTTGTACATGAATGTCCTACTTGAACACCAGCCTTCCCTAAAACGGACACTCGCAGAACCAAGGCGCTGAAATTGGGGATGGCCGATCGTCGAAGCGCACCGGTCATCGCAGCGCTTGCAGACTTGCAGATGTCCGTTACCATGCTTGAGGGGTGTTGCGGCGGAGCAGGACCGTAGCAACAGGAACTTCGTGCTGGTCGGGCCGCCAGCCGAGGAGCTGCGTCCCCGTGACAAGTAGCATCGCACCGTGGGCCGTCCTGCTCCTAGTTGCCAGCGTGGTGGGCGTGTTAGCACGCCGATTGCACGTCCCGTACAGCGTTGGACTGGTCGTGGCCGGAATCGGGCTGGCACTTCTGCCCTGGCATCCGTCAGTTAACTTGAGCCGGGAGCTCGTCTACACCGGCATCCTTCCGCCACTGATCTTCGAAGCCGCGTACGAGCTGCGGTGGGACGCACTCAGACGTAATCTGGCGCTGGTAGTCGTGCTCGCCACTGTCGGTGTGCTGCTGTCCGCACTCGCGACAGGTGCAGTGATGATTGGCCTCGTCCACTGGCCGATGTCCGCCGCCCTCCTTTTCGGCATCCTGATGGCGGCGACTGATCCAGTCTCCGTCCTCGCCACACTCAAGGAGATCGGAGCGCGCGGCCGACTCGCTCTGATAATCGAGGCTGAGAGTCTCCTCAATGACGGAACAGCGGCGATTCTGTTTGCCATCGCGATTGGATTCGTGACTGGAGATCCGCTGACGTACAAGGCGGTTGCCATCACGCTCGTGGCGACCCTCGCGATCGGTTTGCTAGCGGGAGCCGTCGTGGCGGGCATCGTTCTTGGGATCGTAGGGCGCACCGATGACCACCTGATCGAGGTCGCGCTGACGACCGTTGCGGCGTACGGATCATTCTTGCTCGCAGAGCAGTTCGGAGGCTCCGGGATTCTAGCGACGCTCACCACTGGCATGTTGCTCGGGAATCTCGCTGGGCGCTGGGGGTTCATTTCGGACGCTGGCGATCGTGTAGTACGCTCAACTTGGGAGTTCATTACCTTCCTCGCGAACTCGCTGGTTTTTCTGCTGATTGGTCTTGCGGAGGGGCACGAGGACTTCGGAGGTCTCTGGTGGACGGTGAGTGCTGCTGTGGTGGCGGTACTCGTCGGTCGCATGGCGGCCGTCTACCCGGTATGTGGCCTGTTCTCTCGAGGACGCAACCCCGTCGCCGCCGTGCAACAGCATGCTCTCGTCTGGGGCGGCCTGCGCGGTGCACTCGGCCTTGCGCTCGTCCTAAGCATTCCGGAGAGCTACCCGTGGCGCCATCCGATCGTCGTCGTGACGTTCGCGGTGGTCGCGTTCTCAATCATCATCCAAGGGTTGACCTGCCGCCCCCTATTGCGCCGAGCGTGCGGGACGGACATTACTTGAAGAATCGGCGTGTATGTGAGTGCGCTCGGAATATGCCCATACAGCCCGATCCCGCGTCGCCGGAATTCTTAACACCTGCCTAACGGAATGCGGGGTACGCTCGTCAAAGTACTAGGGAAGAGTCATGGGCAACGCAGGAATCCCGTTATACGTTGTTGGAGCCCTATTCACGGTTTACGTCGTGGCGGCAACCTGGCGGTCGAAAGACGCTGACTCCCATGTTCGCGAGAAACCCCATCCGCGGAGATCGCCCAATCAAACGGTGGATCGACGTATTGTGCATTGGTGGCGAGCGCGCCGGCGTAGGAACGCGTCCTGATGTCGCTCTTAAGCTCAGTTCGCATTCCTTCGCATGAAGCGCAGTAAGGGTAGGTGTGCGGCAGCTCAGGCGCCGATTTTCTTAACATCTCGCTAACAGGCCAAGCTGTAGTCTTCGCCGAAGCAGTGCACCAAAGGTGCTGCAAGTGACATGAACAATATCCTGGTCGCTCTCACTGTTCTCGGCGCGCTATTGTGCGTTTACGTGGTCGCGGCAACGTGGCGATCGCGACGCATCCGCTCGCACACGCGCCAGTGGAGACTACCCACATTGTCGGTGAAACTACCAATGGCTACGCGTCGGCGGCGCGGAATCCATGAAGGCAAATAACGAATCCTGACGAGACGGACGCTCCGAGATTGGAGTCATGCGACGGAGAAGAACGATGGATGCCATTTTTATACTCATCATCCTTGGCCTTTACGCGGCTACGCATTGGGTAGCCGGGGCGATCTCCAGGCTCGGAGGGGTCGAATGAGCTTCATTTACATCGTGAGCGGGCTGCTTGCGCTCGGGCTGTTCGTATACCTGCTGTATGCGATGTTCAAGCCGGAGAAGTTCTGATGACCTCCGCAGTCGCTGGCATTGATCGCCGTATATCTGCTGGTCGGTGCTCGCTGTGCGTGAAGCCGATCGGCCTGTACATGGCGCACGTGATGGAGGGTCGGCCGATCTGGCCGCTACGTGTCGGCGCGCGCGCTGAGCGCGCTGATCTATCGCTGAGTGGCGTTGATCCGGCGCGCGAGATGGGCTGGAAGAAGTACGCGCTTGCGCTGGTGCTGTTCAATGCCCTTGGCGCGCTCGCGGTGTATCGCCTTGCAGCGCTGCAGGTGTGGTTGCCGCTCAACCCGCAGCAGTTCCCGAACGTATCGCCGGATTCCTCCTTCAACACCGCGGTGAGCTTCATCACCAATACCAACTGGCAGGGCTACTCCGGCGAGTCGACCATGAGCTATCTCACGCAGATGGCTGGGCTCGCGGTGCAGAATTTCCTGTCCGCGGCGACTGGCATCGTGGTCGCGGTCGCGCTCATCCGCGGTCTGGCCCGCCACAGCGTGAAGACGATCGGCAATTTCTGGGCGGACATCACGCGCTGCGACGCTCTACATCCTGCTGCCGCTTCGCGGTGCTCGCTGGCACTTGCGCTCGTCTCGCAGGGCGTGATGCAGAGCTTCAGCGCCTACAAGGAAGTGACCACGGTCGAGACCGCTCACCTACCAGCAGCCGAAGACCGATGCCGCGGGCAATCCGGTGAAGGATGCCGCCGGCAACCCGTTCAGGAGACGCTCACCACCCAGACGCAGACCTTGCCCATGGGGCCGATCGCCTCCCAGGAGAGCATCAAGGAGCTCGGCACCAACGGCGGCGGGTTCCTCAACGCCAACTCCTCTCATCCCTATGAGAACCCGACCGCCGCTCTCGAACTTCCTGGAGATGCTGGCGATCCTGGTGATTCCGGCCGCGCTCACCTACACCTTCGGGCGGATGGTCGGCGACACGCGCCAGGGCTGGGCGGTGCTCGCCGCGATGGTGATCCTGTTCGTGGCGCTGCTCGCGGTTGCGGCCTGGAACGAGCAGCGGGGCAATCCACTGCTCGTCGCGAACTCGGGCGTCGATCAGGCCGCGAGCGCCATGCAGCCGGGCGGCAACATGGAAGGCAAGGAGGCGCGCTTTGGCATCGCCGCCTCGGCGCTGTTCGCCACCGTCACGACCGCGACTTCGTGCGGCGCCGTCAACTAGCATGCACGACTCGTTCACGCCGCTCGGCGGGTTCGTGCCGCTGTTCCAGATGCAGCTCGGCGAGGTCGTGTTTGGCGGCGTGGGCACGGGCCTTTACTCCATGCTGATCTTCGCCATCGTCGGGGTGTTCATCGCCGGGCTCATGATCGGCCGCACGCCCGAGTACCTCGGCAAGAAGATCGAGGCGTTCGAGATGAAGATGAGCTCGATCGCGATCCTGGTGATGCCGTTCATCGTACTCATGGGCACCGCGGTCGCGGTGAGCGTCGATGCCGGCCGGGCCGGGGTCGCCAATCCCGGTGCACACGGCTTCTCCGAGATCCTCTATGCCTTCTACATCCGCCGGCAACAACAACGGCAGCGCGTTTGCCGGTATCTCGGCCAATACCCCGTTCTACAACGTGGCCCTCGCGCTCGCCATGTGGCTCGGGCGCTTCTGGCCGATCGTGGCGGTGCTCGCCGTGGCAGGGTCGCTCGCCGCGAAGAAGCGTATCCCGGTGAGCGATGGCACCATGCCGACACATGGCCCCACTTTCGTGGTGCTGCTGATCGGCACGGTGCTGCTGGTGGGCGCGCTCACCTTCGTGCCGGCGCTCGCCCTGGGTCCCATCGTCGAGCACGTGATGCTCTGGGCGGCGCGAACCGATGAGTCGCCGCACGCTGTCTTTGTTTGATCGCGCGCTGCTGTTCGCCCGGCACTGCTCGACTCGCTGAAGAAGCTCTCACCCACGGGTGCAGTGGCGCAACCCGGTCATGTTCGTGGTGTACGTGGGCAGCATCCTCACCACGGTGCTGTGGCTGCAGGCGCTCGCCGGGCGGGGCGAGGCGCCGGCCTGGTTCATCTTCAACATCGCACTGTGGCTGTGGTTCACGGTGCTGTTCGCGAACTTCGCCGAGGCGCTCGCCGAGGGACGCAGCAAGGCCCAGGCGGCGGCGCTGCGGGGATTGAAGCAGACCGTCTGGGCGAAGCAGCTCGCCGCCCCGAACGAGCGCGGCCACCACCGGCGGGTGCGCGCCGACGATCTGCGCCGCGGCGATGTGGTGCTGATTGAGGCGGGCGATTACGTGCCCGCCGATGGCGAGGTGATCCAGGGAGCCGCTTCGGTCGACGAGAGCGCGATCACGGGCGAGTCGGCGCCGGTGATCCGCGAGTCGGGCGGGGATTTCTCGGCGGTCACCGGCGGCACCCGCGTGCTGTCCGACTGGATCATCGTACGTGTCTCGGCCAATCCCGGCGAGACCTTTCTCGACCGCATGATCGCCATGGTGGAAAGCGCGAACCGCCAGAAGACCCCGAACGAGATTGCGCTCACGATCCTGCTGGTGGCGCTGACGCTGGTGTTCCTGTTCGCCACCGCAACGCTGCTGCCGTACTCGATCTACAGTGTCGCCGTGACCAGGCTCGGTGCGCCGATCACGATCACGGCCCTCATCGCGCTGCTCGTATGCCTGATTCCCACCACCATCGGCGCGCTGCTCTCGGCGATCGGTGTCGCCGGCATGAGCCGTATGCTGCAGGCCAACGTGATCGCCACCTCGGGACGAGCCGTCGAAGCGGCGGGCGACATCGACGTGCTGCTGCTCGACAAGACCGGCACCATTACGCTCGGCAACCGCCAGGCCGCCGCCTTCATCCCGGCGAGCGGCGTCACCGAGGAGGAGCTCGCCGATGCGGCGCAGCTCGCTTCGCTTGCCGACGAGACGCCCGAGGGGCGCAGCATAGTGGTGCTCGCCAAGCAGCGCTTCAGCCTGCGCGAGCGTGACCTCGCGAGTCTCGGTGCAACGTTCGTGCATTTCTCGGCGCATACGCGCATGAGCGGCGTCGACATCGGTGAGCGGCAGGTGCGCAAGGGTGCGGCTGATGCCATCCGCCGACAGGTCGAGAGGCTCGGGCAGCCCTTCCCGCGGGCCGTGCAGACGAGTGTGGACGAGGTCGCACGCCGCGGCAGCACTCCGCTGATCGTGAGTGACGGGCCGCGCGTGCTCGGCATCATCGAGCTCAAGGATATCGTCAAGGGCGGCATCCGCGAGCGCTTCGGCGAATTGCGCCGCATGGGCATCAAGACCGTCATGATCACCGGCGATAACCCGCTGACCGCGGCCGCGATCGCCGCCGAGTCCGGGGTCGACGGCTTTCTCGCCGAGGCGACCCCGGAAGCGAAGCTGAAACTGATCCGCGAGCACCAGGCGCAGGGGCGCCTCGTGGCGATGACCGGCGATGGCACCAACGACGCCCCCGCGCTTGCTCAGGCGGATGTCGCGGTGGCGATGAACACCGGTACGCAGGCCGCCAAGGAAGCCGGCAACATGGTGGACCTCGATTCAAACCCCACCAAGCTCATCGAGGTGGTCGAGACCGGCAAGCAGATGCTCATGACGCGCGGCGCGCTCACCACCTTCTCGATCGCCAACGACGTCGCCAAGTACTTCGCCATCATCCCGGCGGCGTTCGTCACCACCTACCCGCAGCTGAACGCGCTCAACGTCATGCACCTCGGGAGTCCCTATTCCGCGATCCTCTCGGCGGTCATCTTCAATGCGCTGATCATCGTGGCACTGATCCCGCTCGCGCTGAGGGGTGTCCGTTACCGGCCGCTCGGTGCCGCGCTGCTGCTGCGGCGCAATCTCCTGATCTACGGCCTCGGCGGGATCATCGTGCCGTTCATCGGCATCAAGCTGCTCGATCTCGTACTGGTCCTGACGCACCTCGCCTGAGGCCTGCGAAACCTCACATGAACGCACACCGCGCCTCCGCCTTCGCCGCCAGCATCCGTCCGGCCCTGGTGCTGTTGCTCCTGCTCACGGTGCTCACCGGCTTTCTCTACCCGCTGGCCGTCACCGCTCTCGCGCAGCTGCTGTTTCCGGCCCGCGCCGCGGGCAGCATCGTGACGCGCGAGCGGCACGCGGTCGGCTCGCGGCTCATCGGCCAGAGCTTCAGCGATCCCGGCTACTTCTGGAGCCGGCCCTCGGCCACGACGCCGCAGCCTTACAACGGCGTGGGCTCGACCGGCTCGAACCTGGCCTCCCTCAATCCCACGCTGCTCGATGCGGTCAGGGCGCGCGTCACGGCGCTGCGCGCCGCCGATCCCGGCAACGGCGCCCCGGTTCCCATCGACCTGGTGACGGCCTCCGGCAGCGGCCTCGATCCCGAGATCAGCCTCGCAGCCGCCAACTACCAGGGGGCCCGGGTGGCGCGCGCGCGCGGACTCGCGCCCGAGCGCGTGCAGGCATTGATTGCGCAGCACACCGAGGGTAGGTTGCTCGGAGTTCTCGGCGAGCCGCGCGTCAACGTTCTGGAGCTGAACCTCGCACTCGACGCGCTGAAATGACACAACATGGCCGAATTGCGGCCTGACCCGGATCAGCTGCTCGAGCGGATCAAGGAGGACGAGGCGCGAGCGCGCCGCGGCCGGCTGAAGATCTTTTTCGGCGCTTCCGCGGGCGTCGGCAAGACCTACGCGATGCTCGAGGCCGCGCGCGGCGTGCAGGCAGCCGGAACCGACGTGTTGGTCGGCTACGTCGAGCCGCACGGACGCATCGAGACCGAGCGGCTGCTCGAGGGGCTGCCACGGCTTGCGCCGCTCGCGGTCAGCTACCGCGGCATCGTGCGCCACGAGTTCGATCTCGACGCGGCGCTCGCACGCCGACCCGAGATCCTGCTGGTCGATGAGCTGGCGCACTCCAACCCCACCAGCGGCGAGCCGCCGCCGCGTCACCCCAAGCGCTGGCAGGACATCGAGGAGCTGCTGGCGGCTGGCATCAGCGTGTGGACCACGGTGAACGTGCAGCACCTCGAGAGCCTCAACGACCTCATCTTCCAGACGACCGGCATACGCCAGCGCGAGACGCTGCCCGATCACGTGTTCGATGAGGCCGACGACATCGAGCTGATCGATCTGCCGCCCGATGACCTGATCGCGCGCCTGCATGCGGGCAAGGTCTACATCGGCGACCAGGCCGGCACCGCGATCGAGCGCTTCTTCCGCAAGCAGAACCTCATGGCGCTGCGCGAGATCGCGCTGCGGCGCGTCGCCGATCGCGTCGAGGCCGCCGCGCGTGCCCTGCCGGCCGCGGACCGCACGCAGGTGCGCATCGCGGGCGACCGGGTGCTGGTGGCGGTCGGTCCCGACGAGCAGGCCGCGGAGCTGGTGCGCGCCGGCAAGCGCATGGCCGACGCGCTCGATGCCGAGTGGACCGTGGTGTACGTCGAGACACCGGCACTGCTGCGGCTGTCGGAGGCGGCGCGCAACCGGCGCATCGAAGTACTGCGCCTCGCCGAGTCGCTCGGCGGGGAGAGCGTGACACTGGATGGCCCCTCCGCCGCGGCGACGCTCGCCGAGTATGCACATGTGCGCCATGCGACGCGCGTCATCGTCGGCACGCCCAAGCGCCGCGGCTGGCGGGCGTGGCTGCGTCCCTCGACCGCGACCGAGCTGGTGCGGCGCGCCCGCGGCTTCGATGTGGTGCTGATCGCCCCGGCGGCTCGCTCCGCGCCGCCGGCGGCGCCCGTGACGGCCGCCGCCGGCGCCGTGGGTGGCACCGTGGTCCGCTGGGACCGCTACGGCTGGGCGGTGGCGATCAGTGCGCTCTGCACGCTCGTGGCCTTCGCCATGTACCGGCGGTTCGAGCTCTCCAACCTCGTCATGATCTATCTGCTCGGGGTGACGGTGGCGGGCCTGCGGCTCGGTCGCGGACCGTCCGCACTCACCGCGGTGCTGAACGTGGCGGTCTTCGATTTCTTCTTCGTTCCGCCGCGCTACTCGTTTGCGGTCTCGGACGTGCAGTACCTGGTGACCTTCGGCACCATGGTGACCATCGCACTCGTCATCGCGAATCTCACGGCGAGCGTGCGGCAACAGACGCGCGTAGCCGGCGCGCGCGAGCGGCGTACCGCGCTGCTGTACGCCATGAGCCGCGAGCTCGCCGTTACGCGTGGAATCGCCAGCATGGCGCGCGTGGCGGTGCGCCACGTGGCGGAGGTGTTCCAGTGTCAGGCGGTGGTGCTGCTGCCCCTCGGACGGCAAGCTGCACTATCCCGCGAGCCCCCACTCGAGAGTCCTTCCGCATGCCGACCTGGCGGTCGCGCAGTGGGTGGCCGATCACGGCCGCCCGGCCGGACTCGGCACCGATACACTGCCGGCCGCGAGGGGTCAGTACCTGCCGCTCGGCGAAGAGGGCCGTACGGTCGGGGTGCTCGGGGTGCTTCCGAGCAATGTGCGGCGCGTGCTGCTGCCGGAGCAGAGCCATCTGCTCAGCACCTTCGCCGGGCAGATCGCGCTCGCGCTCGAGCGCGCACGCCTCGCGGAAGTCGCAGAAGCCTCGAGCCTCGCTGCCGAGCGGGAGAAGCTCCGCAATACGCTGCTCGCCTCCATCTCGCACGATCTGCGCACCCCACTCGCTGTAATGGCCGCCGCCGGCAGCACGCTCGCCCAGCATGGCGCCAGTCTCGAGGAGGCGACACGCCTCGCGCTCGCGCGCTCGGTCGAAACCAAGGCGCGCGAGATGTCCGATCTGGTGTCGAACGTGCTCGACCTGGTGCGCCTCGAGTCCGGGCAGGTCGTGCTGCGCCGTGACTGGCAGACGGTCGATGATCTCGTGGGGACGCGCGCTCGCCGCCTGCGCCGAGCGGCTGGCCGCGCATCAGGCTGGAGGTGCGACCTCGCCGGATCTGCCGGCGGTGTGGGTCGACGCCACGCTCATCGTGCAGGTGTTCACCAACCTCTTCGACAACGCCGCCAAGTACACCCCGGCAGGCACCCGTGTGAGCGTCTCCGCGGTGGCGGAGCCCGACCGCAGCTCGGTACGGGTCACGATCGATGACGAGGGCCCCGGGCTCCCGCCCGGAGATCCGGCGCGGCTGTTCGACAAGTTTCAGCGCGGCAGCGGCGAGGGCGCGGTGGTCGGCGTCGGACTCGGACTCGCCATCTGTCAGGCCATCTTGCGCGCGCACGGCGGCGAGATCGAGGCGCTGCGGCGTGAGGGTGGCGGCGCGCGCTTTACCTTCACGCTGCCCGCCAGCGAAGGCGCCGCCGCATGACACAGGCGATGCATCTGATCCTCATCATCGAGGATGAGCCGGCGATCCGCGCGGTGCTGCGCGTGCTGCTCGAGGCGCAGGGCTACCGTTGCGCCGAGGCCGACACGGCGCATGCGTGCCGAGATCGAGGCGCGCAGCCACAAGCCCGACCTGCTGCTCATCGACCTCGGACTTCCCGATGCCGATGGGTTGAAGGTCATCCGCCGCGTGCGCGCCTGGTCGCAGGTGCCGATCGTGGTGCTCTCGGCGCGCACCATGGAGGAGCAGAAGATCGCCGCGCTGGATGCCGGCGCGGACGACTACGTGACCAAGCCCTTCAGCGCGCCGGAGCTGCTGGCACGGCTGCGCGCGGCGTTGCGCCGCAACGTGCGCGGCGCCTCGCGGGCGGCAGCGCTGAACTTGGCCCGGTGCGGGTCGACCTGGCGCGCGGCGAAGCGCGGGCGCGGACGGCGAAATGCACCTCACGCCGCTCGAGTACCGGGTGCTCGCCTGCCTCGCCCGCACCGGGCTCCATCGTGATGCAGCGGCAGCTGATCCGCGAGGTGTGGGGCCCGGAACGGCAGGATGACTCGCGGAGCCTCAGGGTGTGCATCAAGAACCTGCGCGCCAAGCTCGAGCCCGATCCGCGCCAACCGCGCTACCTGATCACCGAGACGGGGCTCGGCTACCGGCTGCGCACCGATCAGGTTTCACTGGCGGATAATCCGCCGGAAGCACGCGAAGAAGCAGCCGGAACGTCAGCTGACCGATGACAGCACGGACGGCGCAAGTCGGAAGATATTAGTGTCGCGCGCATAACCGCAGTTCATGCGGCAGATCCTCTTGGTCACAATGGAGCGGAAGTTCCTCGAGCGCGCATGCGTCATTCAGATCGGCGCAGAGATCTGCTGGCGCGCCCATAATTCGCCTCGAAATTTCCCCGCGGCCCCCGATTGAAATTCTTAACCGGGCGTTAACAACGCATGGAGTAACGTTCACTGAGATGGGCCGCAATTGATATACGGAGAGACCTGACATGAACCTGTGCATTACGCTAAGACAAACAATGCAAAGGCTCGACGGCACATTCGCTGCCAGCGCGGCGGCCGCCGTGATGTCCGTAGCGTCGACCGTAGCGATGGCAGACGCACCGAAGCTCTCGGATATCCTGGATGCGTCGGGAATCACTGAGAGTGGATATGTTGCCGCGTCGTATTACCATTCGAACGGGTACAACACTTTCCATGAATTCGACGTCGATCATGACACCTTCCAGCTCGACCAAGCCGCGCTGACGATCGCCTACCAGCCGAAGGACGGATTCGGCGCTCTGGTAGACGTTGCCGCCGGTGAGGACATGCGGATCCTGAATGAGGCGGAAAGCGGCACAGACCAGACATTCGACATTATTCAGGGATTCGTGCAGTACACAGGTGGGCCGGTCACGATCATCGGAGGCAAGTTCGTTACTCTCGCCGGCGCAGAGGTCATCGCGCCGCCGGGCAACACGAATTTCTCGCGGTCGTTCCTCTTCTACTCGGAACCGCTGACCCATACCGGAATTCGCGCAACGTACACGGTCAATGACACGCTGAGCCTGATCGCAGGGGTGAACAATGGCTGGAACACAACCTCGACCTCCTACGGCTCCAAGACCGCGGAGCTGGGTGCTGCCTTCACGCCCGTTAAACAACTAGTCCTGAACTTGTCGGGTTATTTCGGCAAGGTTCCGGGCTACAATGCGGAGCGTTCGTTCGTTGACTTCGTCGGCACTTACAACCTCACCGACGCCCTGTCCTTCGTGCTCAGCTATGACTGGGGCCAGCAGCAGCAAGCAGTCGGACCGGATCTGGACTGGAACGGCATCGCTGGCTACGTAAATTACGCTTTCGACCATCAATGGCGCATCTCGGTGCGCGCCGAGTATCTGAACGACAAGGACGGATTCGTTACGGGCACACCGCAGAAACTCAAGGACGGTACGGTGACTTTTGGGTTTGCGCCGACAAAGTCCTTTGAGCTGCGCATCGAGGGCCGGTATGACAAGTCGGACCAGCCGACGTTCGTACGGGCAATCGCCACCAGCCCACTCGGACCCGTGGACACGTTCGCCGACAATCAGACGGAATTTGCACTGCAGGGCGTATACAAGTTCTGACGGTGCCCCGGAGGCGTCAGGGGTGCGGGCGAGATTCGCTACGGTTCGTGCGTGCCACCGGGTGTCGATCGCCGATCAGAAAATCGATCTGATGCACGATGAGAAATGGGCTGCAGCACCCGCGCGATCATCAATCCGTATCGCAGAAACGTCGAGTGCGTGTCAGTTTTGCGAGCGGCTCGAAAACCCGCACGGTGTACCCGCTAAAGAGTCCGGGAAAGAACAGACGAAGGACCGGGGTGAGCCAGCCGAGCGAGCGATAGCCGAACGCCAGGCCAGCGATCTCGCGCGAAGATAGCTGGCGATAGCCCGCCTGCTTGAACGGCAACGCGGGCTCGTCGCCGGGAATCATCTGAGCACCCAACTGCGCGATGATGCGCTTTATCGTAGCGCCGTAGGTATTGATAAACCTGCGAGTCATGAGATCGGCGATGACCTCGTGGCTCGGGAATGCGGACCGCAGCACCTCGAGAGTCGCGCGCAGCGCGTCCGCAGTCACATACATGGTCACGCCCTCGATCACGAAGACGGTCGGCGCTGCGCCGGTCAGCGGCAGGAGCTTCTCCCGGAGCGATTCGTGCTCAAAATCGATCGCGATCCGGCGCAGCCGATTGGGCGCTTGTGCCGCTGGAAGGCACTCTTCCTTGTAGGTGATGAGCGGAGGTTCATCCAGTTCGAACCACGCGCCGCCCGCCAGTCGAAAGGCGCGGCTATCAAAACCGCAGCCGATCAGCACGATCTGGAGATCAGGATTCGCTGCAAGACGCGTGCGCAGCAGGTCATCAATATAGCGGGCGCGCGCCACGTTACTCACGTTCGGGCCGCGCTCGCCACCGAAGCGGTTGAAGATCTCCAGCCCATGCTCGTTCATGAAGAGCTTGGCGAAGCGATCGTTGCAGATCGGGTGTGCCGTCTCTGCATCGCGCATGCGGATGCCGCAGCAGTAGAAAGCGGTATTGGAGACGGGATTCATGGCGATTTGGACTTGCGGATCCCCCGTGACGCGCCGCACTAGGTACAAAGTCTAATGGCGCAACCCGAGGCGAAACCATGATAGCTAATGTTTCAATGGATCAAGTAAGCTACGGGTGCTGAGTATCGCTGCTGCAGAGGCATCGAGAGGTACGTTGGGGACAGCATAACTTGGCGGACTAACATGCGGATAGATTCTCGCATTTTGGGCAACTCGTCGAATCAGCATTGCCGTTGCAATTCTCTTTGGTAGCATTCGTCTTGCACCTAGCTGATTAGCAGTCTCCGCAGTCCGAGATGGACAGGATAGCAACTCAGCGAGCCTCTGCCGAATAGATACAGCATAGATGATCTGGCAGCGGACAGCACTTTTGTAAGTTGCGTGGAGAGAGCGAAGGATGCGCCGCTTAGAACGAAGATGCGTAATCAGCTCTTTCTTAAGGGCACCACGCGTTTGGACGAAGAGGCTTCGGTAGATCGTATAGTGTGACACACAGAACTCCGGGTTCTCTGGGTACTCCTCTTTGAGACAGTAGGTAAACTGCTGCGGAGCCCATGATGCTTCAATTTAACCGCAACGATGAGTTGCAACTGCCAGTACCGGGCTAGCAGGCAGGGCTTTGGAGACGAGAGAAGTGTCAGGAAGCTAGGTCGGATTGAGAGGCGCGATAGTGTAGCCGACCTCCATGAAGGGAGGACTTTGTATCGATGCCGCTAGGCACGGGGGAACATATAACCTGGGACGCCTTGAATAAAGTCTCTAATAGCTAAATGTAATCTTCCGTAAGCTGCAGGTTCTGGTTTCACTGCTCGCAAACACATTCGGAGGCACATTGGAAACATCAGGGTTGACTTCACCCACTGCAATGCGGCGGATTCTCGCGTTTTCCGCGCTCGTCGAAGCGGGCACTGCCGTTGCGCTGCTCTTTGTCCCCGCCTTCGTCTTACACCTGCTGATCGGCACTACGGCCGCCGAGGCCTGGCTGCCACTCGGCCGATGTTTTGGGATCGCGCTACTGGCACTGGCTCTGGCGTGCTGGCCAGGCGGCGATCCCGGGGGCGGGGCGCCCGCGTTTCGGGGGCTGCTGAGCTACAACGGCCTGATTGCGCTCTACCTCGCCACTCTCGGCGCGGCCGGGCAGTGGAACGGGCTGCTATTGTGGCCGGCGGCCGTGTTGCACGCTTTGATCGCGCTCGCCCTGGTCTTGCTGTGGCGACGTGCACCGGTGAGGAACTAATCCGGTCATCGCTCTTCGCAGCTTCTTCAAACGGCGGGAATACCGCCGGTTTAGAGACCGATGCTCGTGGCAAGAGTCTCATTAAGCCGCGAGGCTCGCCCGAGAAAAGTCCGCGCACGCTCGCGGCCTCACCGGACGGTCTCTGGCGGTCGCGGGGTCTTTAGCCCACAATCCGCGCTTCACCAATGCAGGCGAACAGGCGGCGCATGCCCGGACGGAACTCAGCGTCGCACGGCGATTCTTACCCACCTATGGTCTTTAAGTCCCGCATCGCACCCCTCCTTGCGGCGGTGGTCTTGGCGCCGTTTTTCGGCTGCACGGTCGGCCCTGATTTCAAGAGGCCCCCTGCTCCGGACGTCAGCCACTACGTAAGCGGCGAGCTCTCCGGCACGGTGAGCGCCGATGTCGCCGGCGGCCAAGCACAGCGTTTTGCCCCCGACAGCGACCTGGCCGGAGACTGGTGGACGCTGTTTCACTCCCGGCCGCTCAATGAGCTGATCGAACAATCGCTCACAAATAATGCCGACCTCAAGGCAGCGCAGGCCGCACTGTTGGTTGCAAGGGAAAACGTGCTCGCACAGCGGGGCGCTTACTATCCAAGCGTCTCGGGAGGTTTCTCCGCCAGCCGCCAACGGCAGGCCGGCACCCTCGCGCCCGTGCCGAGTTCTAACGCTCTTCTATACAATCTCTACACGCCGCAGGTCTCCGTTGCATACGCCCCGGATGTGTTCGGCCTGAACCGACGCACCGTAGAGTCTCTGCAGGCCCAGGAACAGGAAGTCCGTTTCCAGATGATCGCGACCTACACCACGCTGACGTCCAACGTGGTCGTTACCGCGATTCAGCTGGGAGCGGTGCAGGCGCAGATAGATGCGACGCGCCAGCTCATCGAGATCAATTCCAACATGGCGGAAATTCTGCATTATCAGTTTTCCAAGGGCTACGTCAGTCGGCTCGATGTGGCCGCACAGGATTCACAGCTCGCGCAGGTCAATGCAACTCTGCCGCCGCTTATCAAGCAGGCCGCCCAGCTGCGCGACCTCCTCGCGGTGCTGGCGGGACAGTTCCCGAGCAATGCGACCAATGAGAAGTTTGAGCTGTCGAGTCTGCAACTACCCGAGGAAGTGCCCGTGAGCCTGCCTTCAGCCCTGGTGGCGCAACGCCCGGACGTACTGCAGGCGGAGGCAAATCTCCACGATGCCAGCGCCCGAATCGGCATAGCGATCGCCAACCGGCTGCCGAATATCCAGCTCAGCGCAGATGTCGGCAGCACGGCACTCGCCATCAATGAGCTGTTCACCTCGGGGACTGGATTCTGGAGCCTGGGCGCCGCGGCAACCGTGCCGCTCTTTGAAGGCGGGACGCTGCTGCATCAGGAGCGGGCGGCGAAGGCCGCCTATACGCAGGCAGCCGAGCAATACCGCAGCACCGTTCTCACTGCCTTTCAAAATGTTGCCGACACGCTTGACGGCGCTGCAACAGGACGCCGAAGGCCTGAAGGCCGCCGCAAGCGCCGAAGCAGCCGCGCGGGAGACCCTGGATCTGTCGCGACGGCAACTGCAGAGCGGCTACGCCAGCTCACTGGCGCTGTTAAGCGCTGAGCAAGCCTATCAGCAGGCGCTGATCAATCGGGTACAGGCCCAGGCGAATCGGTATGCCGATACCGCGGCCCTGTTCCAGGCCCTGGGCGGCGGCTGGTGGAACCGCGCGGACCTGAAGGCAGATCAGCATGGGCAATAGGTTCGTGCGAACGCGTACCACTGATGCATGCCCGCCCGCGGGCTCACGCGTACGCCAGTCTGCTGCTTGGGCAGTTACGTTCATCGCACTGGCCGCCTGCTCGTCCAAGACCGGCAGCAATCAGGCCGCATCAATGACGGCCACCAACGTCAGGCTGACGGCGGCGCAACGCGAGCACGTGCAGCTGTATACCGTTCAGTCCTCCCGATTTCACAGGACCCTTGAGACTACCGGTGTAGTGGATTTCGACAACGACCAGGCGACCAGCGTGCTGGCACCATTCTCAGGCCCCGTATCGCGCCTGCTCGTTTCGCTCGGCGCGCAGGTCAAGGCTGGAAGCCCGCTTGCCGTTGTGGACTCGCCCGACTTTGCGACGGCCATCAGCGCTTATCGCAAGGCGCTGACGACAGCCCAGACCAGCCGCCGACTCGCCGATCTGGACAAGGATCTGCTCGAACACAACGGCGTATCGCAGCGTGAGCAGGCGCAGGCGGAAACCGATGCAGTCAGCGCCGAGGCGGATCGCGATGCCGCGCTGCAAGAACTCGTCTCGCTCAAGGTTGCCCCGCAGACCATCAAGGACATCCGGGACGGCCGGCAAGTCACGCACACCGAAGCGACGATCCGCTCACCGATCGCTGGGACAGTGGTCGAGAGACTCATCACTCCGGGACAACTTCTCGAGGCGGGTAGCACGCCTTGCTTCACGGTTGCCGACCTTTCGCGTGTCTGGGTCCTGGCGCAGCTCTTCGGTGCGGACCTCGCCGACGTCAGCATCGGCGACACAGCCCAGGTCGCGACCGGAATCGGCTCGCAAAGCGTTTCCGGGAAAGTCGACAACATCTCCGCGCTGGTCGACCCCAATACCCGTTCAGTGCAGGTGCGTGTAGTCGTCGACAACCCGGGGAGCTTACTGAAGAAGCAGATGTATGTGCGCGTCTTGATCCAGGCGCGCCAAGAAAACACCGGACTCCTGATCCCGGTTTCCGCCGTCCTGCGAGACGATGAAAACCTGCCATTCGTCTACGTCGCGCAGTCCGACGGCAGCTTCGCGCGGCGCCACATCACGGTCGGTTTTCGCGCCGGGGACCGATACGACATCGGTGCGGGTCTGCACGCCGGCGATCAGGTTGTCGTTGCCGGGGGCATCTTTGTTCAATTCATGCAGAGTCAATGAGCTCGCCCCTGCCCGCAAACGGATCTGCGCCGCGAAGCGCGTCGATCATGGACCGCATCGTGGCGTCCTCGTTACGCCAGCCGTTGCTCGTCGCGCTCATGACCCTCGTGCTCATCGGCGCCGGGATACATTCCCTGCGACGCCTGCCGGTCGATGCCTATCCCGATCTGTCGCCTCCCATAGTCGAGGTCATCACACAGTGGCCCGGTCATGCGGCGGAGGAAGTGGAACGGCTGATCACGATACCCGTCGAGCTGGGGATGAACGGCATTCCGCGGCTGACCACCAGCCGCTCCATCTCCCTCTACGGCCTGTCCGATGTCATCCTCACTTTTGAACCCGGTACCGATCATTACTTCGCCCGACAGCAGGGCATAAACCGCCTGGGCGACGTTAGCCTGCCGAGCGGCGTAACCGCTTCGCTCGCCCCCCTCTCCGCGCCCTCCGGGCTCATTTATCGGTACGTGCTGCAGAGCCCCGACCGTACGCCGATGGAACTCAAGACGTTCGAAGACTGGGTGGTCGAACCCCAATACAAAGCCGTTCCCGGCGTCGCAGATGATTCCGGCTTCGGCGGCGGCACGATGCAGTACCAGGTGCTACTCGACCCAACCAAGTTGGCCTCGGTTGGACTGTCAGCGCAGCAGGTGGAAGAAGCCCTGACCGCCAACAACGCCAATGCGGGAGGAGGTTTCTACTCTCAGGGTGGCCAGTTCTATTACGTGCGCGGCATCGGACGCGTGACGACGACCGAGGACATCGGCAACGTGGTGCTGGCGGTTAACAACGGCACGCCGGTGCTGGTCAAGGACGTCGCGCGCGTGGTCATCGGCATCGCCCCGCGGCTGGGGGAATTCGGCTACGAACAGCAGGATGATGCAGTGGAAGGCGTCATTCTGCTACGGACAGGTGAAAAGACTCAGGACGTCCTGACGCGAGTCGAAGCCAAGACCAAGGAGCTCAACGAAATCATCCTGCCCAAGGACGTGAGGGTGGTTCCCTTCTATGACCGCAGTGATCTGGTCGCGCTGACGACGCAGGTGGTGGAACGCAATCTGCTGCGGGGCATGTTGCTGGTAGTCGTGGTCCTCATATTCTTCCTCTATGACCTTCGCGCCGGACTCATTGTCGCCACTACCATCCCCTTGGCACTGCTGTTCGCATTCGTGTGCCTGGATCTGCAGAACGCCTCGGCCAACCTGCTCTCCATCGGCGCGGTGGACTTTGGAATCCTGGTCGATGGCGCGGTGGTCATGGTGGAGAACATCTTCCGCCAGGTGGCTGCACGTCGCGGAACGCCCCTGAATGTCGCGGAAATCATCAAGAGTGCAGCAGCGGAGGTCGATCGCCCCCTCTTCTATGCCGTCGCGGTGATCGTGGCCAGCTTCCTGCCGATCTACGTCCTTTCCGGGCCTTCCGGAACGCTGTTCAAACCAATGGCGGACACGATGATCTTCGCCCTGATCGGTTCGCTGATCGTGACCCTGACGTTGCTGCCGGTATTGTGCGCGTGGTTCATGCGCCATGGTGTCCAAGAGCGCCGCAGCGCGGCGTTCGAATACATCAAATCCGTCTACACCCGGGGACTTGATTTCTGTCTTGAGCATCGATGGGGGACGTGTTTCGCCTCGCTGGTGCTGCTGGCAGGCTCGCTGCTGCTGATACCACGCATCGGCGCCGAGTTCATGCCGCACCTGGATGAAGGGGCGCTATGGGTGCGCGCAACGATGCCCTACACGATCTCATTCGACGAAGCATCGAAGATTGCACCCAAGGTGCGCGCCATACTGCACTCCTTTCCCGAAGTCACGACGGTCGCCTCAGAACTTGGGCGCCCAGACGACGGCACCGATCCCACCGGCTTCTTCAACGTCGAGTTTTACGTGGGTCTTAAACCCTATGCGCAATGGAGCGGCGGCAATTATCACAACAAAGCCGGCCTGATCGAGGCGGTCAACCGCAAGCTAGAGGGATTCCCCGGTATAGTCTTCAACTACACGCAGCCGGCGGAAGACGCGGTGGATGAGGCGGAAACGGGCCTGAAGAGTGCCCTCGCAGTCAAGGTCTTCGGCGCCAACCTGGTCACGCTCCAGCAAAAGGGCAAGGCCATCAAGCAGGTCCTGGAGCGGGTGCGCGGGATCACGGATGTGACACTGGTGCAGGAGCTCGGTCAACCGAGCCTCGCGATCAAGATCGACCGCGCCAGGATTGCCCGCTACGGCCTGAACATCGCCGATATCAACGCCCTGATTCAAACCGCCATTGGCGGAGACGTAGCCACCCAGGTTGTACAGCAAGAGAAGCAGTTCGATCTCATCGTGCGCCTGGAGCAGCAGTATCGGGATACGCCCGAGGAAATTGCGAATATCCTGGTGGCTACCCCCGGCGGACAGCAGATTCCACTCAAGGAGTTCGCGGACATTCAGGTAACCGACGGCGCCGCGTTCATCTATCGCCAGAACAATTCACGCTACATTGGCGTGCAGTTCTCGGTGGAGGGGCGCGACCTGGCCGGAGCCGTGGAGGACGCCATACACCAGGTCGCCGACAAGGTTGCCCTGCCGCAAGGCTACCGACTGGATTGGGGCGGCGAATACACGGAGTATCTCGCTTCCCGCGTGCAGCTGAACGTCATCCTGCCACTGACGTTGTTTCTGATCTTCCTTCTACTGTTCGCGCTCTACAGCAACTTCGCGTTCCCCTTCATCACGGTGCTCGGCGTGCTCTTATCGGCACCCGTGGGCGGGCTCGTGGCGCTCTGGATTACCGGTACTCCATTCTCGGTGTCCTCGGGTATCGGCTTTCTGGCGCTATTCGGCGTCTCCGTCCAGACCGCAGTCGTATACATCTCCTATGTAAACGAGCTTCGGCGCGATGGTACCGCTCTGCCGGAGGCGATTCGACACGGCGCGATCCTGCGTCTGCGTCCGATTATGATGACCGCCCTGGTGGCGGCGCTCGGCCTGTTGCCGGCGGCACTGGCAACCGGCGTGGGCACGGATTCCCAGCGGCCATTTGCCCTGGTCATCGTCAGTGGTCTCTTTACGCGCCTGTTGATCAGCGTCTTCCTCATGCCGGTGCTCTATTCACTCGTGGCGCGCCCAGGAGACCGGCTCGAGGTGTGATGCCGCTGGCCCGTGGCCACCCGAAGCACCCGGTACGGATACGCCGCCGGTTCCGGTGGCGCCTCTCCAAGGGAAGGGCTTTGAGATTCCTTTCACCATCGACATTCAAACCCGCAGATGCTGTCGGCCTGGTATCGGCGCCATCTGACATAACGCAACGCGACGTCATCGCCCGATATCGGATTTTCGAAAGCACCCAGGCACTATGCTGCAGTGCGCCACCGGCTCATCGCAGTGTTCACCCGACTCGTTACGCCGAGTACACTGGCACTACGCGTTTGGTCATACTCCAAATCCACGGCGGACCGCGCTGGCGCCCACACATGACACCGCGCGGCTTGCACCCATACTAAGAACCAGAGGTGTCGCAATGAAACTTCAGTTGCCATGTTCAGCCCTGGCCATGCTCTGCTTCGTGCTGTCGCTTGCTACGCCCAGCGCATTCGCCGGCGATTCCGGCAAGCCGTCACACAACATAGCGCGCGTAAGCGTATTCGCGACCGGCCTGGAGAACCCGCGCGGACTTAAATTTGGTCCGGACGGGCATCTGTATGTGGCGGAGGGTGGAACGGGTGGTGTCAATCCAGTCATTGGATGCTCCGATGTCCCTGGGGCGGGTCCGTACCTCGGCAGCGAAACTGGCGGACGAATCTCGCGCATTGATGCCTCGGGCAATCGGACGACCGTTACCGACTCACTGCCGTCGAGTCAGACCGCGCCCATTCCGACGCCACTCATCAGCGGCGTCGCGGATATCGCCTTCATCGAAGGCAGGATGTATGCGTTGCTCGCCGGTGCCGGCTGTTCCCACGGGGTTCGCAACACCCCAAACGGCATTGTCCGGGTGCACCCGGATGGCTCGTGGAAACTGATCGCCAACCTCAGTGCCTACCAGCAAGCGCACCCGGTTAAGAACCCGAATCCAGGGGACTTCGAGCCCGATGGCACCTGGTGGGGCATGGTGGCCGTGCGCGGCGACATGTACGCAGTCGAGCCGAACCATGGCGAAATGGTGAAGGTCACCACCAGCGGCCACATCACTCGCGTGATCGATATCTCGGCATCGCAGGGCCACATCGTGCCAACGGCGATCGCGTATCACGGTGTCTTCTACGTCAGCAATCTCGGCACGTTCGATCCCGACCAGCTCAACAAGCAAAGTATTTTCCAGATTACGCCGAGTGGGCAGCATCGGGTGGTTGCCACGGGCCTGAGCAAGGTGCTTGGATTGGCGTTCGACGCCCGCGGCCGGATGTACGCGCTCGAAACTTCGTATTCCACGACCGACCCTGGTCCGGAACCGTTCACCGGCCGCCTGCTGCGCATCTCGCGCAATGGTGAAAAGACCTTGATCGATACCGGCGACAGCCTGTTCTTCCCAACAGGCATGACCTTCGGTCCCGACGGCGCCCTCTATGTCTCCAACATGGGATTCGGGCCACCCTTTGGGGAAATCCTTCGCATTGAACTGCCTGACTCCGACTGAAACCTGAAGCATTCCGGAATTACGATGTTGCGCGCGTCGCGGCGCGGTCTTGGAGAACCGCGCCGCGACCGTTCACTTCGTCCGCAGCCGCCGCGCGGGAGTGAACCCTTGGTTTTCAAAGTGTGAAGACCCACGCGTCCGTGGTCCTCGCACGTAAACCCCGTTGTTCAGATTCCACCCGCATCCTGAAGGCGCACTCCTACATTTCTTAACGGTTGTCGTCGCCGTTCCGTACCGTCCATCCTGGTTGCGATCGCGCCGGCCCTCCGTGACTATTCGGGTCGCGAACCGGAAAACTCGAAATGCTCGTCAGCAGCTGCATACAGTGAACAACGCTTCCCGACGGCTCATGCGCCGCTGGCTGCTGCTCACTGGCTTGTGTCTTGGCACGGTCGGCTGTGCGACGGTTCAGACCACCAGTCCCGGCGCCGTCGGCATCCAGCGTAAGCAGACAATGGTGGTATCTGAGGCTTCCGTCGAACAAGGCGCGGTGAAGGCCTATGCGGCCGAAGTAGAAAAGGCGCAAAAGGAGGGGAAACTCAATGTCGATCCCGAACTCACGGCGCGCGTACGGCGCGTCTCAGAGCGGCTGATCCCGGTAACGGCCACTTTTCGCCCGGAAGCGCCCGATTGGCACTGGGAAATCAATGCCCTCACCACGCCGGAGATGAATGCATACGCCATGCCAGGCGGCAAAATCATGGTGTACAGCGGCCTCGTGGATCAGCTGCAACTGAGCGACGCAGAGCTCGCCGCGGTTCTGGGCCACGAGATATCCCATGCCTTGCGCGAGCACACGCGCGAGCGCGTCTCCAGAGCATACGTTGAGCAGATCGCCTTGACAGGAATTGCCATTGTCGTTGGAGCCCCTCCCGGTTCGGTCGATCTAGCCAGCTCCGTCGCCTCGGTGACATTCGAGTTGCCTCACAGCCGCGAGCAGGAGGCCGAGGCCGACATCATGGGACTCGAACTCATGGCACGCGCCGGTTACGACCCGCACGCCGCGGTGACCTTGTGGACCAAGATGCAGGCGGCGAGCACGGGTCACACACCGCAGTTCCTGAGCACCCATCCCTCTTCTGCAAACCGTATCAGTGAGATCGAGCGTCACATCCCCCAGGTCGAGCCGCTGTACCAGCAGGCAGCCCAACATAACTGACCGGGCTTAAGTGGCTATAGCTGCAGCTTGAGTGCAGATCAGTCGGTACTGTCCGCCGTGATGCTTTATAACCGCATGCATGCGATCGACGACGCCTTCCGTAATCATGTGAGCGAGGACTGCCCGCACGCCGCGCGCAGTCTATCGACCCGATGGACAATGTGCGCTACCGAACAGATTGGCTCACATTGGCCGGATATATAATTTCGGGACTGAATCCGGACCCCCCTACACGGAACGTTGCTCACCTCCCGAGCGATTGTTCGAGCGGATTCAGCATTGGTCCGCCGGCGCGGACATCCACGCTGGCGGCCCTCTTTTGTGTGTCGCCAAGGACAACTCTCGGGCATAGGCAAATGGCACGAAGTTTCCGGTGGAGTTCAGCGTGAGTGCCGTCGAAGACGGTAACCCTTGGCTGGCCGCCGACCTTCGCGAGGCGGCTCACTACAAGCACGTCGAAGCCGAACTAATCTTGGAGCGCGACTCGGCGGATCGTGCGCGTGACGAGGCCGATCGTGCGAATCTGGCTAAGAGCCGCTTTCTCGCCACCGCAAGCCACGATCTGCGCCAGCCCCTCCAGAGCCTCTCCCTTCTCAATGGTACGTTGCGCCGCATGGTGAGCGAACCGGATGCCGCCGACGCACTCAGGCAGCAGGAACAGGCCATCGGGGCGATGTCGCGGCTCTTGAACGCCCTGCTCGACATTAGCAAGCTTGAATCCGGGGCTATCAAACCCGAGCTGACAGACTTCACGGTGGCTGCTTTGTTCAGTGAGCTGCGCAGCGACTTCGCCAGCCTTGCGGCAAACAAGGGCCTGAAGTTGCAGGTCGAGGAGTGCACGGACTGCGTGCACAGCGATCCGTCACTGGTGCAGCAGATCCTGAGTAATCTCGTATCGAACGCCATCAAATACACCCGGGAAGGTTGGGTGTGCTTGCGCTGCCTGCACGCGCGGGGATTGGTCCGTATCGACGTACTGGATTCCGGCATCGGCATTCCAGCAGATCAGGTTCGCTACATCTACGATGAGTTCTATCAGATCGGAGTCCCCGCCAATGCCTCGCGCGATGGATATGGGCTGGGACTGAGCATCGTGCAACGCCTGGTAAGGTTGCTCGATCTCAGGCTCGACGTGCGCTCCGAGTTCGGCAAAGGTTCCGCCTTCTCGCTTCTGTTGCCCGCCAGCAGAAACGCGGTTGTGTTGCCGCGCTTGCGGTCAGAGCAGACGCCCGCCCGCCCGCCGCAGATCGGTAAACCCCATGTTCTCCTCGTGGAAGACGATCGGGCCGTGCGAGACGCTACCGCGATGCTACTGAAGGTGGACGGCTACCGCGTAACTGCGGTGGCTTCGCTCACGGAGGCACTGAAAATAACAGGCGACGACGACGCTCGCATCGACCTTCTGATAACTGATTATCATTTAAGCGAGGGCGAGACGGGCATCCAGATCATTGCGGTGCTGCGCGAGCGCCTAGGTGTTTCCTTGAAGGCCGTGCTCATGACGGGAGATACCTCTTCGGCGATCAAGGATCTGCCCCACGATCCCCACCTTCGAATCACCAACAAACCTGTCAAGGCCGAAGAGTTATTGACGTTGCTCCGAGCGTTACTAGCCACCTGACCTGCATACAGGTTTTGGCGGCCGCTTGCCTGACAGGAGGCGCGGCCGACTTTCATTTTCGTCTGGAGACTTTTTCAAGAGGAGGCGACGATATGAACGCTGCCAGGCTTGCCGCACTCATGCTGATCGTGGCTGGCGTCTTTGGGTTAGTTTATGGCGGTTTCAGTTACACGAAGGAGAGCCATGAGGCCCGGCTCGGGCCGATCGAGCTGACGGTAAAGGACAAAAAGACAGTCAACATCCCGGTTTGGGCGGGAGTGGGCGCGATAGTAATTGGAGGCATGCTCCTGCTGCTTGGCGGCAGGAGGACTTAGCCAGACCGCGGGTGAGGCATTCCGCGGCGCAGCAACTAGCGGTGAGATTGTTTGCACCCGGACGGGTATCGTGGGCGTCGCGGGACGGTAAACCCCGCCGCGTCTGCGTTACTTTCGAGAGTTGCTGGAGGGTACACAATGAACTTCGTGTGGTTTTTGATCATCGGGTTGATAGCGGGCTGGCTGGCTGGCACATTGGTTAAAGGCGGCGGCTTCGGCCTCGTCGGCGACTTGATCGTCGGTGTGGTCGGCGCCTTTCTTGGCGGCTTCCTGTTCAGCACCCTGGGCGTCTCTGCAGGTGGGGGCCTGATTGGCAGCATCGTCGTCGCGACCATCGGGGCCGTGGTCTTGCTGTTCCTGATCCGCCTGATCAAGCGAGCCTAGTCATCTGAGATCGCCCACCCGCTTTAAATCTGCGCCGGATGGCGGTACAGGGGGCCGCATCGGCTGGTCCGTCGCTGCCACCGCCCCGTTCGAACGCTGCTGGAGAAGGCTACCTGCGCGAGCGCTATGTGCATCCTTGTCGCCGCCGGCGCCGTGCGCGATAGCTGAGCGCTTGTAGAGTAAGGCGACGCAACGAGTGTAGGGTCGAGCGTCAAGCCTCCCGGCAGCGCCGGAGTCACCGAATATCCGGTCACTGCTCCGTTAACGCTTGGTTGGAGAGGACCATAGGCGAATGGGCACCGGCGGCGGCGAATATTTTGGTTGGCAATTCGGGCTTGCGGGACTCTTATGGGGTATGAAGCGGAATTGCATGTACCACGGTCACGCTGGTCTTTTCGAGCTGACCGGCCGGTTTCGGGTGAGGATCAGGCGCTTGCCGGGCCAACAGCGGTCAATCGATGTGGTTCGCTAGGAATCCGATTAACGGTCGATCCAACGCCCTCCCGGACTTGAGCCTGAGCGCGTCGGCCACGAACACACCAATCGGACCTAAGTCCGATTTCAATTCCTGCTATGCCTGTTAGTCTGTGGCTTAAGAGCGTGGGATTGTCTCTGAATTCCGGACGAGAAAAATCGTTCTCAATGCGTTGGGGGAGGCTACATGAAAATGCTTCAAAACAATTTGCGACGGGGCGGCGTCGCCGCAATCGTCGCCGCCGTCCTGGGCCTGGGAATTGGAACCGCCGGAGCTGGCAGCCCGAAGCACCCGATGATGGACGACTCAATTGTCGTATCTATGTTTGCGATGGGGCTGAGCAATCCGCGCGGTCTGAAGTTCGGGCCGGACGGCAATCTCTATGTCGCAGAAGGCGGATTTCCCACGGGTGATGTGACCGGTGCTCCAGTAGGTCTCGGTGGAAATTGCTCGGCCGGGAGTGGCGGGCCCGGGGAATACTTCGGAAGCACGACCGGATCGCGCATTTCGAAGATCAATCGCCGAGGCAGCGTTGAGACCTTCGTCGACAACCTGCCGTCCAGCCAGGCAAGCGGGCTGGCGAGCGGCGTTGCGGATATCGCATTCATCGGTGACACGATGTACGCGGTACTGGCGGGCGCGGGGTGCTCCCATGGAGTGCCTAGCATTCCGAATGGGGTCATCCGCGTGAACCGAGATCGCAGTTGGACCCTGATCGCCAATCTCAGCGCGTTTCAGCAGGCGCACCCGGTCGCGAATCCAACGGATGCGATCAACGGCGACTTCGAGCCCGACGGAACCTGGTACAGCATGATTGCAGTTCGTGGGGATCTCTATGCCGTCGAGCCAAACCACGGTGAACTGGACAAGATCACGACGCGGGGCGTGATCACGCGAGTGATCGACATCTCAGCGTCGCAGGGTCATGTCGTCCCGACGGTGCTCGCCAACCACGGCGTCTTCTATGTCAGCAACCTTGGACAGTTCGATCCTGATCAACTCAACACGCAGAGCGTCTTTAAGATCACGCCGAGCGGCAATATCAAGGTAGTTGCGACCGGCCTGAGCAAAGTGCTCGGCCTGACTTTTGATGGGCGCAACCGCCTGTATGTACTCGAAACCTCTTACTCGACCAGTGACCCCGGCCCCGAGCCTGGGACGGGCCGCCTGCATCCGCATACTGCCGAATGGGAACAGGAGATCCTGATCGACAGCACGACGCGGTCTTCTGGTCGTCCCGACCGGCATGACTTTTGGCCCCGACGGCGCGCTCTATATCTCCAATATAGGCTACGGTGCACCGCTGGGTTTGGGTTAGATCTTCAAGGTTGAGTTCATCGACTAAATCACACTGGCAGAGTCGAGAGGACGACTGCGGAGCCAGCGCTGGAACGCCAGCGCTGGCTCCCATTGCTCTAAATGACATGCGAGACGCTAGTGTGGTGGTTTGACCTGATTGTCGGCTCAACCGCTCTCAGCCCTCCTCCTCAAATCCCAGGAAACACTCTTAGGTTTTCGAGCCGACCGTGGGCCTCCGCGCTGCCGGTGGGGCGGCCGGCGCTGATTTTGCGTGGCGCCCACCTCCGCATGCAAGTCCACCGGCAGAACTGATAGGTGGGTGCTTCGTCTGTGGTGGCGAGCGGGGAATCACGTCGACTGTCCCATTGCTTCTGCAGTCTGCGACGACCGCTATCTGGAAGCCCCCTCGGGCCGCCGTCGATTCTGTTGAAAAAGTCCCGGGAGTGGTTCGGTGAAAGAATTCTAGAGCTTTAAAACCGCTGAAATTCGAGCGAGCCGAGGGGGAGAGCGGTTTCCGACGATCTCCGACCACAATTGCGCAGAGTGCGCCATACCGCGTGTTTCACTGCGGATTTTCGGCCACTTCTGTATTCGCCTGCAAAATCACGTGTGCGCTGGGAAATGAGTTGTTCAACAGAATTGGCAAGAGTGGACGTTCAGCGTTGCCGGTGGGGATGGTATCTCGACCTACGGAAGGCGTGAGCCTTCGGTAGTTTTAATAAGACTACTGCCTTAAACGACTCGGCCACCCCACCAAGACGCAACGAGCCGTAAAGAAACGGGCTTTCAAGTCTTGTCATGACTCTGCGCGAGTGCGCACCACTGGGGTCTACTCCTTGAGCGCTTCGGGCATACGGTGCGGCTGATGGCGCCGCAGTTCGTGAAGCCGTCATTTTTCATGATGTTATTCCGAGAAACCCCGGCGGAACCCACGCACGCGTCAGCTATTGTCAACCATGCAGCGCGGCACGCTGCGAGTGCCTCTGCTGTCTTAAGAGTTCAGGAAGCAATTGGCGCGTAGCACCCCACAAAACACAAATCAGAATGATTCGTACTTCAAGCCGAATAACACACTTGTAACTTCAAACCTCCGCCTTTATCCCTTCTGATCGTATCCCGGTGCAATCCAATACGCATTGATACGACTACGAACGGCCCTGACTTAAGAGTAGAAGTTAGGATCTAGTTAAGGGGCAACAAAGGAGAAAGTTATGAACCTCATGCGTTGGCAACCATTTGAAGCAATGAAGATGTTCGATTACTTCCCGAACTCTTTTGGCAGGCCGCTGCTCGAGACCGGTAAGTATTTTGATTGGTCGCCGTCGGTTGACGTCAGCGAGACCGATCAGGAATACCTGATTCGAGCTGCATTGCCGGCCGTAAAGAAGGAGGACGTGAAAGTCACGTACGAGGACGGCATGCTCACACTGAGCGGTGAGCGCCGCCAGGAGGAAGAGCAGAAGGACGTGAAGTACCATAGGGTTGAGAGCTACTACGGTAACTTCTCGCGTAGCTTCATGCTGCCCGATGCGATCGATGCGGACGCGATCAAGGCAGAATCGAAGGATGGAATATTGACCATACACCTTCCAAAGTCGAAGTCGGAGGCGAAGAAACTCACCACGATTACAGTCCAGTAGAGAGGCTTACAATCGAGCGACGCCGCGGGCAATGGTCTTTGGGCTATTGTCCGCGGGCTACTGTAGGGCGTGTCGGTCACTGCGCGTACGCGGGGACACGAAGAGCACACCTTTCCACGATACGCAGGCGCAACGGAGATTCGTAGACTGAATACCTCGCTTCAGGGTAATGCCAAGTGCGAGATCGGGGATGGACATGAATAAGAAGGCCGCACCTTGCTTTATTTCTCTCGGACTTCTGCTGGCTGGATGCGCGGCTGATCCCACTGTTCTGGATAAGGGAACGGCAGGCTTTCTGTAACGGGAAGCTCTGAGCGGGGCACTCCCTTCGCGCGCGAGGATGCGGTTGACTGGCGAATGCGCATTGCGCCCAGTTGGGGGAAAAACCGATCATCGAATCCTTCGATGATAAGGACGCGGGGTACCATGAACCCACGAGCAGCATGGCCTTTCGCTGCGACTGACACCCAGTTTTAGTGCTCCACCGCACTGACGGTGCGCTTCGGCGCTGGTATACAAACACTCTAGACAATCGCGCCTCCACCTGAACTTATCTATCAAAAATGGCGAGCGCGTGTCCCTGCGGGGTGCCTTTGGGTACCCCGCATCTATTATCGTCGGCGACATGTCTTCCGGACCGACGTTCGCTCCGACTACCCGACATGGCGCCGCAGACCCTCGACCAGAGCGTCGAAGGTGACCCTGCAGCGTGGACTGTTGCGCAGATCCTCGTGCATGGTGATCCAGGTTTCCAATGGCAGAGAGAACTGCTTCGGGAGAATGCGCACGATCGCCTCGTCGCGACGGGCAATCGCAGCTTGGCAGACGCCGATGCCGGCACCGGATCGGATCAACACCAGCTGAGCCAGGTCGCTGTCCGTACGCATCGCGAAGGCCTCGCGCCGCCAACCAGTCAATGCCTTGCTGGCGTTACGGATGAACTCCGTCCCTTCGTCAAAACCGATGAGCGAATGCTTGGCCAAATCCGCAATGCTGTTCGGCGTGCCATGTCGGGCCAGATACTTTTGATGCGCATGTAGCCCCAACTTGATCTGGCCGACGCGCCGCGCGACTAGCAATTCCTGTCGGGGACGTAGCATGCGTACAGCAATGTCGGCCTCCCTGCGCAAAAGATCCTGTATGCGGTGCGTAAGCACTAGCTCGAGCTTTCAACTCTGGACATTGATCTGAAGAGCGGTCACGATCCGTGCAGCATTGCTCCAGCCGATTACATCGGTGGAAGTGATGCGAACGGTGCCGAGCATTCGCGCGCCTGGTGGGCCGCGGCGCGCTTAAGGGAGGCTGCTGTGCTCTGCATCGATTCGGAAAAGCCGCGCAGTGAGTGCGCCGCCTCGGTGGGCGTCAGACGCGTTTGAGAGCGGGTAAGCAGCCTGCGCAAGGCTCAAGGACTTGTCTAGCGCGGCAATATGGAGCCCCACCGTCGGTTGCTGCGCATATCGAGTGCGCGCGCCGCGCCAGAGAGCGACCCTTCCTTGAGGACTCCGAGGAACGATCGGTACAAGTCCGAGCTGACGTCTGATGCCATACATAAATGTATAGTCGTAGGTGCTCTTTGCGCAATTCCTTTTGTACCGCGCGGAGCCAAGATTTCGCGATCGGTAACTACTCGGAGAATGAGAGATGGCAACCAAGAGCTCGGTCCTGGTTTTGGGTGCAAGCGGTGGGATCGGCGGCGAAGTGGCGCGGCAACTGCGGGACGCCGGATGGGGTGTGCGAGCGTTACAGCGGGGTGCGTCGCATCCGTTCGAGCAACGAGACAGGATGACGTGGATTCGGGGCGACGCCCAAACGCCCGCGAGGTACTGGCGGCCGCGAACGGTTGCTCGGTTATCGTGCATGCGGTCAATCCCTCCGGGTATCGACGGTGGTGGAGCTCGTGCTGCCGATGCTGGCCAACACCATCGCCGCCGCATCCGCAGTGGGCGCCACGAGCGAGTTGCCCGGAACAGACTACAATTTCGGTCCCGATGCCTTTCCGACTCTGACGGAGGAATCTCCTCAGCAACCCGTTACTCGCAAAGGGGCCATTCGGGTCGACATGGAGCGGCGGTTGTTGGATGCCAGCAAGAACGGGGCTCGTGTGCTCATCGTGCGGGCCGGTGATTTCTTCGGACCCAAAGCGGCGAACAATTGGTTTTCGAAGGGGCTGGTCAAACCGGGTCAGGCGGTCACGGTAATGAGTTATCCCGGCCGTCACGGCGTCGGGCATCAATGGTCCTACCTTCCCGATGTGGCGCGCACGATGGTCGAGCTGCTCGCGCATAGCGATTCGCTTGCACCGTTCGCCACGTTCCACATGGCTGGTCACTGGGATGCAAACGGATCACAGATGGTCGAGGCGATCCAGCGAGTGGTTGCGCGGCGAACCGGTCGGAAGCCACGGGTCACCGCTTTTCCATGGTGGCTGCTAAAGCTGGCTTCGCCGTTCGTCCTACGTTCCGCGAAATGCGCGAGATGCGCTATCTGTGGCGCGAGCCGGTACGAATGGACAATGCTCGGTTGATAGCCGCTCTAGGGCAAGAGCCGCGCACCCGCTGGATGAAGCGGTCGAGACTACCCTGGTTGGACTTGGTTGCTTCACCGCGTCCGCAAGTTCCCCAAGGGCGAGCGCTCGCTTAGGCGTCGCTCCGTGGGACCAGGCATGAAAAGACAAATCGAATCGTTGGCGGCTTGGATTCTCGCGAGGATTAAATTCGTGACGGCGAACTTCGATTCTGAAGTCCTGCAGTGGACGGGCGGAAGTCTTATCGCATCCTTTCTTTGGCTTTACCTGACGGCACGGTCGTTTTGGTCGGTCGGCACAGGTCCCTTCGCCGCTTATAAGCAGTCGTTCACCACCGTCAACAAAGGGGTCAATACCAGCGGTACGGCAATCCGTCAGCGGGCGGCCCGCGAGCGGAAGTCCGGCGCAGCGAAATCCCTGCTCCAAACTGGACGTTCCGCGATACTTAAAGGTCGGGCGACGATCTGCCGGATCGGGGCCCTTAGATGCGGGCACGGCGAGTTTGCGATCTTAGGTGGGCCCAGCAGCGTGATCCCAGTCGCTTAGAAGGCTTCCAGACGATGCCAGTTTCGAACACTCGCAGGTCAGTGCCGGCGGCGATCGAGGTCCGATCGATCGACTATGTGCCCGATGATGAACGGCATGGTGGGCTCACGAGTCAATTCACGTTGTGGCTTGGAGCCAATCTGCAGATTACTGCAATCATAACCGGGGCACTTGCCGTGGTATTCGGCGGGGACGTGTTTTGGTCGCTGATCGCACTCCTGTTAGGTCAGCTGATCGGCGGGGCAGTCATGGCGTTGCATGCAGCACAGGGCCCACAGCTCGGTTTACCGCAGATGATTTCTTGCCGCGTCCAGTTCGGCGTCTATGGTGCCATCATACCGATCGTCGCGGTTTGCCTGATGTACATCGGCTTTTCTGCAAGTGGTTGCGTGCTTGCCGGGCAAGCAATAGGTCAACTGCTCGAGGTCGACGATGGCTTCGGCATCGTAATCTTCAGTTGCTTTATCGTCGTCGTGACACTGTTTGGCTATCGATTCATTCACTTGCTCGGGCGGGTGTCGAGCATCGTTGGTATCGCCGCATTCTTGTACATGTTCAGCAGGCTGTTTGCGACCCACAATATTTCGGCCCTGTTGGCCGAGCGTCATTTTTCGTTGAGCAGGTTTCTACTGGCTATGTCCTTGTCGGCGTCGTGGCAAATCGCCTACGGCCCATATGTTGCCGATTATTCCCGCTACCTCCCGCGTTACACGTCGGTACCGGCGGTATTTGCTGCCGTAGGGCTGGGATCGGTCCTCGGTTCACAGATATCTATGACATTCGGGGTTCTCGCTGCCGCGCTGGCGGGAAAGCAATTTGAGCATAATGAGGTCCATTATATTGTGAGTCTCGCCTCCACCGGCGGGGTCGCGAGCCTGCTTTACTTCAGCATCGCTTTCGGCAAGGTCACGGTGACATCGTTGAACGCCTACGGCAGCTTCATGTCGATGGCGACGATAGTGAGCGGTTTTCGACGTGGCCGGCGCATCTCAGTGCGGCACCGGTTCTTCTACGTTGTCTCGATGGTCGGCGTTTCGGCGCTACTGGCGCTGAGCGGGCGCCATTCCTTCCTAAAGGAGTTCGAGGCCTTTATCCTGTGTCTGCTCGCGGTGTTCACGCCGTGGAGCGCAATCAATCTGATCGACTACTATTGCTTCACCCGGTCGCGCTACGATGTGCCAGCGCTCTCGGATCCCGACGGGCGCTACGGCCGATGGAACGCAACCGGCATCGTAATCTATCTGATCGGCATCCTGGTTCAGATCCCCTTCCTCTCCACGTCGTTCTACACGGGCCCGCTAGTCGCGCCACTCGGTGGTGTAGATGTCTCTTGGATTGTGGGTTTGCTCGTGCCGGGCATTCTCTACTACCTGTTCGCTCGGTCCTCGCGGGCGCGTGCCCCGCCGCATCTAATCCTGCCCGCCTATTGAATTATCTGATTGCATTGGCCGGAAGCGTTGATCACGAGTGGTGCCACCGGTCAGACGTGGATGATCCCACGCTCGTATTTCTTGTAGGTCGACCAGCGGATCGAACGGAAGTCGGCATGAGGTTTATAATTCCTGTCCGCAAGCACTAAGCTCATCTGTGCCATTCAACTCCAAGGAAGGGCCATGCAATCAATACCGATCGGGGCCACGGGTTCGTTCAGTCTTGTCGTCATGCCCGAACATCTGGCCAGCCGTTTCAAGGATGTGACATTGCCTGCGGTCCTGGCGACGCCGGTCATGATCATGGTCATGGAGAACGCGGCGCTGAACGCGATCAAGCCTTATCTCGACGCCGGCGAAAGCGCGCTCGGCACGCGCGTCGACATGCGCCATCTGGCGGCGACGCCGGCTGGTCGCCGCATCACCGGCGAAGCGAAAGTGACCAACATTGATGGGCGACGCATCGCGTTTTCGATTCGTGCGACCGACGGAAACGAGGAGATTGGAGTGGGTACACACGAACGCGTGGTAATACAGCTGTCGAAGTTATTCGAACGGATGAAAGCCAAATACGGCTAGCGCCGCCATGTGCGGAAGTTGTCATTCGTGAACTCGGATCGATAATGGCGCTACCAGGTTGATGGACCGGTACTATTTTTGAATCCCGATAGCCGACGTTCGTCAACGATGGGAACGGGTTGTCGTTTAAATTGGTCGACGCAACACAGGCTTGAAAACGTTCTGCCGCCGAGGCATAGCCTGGAGCGTCTTGCGAGGCCGCTCGTTGAGTTCTCGTGATACTTGGTTCAGTCGGGCCTGACTGTGAACGAGGAAAGCGGTACAAATGCTGGACAGGAAATGAACGGCTAGGCGGCAGTGGGGCCGCGCGTACGTTGGCGGGTACATCCGCCTTCGCAAAAACGCCCGCGACGGCGCGGGCGTTTCCGTAGTGCACCCTGAAAGACCGTCAGCTGCGGCGGCGTCTGCTGAAGCGAAGTCCGACCAAGCCGAGGCCTAGCAGTGCGAGAGTGGCCGGCTCAGGTACGCCAGTTCCGCCGCCAGTTCGCCGCCCGGGTTATCCACGCCGGTCGTTCCAATCAAGCGCCATTGCAGGGATTCGTTGCAGGCGCCCGGAGTGTTGCCCGCCGGTGACATTGTTGCCTCCGACGCAGGGATTGGAGTTGACCGTGTCAAACCCGCCGGTGTCGAGTACGTGCCCGGTATCTGACAGGTTGACCGTGCTGCCGTTGACGACGAGCGACACCACCGGCGCGTTGCTAAGGCACAGGCGGTGCTCGAGAGTGCGCCTACGCTGCAGTTATTCGTCGGGCTGTTGCCACTGATGAACGGCTGATCGCTGGAATCAAAGTTGTAGGAGCCGGTCTGTGTGAAGACTGCATCTTGTCCTGGCGCCAGCGTGAAGTTAAGCGTGCCCCAGATATTGTAGACGACGCCGCTGCCGATGCCCGGTTGGTTCTTCTCAGTGAGCCCGGATACGGCGAGCGAGGTGGTGCCATTATTCACGATCATGATGGCGCCGCTGTCCATTGACTCCGATGCACAGGTCGCGGATGCGCCCGATGCCCCGTTCCAGAAGTTGCCGGTGCAAAGCCCGGTGGGAAAGAAGGGACTGGCACGCAGGTTGTCGGCGTAGCCGACAAACGTCTCGAAGCTAGTGGCGGCAAGCGTTGGCCCCGCCAAAGCCATCCCCATGAGCCCGCCAAGCAGTATCCGTGTTCTTGAATTCATACTTCCCCCTGCCGTCGAATGGCTGAACGAGCGCCGGTTTCGGGGGGCGCCGCCCTATTTAATTTAATGCAAGCACAAATTATGCCAGTAGCAGTTGCCATCGAATCAATGGGTCCGCGTGCAATGGCTGGATCTTGTAAAGAAATCCGACGCCGGCAGGAGCTCTCCTCGCCGGACGATCGGGACCTGATCCTCGTCGTCGGTACAAGAACTGGGCGTCGCTGGACGGGGCCTCGCGAAGAGCGATGCCGTCTCCAAGGCGGTCGAAGGCTCGGTGGCCGCGGCCAGCAAGCATGAACCGGTAGTGCAGCAGCATTTACCAGCAGTATTCGGTGCCGAAGGCACGTGGGCCCTATCACCAGCCGCCGCCGCCGCCGTAACAGCAGCAGCACTAGCAGCACCATCAGCATCAGCAGCAGCAGCCGCAACAGCAATCAACAACAGCCGCAACCGCAATACCAGCGGCAGTCGCAACCGTCTGGCCAAGACCGCGGTTCACAGAGTCAAACAAAGCAGGGACCACAGCGGTGACAAGGGCCAGGACACGCTCCGTGTCGGCGCGCCGCGACGGGCGCGCGGCTCACGCCCGCTTTCCTCGCGCCAGAGTTCGAGCGAGCCCAGGTCGGCCCCCACCGGATGCGGGCCCGGTTTGGAGCGCCTCCATAGGGATGTCCGGCGCCAGGCGGCGATATTTTGGCGGAGAGGGTGAGATTCGAACTCACGAGGCCCGTGAAGGCCCTCCGGTTTTCAAGACCGGTGCAATCAACCGCTCTGCCACCTCTCCGTTGAGGTCTCTGGCGGATAGGTCATTTTAGCAGGCCGCCCACCTGTGGGAGGCTTCTCGCGATTCCCCGGTCAGAGCCGCGTCGAACTAATGGGTGCTTACGCAATCGTAGACGGTCTCACCTTCCACCCGCTTTGCTTCGGCGTGCTTGCCCTGACTGGCGCAGTCCGCTTCTGCCCGCTCGAGCTGGCGCGCTTCCATAGCTTGTTCGGATTGCGGCCGCATCGCATTGGGCGAGGACGGGTTGTCCATGGGCGGGGAATTTACGCACGCCGCCAGGAACCCCGTACACACGAGAAGGCCCGACTTCATGTTGGTGCTCCCATAGGTATTTTCGCTGGCAGTGTAGTGCGCGCCCAGCACCGTGCGCCAGCGACAAGCACGCATTGCGGGTCTGACAACCATACCCTGCCGCAGGCAGCAGCACCTGCTACGAATCGTAAGACGGGACTATTCAAGCGGCTCGCCTCGGCACCCGGGGCATGCACGGGAATGGGAGCGCCTGCGGATCTATACTGGGATGGCGATTGCACGAGGGATCCGATGACCAAGCACTGGCTCATTCTCAGTGGACTGTTGCTGTCCCCTGCGGCCGCCGTGGCCGATGCGACGACACAGATGAGCTGCCCAGAGGTACTCGAGCAGATCAAGACACTGCGGACTATGGCCCCCGTCTACAAACTCGGCGGAGCCGACCAACGGCACTATATCGAGGACGCCGACCGGCCCGCCGAACTGGCACATTTACAGCGCCTAGCGGGAGCCGTCTGCAGCAAGGACCCCAACGCCAAAAAGCAGCAGCAGGAGGAAGCCGCCCGGCTGCATCTGGCGCTGTCACCGGAGTGCGCGGTTGCGCGCGAGCAGCTGACGGCCATGCAGTCACGGAGCTCGCGCGAACCTGCCGACTCGATCGAGCGGCAGCGTCGCCTCGTGACTACCAACTGTCCGGTGGTGGAGGCCAAGGGCCGCTGGCTCCTCCAGTGGGATGGCCGAAGCGCGCTCCTGCCTCCGTCGGACTGACGCCCGCCGTCAGCGCAGGGCAGCGAGAAATTCCAGCGACTCAGCAAGTGCCTGCTGGCCTTCCGCGGTCTGCAGATTGAACTGATACTCATGCGGAAGCGGCGGCACGTGGTTGGTATCGAAGAACAGGGAATGCACGCTCACGCGGCGGCGTTGCAGCGCCACCGCCAGCGAGTGCGACTGTCCGGACAGTGGGTCTGCATTCCCGACCGAGATAAAGCTCGGAGGGAACTGTCGGGTCAGATAATCGACGATCCTGAGCGTTGGCAACAGCGGATCGCGCGCGAAGTCACGCCGCCCAAAGTAGGACCAGAGCACCGTGTGCATGAACCACCCAGGCGCTGCCCGCGGGCTCGCCGGCCGCACATCGTAGGGCCCGCAGTAGAGCAGCACGCCGGCGAGCTGCCCGGGCTGTAACGCCGGCCCGATTCCGAGGATACGGGCGTAATCGGGTGAGGTGATGACGTTAGCCAACTGCGCCGCGAGCAACGCACCGGCCGAGTCGCCCGCCAATACCATCCGGCCCGGATCAACGTGCAGGCGCGTCGCCTCGCGCGTCAGAAATTCGAGCGCCGCATTCACCTGTCGCAGCGCAGTCGGGTACGTGTTCTCCGGCGCGAGCGCATAGTCCACTCCTGCCACCGTGTAGCCGCCCGAGGCGAGAATCCTCGCGTAGTTTGCGACATCCTCCTTGCGGCCAGCGAGGAATCCGCCGCCGTGTATCCATACCACGGTCAGAAGCGCGGTACCTTCCTTGGTGGCTGCCGGATAGAACACATCCAGCCGTTCCCGCGGATCCCTCGGATCGTAGCGTTGATTGAGCTGTGAGGAGATGCCCGCCGGAACACGGCTGGCAAGGGCGCCATTCATCCGCCGCCCGCCGATATCGAACGCCAGGCGAATTGCCAGGGCCGAGGGCCACGGACTGAGCTGCAGCGCGATGAACACCATGCCCGCCACAGCCGTACCGATCACCAAGATCCGCAGAGGCATTCGCATAACGGGGCGAATTCGGGCCTTAAACCAACCCCGGGGAAACGGCATCAAAGAGAGCGTAACACCCCTGAAATCTGGGCCTCCGGGGGAGCGTGGGGACGAACCCGTTGGCCGCGAGGATGGGCCCGTTCCCTGGCCACTGACCGGCCCGGGCAAGGTGGTGTCTTATATGTACATCGTAGCTTTGCATCGTAACTTTGGACCGGGAGGAGAGACATGAAGACCACGACGGCAGTAGGAATAATGGGATCCGTAGTCATCAACCTGATGCTGGGAATCGTCATCGCGGCGGTGTTCAGCGTCACGCCGACCGCGCAGGCGCGCGAAGTCGCGCAGTGCCCCGCGCAGCATACCGAGCATGCCACCACCCAGCCGGTGCTGGAGCGTGGGCGCAGCGGCGGCCACCTGGTCGCGGTACGGATGGGATGGGAGGCGGGCTGAGCGCGAACGCGTAAGCGTGGCCCCGGAACGCGTCTAGGCCGCCGGGGCCGCGACTCGCGGCGCGAATGCCGAGCGCAGCATCGAGACGGCGGCATAGGTGACGACGACGATGATGAGCCAGCGCAACTTATCTATCGGCAGCAGCTCCTTGACGATGTAGAACGCCACCAAGACGCCAAAGACCCCGCCGAACGCGAGACCCAGCGACGTACCGTGGGAAAAGCGCCCGGAGCGGAAGAAGCCGAGACTCGCAACCGGCTGCACGAGGCCATCGCTGCCCATCATGATCGGGAAGGCAACGAGCGGATTCATGCCCAGAAGCGGAAGCACGATTAGCGTCGGGGCATAGTTGCCAATGCCGATGCACATGAGCGCGCCCAGCACGAAGTTGACCGCCACGGCGAGGACAAAGCGCCAGCCGCTCAGCGAAGATGCCAAGCCACCGGGCGGAAACGCGCCGAGGTTTTTTATGACGAAGAACGCTGCAGCAACCAGCAGCGCAATCCCCATGCAGATCTGAATTGTGCGCCGTGGCAGGCGGCTTACGACACCCGCTCCCAGCCATGCGCCTGCGGCGGCGCTGGCGATCATGCAGGCCAGCAGCGTCGGGTCCACCGTCACCGCGGTAACGAACAGCATGGTCTCCAGAAACGCAGACGAGTTGTGACCCACGTTGAGCGTTCCGGGAATCAGCTCATCGGCGGGGCGGCCGCGAAACTTGAAGAGCGCCGTGGTCGGTGCGAAGGATCCGATACCGAGCGTGTCCAGAAAGTCGGTAAAGAAACCGATGACTGCGTCGCCGATGGTTGGGCGGCCGGTCAGGCGATGGCGCCGCGCCGACCATATCCAGCCGATGACAAAGACGACGTTGATCAGTACCAGCACGATCAGGAGCACGGTCTTGGTTGTATTCATATTGGGCTCCGTGCTGAATGCTTAGCCTTGCGAGCGCGTCCAGGCGTCCGCGAGGCGCAAGTACTGGATCGTGGCGCGCACGCCGAGACGACTGAGGGCGTGCAGGCGTATCGGACGCACCGGCGTCACGGGGAAGCCCAGCTTCGTGGGTGACTCGCCCAGCGCCCAGCGCGCCAGGAGCCCCCCCATCACCGTCGCCATGGCCACCCCGCGGCCATTGTAGCCAAGACCGGCGTACATTCCGGGCGCGAGCTCGTGCAGGTGCGGCAGGTGGTCCTGCGTCAGGGCGACGAACCCGCCCCAGTGGTAGTCAAAGCCGATTCCCTCGAGCTGCGGATAGATCTCGCGGACGGCGCGATAGTGATGCCGCGCCGTAAAAGTCGTGGGTGTCGCGGTGTACGAGCCGCGGGCTCCCATGACCAGGCGACCGCTGCTGTCGAGGCGAAAGTAGCGCAGCAACCTGCAGGTGTCCGACGCCGCCTGCCCCTCGGGCAGGATACCCGCGCGCAGCGCGTCGGCCAGTGGCGCGGTGGCGACCTGAAAGGAGGGCACGGCGACGACCGAGCGGCGCAGCGTTTCTGTCAGCGAGCCGGTGTAGGCGTTGGTGGCAACGATGACGAGCGACGCGCTGAGGCTGCCGCCCGGGGTCTCGATCCGGTAGCCCGGGCCCACACGCGCGAGCTTCAGCGCCGGACTGTGGGTATAAAGCTGTCCGCCCTGGCGCAGCAGCGCGTGCGCAAGACCACGCACGTACGCGAGTGGCTGCACCGAACCGCCGCGCCGGTCAATCAGGCCGCCGCAGTAATGACTGGAGCCCGTCAGCCGCTGCACCTGCGTGCGCGACAACAGTTCCACCGGGGCGCCGCGCCGACGCCACTGCTCGACGCGCAAGGCCTGCGCTGCCAGTGCGGCCTCGGAAATGGCTGGCTGGATCCAGCCGCTGCGCCGGACATCGCAGGTGATCCCGAGCCGTTCGATGAGCTCGAAGACCACGCTGGGCCCTGAGGCAACCGTATCGATGAGCGCCCGACCCGCGCCAGGACCCAGGAGCTCTTCCAGCTTGTCCGGATCGTGCTTGAGCCCGGGGATGACCTGACCACCGTTCAGCCCGGAGGCGCCCTCGCCGACGCCGCCGCTCTCCAGCACCGCCACGTCGCGGCCGGCCCGGGCCAGATGCAGCGCGGCGCTCAGTCCGGTGTAGCCCGCGCCGATCACCGCGACCTGCACGGTGTGCGGTCCATCGAGGCGGGTGCACTCGGGCCCCGGGGGCGCGGTAACGGACCACAGCGATTGCAGCGCTAAGGCGGGCATCGGGGGTCTATCGATTATCGATTCTTATCAATCGTGAGGGTCGCAAACTCTACGGCAGGGGGTGCTGTCGGTCAAACCCGCGACCGCCGACTGTACGCCACCTTTCCCCCTAATCGGGGTTGTGCCAGACTCATTGCAGAGCCGTCGTCGCGGGCCTGCCCGGGATGTAAACCGCACCTCATCAGCGTGTCCGGCTTGGGGAAATCGATGCGATCAGCACCACTTGTGGCTGCAGCCGTACTGGGTTTTTGCGCGCAGGCCGCCTCGGCGGCCGCCCCGCCGCCGCCATTGGCGGCCGAGCATCTGACGGTCGAGAAGCTGCCTCCGAAGAGCCCGCATTGGCTCTACGTCTTCGATGCGGCGTTCGACAACGAGATCGACTTTCGCGTCCATCTTTATGATGGCGACACTTATCGGCGTCTGGGTCAGATCGATGCCGGCTTCACGGCGCAATTCAATCTCTCCCCGGATGGCTCCAAGACGGCGATCGCCACCACCTATTTCGCCCGGGGCAGCCGTGGAACGCGGACCGACCTCGTCGAGTTCACGGACAATGCCACCCTGTCTCCAGCCGGAGAGATCGTGCTGCCGAACAAGCGGCTAATGTCCGCGCCCAGTCTCTTCGGCGTGGCCTACAGCGAGGACGGGCACTTCGTCTACGCGTCCTACGTGACGCCCGCCGCCTCCTTTGGCGTGCTCGACCCCACTCATCTGAAGGTATTGAGTGAGATCGACACCGCGGGCTGCGTGCTCGTGATTCCCTCCGGTCCCAACCGCGTCGCATCGATGTGCGAGAGCGGCCGGCTGCTGACGGTCACTCTCGATGCGGACGGGCACGAAAGCTCGCGGACGATGTCCGAACCGTTCTTCAATCCCGACACCGACCCGGTGTTCGTACAGGGCATCCCCATCGACAGGGGCTTCGCGTTCCTGTCGTTCCTGGGAGAGGTGCATGAGGTCGACTTCTCGGGCGAGAAGCCCGCGTTTGCGCCCACCTGGTCGCTCGTGACGGCAGCAGAGAAGGGTCACTGGCGCCCCGGGGCCGAACAGGTCGGTGCAATCCATCGCAAGCTCGGTCGGCTGTACGTGCCCATGCACGAGGGCGGTGAAGGCACCCACAAGGACGGCGGCACCGAGATCTGGGTATTCGACATGGGCACGCACAAGCGTGTGGCGCGCTGGCCCGTGCACGCGAGCGGCCTGAAGAATGTGCTCGCCATCCAGGTCTCGCAGGATCCGGCACCGCTGCTGTTTGCCGCGACCGCAAATTCCGACGTGGCGATCTTCGATGCGCTCACCGGGCAGATGAAGCACCTCGAGAAGCATCTCGGCCAGACGCCATGGCTGATGCTCAACCCTTGAGATTGCGGAGCACCTGATGCGTTCTCTCGATCAATTCTTTGAACATTCATCACGCTCTCTGGCGCGGCGCACTTCGCGGCGGAGCCTGCTCGGCACCCTCGGTCGGGTCCTGACCGGCGCGGCGCTGCTGCCGCTGCTGCCCATCGACCGCGCCGGCCGCGCACATGCGGCTGAAGGCAAGCCCAAGGCCAGCGGGCCGGAAAGCTGCGACTACTGGAAGTACTGCGCGATCGACGGCTTTCTGTGTTCCTGCTGCGGCGGCACCTCGACTTCCTGCCCCCCCGGAGCTGCCCCCTCCCCCATCACCTGGATCGGCACCTGCCACAATCCGGGCGATGGCCGCGATTACATCATTTCGTACAACGATTGCTGCGGAAAGACCAGCTGCGGCAACTGCGAGTGCAACCGCAACGAGCGCGAGAAGCCGCCCTATCGTCCCTCACGCAACAACGATCTGAACTGGTGCATGGCCAACGCCGACGCGAACTATCACTGCTCCGTGTCGGTGATTCTCGGAGTCGCGGAAAAATGATGCGGTGTGCCGTTGCGCACGGCGGGACGCCGTGGCGTGCCTGCGCGCTCATCGGCACTCTGGTTATCTCACGGTCCCTTTCGGCGGCCGACGCCCCCGCACCAAAGTTCCCCGACGGCGCCGCGAGCTTCCAGGCGAACTGCGCGGTGTGCCACGGCGCCCAGGGGGGCGGACTGCCCTCGCTGGCGCCGCCGCTGACTTCCTACCCGGCGCGCTACGCGGCCAGTCCCGAGGGACGGCGGCAACTCGCCATGACTGTGCTCTACGGGCTCTTCGGCGACATCACCGTCGATGACAAGCACTTCGACTTCAAGATGCCGGATTTCTCGCGTCTTGATGATGCGACGCTCGCTGCAACACTCAATTACGTCGTGTTCGACCTCGCTCATGCCCCCGCCGGCGTCCAGCCCCTGAGCGCCACGGACATCGCGGCGGAGCGCGCCCGGCCGCTCGATGGCGCCGCCGTGCGCGAGCACCGCAAGACCGTCGCGCCGCCGGCGCCGTAAGTCACGTGGCGCGCGCACCGTTTGCCGCAGCTGCGGCCATCGCGACGCTCCTGGCGGCCCACGCCGCGAGCGCAAGCCCGGCGCAGGACTACATGCTCTACTGCATGGGCTGCCACGGCGATACCGCTCACGGGGTTCCCGGAAAGGTTCCAGCGTTGGCCGGCGTGCTGCCGCTGTACATGCGCACCAGCGAGGGACGCAACTACGTGTTGCGCGTTCCGGGGGCCGCGAACTCCGTGCTCTCGGATGAACGGCTGGCGGGCGTGCTCAACTGGCTGGCGGCGACTTATCCGGCTGTCGGCCAGAATCCTCCCCCACCGTTCACCGTCGCGGAGGTCACGAGTGCCCGTCACGTCCCGCTGGCCGACGTGCAGGCCACCCGTCACGAGGTCGTGCAGGCACTGGCGAGCACTGGCCCTGCGCCGGCTGCGGCGTACTGATCCTTTGCGAGCTTATGCCGCGGGTACTGCTCATGCTTGACCTGTGCCGCCGTTCTTTGCTCGGCGCACTGCTCAGCGTCGCAGCCGTGGCAGCTGCCCGCGCTGCAGCGCCCACGGCCGCCGACCTGGTCGTGCGCAATGCCAAGATCTATACCGTCGACAAGGAGCGCTCGATCGCGCAGGCACTCGCGGTCAAGGACGGCCGCGTGGTGTTTGTCGGCTCCGCCGCCGCCGTCCAGGCATGGGTCGGCCCCAATACCCGCATCGAAGACCTCGGCGGCAAGCTGGTGCTTCCCGGTCTGATCGACGCACACATCCACCCGCTCGACATCGCCGATCTCGACGTCTGCGACCTGGACGACCACGAGGTCACCCTGAAGCAGCTCTCACAGTTTGTCGCCGAGTGCCTGGCCCACTACAAGACCCCGCCCGGTGGCTCGCTGCGTGTGTTCCAGTGGAACTACAGCGCCGGCAATCAGCCGGATGCGCAGCACCCGACGCTGCGCGCGGCGCTGGATGCGGCCTCCACGACACGCAAGATTGAGCTGCTGGGTGAGGATGGCCATCACGGCGCCTTCAACAGCCTCGCGCTGGCGCAGGCCAAGAACGCCTCCGGCCAGGTGGTGGGGCTGTCCAAGGCAACGCTGGCCAGTGATTTTGCCGCCTACAAGGCGCTGATCGGGGTCGATAAGAATGGCGAGCCCGACGGGGTGGTGACCGAAGACGCGCGTGCAGCGGTCAGCCAGCACAGCATGCTCTACCTCGCCCTGGATGAGGTGCTGAAGGTCGCCGAGCGCGTGCCCGCGAAGCTCAACAGCGTCGGCATTACGGGCGTGCTCGATGCCTTCGCGGCGCCGGAAGGCCAGGCCGTGTACGACAAGCTGCTGGCGACGGGAAAGCTGACCGTACGCGTGGAGCTGGCGCAGTTCTACGACCCGTCGGCGACCCGCAGGCCCGATGGCCAGGTGGACTACGAGCATATCCTCGCCCAGGCGAACGCCATCCGTGACAAGTACGCCGCCACGAGCCTCATCCGCGCCGACACCATCAAGATCTTCGCCGACGGGGTGATCGAGGGTAATCCGTTCGCCGTGCCGCCGACGCTGCCCGATGGTGCAAGCCTCAAGCCCTGGCTGCAGCCGATCTACGCGATCGATCCCAGAGGTCTGCCGACGGTCACCGGCTACGTAGACACCGCCTCAGCGCTGTGTCAGGAGGTGCGTGCGCATCCGGATGACTATGCGAGCGCCGATCAGGTGGGCGCGTTCATCAAGGCGCACGGCCACCACCCGGCGCAGTGCGCGATCTCCGACGGGGCGCTACAGCACGAGCGCGCCATCATCCTCGAGTACGCCCGACGCATGCACATGGCCGGCTACAGCCTGCACATCCACGTGATCGGCGATCGCGCGGCGCGCACGGCGATCGACGCGATTGAGGCCGCACGTGCGGCGGACGGGATCAGCAGCACCCGTGATGGGCTCGCGCACCTGCAGCTCGCCGATCCTGCCGACGTCGCGCGCCTGGGGCGCGATCACCTCTACGTGGCCTTCACTTACGCGTGGATGTACACCGACCCGGAGTACGACCTGACAGTCATCCCGTTCGTGCAGCCGGTCAACGGCAACAGCTACCAGGCGCTGCATCCGAGCGGCAGTTACTACGAGAACAATGCCTACCCGGTGCGCGCCGCGAAGGACGCCGGCGCGATCATCACCGCCGGCTCCGACGCGCCGGTCGACACCCGCGATCCGCGTCCCTTCATCAACATGGCCACGGCCGTGACGCGACACCTCCCCGGCCAGCCGGCACTCGGGCCGCAGCATCGCATCACGCTCGCGGAAGTCGTCGAGGCCTACACCATCAACGGCGCCCAGATGCTCAACATCGCCGCCGATGCCGGCTCGCTCGAGCCCGGCAAGTCGGCAGATTTCGTAGTCCTCGATCGCGACATCTTCGCCCTCAGCGCCGCGGGCCATCCTGACGACATCACCAAGACGCGCGTGCTGTCGACGTACTTCCAGGGCAGGCAGGTCTACAGGAACAAGTCCTGAGCTAGCGCGGCCGCGGCGCTAGGCGTGCAGAAGTTCGCTGACCGCGCGGTGCGCCTGATCGATGGCGGCGTCCGTATAGGCCGCCATGCCGGAGTCTGAATTGGCGATCGCGATCTGACCGGAGCGGGCCCGCGCGATCACCTGCGGCTGTTGTTCAAGGGGCAGCAGCGGATCAAACAGCGAGTTGAATTCCGGGGCGTAGCCGTGCGGCCAGCGGTTCACGGTAATTCCCTGGATGTCGCGGGCGGGATCAAAGCCAGCCGGCCCCAGCATCCGCGCCAGCTGCGCGCGGATTTCCTGTTCAAAGGTAGCAAACGAAGTCGACAGCAGTTCCACGCGACCCGCACGATTCTGCTCACGCTCGCTCAGTCCCGGCTGACACGGGGTGCGCTCCAGGCGCAGCAGCGTCGGTCGCGCGGGGTCTGCAGCCGTGCGGTAGGCGCCGATGTCAACGATGGGGTTGAGGTACAGATTGCTGAAGTAGGCGCCCGGGGCATAGATCTCGCTCACCCCGAGCGTACGGAAGGCGCGCCAGTCGCGCAGCGCCACATTGGCGTAGACCAGGGGTGCCTTGACCAGCGAGTGCAGTGCCGCCTGCTGCGCCGCCGGCAGCTCCGGGCAAAGATACGGAATCATCATATTCCAGCAGGCAAGCACGCACTGTCGTGCCCGCACCGCGCACGGCACGCCCTCGCGCAGGTAAACGACTTCCACCCCGGGCGCCGCGAGGTTGCGGGCGTGGACCACGGTGCTGTTCAGGCGCAGGCGCACGGCGGACTCCGGCCGATCCAGGCGGGCGTAGTCAAAGCGGGCGGTGACGACATCCTCGACCGTGCTGCCGGGCGCGACGCCCGGGATCAGCCGCCGCACCAGCAGCCGCGCGATGCTCGCGTTGCCATCCGGAAGATGGCAGCGCGCCGACCCGCCGGTCTCAAGGTACCCGGCGGCCGTGGGGCTCATGCGCGGTGTCGCGCGGCGCGCGAGACCCATGCCCTGAAATCCCGGGAAACCGTAGCCCCACAGATCCAGCGCCGGCACCGCATCGATCCCCACGCCCCATTCGCCGTGCGTCAGCCGCTGGCAGACCAGGAGCGCACCCGGATCCAGCTTGACCAGATCGCGCAGAAAGTCCCGGTAACTGATGCTCGCGAGGCGTTCCTTCTTCTGGGCTTCCGTAAGACCGGCCAGATAGTCGACCTGCGCCTCCTCGAGCCGGGCCAGATCCTCGCGCGCCTGGGCCGACAGCGGTGCGTTCTGCAGCAGCTTGCGCATCGGTACCGAGCGCCAGCCCGCGATCAGCTGATCGGCGCCGAACGTCTCGGCATCGAAGAAGACCCCGCCGTGCAGGCCGCGGTGCGCATAGTACTGGGGGTGCTCGATGGCGCGACTGAGGGCCGGCACGTCGATGCCGAGCGCGCGCAGCAGCCCCTTGGCGACTGCGCTGTAGGGGCGCGGGCTGTCGATATCGAGCGTGCCGCCGTTGACCAGTTGCAGCTGGCCATCGAGCACGAATTCGTTGCGCTTGGCGTGCCCGCCGAAATCATCGTGATTGTCGAGGATCAGGATGCGGCTGCCTCGCGCCGTGGCCGCCTGGTAGAAGTAAGCAGCCGCCAGGCCGCTGATCCCTGCACCGACCACCACGAGGTCGTAGCTCTCCCCGGTGTCCCGCGGGGCCGCCTGCGGTCTCCCGTCCCGCAGCGCATGCGCCGCTTCGAATGAACCCGGATGCGCTCCGCGCAGGCCCTGCAGCGCGGGCGGATAGTAGCCAGGCTGCGCCGCGTCGGCCGCCGCGGCGGCGGCGATGCCGCCGAGGAGCGAGCCGCCTACGGTACTGGCCGCCCCCAGCAGCGCGCCCTGCAGGAAATCGCGGCGCGGAATGCGGCGCTCGAGCCCCAGGCCAGGGCCTGGGCGCCGCACACCCGGCGCCGAACCGCGCTCGCGACGCGTCGCCATTACCGGCGGTAGATGAAGGTCATGCCATAGGTGCGCGGCCGCCAGGTGTACTCGCGCAGCAGCCGCTCACCGCCGGACTGGCTGCAGGCCGGGGTGGTGACGTCCGACGGACAGATCGTGTTGTTGTAGTCGATGACCGGGTGCAGGTTGGCGAGGTTCTCCACAAAGGCGCTGACCTGCCACTCACCGAAGTCCATGCCGGCGCGCATGCTCGTGTACACCGTGCCGGGCAGCGTGAAGTTGCCGGTGTCGTACTGCAGCGAGCCGGGGTCCTGCCCGGGGGTGGCCCACTTCGCGCGCCCCTTGTATTCCCCGTCCGCGCGTACGAACGCCGAACGCGCAAAAGCCGTGAACTTGTATTCAAGTCCCAGGGTGGCGGTCACCGGCGCGGTAGGCTGTCCCCCTCCGGTCTCGCTCGCAGGTCCCGTGATGGCATCGCCGTTCGCCACCACCGGCGTCGTCTCGGTCGGGCTCAGGCGCGAATCCGCCGTGTAGCGCGCGTCGGTGTAACCGGCGGTCAGCGCGACGTTGAAGTGGTCGGTGACCGCGATATCCGCCTGCAGGTCCGCGCCCTTGGCGACTGCCTGGCCCAGATTCGCGATGAAGGAGATCTGGCAGACGGGCGGAATCACGGTCTGCTGAATATTGTTCCACTTGATGTAGTAGATGCTGGTCGCGAGGTGAATGCGGTTGGCGATGTTGTTCTTCGCCCCAACCTCGAAACTCTGCACCGTATCGGAGCCATAGGTTCCCGGCGCCTGACTGATGCCCAGGGTCTGGAAGTCCTGGGCGCACGCCGCCTCCGGCAGCGGGTTGTTCGCGCCGCCCGGCCTGAAACCCTTCGCCCAGGTGAAGTAGTACAGATTGTTCGGATCGACCTGTGCCTGTAACCCGAGGCGCGGCGTGGTGGCATTCTGCGAGTTGTTGCCGCTGCCATAGCGCGGCTGGCTGAATAGCTGCGGACCGCCGGTGTAGGTGTCGAACGAGTACTCATTCTTGGAGAAACGCACTCCGGCGATCCCCTTGAGCCAGTCCGTGAAGCTGTAGGTCAGCTCGCCGAAGGCGGCGTACTGCTTGTCCTTGGCGTAGGTCTGCAGGAAGTAAGAATCATAGGGGTAGCCCGGAACATAGGTCACCGGGTTGCCACTGTCGTCGGTGAAGATGTCCGTGTAGGGCTGTCCGGTGAGGGCGACCGTGAGTTCGTTGAGCATCGGATCGTGGATCTGCTCGAGATAGGTCTGCCGATTGATGGTCATGAACACCCCGGTAGTCCACAGCAGCCTCGATGCCGAGTCGTTCGACTGCAGGCGAAATTCCTGGGTGATGTTCTGCTGGCCGTTATCCACGGTTGAGGGGGAGGTGTAGTTCAGCGCTCCTGCCGGCAGATGGATGCCGCCGGCATCGACGAGCGTCTGCGAGCCGATGAACGTCTGGTAATAGCCGAGGTTGTAGAGGGTGCCCTCGTAACCGCTTTGCTCCTTGCGATGGAAGTAGGAGGTGTTGGAAATGAACTGCGCAAACCCAAGATCGCCCTGGACCTTCAGAGAGGCGAGGTAGAAGCGGTCGGGAATCTTGCGCAGCGTCGGGTCAGCGTCGGTGAAGTGGCCACTCGAAGGGTTCGAGTAGATCGGCCAGTAGTTGTCGATGTTGTTGCGCTGGCCATCCTGATAATAAATGCTCGGCGAGACCGTCCAGCTGTCCGACGGCGCCCACAGACCCGAGAGGCGTATCAGCAGCCGGTCGCGGAAGTTGGCGTCCTGCTCCACCTGCTGCAGCGTGACCGGGTTGATGTTGTTGATGTAACCGCCATCGCGGCGCCACGACACCGCGAGGCGCGCACCGAAGACACCGTCCACGACCGGACCGCCGGCCGCAGCGCCAGCCTCGTAACTCGGCGCGCCGCCCTGGGTATCCGCGAGTTCCTCGCGGCTGTAGATCGAGGTGCGCGTCAAACTCGGCTGGGTCGTGATGTAGCGCACCGTGCCCCCCTCGGAGCCGGCGCCAAAGAGCGTACCCTGCGGCCCGCGCAGCACCTCGACGCGGTCAATATCAAAGGATTCGGGCAGCGCCTCATCCGGGTTGAACGCGAGTGCACGCATTTGAATCGGCGTGTCGTCGAGGTAGATGCCCGTGGTGCCCGCACCACCGCTGCCCGAGATGCCGCGGATCGAGATGTTGTTGGTACCGGAGTTGTCGAAGCTGACCCCCGGCGTAAAGCGCGCAATCTCCTGGAAGTCCTTGACGCCACGATCGTCGAGGGCCTCCTGCGTCAGCGCGGTCACGCTGATCGGCACCTTGCTCAGCGACTCCTCGCGGCGGGTGGCCGTGACCGTGACCTCCTGCAGCGACGCGGGGGCTGCCGTGTCGGTGGCAGCGGCCTGCTGCTGTGCCCGGGCGCTCGTGGCTGACCAGCATCAGCGCCAGCAGCGTGAGCGGGATCGGCGCGGTAATCGTGGACAGACGGAAGCTCGGATGATGAATGTGCCGCATGAAGTCTCCCCTGGTCATGAGCGGCGTCCCCTCAGTACGCCACCCTCTTGTTACAACACCAAACTCGGATTCAAGATTTGTTCGTGGCCCAGTGCGTCGCAGGAATTGCGTCTCAGGATTCCAGGGCCGGGCGCGTAGGAGCGCGTGCCTTGCGGCGTGCATTGACGATGAGGAACGCGGCCAGCGCCACCGCCAGCGAAAGAATGCTTGCCTTGAAATCACGCTGCATGTCCGGCGTCAGCGCCATGCCCACCAGCACGGCTGCCATCCCTCCGAGCGCCAGATAGTTGGCCCAGGGGAACAGCCACATCGTGAGACCCGGCACCGGCGCCCCGCTCGCCTCGCGCGCGCGCCGCACGCGCAGATGGGCGACCACGATCATCATGTAAATGAACACCATCAGGGCGCCGGAAGCGTTGACCAGGAAGGCGAAGACCGTCTGCGAGTGCGCGGTGGCCGCAAAGATGCCGAGCACGCCGGCGAGACTTCCCATCCACACCGAGCGCGTCGGCACGCGCCGTGCGTTCAGCTGCACGAGCCACTGCGGCGCATCGCCATGTTCGGCGAGCACGAACAGCACGCGCGAGCAGACATAGAACGCCGAATTCAGGCAGGAGAGCACCGCGGTCAGGATGATGGCGCTCATGGCAAGGCTCGCCCACTGGAACTGCATCGTGGTGAGAGCGAGCGTGAAGGGCGACTCGCCGGATTTGACCAGGATCCACGGCACCACCGTGACGATCAGCAGCACCGAGCCTACGTAGAAGGTGAGAATCCGCACGATGACGGTGGTGCTCATGCGCGCGATCGCGCGCGCTGGCTCCTTGGACTCGGCGGCCGCGATGGTGGTGATTTCCGCACCGGTCAGCGAGAAGTACACGGTGACGGCCCCCGAGAGCACTGCGATCACCCCGCGCGGCGCGAACCCGCCGTAATGGGTCAGGTTGCCGAAGGTGTTACCGCTCGGGGAGGTGAAGCCGAACGCGTACGCGGCCGCGAGCGCAATGAACACGATGATCGCCGCCACCTTGATGGAGGCGAACCAGAACTCGAACTCGCCGTAGGAGCGGGCCGACATCAGGTTGACCCCGGTCATGATGCCCATCAGGATCAGCCCGAACGCCAGCGGCGGAACCTGCTGGAACCAGGCGTGCAGGATGTTGGCACCGGCAATTGCCTCCACCGGCACGACGATCATCCAGAAATACCAGTACAGCCAGCCGGCCACGAAGCCGCCCCAGTTGCCCAGCCCCGCGCGCCCGAACTCGGTGAATGAGCGCACCTTCGGCAGCGTCATGGCCATCTCGCCCAGCATGCGCATCACCAGCAGCACCAGCGTGCCGGTGATCAGATAGCTGATGACGATGGCCGGTCCGGTGGCGGCGATCGCCGCGCTGCTGCTGACAAACAGGCCCGCCCCGATCATGCCGCCGATCGAGATCATGGTGATGTGGCGCGGCTCCAGAGAGCGGCTGAGCTCGGGCATGGCTTTATTCCTTGGGATCGATCATGCCGAGCGCAGGAGCGACTGCCCGAGCGAGGCCGCGCGCGCCGTCTGCAGCAGCAGCGGCGCGAGCTTGGCGTGCATGTCGGGCAGCGTCCAGCGACTGGTGGGGGCGGAGATGTTGACCGCCGCCAGCGGCAGCCCATCGACCCCGAGCACGGCGGCCGCAATCGACAGATCCCCGCGGTAACACTCCTGGTCGGACCAGGCGTAGCCTGCCTCGCGGGCTTCGTGGATGCGCCGCAGGATGACGGCCGGGTCGGTCAGCGTGTGCGGCGTGAGGGCCTTGAGCTCCGAGCGGCGCACGATGCGTTGCGCGGCGGCCGGTGGCAGGGCGGCGAGGTAGGCGCGCCCCGAGGCCGTGCAGTACATCGGCAGACGCCGACCCACCGGCGTATGAATGTAGAAGCGCTTGAGACTGGGGAAGCGCGCGATGAACATCATGTCGGTGCCTTCCGGCTCAGTCATGCTCACCGACTCCCCGCTCGCCTGGTTGAGATCGATCAGATGCGTGGTGGCATGCTCGAGCAGCGCGTGGCCGGAGAGGTAGGCATGCGCGAGTGCCAGTGGGCGCGGCGTGAGCACCCAGCGCTTGACGCCCAGATCCCGGCGCAGGAACCCGAGGCGCACGAGCGTGTGCACGCACCGCTGTGCCGAGCTCGTGGTCATGCCGACGCTGGCGGCCAGCTCCGCGAGGCTCAAGGCGCGCCGCTCGCCGCCAAAAACCTCAAGGATCGCGAGGGCCTTCTCCACTGAGCGGTTAAACAGCGGATCGCGCGCGCGCGCCGGAGCAAGCTTGCGCGGCGTACGTTTCATCGTGAAATGCAGTATATGACTATCGATTATCGATAGTCTACGGCGCGAGGCGCGTGAGCCCGCCGAGATAGGACTGCAGCACGCCCGGCACGCTCACCGAGCCGTCTTGCTGCTGGAAATTCTCCAGCACCGCGACCAGCGTGCGCCCCACGGCGAGCCCGGAACCATTGAGCGTATGCAGCGGTTCGGGCCTGGCGGTGTCCGGGTTGCGCCAGCGCGCCTGCATGCGCCGCGCCTGGAACGCCTCGAAGTTGCTGCAGGAGGAAATCTCCCGGTAGCGCTCCTGCGAGGGCAGCCACGCCTCCAGATCGTAGGTCTTGGCGCTGGCAAAACCGGTGTCCCCGGCACACAGGGCCACCTTGCGATAGGGGATTTCCAGGCGCTGCAGGACGGTCTCGGCGTGCCCGGTGAGCTCCTCCAGCGCCGCGTAGGAGGCTTCCGGCCGCACCATCTGCACCAGCTCGACCTTGTCGAACTGGTGATTGCGGATCATGCCGCGCGTGTCCTTGCCGGCCGCGCCGGCCTCCGAGCGGAAGCACGGTGTGTGGGCGACGAACTTCAGCGGCAATGACTCGGCCGGGATGATCTCCCCGCGCACGAGATTCGTCACCGGCACCTCCGCAGTCGGAATGAGATAGAAGCCCTGCTCGCCACGCACCGCGAACAGGTCCTGCTCGAACTTCGGCAGCTGGCCGGTGCCCAGCAGCGCCGGCCGCTGCACGAGGTAAGGCACGTACACCTCGGTGTAACCGTGTTCGCGCGTGTGCAGATCCAGCATGAACTGGGCGAGCGCCCGATGCAGCCGCGCCAGCTGATCGCGCAGCACGACGAAGCGTGCGCCGGAAATGCGGGCGGCTGCCTCGAAGTCCAGGCCGCGCAGGCGCTCCCCGACCTCGACATGATCGCGCGGCTTGAACGCGAAGCGGCGCGGCTCGCCCCAGCGCCGCACTTCGAGGTTCGCTCCCTCGTCGCGGCCCTCCGGCACCGAGGCGTCCACCAGGTTCGGCAGTCCGAGCTGCCACTGCTCGAGCTCCTCCTGCACGGCGCCGAGCTCGTGTTCGGCCTGCGCCAGACCCGCCGTGAGACTCTCGCCCCTGGCGATGAGCGGCGGCGGCATCCTCACCCTTGCCCTTGGCCATGCCGACCGCCTTGGCATTGGCGTTGCGCTCCGCGCGCAGCCGGTCGACCTCGACCGCCCAGGGCTTGCGCTTCTCCTCCAGCGCCCTGAGCGCGGACACATCGAGCGTGAAGCCACGGCGCGCCAGATTGCGCGCCACGGTGTCGGGATCGCTGCGCAACAGTTTCGGGTCAATCACGACGGTCCGCCTTTCGACTCATTCTTCGCCCGCAGCCGCGCGAGCGCCTCGCCGATCTTGATCTCCAGCCCGCGCGGCACGGGCCGGTAGTATCGCCGATCGGGCATGCTCTCCGGCAGGTAGCGCTCGCCGGCGGCGAACGCGTCCGGCTCGTCGTGCGCATAGCGGTAGTCGCGCCCGAACCCCAGGTTCTTCATCAGGCGCGTCGGCGCGTTGCGCAGGTGCAGCGGCACCTCGAGGGTCCCGTACCTGGTCACATCCTCCATGGCCTCGGCCATCGCCACGTACACGGCGTTGCTCTTGGGCGCGCAGGCGAGATAGACGACCGCGGTGGCGAGCGCGAGCTCCCCTTCCGGGGTGCCCAGCCGCTCGTACGCCTCCCAGGCATCGAGCGTCAGTGCGAAGGCACGCGGGTCGGCGAGCCCGATGTCCTCGATCGCCATGCGCGCCACACGCCGCGCGAGATAAACGGGATCGCAGCCGCCATCGAGCATGCGGCACAGCCAGTAGAGCGCCGCATCCGGATCCGTGCCGCGCACCGCCTTGTGCAGCGCGGAGATCTGGTCGTAGAACTGGTCGCCCCCCTTGTCGAAGCGCCGGTGGGTGCCGCCGGCCACCTCCTGGGCGAGCGGGAGCGTCAGGGTGCGCCCGCCCGCGCCGGCCTCCGCAAGACCTGCGGCGAGCTCGAGCATGTTGAGCGCGCGGCGCGCATCGCCATCGGCGGCGCGCGCCATGAGATCGAGCGCGGCATCCTCGGCCTGCAGCTGTTCGCGCCCCAGGCCGCGCTCGCTGTCCACGAGGGCGCGGCGCAGCAGCGCGGTCAGGTCCTCGACCCCGAGCGCGCGCAGCACGTATACGCGCGCCCGCGACAAGAGCGCGCTCACTACCTCGAAGGAGGGGTTCTCGGTCGTCGCGCCGACGAAGGTGAGCGTGCCGTCCTCCAGGTACGGCAGGAACGTATCCTGCTGCGCCTTGTTGAAGCGGTGCACCTCATCGAGGAACAGCAGCGTCGGCCGCGCGTCGCGGGCCCGCGCGGCGCGCGCCGCCTCGACCGCGGCGCGGATGTCCTTCACCCCCGCCATGACCGCCGAGAGCTGGATGAACTGCGCGTTGGAGGCCTGCGCAATGAGGCGCGCGAGCGTGGTCTTGCCGGTGCCGGGCGGACCCCAGAGGATGAGTGAATGCAGGCGTCCGGCGGCGATGCTCGCCGCCAGCGGCTTGCCGGGGCCGAGCAGGTGCGGCTGGCCGACGAACTCCTCGATCGTGCGCGGCCGCATGCGATCGGCCAGCGGCCGCAGCGGATCGGAGTCGAACAGATCGCGCGCGCTCACGGGCCGGGGCGCCCGGGGCTCCCCTCTCACGGATGGGGCGTGCCGATGACATCGACGTCCTTCGGCGGGGTAAAGCTCAGATCGCCTTTGTCCAGCGGCACGTTGCGCACGATCTGCTGGAACATGATGGTCGCGGTCTGGCCGAGCTTGTCCTCGACGATCATGCGCTTGAGATCCCCGTTGGCGAAGCCAAAGAGCGCGCTGCGAAAATCGGCCTCGGCGGCCAGCGGCTCGACCAGCACCCAGTCGAGGCCGGTGCGGTTGCCGGCCGCCGTGATCTTGAAGTTCTGGCGCAGGTCGGCGGTGCCCGACAGCAGCATGGCCGGGGTCGCCGTCAGCGCCGCATCCACCGGCTTGACGGTGACCTGCTGCAGGTCGCGGTCGTAGAACCACAGGTTGGTGCCGTCACAGACCATCAGCTGGCCGGCGCCCGTGCTGCCGCCGTTCACCGACTGCGGATGGATCTCCCAGCTGAACCTGCCCGGCCGTGACACGAGCAGCGTGCCGGTGGCGCGGTCGATCTCGCGGCCCTTCGGGTCGGCAAGGGTCTGCAGGAAGCTGGCCCGCAGCGTCTTGAGGTTATCGAGGTACGCATCGAGCGGCGTGCCCGCCGCCCTTGCGAGCGTCGCCCCCAGGAGCAGCAAGGGCGCCAGCAGACACGCTGCCGAACGCGGACGGATTGCCAAGCGCATGGTGCTCCTTCAGTCCTCGGGCGGCGCCGGAGCGAGCACGTCGCGCGCGCCGTTCGCCTGCAAGGGACCCACGAGACCTGCGATCTCCATGGCTTCCAGCAGGCGCGCGGCGCGGTTGTAGCCGATCTTCAGCCGCCGCTGTACGTAGGAGATCGAGGGCTTGCGCTCGGTGGTCACGATGCGCACGGCCTCATCGTACAGCGGGTCCTGCTCGGCGCTCTCCGCGTCGGCACCCGTCTCGGATTCCTCGCCCGAGAGACCCGGTATCGGCGTCTTCGGCCCCGACAGCACTTCTTCGATATAGCTCGGCGGCGTGGAGCTCCTCAGCGCGGTGACCACGCGATGCACTTCCTGATCGGACACGAAGGCGCCGTGCACGCGCGTCGGCATGGAGGTTCCCGGCGGCAGGTAGAGCATGTCGCCGTGGCCCAGCAGCGTCTCCGCACCCATCTGATCGAGGATGGTGCGCGAGTCAACGCGCGCTGAGACCTGGAAGGCGATGCGGCAGGGGATGTTGGCCTTGATGAGGCCGGTGATGACGTCCACCGAGGGGCGCTGGGTGGCGAGGATCAGGTGCAGGCCCGAGGCGCGCGCCTTCTGTGCCAGTCGCGTGATCAGCTCTTCGACCTTCTTGCCGACGATCATCATGAGGTCGGCGAGCTCATCGACCACGACGACCACGTAGGGGAGCGGCGTGAGGTCCTGGATCTCGCGCTGATCGATCGAGGGATCGTTCGCGGCGCGCAGCATCATCACCGGGTCCTTGATGGGCTTGCCGGCCTCGAGTGCATCCTTCACGCGGCGATTGAAGCCGGAGATGTTGCGCACGCCGAGCGCCGCCATGAGCTGGTAGCGGCGCTCCATCTCCGCGACGCACCAGCGCAGCGCGTTCGCCGCCTGCTTCATGTCGGTCACCACCGGCGCCAGCAGGTGCGGGATGCCCTCGTAGACCGAGAGCTCCAGCATCTTCGGGTCGATCATGATGAGGCGCACGTGCTCGGCGGTGGACTTGTAGAGCAGCGACAGCACCATGGCATTGATGCCCACCGACTTGCCCGAGCCGGTGGTCCCGGCGATCAGCAGGTGCGGCATGCGGGTGAGGTCCGCCACCATCGGCTGTCCGCCGATGTCCTTGCCAAGCGCGAGCGCCAGCGGGGAATTGAGCTCGTCGTACGCCTTCGAGCGGATGATCTCGCCGAGGGTGACGACCTCGCGCTTCTCGTTGGCGATCTCGAGCCCCATGACGCTCTTGCCCGGGATCACCTCCACCACGCGCACGCTCAGGACCGAGAGCGCACGCGCCAGGTCCTTGGCGAGGGCGGTGATCTGGCTGGCCTTCACCCCCGGGGCCGGGCGCAGCTCAAAGCGCGTGACCACGGGGCCGGGCTGCACCGCCACCACCTCGACGTCGATGGCGAAGTCCTTGAGCTTCATCTCCACCAGCCGCGAGAGCGCTTCCAGCGCCTCCGCCGAATACAGCGGCTCGCGCGGCGGCGGATCATCGAGGAGCTTCAGCGGCGGCAGCTCGTTGGCCTTGGGCGGATCAAACAGCGGCACCTGCCGCTCGCGCTCGACGCGCGCGCTCTTCTCCACGATCGGCGTGGGCGGCTCGATGCGCGGCGGTGAGCGCGCGGCGGACTTCTTCTGCGAGATCTCCACCGCTTCCTTGCGCGCCTGGCGCCGCTCGCGCCCCTCGGCCGCATCGCGCGAGGAGGCGAGCCGTGCGCGCAGCCAGCCGATGCCCCCCCAGGTCAGCGCCCCCAGCCGGTCCATGATGGTGAACCAGGAGACCCCGAAGGCAAGCGACAGCCCGGCCATCCAGGCGGCGATCATGAGCAGCGTCGCGCCGAGGAAATTCACGCCCGCCGCCAGCCCGTTGCCGACCAGGGCGCCGACGACCCCGCCGGCGCTCTGGCGCAGTGCGCCCGGCTGCCAGTGCAGGGTGGTGAGCGCGCAGCTGGCGACCAGCACCAGCAGAAAGCCGGCGATGCGCACCACGGTGTTGGCGCGCGAGCTGTTCTCCGCGCGGATGCGCCGCTGCATGCCCCAGCAGGCCAGCCCCAGCATCAGCGGGAACAGGAACGCCGGGCGCCCGAAGAGGAAGAAGAGTACGTCGGCAAGCCAGGCGCCGATCACGCCGATGCGGTTGTGGACCGGGGCGGCACTGCCGGTGAAGGAGAAACCCGGGTCATCGGGGCTGTAGGTGCTGAGCGCCATGAGCAGCACGATCGCCACGATGCCGATGGCAATGATCGCGCTTTCGCGCAGGCCGCGGCTCACGGCCGAAGTAAAGCGCGCGCCATGGCGCGCAGACGCCGAGGATTCAGCCAACCCGGTAGATCTCCATCGTAAGATAGACGGCCGCCATTATAGGGCTTGGGTACCATCCTTGAGGCTTTGAATCCATTGAGAACCCCATGACGACCACCCGCCACAGCCGTCTGCTCATTCTTGGCTCAGGTCCTGCCGGCTACAGCGCGGCCGTTTACGCGGCACGCGCCAATCGTGCGCCGCTGCTGATCACCGGGCTCGAACAGGGCGGGCAGCTGATGACCACGACCGACGTCGATAACTGGCCCGGGGACGTGGAGGGACTGCAGGGCCCGGCACTGATGGAGCGCATGAAGCAGCACGCCGCGCGCTTCAACACGCAGATCGTGAACGATCACGTGCACACCGCGGACCTCAGCTCCCGGCCCTTCCGCCTGAGCGGCGATGCGGCGACCTACACCTGCGATGCGCTCATCATCGCCACCGGCGCCACCGCCAAGTACCTGGGGCTGCCGTCGGAGGAGAAGCATCGCGGCCACGGGGTCTCCGCCTGCGCCACCTGCGACGGGTTCTTCTTTCGCGGCCAGCGCGTGGCCATCGTCGGCGGCGGCAATACCGCGGTCGAGGAAGCCATCTATCTGGCGCACATCGCCGAGCACGTCACGCTCATCCACCGCCGCGACAAGCTGCGCGCGGAGAAGATCATGCAGGACCGGCTCTTCAAGGAGGTCGAGGCGGGCAAGATGTCGGTCATCTGGAACCACACCGTCGAGGAAGTCCTCGGTGACGCCGACGGCGTGAGCGGCGTGCGCATCAGGAGCGTGAACGGCCATGCCACGCGCGACCTTGCGGTGACCGGCCTGTTCATCGCCATCGGCCACGTCCCCAATACCGCCCTCTTTACCGGGCAGCTCGCCATGCACGAGGGCGGCTACCTCCACATCAAAAGCGGCCTCGAGGGCGGCGCCACCGCCACCAGCATTCCCGGGGTGTTTGCCGCCGGCGACGTCGCCGACCACGTCTACCGCCAGGCCATCACCTCGGCCGGCGCCGGGTGCATGGCCGCACTCGATGCCGACCGCTACCTGGAGGCGCTGGACACGCATACCGGCCCCTAGACGCGCTACCTTAACGACATGCTCAGGGATTCGGCAGCCGTCCACAGCAGCATCCAGCAACTCGCGCCCGAGGGCTGGAATGCCCTGGGCACGGCCGGCAATCCCTTCACCCGTCACGAATTCCTCGCCGCCCTGGAGCGCGAGCAGTGCGTCGGGGCGCGCAGCGGCTGGGAGCCGCGCTACTTCACCCTGAGCGATGCGCGCGGGCTCTGCGGCGCCGCGGCCACCTTCATCAAGCACCACTCCTTCGGGGAGTTCGTGTTCGACTTTGCCTGGGCGCGCGCCTACGAGCGCGTCGGGCGGCGTTACTACCCCAAACTCACCCTCGCCGCTCCCTTCACGCCGGCGACCGGCCCGCGGCTGCTGACGCGGCCGGACCTCGACGCCGGCGCGGTGGCCGAACGGCTGCTGCAGGAGCTCGAGCGCTATGCGCACGGCCACGCTCTCTCGAGCGTGCACGCGCTGTTTCTCGATGGCCCCGCGCGCGCGGCGTGCGCGCAGCGCGGCTGGCTGCTGCGGCGCGACTGCCAGTTCCACTGGGTGAATCGCGGCTACGGCAGCTTCGAGGACTACCTCGCCAGCTTCACCGCGGAGAAGCGCAAGAAGGCCCGGCGGGAGCGTCGCCGGGTCGCCGAGGCCGGCGTGCGCTTCGAGACGCGCTTCGGCGCCGAGCTCGATGAGCCCCTGCTCGACCGCATCTACGAGCTGCACCGCGACACCTTCCTGCGCCACGGGCATGAGCCCTACCTCACGCGCGGCTTCTTCACCGCGATCGTGCGCGCCCTGCCGCAGGCCTTCATGGTGAAGCTGGCACTGCACGGACGCGCCGTGGTCGCGGCGGCCATCTTCTTCGTCGGGGCGGATGCGCTCTTCGGGCGTTACTGGGGCGCGGCGGCGGACTACCACAGCCTGCACTTCGAGGCCTGCTATCACCAGGGGATCGAGTTCTGCATCGAGCGCGGACTGGGGCGCTTTGAGCCCGGCACGCAGGGTGAGCACAAGGTCAGCCGCGGTTTCGAGCCCGCCCTCACCTGGTCCGCGCACTACATCGCCGATGGCCAGTTCCGTGCTGCAATCGCCGACTACCTCGCCCGGGAGGGCGCCGCGGTCGAAGCCTACGCCGCATGAGGTACAGGGCCACGTGCCCTACCGCGGGCGCCGCGACGCGGGGCCGCTCGCGTGAGAACGATCACCTGGCTCTCCCCGCACGATGCGCCCGAGTGGTTTCCGCCGCCCGAGCAGGCGCTCGAGGAGCCCGCAGGACTGCTGGCGGCCGGCGGGGATCTGTGCCCGGAACGGCTGCTGGCCGCGTACCGCCGCGGGATCTTTCCCTGGTATTCCCCCGGTCAGCCGGTGCTGTGGTGGTCACCCGACCCGCGCGCCGTGCTGTTCCCGGAAGAGTTTCACCTCTCGAGGAGCCTGGCGAAGACGCTGAAGCAGCGGCGCCCTCGTGGCCTCGCTCGATGAGGACTTCGAAGGCGTGATCGACGGCTGCGCGGCGCCGCGCCCCGCCAGTCCGGGCACCTGGATCACGCGCGAGATGCGCGCCGCGTATCTGCAGCTGCACCGGCTCGGGCATGCGCACAGCATCGAGATCCGCCAGGACGGGATGCTCGCCGGCGGCCTCTACGGGGTGCGCCTGGGCGGGGTGTTCTTCGGGGAGTCGATGTTCAGCCGCAGGCGCGATGCCTCCAAGGCCGCGCTCGCGCACCTGGTGGCGCTGTGCGCCCACAATGCCCTGGCGGTCATCGACTGCCAGCTGCCCTCGCATCACCTGGCGAGCCTCGGCGCGCGCACCATTCCGCGCAGCCAGTTCCAGGCGCTGCTGGCCGAGCATGCCCACGCCGGCGCCGGGACGCTTGCAAGTCCCTGAAGATCATTGAGATCGCGCGCGCCGCCCCCGGCGGCTGCGGCAAATTGCCAGAGCAGCGCGCTTTATGCTCCAATTCGCGCCCCGTGAGCTGCTTAAGGGCGGTATGTCGAAGGAAGATGCTATCCAGATGGAGGGCGAGGTCACCGAGACCCTGCCCAACACAACTTTCCGCGTGAAGCTGAAGAACGGCCACATTGTGACCGCTCACATCTCCGGGAAGATGCGCAAGAACTACATCCGCATCCTCACCGGTGATGCCGTCACCGTGGAGATGACGCCGTACGATCTCACCAAGGGCCGCATCATCTACCGCGGCCGCTGAGGGCCGCGCCGCCCTCCTCCAGTTCCTTTAGGCAACCCGGCTCGGGTCAGCGGCCGCAGCGCTACGCCGGTACCGTCGGCAGCTGCTGCGCGGGCTCGCACTCGAGCGTCAGCTGCGAGCCGTCCTTCGACACCGACACCTTCACCTGGCCGCCATTGGCGAGGCGCCCGAACAGGAGCTCCTCGGCCAGCGGGCGCTTGATGTGCTCCTGGATCGTGCGCGCCATCGGGCGCGCGCCCATCTTCGGGTCGTAGCCGCGCTCACCGATCCAGCGCCGGGCTGCGTCATCGAGGGTGATGGAGACGCCCTTGGCCTCCAGCTGCGACTCCACCTCCATGATCAGCTTGTCCACGACGCGCTCGATGGTGGCCGGCTCGAGCGCCGCAAACTGGATGACCGCATCCAGGCGGTTGCGGAACTCGGGCGTGAAGATGCGGCGGATCGCCTCCATGCCGTCGCTGGTGTTGTCGGCGTGCATGAAGCCGATGGCCGCGCGCGACATTTCCTGGGCGCCGGCGTTGGTCGTCATGACGATGATGACGTGGCGGAAGTCGGCCTTGCGGCCGTTGTTGTCGGTGAGCGTGCCATGGTCCATCACCTGCAGCAGCAGGTTGAAGACATCCGGGTGCGCCTTCTCGATCTCATCGAGCAAGAGCACGCAGTGCGGGTGCTTGGTGATCGCCTCGGTGAGCAGCCCCCCCTGGTCAAAGCCGATGTAGCCGGGCGGGGCGCCGATGAGCCGCGAGACCGTGTGCCGCTCCATGTACTCGGACATGTCGAAGCGCAGGAACTCGACTCCCATGGCGATCGCCAGCTGCCGGGTGACCTCGGTCTTGCCGACGCCGGTGGGACCGGCGAAGAGGAAGCTGCCGACGGGCTTGCGCGACTCGCCGAGCCCTGAGCGCGCCATCTTGATGGAGGCCGCGAGCGCCTCGATCGCCTTGTCCTGGCCGAAGATCACCAGCTTCAGGTTGCGCTCGAGGTTCTTCAGCACCTCGCGGTCGGAGCTCGAGACGCTCTTGGCCGGAATGCGCGCCATGCGCGCCACCACGTCCTCGATGTGCCGCACTTCCACCTGCGGCTCGCGCTCGGCGATGGGCTTCAGGCGCTGCCGTGCGCCGGCCTCGTCGACCACGTCGATGGCCTTGTCGGGCAGGTGACGCTCGTTGATGTGGCGCGCGGCGAGCTCGGCGGCGGCCCTGAGTGCGTCGTCGGCGTAGGTGATGCCGTGGTGCTCCTCGAAGCGCGGCTTCAGGCCAAAGAGGATCTCCACGGTCTCCGCGACCGAGGGTTCGACGACGTCGATCTTCTGGAAGCGGCGCGCCAGCGCGTGGTCCTTCTCGAAGATGCCGCGGTATTCCTGGTAGGTGGTCGAGCCGATGCAGCGGATCTCCCCATTGGTGAGCACCGGCTTGATCAGGTTGGAGGCGTCCATGACGCCACCGGAGGCGGCACCGGCGCCGATCACGGTGTGGATCTCGTCGATGAACAGGATCGCCCCGGGGAGCTTCTTCAGCTCGCCGATCACGCCCTTCAGGCGCTTCTCGAAGTCGCCGCGGTACTTGGTGCCGGCGATGAGCGCGCCCATGTCGAGCGCGTAGATCGTGGAGTCCGCCAGCACATCGGGCACCTTGCCCTCGACGATCAGGCGCGCGAGCCCCTCGGCGATCGCGGTCTTGCCGACGCCGGCCTCGCCGACGTACAGCGGGTTGTTCTTGCGGCGGCGGCACAGGATCTCGATGGTGCGCTCGACCTCGAGCTTGCGGCCGATGAGCGGATCGATGCGCCCGTCCTGCGCCATGCGGTTGAGATTGGTGGTGTACTTCTCGAGCGCGCTGCCGCCCTCGGCATCGCGCTCGCCCTCGCTCGCGGCCGACTCTTCCTTGTCGGTCTTCTCCTCGGCGATCTTGGACAGGCCGTGGGAGATGTAGTTGACCACGTCGAGGCGCGTGACGTGGCGGCGGTTGAGCAGGAACACCGCGTGGCTCTGCTTCTCGCTGAAGATGGCCACCAGCACGTTGGAGACGCCGACTTCCTTCTTGCCGCTTGACTGCACGTGGAACACGGCCCGCTGCAGCACGCGCTGGAAGCCGAGGGTCGGCTGCACTTCGCGCTCCTCGCCCTCCTCGAGCTTCGGAGTCGACTGGTCGATGTGCTCCTTCAGCTCCTGTTTGAACTTCGCCAGGTCCGCGCCACAGGCACGCAGCACTTCGCGCACCTTGGGGGTGTCGAGGATCGCGAGCAGCAGGTGTTCCACGGTGAGGTACTCATGGCGCGCCTCGCGCGCCTGGTGGAACGCATCGTTCAGACAGTATTCGAGCTCGTTGGACAGCACGTCGGCGGACCTTTCACTTTGGCGTCAGTAGAAACCCTTCCAGCCATTCATTCAGTCAGACTGCACCGCTTTCAAGCCTCCTCCAACGTGCACATGAGCGGGTGCTGGTGGTCGCGCGCGTAGGTGGTCACCTGCGCCACCTTAGTTTCGGCAATCTCGTATGTGAAGACCCCGCACACGCCCTTGCCCTTGGTATGCACCTCCAGCATCACGCGCGTGGCGGTCGGGCGGTTCAGGGAGAAGAACTTTTCCAGTACGTCGACGACAAACTCCATGGGGGTGTAATCGTCATTCAGCAGAACTACCCGGTACAGCGGCGGTTGTTTGACCTCCGGCCGGGCCTCCTCGACGACGATGCCGGTATCAGGGCGGACCGGATGAGGATCGGGCATGAGAGTCTTTATAGGGGTCGCGAATCGGCAACACAAGCCTGCCAGAATGAGTAGTAGTTACTCCTGCAGAAACAATCGCTTGAGAGCACAACCGCCACACCCGTATGATGGCGAGCGCTTGAGGCGCAGCGCGGCGCGCCGGAGGCGCGCCGCGCATCCTGTGTGGGCGCCCCTAAGGACGACATTTAAGCTCATGCTCTTTTGTCCATGAACGCGGTTTCCTGGCTGGAGACACTCCCGGCGCAAGAGCGCTGGCGCGCGCTGCTGCTCAAGGAAGGACCGCGGATCGCCACGGTCGTTCTCGGCGTGGCCCTCTTTGTGCAGGCCGCGCTCATCGTGACCGACCTCGCCGGCGGGGGCGCCAAGCCTGCCGCCGTGCACACGCCTGTGGTGCAGGCGCGCCCGCTGGACCTGAATGTCATCACCCAGGCGCACCTCTTCGGTAAGGATCCAGCCGAGGATCGGGCAGGCGGGTGGTCCTCCAGTGCCGCCCAAGGTTCCCCTGGTGCTCACCGGCGTCATCGCCGGGAACGACGCGCAGAACGGCCTGGCGATCATTGGGCAGACGGCGCAGGCCACCAAGGTGTATGCGGTCGGCGACACCATCCCGGGGGGCGTGAAGCTGCATGAGGTGTACGAGGACCGCGTGATCCTCGATGACAACGGCGAGCTCCAGACGCTTGCCCTGCCGCGCAACCTCAATCCGGCGCTGGCGCCACCGCCCTCCGCCGCGCTGCTGCAGGGGGGCGCGAACCCCTCGTTCGAGCGCGTGCGGCGCATGATCAGCGAGCAGCCGGGGCTGATCGGGGACGTCCTGCGCCCGCAGCCGGTCGTCGACCTCAAGACGGGCCACATGAACGGCTTCCGGGTGTTTCCGGGGCGCGACCGCACCGCCTTTGCACGCCTGGGACTGCATCCCGGGGACCTGGTGACGGCGATCAACGGAACGCCGCTCGATGATCGCGATCGAAGCGAGCAGATCCTGAAGACGCTCTCGAGCGCGAGTGAGGCGCGCGTCACGGTCGTGCGCGGCGGACAGCAGCAGGATCTGGTCTTGAACATCGCTCAGCTGGCGCAGGAAGCGGACAATCTGGCCAATCAGGCCAGCAGCCCGGTGCCGCCTCCCGGACCCCAGGGGCCGGCGATGGCCGCACCGCCGCCTGCGGTCGAGCCGCCGCCGCCTGCCCAGGAACCACCGCCGCCATCGGCGGCCGACGGCTCCGGACCCTGAGGGTGAGCCGGCTGCGATGCGCGAAGCGGGGGAGAATTTTGAATTTGCGAATGAGCAGTGACCGTTCCTTCCTCGTGGGCACCCTCGCGGTGCTCGCGGTGGCGACGCTCGCCTCGGCGCAGCCGGCGCAGCCGCCGCCGGCGCAGGCCGTGCCGCCCCCGGCGCAGCGCATCACGCCCAACTTCCGCGACGCGGACATCACGCAGATCGCCGAGGCGGTCTCGGCGGCCACCGGCAAGACCTTCATCATCGACCCGCGCGTGCGCGCGCAGGTGACGATGCTGTCCTCGACGCCGATGTCGCCGGCGGCCTTCTACGAGACCTTCCTCTCGATCCTGCAGGTCTACGGCTTCATCGCCGTGCCCTCGGGCAACGTGGTGAAGATCCTGCCCGATGTGAACGCGCGGCAGTTCCCCTCCAATGACCTGCCGGACCGGGTGAGCTCCACCTCGGACGAGATGGTGACGCAGGTGCTCGAGGTGAAGAACGTGAGCGCCGCGCAGCTGATACCGATCCTGCGGCCGATGATCGCGCAGTACGGCCACATGGCCGCCTACCCCGCCTCCAACATCCTCATCATCTCGGATCACGCCAGCAACGTGGCCCGCATGATGCGCATCATCCATCGCATCGATCAGGCGAGCGGCACGGATCCGGAGATCGTGTCGCTGCAGAACGCCTCGCGTGGCCGAGATCGTGCGCGTGGTCAACTCCCTCTACAGCGGCAGCAACAGCGCCGAGGGCTCGACCATCAAGGTGGTGGCCGATGAGCGCACCAACAGCGTGCTGGTGGCCGGCGAGCAGTCGCAGCGCCTGCGCGTCAAGGCGCTGATCGCGCACCTGGACACCCCGGTGGAGTCCGGCGGCGACACGCGCGTGCGCTACCTGCACTACGCGGATGCCGAGAAGATCGCCCCCAAGCTCAAGGAGCAGATCACCGGCATCGTCGCAGGCGGTCGCGGGCGCGGCCGGCGTGCAGGGCCCGATCACCGGCGGGGGCACCTCCGCGCAGGCGGTGGCCGAACGCAACGCCATGGTCTGGGCGGATCCGCAGAACAACGCACTCGTCATCACCGCCCCGCCGCGCATCATGCGCATGGTGATGGACATCGTCGACAAGCTCGACATCCGCCGTCCGCAGGTGCTGGTGGAAGCCATCATCGCCGAGGTCGACGTCGACAAGGACGCCGAGCTCGGCATCAACTGGGCCGCCTACTCCCCGGGCGGCACGGTACCGGTCGGCGCCTTCGTCAGCCCGGTCGGCGGCACGAGCATCGTGGACCTGGCGGCGGCGGCGCAGAACCCCGCCAACGTCACGACCACGCTCCTGCAGGGCACCACCATCGGCATCGGCCGCATCATGGGCACGGGTGTCAACTTCGCCGCCACCCTGCGCGCGATCCGCGGTGACACCAATACCAACGTGGTCGCGACCCCCTCGGCCGTCACCATGGACAACCAGGAGGCGGAGCTGAAGGTCGCGCAGGAAGTGCCGTTCGTCACCGGCCAGTTCACCAACACGGGCGTCGGCAACGCCCAGGGCCAGGTCAATCCCTTCCAGACCATCCAGCGCGAGGAAGTGGGCACCATCCTCAAGGTCACCCCCACGATCTCCCCGGAAGGCTCGGCCGTGATGCTGAAGATCGCCATCGAGAGCTCGAGCATCGGCCAGAAGCCCGCCGGCGCGGTCGACCTCGTCACCAACAAGCGCACCATCACCACCAACGTGCTGATCGAGGATGGCGGCGTCGTGGTGCTCGGCGGCCTGATCGAGGACAACAGCGTCAAGGGCGAGCAGCGCGTGCCCTACCTCGGCAGCATCCCGATCATCGGGCTGCTGTTCAAGACCCGCAACGCCACCTCGACCAAGAACAACCTCATCATCTTCATCCGCCCGAAGATCCTGCGCGACCAGGCGCAGGCCGCCTACGAGACGGACCTGAAGTACAACTACATGCGCGACCAGCAGAAGAGCCTCAACGACAGCAGGGAGATCCTGCCGCTGCTGCCGGGCGTGTCGCGCGGCACGCTGAATCCGCTGCCCCCGGCCCCCGTGCCGCCGCCGCCGCAGCTCAAACCCGGTCAGCCGCCGCCGGCGCCCTCCGCCCCGGGCCCGACCGTGCCGCAGGTCAACCCGGCCCAGAGCGACGAGGCCACTCCCCATCCGAACGCGACCACCTCGCCCCCGGGTCATCCGTGAACGACGTCGTCCTCACCCCGAGCCTGGAGAGCGCCGACCCGGCGAACCGGCGCCTGTCCTTCGCCTTCGCCAAGCGCCACGGGGTGCTGGTGAACCGCATCGTGAACGGCGTCGCCGAGTGCATCTACCGCGAATCCGCCTCCCCCCAGGCGCTCGCCGAGGTGCGCCGCTACCTGCGCCGGCAGCTCAAGCTCGAGCGTGTCGCCGAGGGCGAGTTCGATGAGCTGCTGCGGCGCTCCTACGAGGCCGGCTCGGATGCCATGCAGGCGGTGGAGGGCCTGGATGACAAGACGGACCTGGCGCACCTGGCGCTGGAGCTGCCCGAGCAGGCGGACCTCCTCGACAGCGAGGATGATGCGCCGATCATCCGCCTCATCAACGCGGTGCTCACCCAGGCGGTCAAGGAGAACGCCTCCGACATCCACGTGGAGCCGTTCGAGAACCGCCTGGTGATCCGCTTCCGCGTCGATGGGGTGCTGCGCGAGGTGCTGCAGTCCAAGCGCGCGGTCGCCCCGCTGGTGGTGTCGCGCATCAAGGTGATGTCGCGCCTCGACATCGCCGAGAAGCGCCTGCCGCAGGACGGGCGCATCAGCCTGCGCATCGCCGGCCGTGCGGTCGACGTGCGCGTCTCGACCATCCCGTCCGGGCACGGCGAGCGCGTGGTGCTGCGTATCCTCGACAAGCAGGCCGGGCGGCTCGACCTCGGCTCCCTCGGCATGGATTCGCGCACCCAGTCGCTGATGGACGATCTGATCCACAAGCCCCACGGCATCCTCCTGGTCACAGGTCCCACCGGCTCGGGCAAGACGACCACGCTGTACGCCGCGCTCGAGCGCCTGAACGACAACACGCAGAACATCATGACGGTCGAGGATCCGATCGAGTACTACATCGACGGCATCGGCCAGACCCAGGTCAACACCAAGGTGGAGATGACCTTCGCGCGCGGCCTGCGCGCCATCCTGCGCCAGGACCCGGACGTGGTGCTCATCGGCGAGATCCGCGACCTCGAGACCGCGCAGATCGCCGTACAGGCCAGCCTCACCGGCCACCTGGTGCTCTCCACCCTGCACACCAACACCGCCGCCGGCGCCATCACGCGCCTGCGCGACATGGGCATCGAGCCGTTCCTTTTGTCCTCGAGCCTGATCGGCGTGCTGGCGCAGCGCCTGGTGCGCGTGCTCAGCAACGACACCAAGCAGCCCTTCACCGCCGGGGAGTACGAGCGGCGGCTGCTGAACCTGGGGCCCAACGAGGCCTCCCCGACCCTCTACCGCCCGGGGCGCGATGCGACCGGGGGCTACCGCGGGCGCTCGGGCATCTACGAGCTCATCGTGGTCGATGACACGATGCGCACCATGGTCCACGACGGCGCCTCGGAGCAGGAGATCGAGCGGCACGCGCGCCTGGCCACCCCCTCGATCCGCGACGACGGCCGCGCGCGCGTGCTGCGCGGTGAAACGACGCTCGAGGAAATATTGCGCGTAACGCGCGAGGACTGAGGGCTTGGGCGCCTTCGAATACGTCGCCCTCGATGCCGCCGGCCACGAGCGCAAGGGCATCCTCGAGGGCGACACGCCGCGCCACATCCGCCAGCTGCTGCGCGAGCAGCAGCTGCTGCCGGTCAGCGTCGGGGAGGTGGCGCAGCGCGAGGCCAAGCGGCAGCGCTCCTTCAGCTTCATGCGGCGCGTGTCGTCCACCGATCTTGCGCTGTTCACGCGCCAGCTCGCGACCCTGGTGCGCGCGGGGCTGCCGCTGGAGGAGTCGCTCCTCGCCGTCTCGCAGCAGACCGAGAGGCCGCGCGTGCAGAGCATCGTGCTCGGCGTGCGCGCCAAGGTGATGGAGGGTCACACCCTCGCCTCCGGCTTCAGCGAGTTCCCGCGGGTCTTTCCGGAGATCTACCGCGCCACGGTGGCCGCCGGCGAGCAGGCCGGGCACCTCGACAACGTGCTCGAGCGGCTCGCCGAGTACACCGAGAGCCGCGAGCAGATCCGCCAGAAGGTGCTCGCCGCACTCCTCTACCCGATCGTGCTCACGGTGCTGTGCTTTGCGATCGTCTCGTTCCTGCTGGTGTTCGTGGTGCCGAAGGTGGTCTCGGTGTTCGAGTCCACCAAGGCGAAGCTCCCCCTGATCACGCGGCTGCTGATCGGCACCAGCGACTTCTTCCGCCTCTACGGCATCTATGTGCTGATCGCGGTGGCGCTCGGGGTGTGGCTGTTCCAGCGCTGGCAGAAGAACCCGGCCGGCAAGCGCGCCTTCCACACCTGGCAGCTGCGGGTGCCGGTGCTGGGGAAGCTGGTGCGCGGCTTCAACACCGCGCGCTTCACCCGCACCTTCAGCATCCTCTCGGGCAGCTCCGTGCCGGTGCTGGAAGCGATGCGCATCGCCGGCGACGTGGTCACGAACCTGCCGATGCGCGATGCGGTGACCGATGCGACCGCGCGGGTGCGCGAGGGCGCCCCCATCGGGCGCTCGCTGGCGGTCAGCCGCCTGTTTCCCCCCATGACGATCCACCTGATCTCGAGCGGGGAGTCCAGCGGTGAGCTCGACAGCATGCTCGAGCGCTCCGCGATCAGCCAGGAGCGCGAGCTCGATGGGCTGCTCGCGGCCATGGTGGGCCTGCTCGGGCCGCTGCTGATCGTCCTCATGGGCGGTTTCGTCATGATGATCGTGTTCGCGATGCTCCTGCCGATCTTTGAGATGAATAACCTCATCCACTAGCGGCACGGGGCGATGGCATCAGGGGCAGGACCGGGGCACCGTTCACAAAGCCGCCAGGCGAGATTGCAGTCGCCACGCCGAATGATTTAATTTCGCGCCGTCCAATTCCTGCGCAGGACCTCAGGGGGTCATGAGCGAGAAGCCGGAATCAGACGAATTCGAGGACGAGGAAGCCGACGAGCCCGTCGCCGAGGACGGGGACGTTGACCTCGATCAGGTCATCAAGGACCTCGATCTCGCCAAACGCCGCGGCCAGCGGGCCGGGGATCCGGCGTGGCGTCGCCTTGAGCGGCTGATCGAGGACAAGCACACGGCCGAGCTCACCAGCGATTTCGAGGACTACGACATCGGGGACGACGGCGGGGGGTCCAAGCCGCGCCGCAGCAAACCGCGCCACGGCTGAGGGCGGCGCCCGATCGGCGATCAGTGGAAATCCCGCGAGCGCGTCAGCAGCTCCCCGAGCAGCGCGGTGCGGTCGATGAGGCGGTGGGCGATCAGGTGGCAGATGCCCTCCTGGTGCTGCACTTCCCCGTGCACCTCCATCAGGCGCGATTCGAGCAGCGCTGCGCGCTGCTCCTGCCCGATGCGCTCCCAGACGATGACGTTCACCTGCCCGCTCTCATCCTCGAGCGTGAGGAAGGTGACGCCACTGGCGGTCGCCGGGCGCTGGCGCATGAGCACGATGCCGGCGGTGCGCACGCGGGTGCCGTGGGCCGCCGCCTGCAGGTCGCCGGCGGACTGAAGCGCCGCGGCGCGCAGCCGCCCGCGCAGCAGCGCGAGCGGATGGCGCCCGAGGGTGAGCCCGAGGGCGGCGTAGTCGGCAACGATGCCCTCCCCTTCGGTCGGTGCCCTCAGCAGCGGCCGTCCCTCCGCGGCAGCGGCGCCGTGCGCTGCGGTCAGCCCCAGGGCGAGCGCGCGCTCGGTGCCGGCCACCTCCCAGAAGGCCAGGTGCCGGTTGCCGCTCAGGGCGGCAAAGGCACCGGCGGCGGCCAGCGCCTCGAGGTCGCCACGCTCGAGCGCGCCGCGCACGCTCAAATCCTGCACGCTCGTGAAGGGCCGCGCGTGACGCGCCGCGATGAGGCGCCGCGCCCCGGCCTCGGAGAGGGACTTCACCAGGCGCAGCCCCAGGCGCAGCGCCGGCTCCCCGTCCGCGCGCGGCTCGAGGGTGGAGTCCCACAGGCTCACGCAGGCATCCACCGGGCGCACCTCGACCCCGTGCGCGCGTGCATCGCGCACCAGCTGCGCCGGGGCATAGAAACCCATCGGCTGGCTGTTGAGCAGTGCGCAGGTGAAGGCGGCCGGCTCATAGCACTTCAGCCATGCCGAGTCGTACACCAGCAGCGCGAAGCTCATGGCGTGCGAATTGTGGACCACGAGGTTGTTGGCCAGGAAATTATGATCGCCCTCGATCTGCAGGTCATAGGTTGGCTGGGGTGCTAACGCCTCGATCGCCACCACCCGGTCCCAGTCAACCTCCGGCGCCGCCAGCCGCGCGAGTTCGGGAGAACGCAGCACAGCCGCCAGGCACTCTGCGCGTGCGGCCGCCACACAGTCACCTACCCGCAGCTCCCCAAGCGCGCACCATCCGGTCAAGGTCAGGAAAGGGTGCTCGGTCGTCGCCGCAATGGTATGACCCAGAGCCGTGCGCAGGCGCCACACGGGCTTCACGCCGCTCGACTTGACTGCGATGACCCTGCGTCGTCGTAAGCGCAGGTCCGCATCGCACGCCATCGTGGCATCCAGCGAGGCACGACCGGATATGACCTCGTCGATGCTCACCCAGCGCCCCGAGTCTGCGTCCACCACGCGCGTTTCACCCACGACACATTGCGGGAAGCCGTATTCCCCGAAGCCGAGCATCTGCTGGTAGATGCGCTGCGCGAACTCCAGCGGGTAGCCCTTGTCGTGCATCCCCTGCAGCAGCCGCTCGCGAAACGGATCCAGTCCCCCGGTCCTCTTCCAGGCGCCCATGGCCCGCCGCAGCGCATCGGCCTCCCCCGCCGTGAAGCCCGCGGCGACGATCGCGATCTGCATCACCTGCTCCTGGAAGATCGGCACCCCGAGGGTGCGATGCAGTACTTCGCGCACCTCCTCGCCCGGGTATTCGACGGCCTCGGCGCCGGCGCGGCGCCGCAGGTACGGGTGCACCATGTCCCCCTGGATCGGGCCCGGGCGCACGATGGCCACCTCGATGACCAGGTCGTAGTAGCAGCGCGGCTTCAGGCGCGGCAGCATCGCCATCTGCGCGCGCGACTCGATCTGAAAGACGCCGATGGTGTCGGCCCGGCACACCATGTCGTAGACCTTGGGATCCTCGGCCGGCAGCTCCCCGAGCGCATGGCGCGTGCCGCGATAGTCATTCACGAGGTCGAAGGCGCGCCGCAGCGCCGAGAGCATGCCGAGCGCCAAGAGGTCCACCTTGAGCAGGCCCAGGTCATTCAGGTCATCCTTGTCCCACTGCACCACCGTGCGCTCGGGCATGGCGGCGTTCTCGACCGGCACGAGTTCCTCGAGCAGGCCCTGGGCGATGACGAAGCCGCCGACGTGCTGCGAGAGATGCCGGGGAAAGCCCGGGAAGGCGGTGAGCTCCTGGGCCAGCGGCAGCAGGCGCCCGAGCCAGGGGCTGTCGAGCGCAAAGCCCGCCGCCTGCAGCCGCTCGCCCATGGCGGCACTGCCGTCCCACCACTGCATCACCTTCGCCAGCCGCGCGCTCTCGGCGGCACTCAGGCCAAAGACCTTGCCGAGATCGCGCAGGGCGCTGCGCGGCCGGTACATGATGACCGTGGCCGCCAGCGCGGCGCGCTCGCGGCCGTACTTGGCGTAGACGTACTGCAGCACCTCCTCGCGCCGCTCGTGCTCGAAGTCGATATCGATGTCGGGCGGCTCGTTGCGCTCGCGCGAGATGAAGCGCTCGAACAGCAGGTTGGCGCCGCGCTGCGGATCGACCGAGGTGATCCCCAGGCAGTAGCACACGCGCGAGTTGGCCGCCGAGCCCCTCCCCTGGCACAGGATCCCCTGGCGGCGCGCGAAGGCGACGACGTCGTGTACGGTGAGAAAGTAAGGCTCGTAGCCGAGCTCGGCGATGAGGGCCAGCTCGTGCTCGATGGCCTCGCGGTCACGCGCCGGCACACCCTGCGGCCAGCGCCAGCGCGCGCCGGCCTCGGTCAGCTTGCGCAGGTAGCTCGGCGCGCTCTCCCCCGGCGGCACGAGCTCGCGCGGGTACTCGTAGCGCAGCTCATCCAGACTGAAGTGGCACCCCTCAGCCACCGCCACCGCGGCCTCCAGGAGCGCGCGCGGATACAGGCGCGCCAGGCGCTGCGGCTCGCGCAGGTACCGCTCGCCGTTCAAGTAGAGGCGCGCACCCACCTGCGCCAGCGGCACGCCCAGGCGGATCGCGGTGAGGGCATCCTGCAGCTGCCGCCGCGCACGCACGTGCATGTGCACATCGCCCGCGGCGATGAGCGGCACGGCGCAGCGCGCCCCGAGTGCTTCCAGCTGCGCCAGGTGCGCGCCGTCCCCGCCCTCGCGCAGCAGCTCGACGGCGATGCGCAGCCGCCGCGGGAAGCGCGCCGCGAGCCACTCGAGCTCCTCGGCGCGCGCCGGCGCGCCCGGGACCCACAGGATGAAGCAGTGCTCGGGAGCGCCGTCGGCCAGATCGGCGCGCGTCAGCTGGTAGCGGCCCTTGGGCGCCGCGCGCCGGCCGCGGGTGATGAGGCGGCACAGCGCGCCGTAGCCGCGCCGGTCGATCGCGAGCGCGACGAACTTCAGCCCGCAGCTCAGGCGAAACTCCGCCCCGACGATGAGCTTGAGCGGCTGCCCCTTCGCCGCCATGTGCGCCCGCACGACGCCGGCGACCGAGCACTCGTCCGTGAGCGCAAGCGCGCGGTAGCCGAGCGCGAGCGCCTGCGCCACGAGCTCGTGCGGGTGGGAAGCCCCGCGCAGGAAGCTGAAGTTCGAAAGGCAGTGCAGCTCGGCGTACGCGGGCGGCGCCCGCAGGGACTCGCGGGTGTGAGGACGGCGGCGCGGACGCGGCGGCGGCGATCACCCGAAGATGCCGTGCAGAAACCACCCGTGCGGGGCGCGCCGCTCGCGGAATACCCACAGCCGCACGCCCTGCGTATCGAGCGCGGTGTAGTAATCGCGCGCGACGTCCTGTCCGTCCCACCAGCCGCCCTCGATGCGCTCCGGTTCGCTCACGAGCGCCAGCGGCCCATGCCGCCGCGGCAAACCGCCGCGCACCGCGAGCGCCTGCGGCTGCCCCAGCAGCCACAGCGGCCGCCGGGCGCACGGCGCGGGGGCGGCGGGCGCTGCGCTGCGGGCGGCAGGCGCCGGGGGCGGGCCCACCGCCCAGCAGCTCTCGGGCCGGTGGTCCTCGAGCAGCGTCAGGCCGTGGATCACCCCCTCCCCGAGCCGGGCGCGCAGCCGCTCGATGAGCGTGTGTGCCTCGCTGCCCACACCCCCGCCATGCTCCCCCGGCTGCCACAGCGAGCGCCCGGCAGGGGTCAGCGCCAGCAGCGTGGGGGCACGCAGCTCGAGCGCGCGCACCGGCTGCGGCAGTACCACGCGGCTGAGCTCGACGGCGAAGAGCGCACCGATATGACGCGCATCGGCGGCGGGAGCGGCCAGCTGCAGCCGGCACTCGGTCACCGCCGCCTGCCGGTGCAGCAGGCGGCACTCGAGCACCATCACCCCGGCCTGGCGCGCTCGCAGAAAGTCCTCGAGCTCGTGCAGCAGCACGCGCAACGCGCCCAGCAGCTGCGCGTGATGTTCCGCTTCGCAGCCCAGTTCCTGGCGGCGGCGAAAGCGCTCCGGCGGCCGAAACACGCTGCGCACCTCGCGCACGCGCCCGGTGAGCCGGTCGAGCATGGCGAGCTGGGCGACGCCGAAGCGGCGCGCGAAACCGGCGCGCGGCAGCCGCAGCACCGCCCCGAGCGTGCGCACGCCGGCACGCTTGAGGCGCTCCACCACCGGCGGCGGCCAGCGCAGCACGGCGAGCGGCAGCGGCGCGAGCGCCCCGACGAGCTGTGCACGGTTGAGGACCTCGAGTTCCCGGCCGGCGCGCGCCGCGGCGAGCGCAGCAAGCGGTGTGGGCGCAAACGCCAGCGGCCCCTGCAGCCTAAGTTCCCCGCAGGCGCGCGTCAGCGCGGCACGCAAACCCGCCACCCCCGCGAAGAGCCCCAGGCTCCCGCGCACTTCGAGCAGCAGTCCGTCGGGGGGCTCGAGACTGACGCGCGGTGAGAAGCGCTGCGCGAGATGCGCGAGCTGCCGCAGCTGCCGCGCGCCACGGACCTGCGCCAGGTGCACGCCCACCCACAGTTCCGCCTGCGGTTCCCCGAGCGCCAGCAGCTGCGTGCGCTGTGAAGCGGCGAGCGCGCGCCGCGGTGCAGGCGCACGCGGCGCGCGCTCCTCAGGCGCCGCGGCTTCGCCTGCGACCTCTCGGAGCGGAGGGCTCACGGACTTAAGCTCTCCAGCTGTACCACACCGCGCGCGCCGCGCCCCTTCAGGAGCGTGACGCACACCCCGCTGCCTGCGGCCTGCACGCCCAGCCGCATGAGTGCCGGAGAGCTCTCCCGCGCGGCACGCAGCGGCCGAAACAGGACCCCGAGGGTGCGGCCGCGCTCGGCGGCGAGCTGCAGGCGGCGAATGTCACGGGACTTAGGTGCGCGGCTCCAGGCGAGCGCAGCATCGCAGGCCCCCGAGCGCAGCACCTGCTCGAGCGCCCACAACGGCCGCGTGCCGCCCACCACGGCGATCCGATCGAGCACCACGCCCTGCGCGACGAGCGCGGGGGCGAAGGGCATCAGCGGCGGAGCCACCCACACGCACCAGCGCGCGCTCGCCGCGCGCGTGAGCGCGGCCAGCGCCGGCAGCAGCAGCGACAGCTCGCCGCTGCCGAAGCGGCCGACGAGGATTTCGATCAGCCCCGCGCGCGGCCAGCCGCCGCCGGGGAGTGCTTCATCGAGTGCGGCAAAGCCGCTGGGCAGGGTCTCGAGGCGCGCCGCGCTGCGGCCGCGCCAGATGGCGGGGTGCTCGAGCAAGCGAGCGATGCGCGAGTCGTCCATCGCCTGGGTGCTGCAATCTAGCTCAAGGCCTCTTGCAGGAACGGTGCGTGAGCACAGCGCTGACTCACATGAGTCCCGCGGCGCGGCCGCGGCGCACGACGCCCACGACGATGCCCTCGATCAGCAGCGGCTCTTCCTTCAGATCCACCTTGATCGGCTCGAAGTCCGCATTCTCCGGCAGCAGCCACACGACCGAGCCTTCCTGGCGATAGCGCTTCACCGTGACCTCATTCTCCAGGCGCGCCACGACGATCTGGCGGCTGCGCACCTCCGAGGTGCGGTGCACGGCGACCAGGTCCCCATCGAGGATGCCGGCATCCTTCATGCTCATGCCGATCACTTTCAGCAGGTAGTGCGGGCGCGGCTGGAAGATGGCGGGATCGATCTGCAGCCGCGCCTCGAAGTTCTCCTCGGCGAAGATCGGCTTGCCGGCGGCGACCCGGCCGATGAGCGGCAGCCCGATCTGCTCGCGGATCGTGTCCTTCAGCTTGATCCCGCGGGAGGTGCCCGGCACCAGCGCGATGACACCCTTGCGGGCGAGCGCCCGCAGGTGCTCCTCGGCGGCATTGGCGGAACGAAACCCGAGCTCGTGGGCGATCTCGGCCCGGGTCGGAGGCATCCCCGTTTCGCCGATAAACCTTTGAATCAGGCGCAGGATTTGGGTCTGACGCGGCGTGAGGTCCGACATGGGCGTGACGTCTGACATGGACAGGTCCTGTTTATATATACAGTCACTGTGATTATATCCAGATAGGGGCGCCTGGCAAGAGCAAGCGGTGCCGTGGCATTTACGCAGGCGCAGAAAATCCGCAGGACCTCGCTTGCGCGGTTCTATCTGCACTCACATCGTGCAACGCACTGCCAAGCACAAGCGCGGCGTTCACGCGCCGTTCATGTCGCGGGCGTCTGATGCGTACAATCCACGATTGCGCTGCGCACCAAACTCCGTTTCACACGCGACAATCGCGTGTGCCTGCGATTCACAAGGAAAAGTTTACGACGCATCGCACGCTCAACTGTGGCAGGATGTTGTCGCGGGCCGAAGACAATTACGTGTTTGGAGTTGCATTCCCCCCGCAAATTTGATGCAGTTGCGCCCCGGCGAACGACGGCGGAACTTGCCCACCGGAGTCGCTTCGGTTTTATTCAGGACTCCCGAATTAACAACCCAAAGGGGACGATTATGAAGTGCGCGAGTGTTGTGACGGCGGCCGCTGCCGTGGCCGTGATGGTTGGTCTTGCAGGCTGTACGGATCTGAAGCCCATTCAGGCTCAGATCGACGACCTGAAGTCTCAGGTAGCCAAGGTGCAGGGCGATGCCTCTGCGGCCAAGAGCGCCGCAGATTCGGCCAACAGCGCCGCGGCTTCGGCGGGACAGGCGGCTAGCGGTGCGCAGAGCACTGCGAACCAGGCGTTGGCTGCGGCTCATGCGAGCCAGTCGTGCTGCGACGCGACCAACGAGAAGATCGACCGCATGTTCAAGCGTTCGGTCTCCAAGTAAGCGACGGACTCAACGTCGACAGCAAAACGCCGCGCATTGCGCGGCGTTTTTCTTTTGGGAAACCGAAAGGGCTTCAGTAGCGCACGAGCGCGGAGCCCCAAGTGAAGCCGCCGCCGAAAGCTTCCAGCAGCAGCAGCTCACCGCGCTTGATACGCCCGTCGCGCACGCCCACATCGAGTGCCAGCGGGACCGACGCCGCGGAGGTGTTGCCGTGGTCCTGGACCGTGACGATGACGCGCTCCAGGGACATCTCCAGCTTCGCGGCCGTCGCCTGGATGATGCGGATATTGGCCTGGTGCGGCACGAGCCAGTCAAGCGCCGAGCGATCGAGGCCGTTCGCCGCGAGCGTCTCATCGACGACCGCGCCGAGCTTGTTGACCGCGACCTTGAAGACTTCCTTGCCCGACATGCTGATCGCGATCGGCGGCGTAAAGCCGCGCGACACGCCGCTGCCGCAGTAGAGCATCTCGTGGTAGCGGCCGTCGGCGTGCAGGTGCGTGGACAGCACGCCCGCGGACGCGGACGGCTCGAGCACCACGGCGCCGGCGCCATCGGCAAACAACACCGCGGTGCCGCGATCGTTCCAGTCGGTGATGCGCGAGAGCGTCTCCGCGCCGATCACCAGCGCCCGCTTGGACTCCCCGCATCGCACGTACTTGTCGGCGATCGACAGTGCGTACATGAACCCCGCGCAGGCGGTCTCGACGCTGAATGCGGGGCCGCCGAAGCAGCCCAGGCGCCGCTGCAGCAGCACGCCGCAGTTGGGGAAAATCAGGTCCGGCGTCGTGGTGCCGAAGGCGATGAAGTCGACATCCTCGGGCGCCATGCCGGCGGCCTCCAGGGCGCGGCGCGCGGCCTTCTCCGCCAGGTCCACCGTGGTCTCGCCGTCGGCGGCGATGTGGCGGCGCTCGATCCCGGTGCGCGTGCGGATCCACTCATCGGTCGTGTCGACCTTCGACTCGAGTTCGCGGTTGGTGACGATGCGCTCCGGCAGATATGACCCGGTGCCGCTGATGCGCGAGTAGATCAACTGCCGGTCCCCTGCGCCTGCATGGCCTGCGCGATGTGCTTGGTCAGGTCGTGTCGCACCGCGAGCGCAGCGGTGCCGATGGCCCGCGCGAACGCCACACCGTCGGCGCGACCGTGGCTTTTTACCACGATTCCCCCAAGTCCCACCATGCAGGCGCCGTTGTAGCGGCGCGGATCGAGGCTCGCGGCGGCGCGGCGCAACACCGGGCGCGCCACCAGGCCCGCGAGGCGCGCGAACAGGGAGGCCTGAAATTCCTGCCGCATGCGATCGGCGATCAGGCCGGCGAGCCCCTCCATGCTCTTCAGGGCCACGTTGCCCGTGAAGCCATCGGTCACCACGACGTCCACGTCGCCGGAAAAGATGTCGTCGCCCTCGACAAAGCCCACGTAGTTCAGGGCGCTCGCGCCCAGCAGTGCGTGCGCCGCCTGCACCACCTCGTGGCCCTTCATGTCCTCCTCACCGATGTTGAGCAGGCCGATGCGCGGATTGCCGATGCCGTAGACATCGCGCGCGATGATGGCGCCCATGGCGGCGAACTGGTGCAGCTGCTCGGGGCTCGCCTTGGTGTTGGCGCCCAGGTCGAGCATCTGCGTGAGTCCGTGCGCGGCGGGGATCGCGGAGATGATGGCGGCGCGCTCGACCCCGGGCAGGGTCTTCAGGACGAAGTGCGCGATCGCCGTGAGCGCACCGGTGTTGCCGGCGCTCACCGCGGCGCTGGCGCGTCCCTCGTGCACCAGGTTGATCGCCACGCGCATGGAGGAATCTTTCTTGCGGCGGATCGCCTCGCGCGGCTTCTCCTCCATCGTGACCACCTGGGAGGCGGGCACCACTTCCAGCGCGCGCGCGCAGCGCGGCGGCAGCCCCGGCAAGCTCCGCGTCAATGCAGCTTCGGCTCCCCGACGAGCAGCAGGCGCAGCTGCGGGTCGTCCGCCAGCGCGCGCAGTGCGCCGGCAACGTATTCACGCGGCGCGGAGTCGCCGCTCATCACATCGATCGCCAGTGGCAGCACGCAGGCCCTTCAGGTCCGGCGCCGAAACTCTAGGGCCTTATTCCTTGTCGTCGCTCTCGGCCGGCTTCTCGATCACCCGCCGGCCGCGGTAGAAGCCATCGGGGGTGATGCGATGACGCAGGTGCGTCTCACCAGACTGCGGATCGGTCGACAGCGCCGGCTTGGCCAGTCCGTCGTGCGATCGGTGCATCCCGCGACGCGAGGGCGTCTTGCGGCTCTTTTGAACGGGCATGTGTTCAGCTCCTCACTCGAATCGGTTCACTTACGTTTCAACAGGTCCGCCAGCTGCGCAAAGGGACGGTGCGTCTCCGTCGCGCCCTCCTCAGGCTGCGCCGCTGCCACCGCGCACTCGGCCGCCACCTCGTGCCGCGGCACGAGCGGCAGGCTCAGCAGCAGCTCCTCCGTGACGAGGTCCGCGACGCTGATGCGGCCGCCGCTGGCGAGCACCGGCTCCAGGTCCTCGGGCACGCGCGCCGCCTCATCCGGCGAGTGCACCAGCGCCACCCGCGCCTGCGCCTGCAGCGCGAGTTGCAGCGGCTGCATGCAGCGCTGGCACTGAAGCTGTGCGTGTCCCTGCAGAGTCAGCTCGGCGAGCGCCAGTCCGCGCTCACGCCTAAAATGCACGCGTCCCGCGACGCGGCCGCCCACATCCGGTCGCTCCGGGCGCAAGCCCGGCAGCTCGGCGAGCGGGATAGCAAAGTCGACTTCGGCTCCGCCATCGGCCAGCCGGTCGACCTCGAGCGGACTCGACCAGGGCGGCGACATGGGGCGCGTATAATAGGTATCGGGTCTGCCTAAGTCAAAGCCACACTTGCTCCTAAGCCCTTGTTTCTCGAAGATGATTCGGAAGCCGGCGTGACTTCCGCGCCGCCACTCATCCTCGCCTCCACTTCCCGCTACCGCCGCGCGCTCCTGGAGCGGCTGGGGATCGCGTTCGCCTGCGAGCCCCCCGGGGTCGATGAGGCGGCGCTGCCGCAGGAGCTGCCGATGGACCGGGCGCTGCGGCTGGCGCTCGCCAAGGCGCGCGCGGTGGCCGAGCGCCACCCGGCGGCGCTCGTGATCGGCAGCGACCAGGTCGCCTGTGCGGGGGATGCGCTGCTCGAGAAGCCCGGCAGCGCGGCGCGCTGCGAGGCGCAGCTCACGCGCCTGAGCGGGGGCAGCGCCCGCTTCTACACGGCCTGCGCGCTGGTGTGCACCGCGCAGCGGCTGCGCCTGGCGCACCTGGACACGACGGTGGTCAATTTCCGCGCGCTGGGCGAAGCGGAGATCCGCCGCTACGTGGCGCGCGAGGCGCCCTACGACTGTGCCGGGGGCTTCAAGGCCGAGAGCCTGGGGATCGCGCTCTTTGAGAGCATCGAGAGCGCCGACCCGAGCGCCCTCGTCGGGCTGCCGCTCATCTGGCTTGCGGGCGCCCTGCGAAGCGCCGGCCACCCCGTGCCCTGAGCGAGCGGTTCTCCTTGCGGCCGCTCAGCTGATCGAGCACCGCGCCCAGCTCCGGCGGCAGCGGAGTGTTGATGCTGAACTCCCCGCCCTGCGGCCACTGGAAACTGACGCTGCTGCGCATGCAGGAACATGCGCGTGAGGCCGAGTGCGCGCAGCGTGTCGTTGAAGGCCGCGTCCCCGTACTTGTCATCCCCCGCCACCGGGTGCCCGGCATGCGCGGCGTGCACGCGGATCTGGTGCGTGCGCCCGGTCTCGAGCGTCACCTCCACCAGCGTGGCGGTGCGGCCGAAGAATTCCACCGGCCGGAAGGTGCTCACCGAGGCCTTGCCGCCGGCGGCAACGCGCACCGTGCGCTCCCCGCCGACGCGGGTGTCGGTGCGCAGTGGCGCATCGATGCGCTTCTCGCCCAGGTCCCACTTGCCCTTCAGCAGCGCGAGGTAGCGCTTCTCGAACCCGTCCTCGCGCAAGAGCGCGTGCAGGTCCCGCAGCACTGCGCCCTTGCGCGCCACGATCAGGCAGCCGCTGGTGTCGCGGTCCAGCCGGTGCACCAGCTCCAGCGAGGATTCCTGCGGCCTGAGCGCACGCAGCGTCTCGATCACGCCGCAGCTGACCCCGCTCCCCCCGTGCACGGCCACCCCGGAGGGCTTGTCGAGCACCAGGATCCTCGCGTCCTCGTAGACGATGGCCGCGCGGATGCGCTCCAGGAGCGCCGCCGAGGGCTTGCCCGGCTCGAGCGCCGGCGCCGGCCGCACCGGCGGGATGCGGATGCGGTCGTTCACGCTCAGGCGCGTCTCCGGATCCGCGCGCTTGCCGTTCACGCGCACCTCGCCCTTGCGGATCACGCGGTAGACGCGGCTGCGCGGGATGCCGCCCAGGCGCTTCTGCACGTAGTTGTCCAGGCGCTGCCCGGCTTCATCCTCACTGACCTCGAAGTGCTGGACGGCGGTGCGTGTCGGGGAGGCTTCGGGGGCGGACAAATGCGACTCTTCGGTGTAAGGCATTGTTTCTACAAGATTCTGTAGTATACTCGCTCGGTCGTCCGCCGTGCGGACGCGCCAGTGGTGGTGGCTTCGCAGCTGCCGCCCGTTTAGTTGGACCTCTTGTATCGAGGCCATCGCATTGGGCCGCCAAGATCGCGCCATCTGCGTCGAATCTCGCCACGATCGAGACTTCCGCAGCCAGCGCCGTCGGTCGAGTTCACCGAAGGTTTCCTTGCCAAGCCGCGTGTAACGCGGCCGTCATGAAACATGACCAACGAGATTCGCTCTCTTTTGCCAGGTTTACGAAATCTTCGCCGCTGCGGAAGTTACAGCCCGCGGCCTCCCGCCGTCTGCTTGCCGGCCCCTCACGTAACAGTAGGGGCACATGAAGAGAATGCTAGTGAATGCAACTCAGGAAGAGGAGTTGCGCGTAGCTCTGGTTGATGGACAAAAACTATTTGACCTGAGTATCGATTTACCTTCCCGCGAACAGAAAAAAGCCAACGTCTACAAGGCCAAGATCTCACGCGTCGAGCCCTCGCTCGAAGCGTGCTTCGTTGATTACGGCGCCCAGCGCCACGGGTTCCTGCCACTGAAGGAAGTCTCCAAGGAGTACTTCCGCCAGCAGCCGCAGGGCGGCCGCATGAACATCCGCGAGCTGCTCACCGAGGGCCAGGAACTGGTGGTGCAGGTCGAGAAGGAAGAGCGCGGCACCAAGGGTGCGGCGCTCACCACCTTCATCAGCCTGGCCGGTCGCTTCCTCGTGCTCATGCCGAACAACCCGCGTGCCGGGGGCGTCTCGCGCCGCATCGAGGGCGAGGACCGCGACCAGATGCGCGAGGCCATGAGTCAGCTGCAGATCCCGGAAGGGATGGGCGCGATCGTGCGCACCGCCGGCGTCGGCCGCACGGTCGAGGAGCTGCAGTGGGACCTGGATAACCTCAAGACGCAGTGGGCGCAGATCGATGCGGCCGTCAAGGACCGGCCCGCGCCGTTCCTGGTGTTTCGCGAAAGCGACGCCGTCACGCGCTCCATGCGCGACTACCTCTCGGACGATGTCGGCGAGGTGCTGGTCGACGACGCGGCCGCCTTCCAGAAGGCGCAGGAGTACATGCAGCGCTTCATGCCCGCGGACGCACAGCGCAAGCTGAAGCTGTACACGGACGACATCGCGCTCTTTACCCGTTTCCAGATCGAGAGCCAGATCGAGTCGGCCTATGCGCACAAGGTGCAGCTGCCCTCCGGCGGCAGCATCGTCATCGATTACACCGAAGCGCTGGTGTCGATCGACATCAACTCCGCGCGCGCCACGCGCGGCTCGGACATCGAGACCACCGCCACCAATACCAACCTGGAAGCGGCGGATGAGATCGCCCGCCAGCTGCGCATCCGGGACATCGGTGGGCTGATCGTCATCGACTTCATCGACATGGAGCTGCCGAAGAACCAGCGCGAGGTCGAGGACCGCCTGCGCGATGCGATGAAGATGGACCGCGCCCGCATCCAGATCGGGCGGCTGTCGCGCTTTGGCCTGCTGGAGATGTCGCGCCAGCGCCTGCGCCCCTCGCTCGGGGAGTCGAGCCATATCGTGTGCCCGCGCTGCGTCGGGATCGGCAGCATCCGCAGCGTCGAGTCGATGACGCTCGCCGTGCTGCGCCTGATCGGCGAGGAGCTGCGCAAGGACCGCACCGCGCGCGTCATCGCGCAGGTGCCGGTGGCGGTTGCGACCTATCTCATCAACGAGAAGCGCGAGTGGCTGCGCACGCTCGAGGACAAGAGCACCGCCGAACTGATCATCGTGCCGAACGAGAACATCCAGACCCCGGAGTACTCGATCAAGCGCGTGCGCGATGACGAGATGGATCTGCCCGAGCACAAGCAGCCCACCTACCTCATGCCCGCGGCCCCCGAGGTCGGGGAACCCGGCAGCGCCCAGGACCGCAAGCCCCCGCCGCAGACCCCGGCCGTGGCCACGCTCCTGCCGGCCACGTCCGCGCCCCTCGGCGCCCCGGCGGCAGCGCCGGCACCGGCGGCTGCGCCTGCGGCCGCCGCGGGCGGCGTCGGTGGCGGCTTCTGGTCACGCTTCAAGAAGATGCTGGCCGGGGAAGCCGCGCCCGCACCCGCAGAGGCTGCGACGCCGGCGAGCGCCCCGGCCCCTACCCGTGCCCCGCGGCGCGAGGAGGGCCGCTATGACTCCCGGCGCGAGCGCCCGCGGCATTCCCGCTCCGGCGGCGAAGGTGCGCGCCGCGAGCGTGGCGATGGTCGCCGCAGCGAAGGGCGCGACCGGGACCGCAACCGCGATCAGCGCCCGGGCAGTGGCGGCGGCGATCGCAACCGCGATCGGGACGGCGGCCGTCGGCCGGAGCGCTCCGGTGAACGCAGCGCGGCTCCGCCGCGCGAGCCGCGTGAGCCGGCGCGCGATGCCGCGCCGCGCGAGGATGTGGCCCCTCTGGAAGGCGCGGCCGCGCCGCCCGCGGGCGGTCCGCCCGGCGAGGCACCGCGCACGGAGCGCACGGGTCGTGGCCGACGCGGACGCCGGCGTGGCCGGCGCGGCGGCGGCGGCGGCATGCGCGAGCAGGTCCCGGCCGGCGCACCCGCGGAGGCCGGGGAGTCCCGGCGCGAGAGCGCACCGGAGGTTTCCGGTCCGGGTCCGAGTGAGGGCGGCGGCAACGGCCACGGCTCGCAGGAGCCACTGCCACGCCAGTATCACGCCGAGCCGCGTGAAGCGGCCCACGAGCTGGCGCACTTTGAGCCCGCCCCGCGCCCCGGAGGGGCGGCGGCGAGAACAAGCCCTATGTCGTGTGGTCCTCCGCTCCGGCGGAGAAACTCCCCGGCACACACGGCCCGGAGGTTCCCGAGGAATAAGGCTTCCCGGCTACGCCGCGCGCGCGCGCTGCCGCAGGTGCGCGAGCAGTCCGCGCGCGGCCTCTTCCACGAGGTCCAGTACCTCCTCGAAGCCATTCGGACCGCCGTAGTACGGATCGGGCACCTCGCGCACGTCCTGCTGCGGGGCGAATTCCAGGAACAGCCGCAGCCGCTCGTGCGCGTGCGTGGGCGCGCGCCGTTGCAGCACGCGCAGGTTCTGCGCATCCATCGCCAGGATCAGGTCAAAGCGCTCGAAATCACCCGGCTCGACCACGCGGGCGCGCAGGGATTCCAGACTGTAGCCGCGGCGCGCGGCCGCCGCGCGCGTGCGGGCGTCGGGAGGCTCGCCCACGTGGTAGCCGGCCGTGCCGGCTGAATCAACCTCGATCGCAAGCTCCGGGGCTTCGCGCGCCGCAAGGATGCGCAGCACCCCTTCCGCGGTTGGCGAGCGGCAGATATTGCCCAGACAGACAAAGAGAATTCTCATGCGGCTATTTTATAGTCTTTTTCGCGATGGCACCGAAGGCGCCTGTATAGCGGGGTGGCCCGAGGGTCCCCACGCCTCATGCGGCACGGTGGCACCGGCGAGCGGCCCGGGGCTGTTCGTGGTACTCATGGGCAAGAAGCCGCTGCAGATCCGGAATGCTCGCCGCCCACTTCGTCGCGATCCGCCAGATCCACATCGCCTGCGTGCTGCTCTCGGGAGCCCTGTTCTGCGTGCGTGGCGGCCTGCGAATCGCGAACGTCGCCGCGGCCAATCACCGGCTGCTGCGCCTGGCCTCCTACGGCATCGACACGGCATTGCTCGCAGCCGCCGTCCTGCTCACCATCATCCTGCAGCAGTATCCATTTCGCGAGGCGTGGCTCACCACTAAGGTGCTGCTGCTCGTGCTCTATATCGGCCTTGGCTCCGTGGCCCTCAGGCGCGCCCGAGGCCGCTGTGCCAGCGGCCTCGCTTTCAGCGCTGCATTGCTGACCTACGCCTGGATCATTGGGGTGGCCGTGACGCGCGAGCCCGCGGGCTGGCTGTCATTGGTGCATCGCTGAGTTCGCGGCACGCACGACCCGCCAGGGCCCCCCCGCATCACTTACCTGCCGCAGCTGCCGGAGTGTGCACGTGTCGCGCCGCGTAGGCGACGAGCGCCCATCCGGGAGTAAGCTCAATTCCCGGGCCGTCCCGCGCCGGCCGACGACTTCGAAGTGTGCGGGCCAATGAGGAGTCCGGCGATGAAAATAAAGATCGAAGTGCTTAAACGCGCCGGCTGGTGGCAGGTGAAGGTCTGCGGACTGCGCCATGCGAGATACCGCTCCGAGGCGGCGGCAAAGCATGGCGCGAAGCTGCTCGCGGCGCGCGTCCAGAAGCTCAGAATGCTCGCGCGCAGCCGGGTCGGTCGGCTGCAGCTCGGGCAGCGCCTGCGCGTGGCGCACTGCGAGCTGTACTGCATCCGCACCCTGCTGCGAGGACGACGTTGAGGCGCTAACGCGTCGGCGCGAATGAAAGAGAGCCGCCCGCCTCGCCTGCATGTTGCCCGCAGGGCCAGACTGTCTGGGGCAAGGCCGGTCAAGCTCCCACCGCCGGGTGTTCGGAACCCTGAAGTCCCCAGGTGCGCCGCCGCAGATCAGCAGTCCGTCGGGCAACTGCACGGCCTCCATGGCGTTTACGCCGCCGTATCGGACGAACCAGATGAGCGCCTCGGTCATCGATGCGGATCACCTTGATTTGTCTGCCTGATTCTTAACGTCCGTCGGCTGAGCGGCGATCTGCGCGCGCAGTGCGGCGATGAAAGCCGGGGCCGGCCCGTTCAGCTCGCTCGTGCGCGCACGCACGGTGCCCTCGCGGTCGGCCACGGAGATCACCGTGGAGTGGTTGAAGGTATGGTCGGGCAGTTCGCGGTACTGGATCCCGAGGGCAGCAGCGAGCGTGCGCACATCGGCAGCCTCGGCGCGGGCGGTGATCCAGTTGCGGATCGTCGATATGGTGTTCCGATCGGAACTCGCGCAGTGCCTGCGGGGTATCCAGCGCGCTGTCAAAGCTCACCATCAGCACCCGCAGCTGCCTGCGCTCGGCAGCCGTCAGGCTGCCGACCAGATGCTGCACCTGGGCGGTCAGCAGCGGACAGACCGCGGCGCAATGGCTGTAGAACATGGTCACCAGCAGCGGCCGCCCGCGAAGCTGCGCGAGGCGGAACGCCGCTGCCGTCCGCCCTCTGCAGCACGATCTCCAGCTGGTACAGCGAATCGCCCGGCAGTGCCTGCGCCGGCGCGCGAGGCGGGGCCGGCGCCTGGGCGGCGGGTTCCTGCGCGTGCAGCGCTGTGGCGAGCGCGCCGGCGGCGATGAGCCGCAGGCCGAGGTGGGCCCACGGTCTCATGGCGCCTCGCCCGCGGCGCAGCGGAAGCCCAGGGCGTGGGCGGTCGAGCGCGCCTCCAGGGAGCTGAGGAAGGCTATGCGCATCAGCACGGCATAGTTCTCGCGGTCCGCGCAGGCTGAGCGCGCCGGCGCCGCAGAACCGCAGCTTGTCCGGATCGCCCTGGTCGCGACTGTCGCCGCTCACGATGCAGGGCACCGAAGTCCTCCACCCACTCCCAGACCAGCCCGTGCAGGTCACGCACGCCGTAGAAGTTCGCCGGGCCGGAGCCGACCGCGGCGACAGCTGCGTGCACCGGCCGCGCATACCAGTCGAGGATGCGTGCCCGCCAGGCCGCGATCGGGCGCGCGTCGGCGACGCGTCTCGTCGGCGGCGGCAGCGAATTCCCACTCGTACCAGCTCGGCAGGCGCGCCGCCGCTCGCCTCGCAATAGGCGCGCGCGGCGAACCAGCTCACGCGGCGTCACCGGCTGATCGGGCAAGCGCGTCGCTCGCCGAGGCGATCGGCGACCGCCCAGTGCGACAGGTAGTCGCCATCGGCGAAAAGCGTCGCGACGCTGGCCGCGGCGCCATTGCGGATGCGCTGGTCACGAAGGCCAGGAACTCGCGCGTTGGTGACCGGCGTCGGCGTCCACGACGAAGCGCGCGCGACGTGCACGGCCGCGGTCGTCGGCGTCGGTCGGCAGCACGCTGAGCGAAGCTCGGCCGGCCCGACGGCGTAGCCGCTCGCCGGCGGCGCACCGGCGGCGCGACCAGCAGCGCGAGGGTCGAGGCCAGGCTACGCACGGCGTTCAGATGCGCCGCCCGGGCGGCCGCGGCGGTGCTCTGCGCGTCCTCGGCCTACTTCGGCCGCGTCGAATGCCGCCCTCCCGGGTTGCCCCAGCATGCGTGCACGTAGGTCAGGATGTTCGCGACCTCGTCGTCGTTGAGCTGGCTCATCGGCGGCATCACCGAGTTGTAGACCTTGCCGTTGACCGTCACGCGGCCGGTCAGGCCGTTGCAGCAGCGATGCGGATCGGCACGCTTGGGTCTTCGCGGCGAGCAGGTCCGAGCCCGCCAGCGGCGGGAACACGCCGTCGAAGCCCTGGCCATTGGCCTGGTGGCAGACCGAGCAGGTGCCGTTGAATAGCGCCTCGCCGGCCTTGATCTGCTGTTCGTGCGTCAGGGTGCCCTGCGCGGCGGCGGCCGTCGTCGCCTGGCTGACGACCTCGAGGTTCCTCGGCGCTTGTCGCCCAGATACACCGAATCGACTTCCTTGCCCGAGTACACGAGTCTTGTTCTCCGGACCGTCCACCTTGAGGATCGCCAGCGCCCCCTTGTTGAAGGCGCGGAAGATCGAATGATCGACCATGACGAAGCTGCCCGGCACTACGGTGTGGAATTCCGCCATCGCCGCGCCGCCGGCCGGAATCAGCGTGGTCTGCACGTTCTCCTGGTAAACCGTGCCGCCCTCGAACCGCACGTTGTCGAAGATCTCGCCGATCACGTGGAACGAGGACACCAGGTTCGGGCCGCCGTTGCCGATGAACAGCCGCACGTCTCCCCGACCTTGGCGGTCAGCGCCTGGTCGCCGATGAGCGAGCCCTCGCTGCCGTTGAACACGCACGTAGGTCGGCTTCTCGTCGATGGCCTTCTGCATGTCGAACGGTCTGAGGCCCTTCTCGCGGTACTTGCCCACGGTGTAGAAGTCGCCCTGCATCACGTAGTACTCGTGATCCACCGGCGTCGAGACCCTCCGGCGGCTCGACCAGCATCAGGCCGTACATGCCGTTGCCGATGTGCATGCCGACCGGCGCGGTCGCGCAGTGGTAGACGTAGATGCCCTGGTGCAGTGCCTTGAAGGTGAACTGCGACTCGTGTCCGGGCGCGGTGAAGCTCGAGGCTGCGCCGCCGCCCGGACCGATGACGCCGTGCAGGTCGATGTTGTGCGGCATCTTGTTGTCGGGATGGTTCTTCAGGTGGAACTCGACCGTGTCGCCCTGGCGCACGCGGATGAAGCTGCCGGGTACGGTGCCGCCGAAGGTCCAGAACGTGTAGCGCACGCCCTCGGAGATCTCCTTCTCCATCTCGCGGATCTCCAGTTCCACGATCACCTTGGCCGGATGGCTGCGGTGCGTCGGCGGCGGCACGTTCGGCGGGCGGTCAGCACCGCGTGGATCGGCGCACCCAGCGAAGCGGTGGCATCGGCAGCCGGCGGTTTTGCCGCGGCGGCGTGCGCGACCCCCGCGATGCACAGCGCCGCCGCGCAGGCCAGTGCCGCCTTGAAGAGCGATATCCCGTTCATGAGACCCCTTTCACCGGGCGCTGGCCCGGCACGATGAGCGCTAAGTGGTGACTCTCACCCTGGCTTGCCGTCCGCCCGTGGCAGCCACAGTATCGGTGCATACACGCCCACGAAGAGCGCGAAGGCGGCGGACCAGCACAACGCCGCCAGCACGATGACCGCGACGTAGTTCAGGTGGAACGCGGCCAGGCCGAAGACGCGGATCAGCGCCGCGCCGGTGAGCAGCAAGTACGCAAGCGTGGTCAGCGGGTGCACCACCAGCGCACGGCCGGTATGGCCGAGCGAGGCGCGGGACATCACCGCAACGATCATGGTCGTCAGTGCACCCATGGTCAGCGCATGCAGCCAGAACGCCCCCAGCGCTGCACCCGACAAGAGGGCCAGGGCCTTGAGGCCCAGCCCGACCGGCAGCCACGCGTAGCCCAGGTGCAGGACCCAGACGATCGGCAGGCGCAGCGTGCGCCACGCGGCCCATTGCAGCAGCCGCGCGGCCTGGAGGAGCGCTGCGACGGCCGCGATCCACCCGCCGAGAGCGGCCGGCGCGGCGAACACATCCGTGAGCGTGACCAGCACCATGGAGGACACCGCGAGGACGGTGAAGACGCCCCGGTCGCGCACCGCCGCCGATGCGCCGAGCGGTCGCAGGGCGGCAGTGGTGAACGCCGGCACGATGCGGCCGCCGACCACCGTGACCATCAGCAGCACCAGATCGATCCCGACCTGCAGCGCGTGCAGTGCGAGGGGCGGGTTGGCGCGCAGCAGCGCGACGTGGAAGACGAGGTCACAGAGCCACAGCAGCGCCAGCACCAGCAGCAGGAAGCGGTTGCGACTGCGCGTGCGCAGCAACGGCAGCCCCACCAGTACGGCGAGGACCGGCAGGAAGCTGAGGTCCACCGCGGCCACCAGCGCCGCGGGCCACACGCGCAGAGCTTGCGATGAGCAGGCGCGCCGCGAGCCAGATGCCGGCGAGCAGCATCAGCGGCCGGCCGGCAAAGCCCCGCTCGCCCGTCCAGCTGGGAACCGCCGTCAGCAGAAAGCCCGCGATGGCGCTGCCGATGAACCCGAACAGCATCTCGTGCGCATGCCAGAGGGTGGGCGGCCAGGAGGATCCCAGCGGCGTGCCGAGCGCAAAGTTCGACGCCCAGACCGGCACCAGCAGCAGCGCCGCACAGCCGGCGAGCAGGAATTGGGCGCGAAACCCGTAGGCGAAGAGGCTCGATCTCATGGGCGCTCGAGGGCACGCGCTGCTCGCGCCGCGGGGTCCGTCGGCCGCGGGCGCAGGCAAGGCGCAGCCCCGTTGACAGCAGACTTCGGTCGCATTCCATAAGAAGCATGCTATCTGCATCTTCTGCGCGCTCGCCCTGTGTCTTATACGTAGGGGAAGCGCGCTCGAGTGCGTCCATAATTGCCCTGGTCCGAACGCAGCGCGATTGCGTGGCAAGCAGTGGTACCCGATGCAACTTACGAAGTTTTCCGACTACTCACTGCGCGTGCTCATGTTCCTGGCGCGGCACCCGGATGCGCAGACGACCATCCGCGACATCGCAACGGCGCACGGGGTTTCCGAGAACCACCTGATGAAGGTCGTGCAGCAGCTGGCCAAGCGCGGCTACGTGAAGACGGTGCGCGGCAAAGGCGGCGGCGTGCGCCTGGCACGCGCTGCCGCAAGATTTCCATCGGCGCGATCGTGCGCGAAGTCGAGCCGCTCACCCCGGCGGAGTGCTTCCTTCCGGGCTATGACGGGCGCTGCAGTCTCTTCCCGCGTTGCGCGCTGCGCGGCGCCCTGATCGCCGCACAGTCCGCTTTCCTGCGCACGCTCGATGCCTACACGCTCAGGGACATGATGGGCCCGCAGCCCGGCTCGCACGGCAAGGCTGCGCGCTGAACGGACACGACCCGGCCAGGGTGAGCTTGGGGCAGCCGGTGCACTGTCAGCAACGTCGGACGCGCAGTGCACCTCCTGTCACGCTTGCCCCTCGCGGCGCGCTTGCCGATCATGGGTGGCGGTCTCGCTGCGCGCCCAAGGAAGGGCACGCCTCGAGTGGGCGCCCCGCGCCGCTCACCTCATCCATGGAAGGACCTCTCGTGCATCAGACGAGCTTTCACTCAAGTACGCCGGAAGTCTGGGACCATTGGCTCCCGAGTACGACCAGCTGCGCGCCGAGGACCCGGTGTACTGGTCCTGCATCGTGCAGGCGATCGAGGCGCTGCGGCCGGCCGGCACGGTGCTCGATGCCGGCTGCGGCACGGGGGCCACGACGCGCTTCCTGCTCAACTGCGAGCACGTCGACGCGCTCGATTTCTCCGCCACCTCGCTCGATGTGCTGCAGACCAATCTCGGCGAGCACGACAACCTCGAGCTGGTGCAGGGCGATGTGCGCCGGCTGCCCTTTCCGGACGAGAGCTTCGACTGCGTGCTGTGTGCCAACACGATCAACTGCCTCACGCCGGACATGCAGCCGCAGGCGGCCGCCGAACTGATGCGGGTGCTCAAGCCCGGTGGACGCTTCGTGGTGAGCGCGCATCATTACAGCCGCTTCAAGCAGCGGCGGCACTGGGTGAAGGAAGGCCGCCCCGGGCAGCCGGGCATCGACTACGTCTACCGCTTCACGCGCGAAGAGCTCGCCGAGCTGTTCCCGCACGCCGACTTCCGCGCGGCCGGCTTCTACGCACTGCCGGCGCAGGTGCAGAACCTGATGGCCCGCTGGATGGGCCGGCCGCTCGGGCGCATCAAGGTCGGGCACGTGCTGATCGCGTACGGGCAAAAGCCCGCCCGCCGGCCGCACTGACTCGCGCACGGCGCACGCCTTCAGCGCACGCTGTAGCCGCGGCCCTCGAGACAGGCGCGCATGGCGCGCTGATAGTTGTCGCGTGCGTTGTCCGACGGATCGGCGGCGCCGCCGCCGGCCTGGGTGGGATCAAAGCCGGCCTGGCCCACGGCCCATTGGTGGCATTCGTACTTGTCGTTCGCCTGCTGCTCGCTCGACTGGCCGTTCTGCGGGTAGATGAAGAGGTCATCGCTCGGCGGCGGCGGGCTCACCGCACCCGGATCGCTCGGCGGCGCGACGACCTCATAGCCGTTCTGCGCCGGATTCCACGTGTAGTAGGTGTCGTTCGCGTAGTAGTACGGCACGCCTGAGACCCACAGCGTCGTGTAGTACACCGGCAGGATCGGCACGTACACCCCGATGGGCGCCCCCACCACCACGTAGCTCGAGCCGTAAGGCCGATACCAGACGCCCGAGGAGTAGTAATACGGGCCACCGGGGTGGGTAATCAGCACCGGCTGATGCGGCATCACCGGGACCGTGGAACCGTGCGTCGGGTAGTACTGGTTGTGACTGTAGCGGCCGTCGTAGCGCGGATAGGGTCCGCTTGCACCGTGCGGCGCCGGATACGGCTGTGGCGGATGGGACTGCTGCGCATGCGGCGGCTGCGCCTGCGGGGTGTGCGCCTGCGGCGCCGGCGGCGTCGGCGAGTTCTGCGCCTGCGCGCCGAGACTTGCGAGCAGCAGCGCGGCCATCAGCACGTGGCGCAAGTGAGTCATGGACCAACCTCGCGGTAACACTAACGCACGGTGTAGCCGCGCGCATCCAGGCACGCGCTGATGGCGCGCCGGTAGTTGGCGGCCTGCTGCGCCTGCACGGCCTGCGCGTGCCGATCCTGTACGACCACGGTGCGCGGCTGGGAGTTGGCCGCTTCCGCCGCAGTTCCCAGCGCGCCGCCGATCACGGCGCCGGCCAGCGCGGCGGGACCCGAATTCCACGGATTGGCCACCGAGGCCCCGATGATGGCCCCGGTGACGGCGCCGACGGCCGTTCCCGCCCCGGTCGGGGCCGGCCCGGGCACGACCTGCACGCGCTCGTGCGGCGGCACGCCCGGGGCGCTCGGATCAAAACCGGTCTGCTGCGTGGCCCAGGTGCTGCACTCGTAGCGATCCCGGTCCTGCTGCTGCGGGGTCTGGCCGCGCTGCGGATAGGCAAACACCTCGCTCGGTGGCGGCGGCAGCGGCGGCGCAGGCTGCGGTGGCGGGCGCGGCGCGGGCGGCGGCTCGGTCACGCACGCACTCAGCAACAGCACCGCCCCGGTGAGGATGGCGGCGAGCCCCTGGCGCACGGTCGTTTGGCGTCGGTTCATGTTCGCGAAGAGTTCCTGCGGCAAGTGAGCGGTCCCAGACCCATGAAACGCCGGCCGCACGGGCACGTTGACACTCCTAAGCCCGCGCGGACGCTGGTAATTTGACCGTGCGTGTCGGGGGCAGTTCCAGCCTACATCGGGGCGCCCCGCCGCGCGCACAAGCCCGGCGCCTCAGGGAAAGTCGGCCACCGGGCCCCGACGCGGCAGCGCCGGTGCCCAGTCTAGCGGCTGAGCGCCGGATCCTGCCCCAGGAGCGCCGCGACGCGCTCCAGATCTGCGAGCGTGTTCACATCCGGCCCCGGGCGCTCGGCGGCCTCGGCCACCTGGATGTGGAAACCGTGCTCGAGGGCGCGCAGCTGCTCGAGCTTCTCACGCGCCTCGAGCTGCCCGAGCGGCAGTGTCGCCAGGCGCAGCAGCGCCCCGACGCGATAGGCGTACAGGCCGATGTGGCGGCGCGCCCCGCTGAAGTCGCGCTGGGTGGCAAGCCCGGCGGGGGCGCCCTCGCGGTTCCAGGGGATGGGCGCGCGACTGAAGTACAGCGCCCGCCCCCGCGCATCGCTCACGACCTTGACGGCGTTCGGCTCCATCAGCTCGGCGAGCGAGTCGATGGGTGTCGAGAGCGTGCCGATGTCGGCCTGCGGATGCGCCGTGAGCAGCGCCGCCACCTGCTGGATGAGGACGCGCGGCATGAGCGGCTCGTCGGCCTGCACGTTGACCACGATGTCCGCGGCCGGCCAGGCGCGCGTGCGCGCCACTTCAGCGATGCGATCGGTGCCGGAGGCGTGGGTGCGGGCGGTGAGCACGGCCTGCGCGCCGAAGCCGTGCGCGGCGCTGAGGATGCGCTCCTCGTCGGTGGCGATGAGTACCTCGGCGGCGCCGGCGGCGCAGGCGCGCTCATGCACCCACTGCAGCATCGGCTTGCCGGCGATCTCGCGCAGCACCTTGCCGGGCAGGCGCGTGGACGCGTAGCGCGCTGGAATGACGACCCGGAACACGCGTCGCCCCCGCAGCTGCCGCTAACGATCGAGGAGCGGATCATCCGCGGCGAGCTGGCGTGCCTCTTCCTCGAGCATCACCGGCACCTCGTCGCGGATCGGGTAGGCCAGGCGGTCCATGCGGCACACGAGCAGCCGCGCCTCGCGCTGATACTTGAGCGTGCCCTTGCAGACGGGGCAGGCGAGAATCTCCAGCAGGCGGGCGTCCATCGGCACTCAACTCCCGGCGACCGCAAGGTCGCCTGTCTTGGCGCGCACGCCGGCCAGCAGTTGCCGGGCGTGCGCTTCACTGAAGCGGGCGGCGACCGGCACGTACCACAGGCGCGCATCCGCGTAGGCCTGGCATTTTACGGCATCCTTCTCGGTCATGAGCACCGGCAGATCGTCGCCGAAGGCGAGCTCGGCGGCCGTGAGGGCATGGTGATCGGCAAAGGGGTGCTCGATCAGGGTCAGGCCCCGGGCGCGCAGATCCAGGAAGAAGCGCTGCGGATTGCCGATGCCGGCGACCGCGTGCACGGGGGCTCCCGCGAAGGCGGACAGCGGCCGCGCCGCTCCCCCGGCAGTGACGGGCACGGCCTCGCTCGCCTCCAGATCCATGCGCAGCAGCGCACCGCGCGCGGCCAGCTGCTGCAGCGAGGGATGCACCGGCTCCCCGTTCACCACGAGCAGATCGGCGCCGGCGAGGCCGGAGGCGGGCTCGCGCAGCGGGCCGGCCGGCAGCAGCCGGCCGTTACCGAGGCCGCGCGCGCCATCGAGCACGACGATCGCGCCATCGCGCGCGAGGCGCAGGTGCTGCAGCCCATCATCACAGAGGATCACGCTCGCGCCGCGGCCGACCAGCCACTGCGCGCCGCGCACGCGATCCGCGTCCACGACCGTGGGGCAGCCGCTGCGGCGGCACAGGAGCAGCGGTTCATCGCCCACCTCGCGCCAGTCCGAGTCCGCGCGCACCTCGCGCGCCTCGCCCGTGCGGCGGCCGTAGCCGCGCGAGAGGATGCCCACCGCGGCGCCGCTGGCGCGCAGCCGCTCGGCCAGCCACAGGGTGAGCGGCGTCTTGCCGGTGCCGCCGACGGTGAGATTGCCGATGACGATCACCGGGCGCGCGATGCGCGCGCGCGCCAGCCAGCCGCGCCGGTAGGCGCCGCGGCGCAGCGCGACCGCAGCCCCGTACAGCCAGCTTAAGGGTTGCAGGAGCGAGGGCCCTGCAGCGGCGGTGTACCAGCGCGCGGTCAGCCGTTGCAGCATCGGTTCGCGGTCAGTCGGAGAACTGCAGGCGGTGCAGCTGTGCGTACAGCCCGCCAAGGTCCAGCAGCTGCTGGTGCGTGCCGCTCTCGGCGATCTGTCCGGCATCCAGCACGATGATGCGGTCGGCCTGCTCCACCGTCGACAGGCGGTGCGCGATGATGAAGGTGGTGCGGTTGCGCACCAGCTGCGCGAGCGCCGCCTGGATGTGCCGCTCGGCCTCGGTGTCGAGCGCGGAAGTGGCCTCATCGAGGATCAGGATCGGGGCGTCCTTCAGCAGCGCGCGGGCGATGGCGATGCGCTGGCGCTGCCCGCCCGAGAGCAGCATGCCGCGATCCCCGACCAGGGTGTCCAGGCCCTGCGGCTGGCTGCGCACGAAGTCCAGAATGTGCGCGGCCTCGGCGGCGCGCTCGATGGCGGCATCGGGCACGGCACGCCCGAAGCTGATGTTGTTGCGGATGGTGTCGTTGAAGAGCACGACGTCCTGGCTGACGACCGCGATCTGCTCGCGCAGGCTCTGCAGCTGGTACTCGCGCACGTCCACCCCGTCGATGCGCACGCTCCCGGCGGTCGCGTCGTAGAAGCGCGGCAGCAGATTCACCAGCGTCGACTTGCCGCTCCCCGAGCGGCCGACGATCGCCAGGCTCTCGCCGGAGACCACCTTCAGCGACACGTTCACCAGGGCCGCCGCGCGGCGGGTGTGCGGCTCGGCCGCCGCGGTGAGGGCGCCGTAGCGGAAGGAGACCTGGTCGAACTCAACCTCCCCGCGCGCCCGCAGGATGGTGAGGCTCCCGCCCTGCGGCTCGACCGGCTCATCCAGCAGCTCGAACAGGCTCTGGCCGGCCGCGATGCCCTGTTGCAGGGGTCCTGCGACGCCGACCAGTTCGCGCAGCGGCTGTGCGATGCTGACCAGTGCGGTGAAGAAACCCAAGAGGTCCCCCATGCTCATGCGCCCGTGGATGGCATCCGCGATGGCGATCCGCAGCACGAACGCGAGCCCCACCGCGGTCACCAGCTGCACGGTGGGGTTGGAGATGGCCTTGGTGAGCACCAGGCGCATGTTGGAGCGCAGGTTGTGGTCATTCACCGCATCGAACTGCTGGTTCACATGCTGTTCGGCGTTGTAGACCTTGACCAGGCGCGGCGCCTCGAAGCCCTCCTTGGCGACGCGCGTCACGTCGCCCATCGAGTCCTGGATGCGGCGGCTGTAACGGCGGAAGCGCTTGTTGATGATCGACACCAGCCAGCCCACCAGCGGCCCGAGCGTGAGCGCGATCACCGACAGGCGCGCGTTCATCCACAAGAGGTACGCGATCGAGCCGACGATGGTGAGCGAGGCGCGCACCGCGATGATGATCGAGTCGGTGGTGGCGGTGCCGATCTGCTCGGTGTTGTAGGTGAGGCGCGACAGCAGCGTCGCCGAGGAATTACGGTCGAAGTAACCCACCGGCAGCATGAGGATGCGGCGAAACACGTCGCGGCGCACCTGGTTCACCACGTGCCGCCCGACATAGCCCATGAAGTAGTTCTGGGTGAAGTCGCCGGTGCCGCGCAGGATGAACAGGCCCACGAGCGCGAGCGGCACCCAAACGATGGTGCGCGGATCCTGGTGCGTGAAGGTGCCGTCGCCGAACTTCTTGGCGAACAGCGCGAAGCTCGTCATCGTGAGCGCGAACAGGATCCCGCCCAGGATCCCGAGCACGAAATGCCCGCGGTAGGGGCGGATGTAGCCGAGCAGCCGCCGGTAGGAGCGCAGGCTGTTGGCGGGGCGCCGCGCGGGCGCGCTGCCGGCGGCTCGGGGCGTATCGTTCAAGGCTTGCCCGCCGGCTCGTCCTTGACCGTCGCGATGTTGACCTCGGCGAAGCCGAGTCGCCCGAGCACGTCCATCGCGGTGATGACCGACTGATGCGTGGCGCGGGCATCGGCGCGCAGCGTCACGCGCATGCTGCGATTGGTGCCGGCTTCCTTCAGCAGCGCCGCGCGCAGCGTCTCGGGGCTGGAGTTGATCAGCTCATGCTGATTGACCAGATAGGTGCCGCCCTGCGTGACGCTCACCACCAGCGGTTCGGTGTTCGCGCGCTCGGCGGGCACGGCGCTCGCCTGCGGCAGGTGCACGCGCAGCCGCCCCTCGTCGGTGAACTTGGCGGAGAGGATGAAGAACACCACCAGCAGCAGCACCACGTCGATGAGCGAGACCACGTTGATCTCGGGCTCCTCGTGGCGGCGGCCGGGCCGTAAGTTCACCGCAGGGTTCCTCTTCCCGGGGGCTAGGCGACGGCGGCGGCCGCGGCCGCGCGTTCGCGCAGCGGCGCCGCTTCGAGCGCGTCGGCCATGCGGATCGCGTGCTTTTCCATCTCCATGACGATCCCCTCTACCCGCCCGCGCAGGTAGCGGTAGGCGATGAGCGCGGGGATGGCGACGCACAGGCCCGCGGCCGTGGCGATCAGCGCCTCGGAGATCCCCCCCGAGAGCGCCCGCGGATCGCCCATGCCGCCTTCCTGGATGGCGTGGAACGCCCGGATGATGCCGGTCACGGTGCCGAGCAGGCCCAGGAGCGGCGAGATTCCGGCAATGGTGCCGAGCGTGTTGAGGAAGCGCTCGAGCTCGTAGACCACGTGGCGGCCGGTGTCCTCGAGGCGCTCCATGAGGATTTCACGCGGCCGGTGGCGGTTGGCAAGGCCGGTGGCGAGCAGCCGCCCGAGCGGGGAATTCTGCTCGAGCGCCGCGATGACCTTGTCGTTCACCTGATTGGTCTCGATCAGCTGCCACACGCGCTGCGGCAGCTCCTGCGGCAGCACGCGCTTGTCCTGCAGCGTCCACAGCCGCTCGAGAATGATCGCGGCGGCCGTGATCGAGCACAGAATGATCGGCCACATCAGCGGGCCGCCGGCCCGCACTATTTCCCACATCCGAAGCGACCCCGACGACCAGTTGACCGCAAAGGCGAGCATCATACCGAACGCGCCCGCGCGCTCAAGGTAACTGCGTCCCATGTGCGCGTACACACCCGCGCCGGGGCACGGGCTTCTGCTAGAGTCCGCGGCTCGATGCCGCGCCGGCTCCTGCAAAAGATCACCCCGGACCCCGCGTCGCTGCGGGACCTGTGGCTGCTGCGACCGTTCGCCGAGCGCCTCGCGGACCCGCAGCTGTGGTCCCTGCACCGGCGCAACGTCACTTACGCCTTCGCCGCGGGGCTGGCGATCTGCTTCATCCCGCTGCCGGTGCACCTGGCGAGCGCCTGCGCGCTGGCGCTGCTGTGGCGGCTGAACCTGCCGGTCATCTGCGGCACGACGTTCCTGCTGAACCCCTTCACCGCGGTGCCGGTCTACTACCTGGCGTACCGCGTGGGCGCAGCCCTCCTGCCCGTGCCGCGCCACCATTTTCACTTCGTGGCCAACTGGCACTGGTTCGAGCATGAGCTCGCCCCGGTGTGGAAGCCGTTCCTGCTCGGGTGCCTGGTGTGCGCCGTCGTGGCGGCCTTCCTTGGCTGGCTCGCCCTCGAGATTCTCTGGCGCTGGCACGTGCTCGCCCGCTACCGCGCCCGCCGCCGCGCCGCGGCGGGCTGAAGGCGCCGGCGCCTTAGCTGCGCGCGATCAGGGTGCCGCGCTCGAGCTCGTAGATGCGCTCCATGCGCTGCGCGAGCTTCAGATCGTGCGTGACGACGACGAGGCTCGTGGCGCGTTCGCGATTGAGCTCCAGCATCAGGGCGAAGACGCTCGCCGCATTGGCGCCGTCGAGATTCCCGGTCGGCTCGTCGGCGAGCACGATGCGCGGCTGCGTGACCAGCGCGCGCGCCACGGCGGCCCGCTGGCGCTCACCGCCGGAGAGCTGGTGCGGACGGTGCTGCAGCCGCTCGCCCAGCCCGACCCGCTCAAGCAGCGCCTGCGCGGCGGCGCGCGCCTCGGGGACCGGCGTGCGGCGCACCAGCAGCGGCATCGCCACGTTCTCCAGCGCAGAGAACTCGGGCAGCAGGTGGTGGAACTGGTAGACGAAGCCGAGCGCCTGATTGCGCAGCACCCCGCGCTCGGTCTCGCTCAGGGAATGAATGTCGCGGCCGGCCACGGCCACCACGCCCGCGCTCGGGCGGTCAAGGCCGCCGAGGATCTGCAGCAGCGTCGTCTTGCCCGAGCCCGAGGCGCCGACGATCGCCACGCGCTCGCCGACCGCGACCGCAAGATTCACGCCCTCGAGCACCTGCAGCTCGGTGGGCCCCTGGCGGAAGCTCTTGTGCACGTCACGCGCACTGAGCACCGTGTCATTCATGTCGCAGCGCCTGCGCCGGGGCGGTGCGCGCGGCCCGCCACGCCGGATAGATGGTCGCCAGAGCACACAGCAGAAAGGCCACGCTGCAGACCTTGAACACGTCGAAACCCTCCACGTACGCCGGCAGGTCGCTCATGTAGTAGACCCGCGCGTCGAGAAACTGCGTGCCGAGCAGCCGCTCGAGACGCGGCAACCAGGCGCTGCAGGTTGTCCGCCAGCAACGTGCCCAGGGCGGCGCCGCCGAGCGTGCCGGCAAGTCCAATGAGCACCCCCTGGATCGCGAAGGTGAGCAGGATGTTGCGCGGGCCGGCCCCGAGCGTGCGCAGGATCGCGATGTCGGTCTGCTTCTCCTTCACGATCATGACGAGGGTCGCCACGATGTTGAAGGCGGCGACCGCGACGATCATCAGCAGGATGAGGAACATCATCGATTTGGTGATCTCGATGGAGCGGAAGAAATTGGCATGGTCCTCGGTCCAGTCGCTGACGTAGTAGCCGGGGCCGCCCAGGGAAAGCGCCGCGGTGCGCACCAGGGCCGGCGCGCGCAGCGGGTCGACGAAGGCAAGACGCAGCCCCGTCACCCCGGCGCCGCTGCGAAACAGCAGCGCGGCATCGGCGAGGTTCACCAGGGCGAGGCCGCGGTCGAACTCGTACATCCCCGACTCGAACAGCCCCACGACGCGAAAGCGCCGCATGCGCGGCACCACGCCGGTCGGCGTCGCCGTGCCCTCAGGGGCGATGAGGATGACGCTGTCGCCGACGCGCACGTTGAGTTCGCGCGCCAGCGCGCTCCCGAGGATGGTCGCGAAGGAACCGCTCCGGAGCTCCTCCAGGCTCCCGGCCGTCAGGTGCTGGGCGAGCCCCGTGGCGCTGCGCTCCTCGGCCGGCAGCACGCCGCGCACGTTGGCGCCGGCCATCTTCTGGCCGTGCGCGAACATCGCCTGGCTCTCGATGTAGGGCACGACCGCCTGCACGCCCGGCTGCTGGCGCAGGCGCTCCTGCAGCGGGCGCCAGTCGCCGATCGGCCCGCGCAGGCCGGAGATGGTGGCATGCGAGGTCACGGTGAGGATGCGGTTGCGCAGTTCGCGCTCGAAGCCATTCATGACCGACAGCACCACGATGAGGGTCGCGACCCCGAGCGCCAGGCCGCACACCGACATCAGCGCCACGAACGAGACGAAGCCGCGCCGGTGCGTCGAGCGCAGGTGCCGCGTGCCGATCAGCCACTCGTACGAGCTCATCGCTCACTCATAGCGCAGCGCCTCGGCCGGCTCGACCCGCGCGGCGCGCAGCGCCGGGTACACCGTCGCAAGGCCGGTGAGCGTCAGCGCCGCCACGGCGATGGCGAGCACGTTGCCCCAGTGCACCTCGGAGGGGATCGAGGTGATGTAGTACACGTCCGCGTTCATGATCTGGAAGCGGAAGGTGCGCTCGAGGAACGGCACGATGGTATCGACGTTCAAGGCAAGCGTAAGTCCCAGCACCACGCCGAGCAGCACTCCGAGCCAGCCGATCACCAGCCCCTGGGTGAGAAAGATCCCCATGACGCGGCGCGGGCTCGCCCCGATGGTGCGCACGATGGCGATGTCGGTGCGCTTGTCGGTCACCACCATCACCAGCATGGCCACGATGTTGAAGGCCGCGACCGCCACGATGAGCAGCAGGATGAGCGACATCATGGTCTTCTCGATGCGGATGGCGCGGAAGTAGTTGGCGTTCTCCTGCGTCCAGTCGCTCACCGCGAACCCCGGCGGCAGGCGCTGACGCAGGCGCGCGGCGACCGCCGGCGCGCTGAGCACGTCATCCACGCGCACCCGCAGCCCCTCGTTCACCGAGCCTGCACCCAGGGCGCGCACGTCCTCCAGATGCGCGAACACCAGCGTGCCGTCATGGTCCTGCAGGCCGACCTCAAAGATCCCGGCCACCGTGAATTCGCGCAGCTTCGGGGTCGGCGTGCCGCCGGCGCTCACGGTCGGCAGCAGCACCGTGATCGAGTCACCGGCGGACAGTCCCAGGCGCTCGGCAATGATGGCCCCGAGGATCACGCGCGCGGAGCCGGGCGTCAGATCCGCGAGGTGCCCCTGGGTGAGCGAGCGCCCGAGGTCCGCCCGGCTCGCCGGCGCCGCCGGGTCGATGCCGCGCAGCAGGATGGGCACCATCTCGGGCTGGCGCACCGCGAGCGCCTGCAGCTCGGCGTAGCGGGCCGCATCGCGCACGCCGCTCGTGCCCGCGATGGCGCGCTGCGCCGCATCCCAGTCCGCGCCCGTGACGCCCGCGGGTGCGCTGATGCGCACCGGGGCGTTCAGCGACAGCAGCCGCTCGCGCAGCTCGCTCTCGAAGCCGTTCATCACCGACAGAATCACGATGAGTGCCGCCACCCCCACGCAGACTCCGAGGAGCGACGCCCAGGTGATGAAGGAGACGAAGAATTTGTGCGAGCGGGCCCGCACGTACCGCAGGCCCACGTACACCGACAGCGGGTGGAACATCGTGGCGATTTAACCACAGTTGACCGCGAATGCAGACGTGCGTCACAAATCCGCGCGCGCGGCGCCCGGTTGACTTTGAGCGTTTGACCCCGGTGCTATAGTTAAATGATCTTGGAGGACAACCGCATGCAGACCCGCATTCTCGCCGCGCTGCTCCTGGGCTGCGCACTGGCCGGCACCGCCGCCGCAGAGACGGTCATCGTGGATGGCCAGGTCGCGGTCGCACCCTCGCAGATGCCGACGCCCAAGCGCGGCATCACCATGGGTGAGGTCGAGAAACAGTTCGGTGCCCCCGTGAACCGCCATCCGACGGTCGGTGCGCCGCCCATCACGCGCTGGGACTACAACGGCTTCTCCGTGGTCTTCGAGAAAGACCGCGTCATCGACTCCGTCGTCACCGCCGGCTGAACGAGCGGGCGGCGCGCGCCGCCGCACGCGCCCGCACCCGGCCCCGGCGCGGGGGATCGGCGCACCCTCCCCGTCACGAGCGCCCCGCCGCGCCCTCCGCCTGCGCACCGCCGTGACGGTTGCCGCAGGCCGAACCCACGACGTGGCCTTGAGCTGCAGAGACCTCATGTGGATGTGCTAGTCTCCCGCTTAAGAGAATAATTTCATTGGGGAGTCTGTGGCTGAGGATGAGCTTTTAAGGGCCCACATCGAGGCCCTGGTACGGGCTGGAGCGCTTCGCAGAAAGACCGCCGCGGCACAGCTCGAGGCGGAAATCAGACGCCGCGAAGAGGTACTGCGACAGACCTTTCGCCGTTACGTCTCGCCGCGCGTCGCGGACAAGATCCTCGAGGACACGCAGCTGCGCGACACGCTGCTCGCCACGGCCGACACGCGCACGCACGCGGTCGTGCTGTTCGCCGATCTGCGCGGCTTCACCAGCATCTCCGAGCAGCTCGAGCCCCAGCAGGTGGTGCCGCTGCTCAACGAGTTCTTCTCGCTCCTGACCGAGATCACCTTCCGCCACGAGGGCACCGTCTTTCACATGGCGGGGGACTGCCTGATGCTCGGTTTCGGCGTGCCGCTCGCGCAGGCCGACAGCGCGCAGCGCGCCGTGCAGGCCGCGCGCGAGATGCTCACCGGCTTCGGCGAGCTGGCGCGCTCCTGGAAGGAGCGCCACCAGGTGGACGCGGGGCTCGGAATCGGCATCAACGAGGGCGAGGTGGTCGCCGGCAATGTCGGCTCCTCCTCTTACATGAACTACACGATCATCGGCGACACCGTGAACATCGCCGCGCGGCTGTGTCAGCGCGCGCGCGCCGGCGAGATGCTGTTCTCGAGCAGCCTCAAGCGCGCCCTCGATGCGCGCGGCATGGACATCGGCGCGACACCGCTGCCGCCCCTGCAGCTGCGCGGCCGCGCGCACCCGATCGACATCTTCTGCGTGCCGCGCGGGGAGCGCGTGCAGCTGCAGGCAGCCGTAAGCGCGCCGCTCCCCTGAAGCCCCTGCCGGCGCACCGCTTTAGGTAAGCTGTGCGGTTTTCGCGTCCCATCGAGCCGCATGTCCGCACTCCTGCACCCGTCCCTGCCCTCGGCAGCGCAGCCGCGCCTGCGCTGGCACCAGCTCTACGGCAGCGCGGCCGCGCTCGCGCTGGCGGAGGCCATGCGCGCCGACCGCCGCCTGTACGTCGTGATCGTCGATGCGGCGCGCGAGCTCGACCGCCTGAGCGCAGAGGTGCACTTCTTCGCCGGCGCCTCCCTGCCGCTGCTGCGCCTGCCGGACTGGGAAGTACTGCCCTACGACCTCTTCTCCCCGCACCCGGACATCGTCTCCGAGCGACTGCAGACGCTCTTTGAGCTGCCGCAGGTCAGGCACGGCTGCCTGATCGTCGCGGCGGACACGCTCATGCAGCGCCTGCCGCCGCGCAACTACGTGCAGGGGCGCGCCTTCGAGCTCAAGAAGGGCCAGTCCCTCGCCCTCGAGCCCTTTCGCCTGCGCCTCGCCGAGGCCGGTTACGCGAGCGTGAGCCAGGTGGTGAGTCCGGGCGAGTTCGCGGTGCGCGGCTCGCTGCTGGATGTCTTCCCGATGGGCAGCACCACGCCGCTGCGCATCGACCTGTTCGACGATGAAATCGAGGCCATCCGGCGCTTTGACCCGGAGACGCAGCGCTCGCTCGATGCCCTGCCGGCCGTGCGCCTGCTGCCGGCGCGCGAGGTGCCCCTCGATGCCCAGGCGGTCAAGGACTTCCGCCGCCGCTATCGCACGCGCTTCGAGGGCGACCCGACCAAGTCGGCGATCTACCGCGGGGTGAGCGAGGGACTCGCGCCCGCGGGCGTGGAGTTCTACCAGCCGCTGTTCTTCGACTCGACCGCGACGCTGCTCGATTACCTGCCCGCCGACACCGTGCTCGTCAGCGGCGCGGGGCTGGCGCCCACGCTCGAGCACGCCTGGAGCGAGGTCGCCGGCCGCTACGAGGAGCGGCGCCACGATATCGAGCGCCCGGTGCTCGCGCCGGCGGAGCTGTTCGTGCCCCCGCCGGAGCTGCTCGGCGCTCTTGAGCGCTTCGCGGGCGTGACGCTCGATGCCTTCAAGGCGGACACCGAACTCAGCGGCGCACCCGCCGGGGTGCGCAACTTCTCGACCAGCGCGCCGCGCGAGCTGCGGGTCGACGTGCGCGCCGAAGCAACCGTTCGCACCGCTCGATGCGTTCCTCAAGGCCTTCGACGGGCGCGTGCTGATCGCGGCCGATTCGGCCGGGCGACGCGAGGTGCTGCAGGAGATGCTGCGCGCCCACGGGCACGCGGTGAGCGTCGTCAACAACTGGGAGAGCTTCGCCACGGGCAGCGCGCGCCTGGCGCTCACCGTGGCGCCGGATCTGGAGGGACTCACGCTCGGCAGCCCGCCGATCGCCATCATCTCCGAGGCGCAGCTCTTCGGTGCCCGCGCCCGCCAGGAGCGCCGCCGCAAGCGCGCGGCCGACCCGGAGGCGATCCTGCGCGACCTCACCGGCCTGAACCCCGGCGCGCCGGTGGTGCACGAGGAATACGGTGTCGGGCGCTACCAGGGACTCATGCCGATGGAGATCGGCGGCCAGCCCGGGGAGTTCCTCGTGCTCGAGTACCAGGACGGCGACCGCATCTACGTGCCGGTGCAGCAGCTGCACCTGGTCAGCCGCTACACCGGTGCCGCACCCGAGCAGGCGCCGCTGCACAAGCTCGGCACCGACCAGTGGGCGCGGGCGCGCCGGCGCGCCGCCGAACAGATCCGCGACGTGGCGGCGGAACTGCTCGACCTGTATGCACGCCGCAAGGCGCAGGCCGGACTGTCGCTGCCGCTCAACGGGCTCGATTACCAGAGCTTCGCCAACGCCTTCCCGTTCGAGGAGACCGAGGATCAGGCGCAGGCCATCAGCGACGTGCTCACGGACCTGGGCAGCGAGCGGCCGATGGATCGCATCGTCTGCGGCGACGTCGGCTTCGGCAAAACCGAGGTCGCCATGCGCGCCGCCTTCATCGCGGTGCAGTCGGGCAAGCAGGTCGCGGTGCTGGCGCCCACCACGCTGCTCGTGCAGCAGCACCTCGCCAACTTCCGTGACCGCTTCGCCGACTGGCCGGTGCGCATCGAGCCCCTGTCGCGCTTCGGCACCTCCCGGGAGACCCAGGTGGTGCTCGCGGACCTCGAACAGGGCAAGGTCGACATCGTCATCGCCACCCACCGCCTGCTGCACGCGCAGGCGCGCTTCAAGGACCTCGGCCTCATCATCATTGACGAGGAGCACCGCTTCGGGGTGCGCGACAAGCAGCGCCTGCAGGCGCTGCGGGCCAACGTGCACGTGCTCACCCTCACCGCGACCCCCATCCCGCGCACGCTCAACATGGCGCTCGGCGGGCTGCGCGACCTCTCGCTCATCACCACGGCCCCCGCCGGGCGCCTGGCGATCAAGACCTTCCTCATCGAGTGGCATGCGCCGACGCTGCGCGAGGCGGCGCTGCGCGAGCTGCGCCGCGGCGGCCAGATCTACTTCGTGCACAACGAGGTGCGCACCATCGAGAAGATCGCCGCGGAGGTGCAGGCGCTGGTGCCGGAGGCCTCGGTGCGGATCGGCCACGGGCAGATGCGCGAGCGCGACCTCGAGCAGCTGATGGTCGACTTCTACCACCGCCGCTTCAGCGTGCTGGTGTGCACCACCATCATCGAGAGCGGCATCGACGTGCCCACCGCCAACACCATCATGATCAACCGCGCCGACCACATGGGGCTCGCGCAGCTGCATCAGCTGCGCGGGCGCGTCGGCCGCTCACACCACCGCGCCTACGCCTACCTGATCGCCCCGCCCCGCCAGGCCCTCGCGCGCGATGCCGCCAAGCGCCTCGAGGCCATCGAATCGATGGAGGAGCTCGGCGCCGGTTTCGTGCTCGCCACGCACGATCTGGAGATCCGCGGCGCCGGCGAGCTCCTGGGCGAGGAGCAGAGCGGCCAGATGACCGAGATCGGCCTGTCGATGTACCTGGACATGCTCGAGCACGCGGTGCGCGCGCTCAAGGAGGGCCGGGAGCCGGACCTCGAGCAGCCGCTCGCGGCGGCAACCGAGGCGGAGCTGCGCGTGCCGGCGTTTCTGCCCGATGCCTACGTCGCCGACGTGCACGTGCGGCTGTCGCTCTACAAGCGCATCGCCGCCGCCGACAGTGCCACGGCCCTCGATGAACTCGCCGCGGAGATCCACGATCGCTTCGGGCCGCTGCCGCCGGCGGCGCAGAACCTGCTGCGCATCACCAAGCTCAAACTCAGCGCGCGCGCGCTCGGCGTCCGGCGCCTCGATCTGGGTCCCCAGGGCGGCACGGTGACGTTCGAGGAACGCGCCGCCATCGAGCCGGCCACCGTCGTGCGGCTCATCCAGAAGCACCCGCGCGAGTTCCGCCTCGAGGGCCCGCTCAAGCTGCGCGTCAGCCGCGCGCTCAGCGCCGAGGGCGAGCGCTTCGACTACGCCGCCCAGCTGCTCAAGCGCCTCGGCGAAGCGCCGCGGGTCCATTAGAATGCCGTGCATGTCTGCCATCAGCACCCGACGCGTCCTCGGCGGCGCACTGGCCCTCGCCGGCCTGCTCGGCGCCGGCCTCGGCCCGCGCGCGCAGGAACCCCCGGCCGCCAACACCACCGTCTACAACATCGAGATGATCGTGTTCCGCGACACGGGCGCCCAGGGGGGCGCGGAGAACTGGGGCAACCAGGGCGCGAGCGCCCGCAACATCAACGGCGATGAGTCCGCGGTGGGCAGCGCGCAGGTCGGCCGCTTCGTGGGCATGCTGCCCTCCTCCAGCTACCAGCTCGGGGACCTGGAGAACCGCCTGCGCGCCAGCGGCGCCTACGTGCCGGTGGCCCACTTCGCCTGGTCGCAGACCGCCAGCTCCTGGGGCACGCGCGCGGGGTTCTCACTGCAGAAGCTCGGCGTGGAGGTCGAGGGACTCTCCGGCACGGTGTTCCTCGAGCACGGGCAGTTCCTGCACCTGGGGATGATGCTCAACTACGCGATGGCCGCGCCGCCGCCCGGCCTGAACGCCCCGCCGGGCACGACCTTCACGATCAACGAGAGCCGCCGGGTGCGCTACTACGACCGCAATTACTTTGATCACCCGGCGTACGGGGTGATTGCGCTGGTGACGCCCGCGCAGGGCGCCCGGGCGCCGGGACGCTAGGCGCCGCCGAGCAGTTGCCGCGCAGCGAATTCCCAGCCGGCGCCCTCGCCGCGCTGCGGCATGCAGCGCACGCGCTCGCGCGAAGCGGCGAGAAACCAGGTCTGTTCGTCGCGCGGTCGGGCGCGCCCGAACACGCCCGGGACGAGCACCGCGACGCAGGCGGCGTGCGCCGGATCGCGCACGGACTCGTAGCGGATGCACTGGATGGCGGCCGCGCGCGCCGCCGTGGCCAGCGCCTGCGTGCGCGCGTAATCGGTGGGCGAGGTCCAGCGCGCTACGCTCACGCACGAGCGGTTCGCGCGTCAGGTCCAGCGCGGCCCGGGCGCGCACCGCGGCCCGGAAGGCGGTGTGCGGCACCGCCTTCAGCTCCGGGGTTCCCGGGGAATCCAGGAGGAACCGCAGCCGCCAGTAGCTCTTCTCGGCGAGTGCGGTGCGCAGCGTCTCGGCGCCGTACCAGACGCCCGCCCTCGAGGGGGGCGCGAAAGCGCGACCCGCTGTGGGGCCGGTAGCGGAACGGGGTGGCGAGCAGATAATGCAGCGCCTGCGTGCCCTCCGGCAGCGCCGGCTTGCTCTCCTCCAGGATCGACCTCGAGCGCCGCCTGCTCCTCGAGCGAGTCGACGAGGCGCATGGTCGAGGCGCGATGCTGCGCCTCGACCACCCGATGCAGCGTACGCGCGTAGGCGTGCGCCTCAGATGCGAGCGCGGGCGGCGTCCAGGTAGTCAACGGTGCGCACCAGCCCCGCCGGATCGTGGATGAGTTCGAGTGGCACGCCGCCGAGCGCCGCGTTCTCGGCGCGCAGCCAGGCGCGCGCCGCGACATCATCCGAGCCCACGATGGCATCGAGCGAGCGGAACAGCCGCACGAACAGCGCCGCGAGCTGCCAGGCCTTGGAGCCGGACTCCAGCTGCTTCTGCCCGTTGGCCAGGCGCGAGAGCGTCGCCCCGCTCACCCCGATGACGGCCGCCAGCTCCGCCTGGGGCACACCCAGGTAGCGCCCCGCGCGCACGAAGGCGCTCGAGAGCACCCGCCCCGGGGCGGGCCGTGTCTGCCGGGAGCTCGCCTGCTTCATTTCAGGGGAAATAATACCGCATTATTATTTCTAGGGAAAGTCGAGGCCCTGCGCCGCGCGCGCGGGGGATCCGTATCCGGGCTCGGCCACGGGCTCAGCCGCTGAAGTCGCCCGCCTCCGCGGTGACGATGGCGTCCTTGCCGTTCTGCTTGGCGCGCTTCATGGCCACCTGGCAGGCGCGCAGCAGCCCCTCGAGCGCCAGCGTGCGCGGCGGCACGAGGCTCGCCACCGCGGCGCTCACCGTGACATAGCGGCCGGCTCCGGCGGTCGGGTGGTGCATGAGCAGGTCCCGCACCCGCTGCCCGACGGTCTGCGCATAGTGCGCGGCGCGCTCGGCGGCATCGCCCTGCGTGAGCACGGCGAAGGTGCCGCCCTCCCAGCGCCCCACGAGGTCCCCGCCGCGGCGGTAGGAGGCGCCGATGACGCGCGCCACGCGGCGGATGCAGGCATCGCCGGCGGCGCGATCGAACTTGTCGTTGTAGGCACCCAGGTCGTCGATGTCGAACAGCGTGAGCCCGATCTCGTGCGAGTCGCGCTGCGCGAGCGCCCAGTCCCGCTGCAGCAGTTCCTCGAAGTAGGCGCGCGAGTGCAGCCCCGTGAGGCGGTCCTCGCGCAGCCACGAGGGCAGGCCGCTCAGGCTCGAGCGCTCGGCGCTCTTCAGCCGCTCGCTGGCATCGCGGTGATAGCCGATGAAGTGGGTCAGCTCGCCCTTGCCGCTGCGCACCGGCTGCACCACGCACTCGTTCCAGAAGAGCGAGCCGTCGGGGCGGTAGTTGCGCACCAGCACGCGCGCCGGCAGCCCCTTCAGCAGCGCCTCGGCGAGGCGCACGCGCCCATCCTGGTCACGGTCGGTGCCCTGCAGGATGCGCAGGTTCGAGCCCATGAGCGTGGCCACCGGGTAGCCGCACAGCTGCGCGAAGGCAGGGTTGACGAACACCACCGGGTGGTCGGTGGCGGTGGCGTCACAGATCACGATCCCCTCCGGGGAGTTCTCCACCAGGCGCTGCCAGGCCTCAGCCGACCAGTTGTTCACGTGGGGGTGCCCCCCGGATCCAGCGTCAGCGACGGGGGGGCGGAGACCTGGGCCAGCAGTTCCCGGGCGTGGGTCCACTCGGGCAAGCGGGCCAGGCCGTCCCGGTCCGGGGGCCCGGAGCGGCCATGCAGGCGCACGAGGCGCAGGCTGGAGGCCGGCTGCGGTTCGCTGCGCAGCTCATCCAACAGTTCAAGGACGCTTGGCCGATGGTTGCAGACCGGTAGCATGTCACAGCCCGCCGCTAGGGCCTGCCGGGCGCGGGTCACGATGTCCCCGTACGCGGCAGCACCCTTCATAGACAGATCATCCGCAAACACTACCCCCTGAAACCCCAGCTCTCCGCGCAGCACGTCGCGAATCCAGACTCTGGAGAGGCTGGCGGGGTCCCGATCGACCGCCGGGAAGAGGATATGGGCCACCATGACGGCCGGAAGCCCGTTGGCGATCAGCCGGCGGTAGGGGGTGAGCTCGGGGGTCAGGTCGACCAGGGGGCGCCGGTCGACCGGCAGGGTCAGGTGCGAGTCCGCCACCACCGCCCCGTGCCCCGGGAAGTGCTTGGCGGTGGCCGCCATCCCCGCATCGCGCATCCCGTGCATCCAGGCGGTGGCGAGCTGGGCGACGGCCTCCGCGGCCGGGTGGAAGGCACGCTCCCCGATGGCCTCGCTCACCCCGTAATCGAGGTCCACGCAGGGGGCAAAGGAGATGTCGACCCCATGGGCGCGCAGCTCCGCGGCCATGAGCCAGCCGAGCGCGCGCCCCAAGGCGAGACCGCGCCGCGCATCGAGGTCGAACTCGTGGCCGATGCGGCGTGCCGGGGGCAGGCGCGAGAAGCCCGCGCGGAAGCGCTGCACGCGCCCCCCCTCCTGGTCCACCGCCACGATCAGCGGCGGTGTGCGGGCCGCGTGGATCGCGGCGACCAGGGCGCCGAGCTGGGCCGGGTCCACGTAGTTGCGGGTGAAGAGAATGACGCCGCCGACGAGCGGGTGACGCAGCAGCTCGCGCTCCTCCTGGGTGAGGCTCGTCCCCAGGAGGTCGATCATCAGCGGACCCAGACTCATGCGCTGGAGAGGCGCTGCGGCGGCGCGCCGGGGGCGGCGAGCAGGGCCACCGATTCGACGTGCGCGGTGTGCGGAAACATGTCGACCACACCGGCCGCTTCGAGTCTCATGCCGTGCTCGTGCACCAGCACCCCCAGATCCCGTGCCAGACTTCCCGGATGGCAGGAAATATACAACACCCGCTCGGGCGCAAGGGCCGCAAGCGCCGGCAGCAGCTCGCGCGCGCCGGTGCGCGGCGGATCCAGCAGCACGTGCGTGTAGCGCGTGCGCATCCAGGGAAAGTCCCCGACCGGCGCGCACAGGTCCGCCACGTGAAACGTCGCGTTGCCGATGCCGTTGGCGGCGGCGTTGCCGCGCGCGCGCTCGATGAGCGCGGCCGCGCCCTCCACGCCCACCACGGCCTGCGCGCGGCGCGCGAGCGCCAGGGTGAAGTTGCCGAGCCCGCAGAACAGGTCGAGCACGCGCGCCGCGGGCGGCGGCGCCAGCAGCTGCACCGCGCGCGCCACGAGCGCCGCGTTCACCGGCCCGTTCACCTGGATGAAGTCGGTGGGCGCAAACGCGAGCGTGAGATCAAAGGCCGCCAGGCGGTACTCGAGCGGCGTCGCGTACGGCTCGAGCGGCGCCACCGACTCAAGCCCGCCGCTCTGCAGGTAGATGCGCACGCCGTGCGCCTCGGCAAAGGCGCGCAGGCGCGCGCGGTCCTCCGCCGCGGGGCTCGCCAGCACGCGCAGCACCAGGGCGGTGGCGTTGTCGGCCACCGCGACCTCGATCTGCGGCAGCTGCTCGCGGATGGCGAGCGTATCGAGCAGCCGCGCGAGCGGGCTGATCAGCTCGCCGGCCGGCGCGGCCAGCACCTCGCAGCGCTCAAGTTCGGCCACGTAGGGTGCGGCGCGCTCACGAAAGCCGACCAGCGAGCGCCCCTTCTTGCGCACGAACTTGGCACCCAGGCGCGCGCGGCGCCGATAGCCCCACACCGGACCGGTGAGCGGGTCGAGCCAGCGCTCGGGGGTGACCCGCGCCACGCGCCCGAGGATCTCGCGCAGCTCCTGTTCCTTTACCGCCACCTGCACCGCCGGGTCCAGGTGCTGCAGGGCACAGCCGCCGCACACCCCAAAGTGCGCGCAGCGCGGCGGCACGCGTGTGGGCGCGGCGCTCACGACCTCCAGCAGCTGCGCAACATCGTGCTGGCGGTGATGGCCGGTGCGCCGGAAGCGCACGACTTCCCCCGGCAGGGCGCCGGCGACGAAGGCCGTCTTGCCGCCGTGCACGACCCCCTCGCCCTCGTGGGTGAGGCCGGCGACGGTGCCGGTCTCCTCGGCCGCCGGCGCGCGCGCGCGGCGGGCGGAGCGGCTCAAGCGCCCGACTCCCAGGCGCGCAGGAACTCCCCGAGGTGCGGCTCGCGCGCCGCGCGCAGGTGGGCCTTCACGCGCTCGAGCTCCGCCTGGTGCGCCTCGGGGGAGAGCTCCCCGCGCAGCTGCGCGAAGCGCAGCCAGATGAGCCAGGTGTTCAGCACGTCGGTCTCGCAGTAGGCGCGGATGCGCGCCAGGTCCCCGGCGAGGTAGGTCTCCCACACCTGGCTGCCGTCGAAGCCGAGCTTGCCCGGCAGTCCCAGGAGGGTCGCCATGTTGGCCAGCGAGGTGCCGCGGCGCCCAAATCCGCACAGCACGTCCATGAGGTCGGTGTGACGCCAGTGATAGCGGCTGAGGTAGTTGTTGTAGCGGAAGCTGCTGTCCGTGTCGCCCGTCTCCCAGTAGCGCGCCGCCTGCACCCCGTGCAGCAGGCCGCGGTAGGTGAGCACCGGCAGATCAAAGCCCGAGCCGTTCCACGACACCAGATCCGGGGAGTACTTCTCGATGCCATCGAAGAAGCGCTGCACCAGCTCCCCTTCCCCGGTGCCCAGGTCCCCCAGGCTCCACACCGTGAGGCCCTCGCGTTCGCGCAGCACGCAGGAGATCGCCACCACGCGCTGCTGCTCGTACGGCAGGAAGTCCGCGCCGGTCCCCTGGCGGCGCAACGCGAACATGGCCTTCGCGACCTGTGCATCGCTTAGGTCTGCAAGCCCGTACAGGCGCCGGCCGAGCGCCACGTCCGGCACGGTCTCGATGTCGAACACCAGGGTATTCATGCGGCCCGCATCAGCACGGCGACCGCGACCACCAGGCCCTTCTCGTCCGTGAGGGTCACGTGCCCCTCGCCGATGCCGAGCCGGCGGCGCACGGCGTCGCCGCGCTCGGAGAACACCACCTCGGGCTTGCCCCAGGCGTTCTGCACCACCCCGACGTCGCGGATCCACACCCCGTGGGCGAAGCCGGTACCCATGGCCTTGACGATCGCCTCCTTGGCGGCGAAGCGCATGGCGAGGAAGCGCTCACGGCGCTGGGTGAGCGCCAGCTGGGCCATCTCCGCCGGCAAGAGCAGGTGCTCGGTGAAGCGCGTACCGAAGCGCTCGAGGGTGCGCGCGATGCGCTCCATCTCGAGCACGTCCACCCCGATGCCGTAGATCATGTGCGCGCCGCGAGCATCAGCGCCTTCATCTCCCGCACCGCCGGCGCGAGCCCCACGAACAGCGCGTGCGCGACGATCGCGTGCCCGATGTTGAGCTCGACGATGTCGGGGAGCGCGGCCACCGGCTGCACGTTGTGATAGTTCAGCCCGTGACCGGCGTGCACGGTGAGTCCGAGCGCACGGGCGCGGCGCGCGGCCGCGGCGAGGCGCGTGAGCTGCAGCGCCTGCGCGGCCCCGGCAGCTTCCGCGTAAGCGCCGGTGTGCAGCTCGATGACCGGGGCGCGCACCTGCGCCGCGGCCTCGATCTGGCGCTCCTCGGGATCGATGAACAGCGACACCCGGATCCCGGCGCGCGTCAGCTGCGCGACCGCCGCGGTGATGCGCGCGCAGTCCGCGGCCACCTCCAGCCCGCCCTCGGTCGTCACCTCCGCGCGCCGCTCGGGCACCAGGCACACGTCCGCAGGCTGCACCTCGAGCGCGATGCGCAGCATCTCCTCGGTGACCGCCATCTCGAGGTTCATGTGCGTCTTGAGCAGCCCCCGCAGCGTGCGCACGTCCGCGTCCTGGATGTGGCGGCGGTCCTCGCGCAGGTGCAGCGTGATGCTGTCGGCGCCGGAGCTCTCGGCCACCAGCGCCGCGTGCACCGGGTCGGGCGCGCGCCCGCGGCGCGCCTGGCGCAGCGTCGCCACGTGATCGATGTTGACCCCGAGGGCGAGCGGCGCCGTCACGAGGCCGCCCGGTGCAGCATGGCGCGGGCCACGGTGCGCGTGGTGAGCTGGCGCCCCTCCAGGCACGCGGCGAGCGCGGCCTTGAGGAGCCTGCGCGCATCCTCGAGCGCGCGCGCGCTCGTGAGCTGCTCGGCCGCGAGGGCGAGCAGGGATTCCCCGGCGAGTGCGCCGGCGCGCACGGCCCCGGCGCCGATGAGTCCCTGGGCGGGGCGGTAGTGGTAGTACTCGTGCGCCTGGATCGGACGCCCGGACAGCGACTCGCGGCCAAGGTCCAGCCCGTAGCCGAGCACCTCCAGCAGGCGCTTCTCGAAGATGCGCAGGCTCGGCTCGAGCGGCGGCGCCGGCGCGCAGCGCCCCGAGCGTGGCGTGGTAGTGATCGAACAGCTCCGGCAGCGGGTCGTGGCGCGTGGTGAGCTTGATCAGCAGCTCGTTCAGGTAGAACGCCGCCAGCAACACCGCCGGGGGGAGCGGCGCGCACACTTCCGCGCGCTCCGCCGCGGTGAGCTGCGGCGCCTCCCCGCGGCCGCTCCAGGACAGCAGCAGCGGCTGGAACGGCTGCAGCACCGGAGCCAGCTTCGCGCGCGGGCCGCGTACGCCGCGGGCAAAGAGCGTGAGGCGGCCGTGCTCGCGCGTCAGCACCTCGAGGATGCGGCTCGTGTCGCGCCAGGGGCGGTGATGCAGTACGTAGCCTAAGGTGAGCTCGGTGCGGCGGACGCTGCGGGTCATTCGAGTCCCAGTTCCTTCAAGGCGCGGGCGTTGTCGGCCCAATTCTCGCGCACTTTGACCCACAGGTTCAGGTGCAGCCGCTCCTGGAGCATCTCGTTCAGCGTGAGGCGCGCGGCGGTGCCGACGCGCTTCAGCCGCGCCCCCTTGGCGCCGATCACGATCGGCTTCTGGCCCTCGCGGTCCACCCAGATGGCCGCATCCACCGTCAGCTGCCCCTCGGCGCGCGTCAGGCGCTCGACCTCCACCGCGATGCCGTACGGCACCTCCTGGTTCAGCTCCAGGGTGAGCTTCTCGCGGATCATCTCGGCGATGCGGAACTCGATGCCGCGGTCGGTCAGTTCCCCCTCGGGAAACAGCGCCGGGCCCGCGGGCAGGTGCTCCGCGATGGCCCGCGCGCAGGGCCTCGACGTTGTCGGAGCGCAGCGCCGACACCGGCACCACCGCGAGAAAGGGATGGCGCTCCCCGAGGGCTCCCAGGTACGGCAGCAGCCGCTCGCGCGGGTGCACGCGGTCCACCTTGTTGACCGCGGCGATCGCGGCGCGCCCGGAGCGCCTGAGCCGCTCGAGCGCCAGGTCATCCTCCGGGGTCCACTTGAGCGCCTCCAGCACCAGCACCACGACGTCGGCCTCCTCGAGCGCCGCCGTGGCGGTACGGTTCATGGCCTTGTTCAGGGCGCGACCGGCCTCGCGGTGCAGGCCCGGGGTGTCGAGGAAGGCGATCTGCACCTGCGGGGTGCTGTAGATGCCCAGGATGCGGTGGCGCGTGGTCTGCGGCCGCGGGGTGACGATGCTCAGCTTCTGGCCCACGAGGGCATTGAGCAGCGTCGACTTGCCGACGTTCGGACGGCCGACGAGCGCGGCGAAGCCGCTGCGGTGCACAGGCTCTGCGGGGATGGTCACGGACGAATCCTAAACGTTGCGCGCGCGCAGCGTCTCAAGCATCTGCTCGGCGGCCACCTGTTCGGCCCGGCGGCGGCTCGAGCCGCGGCCCTGGGTGCGGGCCCCGAGCGCCGCCACCTCGCACTCCACCCGGAAGTGCTGCGCGTGATCCTCCCCCTCCACGGCGAGCACCGCATAGCGGGGCAGCTCGAGCGCGCGCGACTGCAGGTGCTCCTGCAGGCGGGTCTTGGCGTCCTTGAGGGTCTCGGGCTCCGGGAGTGCGGCAATGCGCGCCCGGAACAGCCGCTCGATCACCGGTTCCACCGCCGCAAGTCCGCCGTCGAGGAAGATCGCCCCGCACAGTGCCTCCAGGGCATCCGCGAGGATCGACTGGCGGCGGAACCCGCCGCTCTTGAGTTCCCCGGACCCGAGTTGCAGCGCCTCCCCGAGTGCGAGCTCGGCGCCGATCTCGGCGAGGGGTTCGCGGCTGACGAGCCGGGCGCGCAGGCGGCTCAGGTCCCCCTCGTTCGCCTGCGGGTAGGTCACGAAGAGCGCGTGGGCGATGAGCAGATTCACGACCGCGTCGCCGAGAAACTCGAGCCGCTCGTTGTTGTCGGCGGAGGCGCTGCGGTGGGTGAGCGCGGCGCGAAACAGCGCCAGGTCGCGCGGGCTGTAGTGCAGGCGTTCCTGGACCCAGCGCCGCGGCCAGTCCGGGGCGCTCATGGGCGGGGGCGCGCGGGTGCGGCGGACGGACTCCTAGTCACCGCCGATGCGCACCTGCTTGTCGAACGCGAAGTGCAGCGAGACGTTGGCGAACAGCGGCGCGTCGTCGTCGTACTGCGCCTCCACGAGCCAGGCGCCCTCATCGCGGGTGATCTTGAAGTCCTTCGAGTCGGGGTAGTTCACCATGTCGATCTCGAAGTGCTTGTCGATCGCGCTCTTGATGCTCGAGGCGGTGGCACCGCCGCCCTTCAGGTCCGACTTCGTGCCCTCGAGCGTCTTCACCACCTTCAGGTAGTTCAGGTACACCGGGGTGGCGCGGATGCCGGCATAGATCACGATGGCAAACGGCGTGAGCAGGATCAGCCAGCCCAGCGCCGTGACGCCCATTTGCCTGTTACGTCTCATCGCTACCACCCTCTCGTGAAGCTGCCTGCAGTGCCCCCGGTGACCCGGCTTACGGGATCACCGACCCGATGCGGTTCCACATCGGGCCACCCGAGCGCCCCCAGTCCCAATTGAACCAGATCCGGGTCGCCCTGCCGACGAGATTCTCCTCAGGAACGTAGCCCCAACTGCGACCGTCGTCACTGTTATCGCGATTGTCCCCCATCATGAGGTAGTGCCCGGGGGGTACCACCCCGTCAAACGGCGGAATCCGCATGCCCCCCGGGGAGTCCTCGTCCCCGCACACGTAGCCGCGCACGTTGCGGCGGTGGCAGCCCGGCAGGACGGGCTGGCGGTCGATGGCCACCGGGCAGTACATGGCGAAATGCTCATGGCGGCCCAGGTGCTCGTAGGCCAGCGCGAAGTTCACGTAGCAGCCGTCATTGAAGTGCTGCGCGGCGAGCACCGCCGGTACCGCCTGGCCGTTGACGTACACGTGGTTGTCGCGCACCTCGACATGGTCCCCGGGCAGCCCGATGAGGCGCTTGATGAAGTTGACGGAAGGGTTCGGCGGGTAGCGGAACACCACCACGTCGCCGCGCTGCGGCTCACCGATGGGGACCACCTTCTTGTTGATGACCGGCAGGCGCAGCCCGTAGGCGTACTTGTTGACGATGATGAAGTCGCCATCGAGCAGCGTCGGCATCATCGAGTCCGAGGGGATGCGGAAGGGCTCGAAGATGAAGGCGCGCAGCACGAGCACCACGAGGGCCACCGGAAAGAAGCTGCGCGCGTAGTCGACCGTGCCCGGCTCGGCGAGCAGCGCCGGGTCGCGCCCCGCGGCGCGCGCCGCCGCCACGCGTGCCGGCGCGAAGAACAAGCTGTCCACCCCCCACACGATCCCGGTCACCACCGTGATGCCGAGCAGCACCGCGCTGAAGTCGAGCGTCTCGGAGATCAAGAGGCGCACCACCGCGGCGATGATCAGCACCGGCAGCACGGTGTAGAGCAGGATCAGCCAGGTGGCGTCGGGGGCGGCCTGGGCGCCCGCGGGGGCGCTGAGCGCGCGCCGCGGCCGCAGGAACCAGTCATCCACGATGCAGATCAGCGTCGCCGGCAGCGCCAGCCAGGAGAGCAGATCAATGAGGGGTTTCAGGCTCTGTAGCATAGGTCTCTCTAGTGTTTACGACCGACCTGCAGCACGGCCAGAAAGGCCTCCTGCGGAATCTCGACGTGGCCAAGCTGCTTCATGCGCTTCTTGCCTTCCTTCTGCTTCTCGAGGAGCTTGCGCTTGCGGCTCACGTCCCCGCCGTAGCACTTGGCGAGCACGTTCTTGCGCAGTGCCTTCACCGAGGCGCGCGCGATCACGGCGGTGCCGATGGCGGCCTGTACCGCCACCTCGAACATCTGGCGCGGAATGAGCTCCTGCATCTTGTCGACCAGTTCGCGCCCGTGCTGGTAGGCGCTCTCGCGGTGCACGATGATCGACAGCGCATCCACCGGGTCGCCGTTGATGAGGATATCCAGTTTGACCAGCGGCGCGGCGCAGAAGTGGCTGAATTCGTAGTCAAAGGAGGCATAGCCACGGCTCGATGACTTCAGGCGGTCGAAGAAATCGAGCACCACCTCGGCGAGCGGCAGCTCGTACTGCAGCGACACCTGGTTGCCCAGATACAGCATCTTCTTCTGCGTGCCGCGCTTGTCGTTGCAGAGCTTGAGCACCGCGCCGACGTGCTCGGGCGGCACGAGGATGTTGGCGAGGATGATGGGCTCGCGGATCTCGTCGATCTCGTTGACGGCCGGCAGCTTCGCCGGGTTGTCGACGTAGCTGACTACGCCGTCGGTGCGCAACACCTCGTACACGACCGTCGGGGCGCTGGTGACCAGCGTCAGTTCGTACTCGCGCTCCAGGCGCTCCTGCACGATGTCCATGTGCAGCAGGCCGAGGAAGCCGCAGCGAAAGCCAAACCCCAGGGCCGCCGAAACCTCCGGCTCGTAGTGCAGCGCCGAGTCATTGAGGCGCAGCTTGGCGAGCGCGTCGCGGAATTTCTCGTAGTCGTCGGTGTTCACGGGAAACAGGCCCGCGAACACCCGCGGCTGGATCTGCTTGAAGCCCGGGAGCGGGGCGTCCGCGGGCCGGTTCTCCAGCGTGATCGTGTCCCCGACCGGGGCGCCGTCGATCTCCTTGATGCCGGCAACCACGAAGCCGACGTCGCCGGTGGCGAGTTCCTTCTCGACGATGGGCTTGGGCGTGAAGCGGCCGAGCCGGTCGACGTTGTGCGCACGCCCGGTGGACACCACGCGGATCTTGTCCCCGCTCCTCAGACTCCCGTTCATCACCCGCACCAGCGAGACGACGCCCACGTAGTTGTCGAACCAGGAGTCGATGATCAGCGCCTGCAGCGGCGCCTGCGGGTCCCCGCGCGGGGGCGGTATGCGCTTGATCAGCTGCTCGAGCAGTTCCCCGACCCCCTCCCCGGTCTTGGCGCTGACGCGGGCGGCATCGGTGGCCTCGATGCCGATGATCTCCTCGATCTCGTGGGTGACGCGCTCCGGATCGGCCGAGGGCAGGTCGATCTTGTTGATGACCGGGAGCACTTCCAGCCCCTGCTCGAGCGCGGTGTAGCAGTTGGCGACGCTCTGCGCTTCCACCCCCTGGGAGGCATCCACCACCAGCAGCGCCCCGTCGCAGGCCGCCAGCGAGCGTGACACCTCGTAGGAGAAGTCGACGTGCCCGGGGGTGTCGATCATGTTCAGCTGGTAGCGCTCCCCGTCGTGCGCGCTGTAATACAGCGTCACGCTCTGGGCCTTGATGGTGATTCCGCGCTCGCGCTCGAGCGCCATGGAGTCCAGCACCTGCGCCTGCATCTCGCGCTCGGCGAGCCCGCCGCACAGCTGGATGAGCCGGTCCGCCAGCGTCGATTTGCCGTGATCGACGTGCGCGATGATGGAGAAGTTACGAATAAGCCGCATGAAACCTTAAAAGGGCGCCCGAACGCGTAATGCCGCGCAGGGGGTCCAGCGGCGGGCGCCGATTATAGGGAAAAACGCGCACTTACGGAGGATGCCGCGCGCGCACGCGGACCGCCGCCCCTCAGGGCGTGGGCGGCTCGCGCAGCAGCCGCTCGAGCTCGGCGCGGTCCAGGCGGTGGCGGCAGACCACCGTGCCCTCGAGCAGCAGCACGGGTACGTGCAGGCCGTGGCGGCGCGCGAGCTGCGGGTCACTGTCCACATCGATGAGCTCGATCGGCGGCAGCGTGCGCTCGCGCCCCAGCCGCTCAAGCGCGGCGAGCATCTCTTCGCACAGCTCGCAGTCGTGCCGCTGCACGACGGTCAGGCGCACCGTCAGGGCCGTGCGGCGGCGCTGGCGGTCCCCGCCGCCTTCACCTGGGTGGCGATGAACTGCACGGTCTCGGGGGGGACCTCGCCCACGGCGGTGATCTTGTGACCGTCCACCACGGTCGAGAAGGCGGAACTGGCGCCGAAGTTGGTGACCTCGGGCGCGCCAGCCGGTTCGGGGGCGGCGCCGCCGGCCTGGATCGTGGTCTCGCGGTGCTCGACGAACACCGATACCGAAGCGACCCCGTCGGTGAACACGATGTGATCGACCACCTGCGTCGAGCCCGGCAGCGTCTGGGCCGAGCGCAGCGTCATGTGGAAGCCCGGCGGCAGGTGCAGCGCGTTCCAGGCCGAGGAGTCGGGGGCCGGGGCCAGGAGCGGCGGGCGCGCGTCGCGCACCCACTGGAAGCCCTCGGTGGAGACTTCCGGGCGGAAGGCCGCATCGGGAATGTGTGCCGGGAGGGTGAGGTTGGCAAAAACGATCTGCTCGATCACCTGGCCGTGCGGATCGCACAGCTGCGTCTTCAGCGGCATGGCCGAAGAGTCATCGATCCACAGCCGATAGCCGTAGCGGAACTCATCCTTCGGCGTCACGGTGATGACGTGCGTGTCGTGGCGGTTGAGGCGCGTGCGCGCCACTTCGCGGATGTCATAGAAGTCGGCGGTCTGCGCCGTCACCGCCGGAAACCCCACCAGCGGCTCGCCCTGCGGCCGCTGCTCGACCACCACGGTGCGCTTGTCGGGCAGATAGCACGCGAGGCTCGCGCCGGTGCGGATGAACTCGCGACCCGAGCCGTCGAGGGAGGCGAGGCGCTCGGACACGGCGCCGCCCTGGACGCGGTGCACGATGCGCAGCAACTCCACCTGGCCGCCGTGCCAGTGCGAGAAGACGCCGTCGTAATTGCGCGTGGTGAGCGCGCGGTTCATGCGCGCGAGCCACTGCGCCGGCTCATCGGCCAGGGTGCCCGCGGCCGCCAGCGCCCCGAGCACGAGCATCGCGAGCGCCTCGTTACGGCGCGGTACGTGCAACATGGTCCTTGGCATCCTGCGCCTCGGGCGCCGCCGGTTCGCTGGTGATGAAGGACGACAGCAGATTGCGCCGCGCCACCGGCGAGGAAACCATGCTGTGGGCCACCACGTAGTTGGCCAGCTGGGTGCTCGGCACCAGCATCGGCTGCACCGCCGGCGTCGCCGGGGTCACGTAGCTGGCGTTGGCGAGCGCGGCGGCACCGGCGCCCGCTTTCAGCACCGGCGTGCCGAGGACGCCGGCGGGGTGCTGCGCCGCGAGCGGCAGTGTCGTCAGCGGCCCCTGGGCGCGCAGCCACAGCACCGAGGCGGCGGCGACCCCGGCCGCCAGCGCGCCCCCGACGACCGGCTGCCACCAGCGCAGCGCCGCTGGCCGCGGCGGGGCCACGGGGTAGTGGCCCAGTGCGGGCTCCGTGCTGATGGCGGCGTTGACCCGCCCGGCGAGCGGCGCGTTCAGGCGCACGCCGCGCTCGGCGCGCAGCACGGCGCTCATCACCGCGTAGCGGCCCCAGCGCGCCTTGAGCGCGTCATCGCGCGACAGGCGCCGCGCCAGCAGCTCGCACTCCGCCGGCGGCAGCTCGTCGTCGAACATGGCGGACAACTGACTGTCGAGTTCCTCGTTCATCCCAGTTCCTCTGCGCGACCGAGTCCACCCTCAAACACCTCGCGCAGGCGCCGGTCGATCGCCTCGCGGGCGCGGAAGATGCGCGAGCGCACGGTGCCCACCGGGCAGTCCATGGCGGCGGCAATCTCCTCGTAGGAAAGACCCTCGAGCTCGCGCAGCACGATGGCGGTGCGCAGGTCCTCGGGCAGCGCGTCGATGGCCGCGTTGACGGTCGAGCGGATCTCGTCCGTCAGCACCAGCCCCTCGGGGGTTTCGGAATCCTTCATGCGGCCCTGCATGTCGTAAGACTCCTCGCTGTGGCGGTCGAGGTCATATTCAATCGGGCTGCGGTCACGCGACACGACGGCATTCTTGGCAGTGTTTATGGCAATGCGGTACAGCCAGGTGTAGAAGGCGCTGTCGCCGCGGAACTGAGGCAATGCGCGGTAGGCCTTGATGAAGGCCTCCTGGGCAATGTCTTCCGCCTCGGCCGGGTTGCGCACATAGCGCATGACCAGCTTGACGAGTTTGTGCTGGTATTTGAGCACCAGCGCATCAAACGCCCCCTTGTCGCCGCGCTGCACACGACGAACCAGACTCAGGTCACTTACGTCGGCGCTCATGCGCGCCCTCTACCTCGCAGAGGACGGCCGCCGCGCCACGAGCAGGATAGACTGTAAGTGCGTGTGAAAGTTCAGCATGGGGACTACCGGGGGAAAGGGGGCTGCGAGAATAGCCCCTAATACCCCCTCAGGCGACATAAGCCCGGATCACCCCCACCAGCTGCGCCATTTCCGGCTCCACGGGGTCCTGGCCCCCGAGCAGGTACTCCGCCAGCAGCGGATCGGGAAGCTCGAGCAGCTGCGCGAAGCGGCCCCGCAGCGCCGGGGATGCCCCCGGCAGCCGCGCGCGCGCGAAGCGCTCGAGCAGCAGGTCGAGCTCCTTCAGCCCGCGACGGCAACGCCAGCGGAGACGGCGCAGCTCCGGGTCGGTCGGGGCGCTGGCGCCGGGGAGGCCCATGCCTAGCCCTGGCGCTCGAGCATCATCTTCTTGATCTCGGCGATGGCGCGCGCCGGATTGAGGTCCTTCGGACACACGTCGGTGCAGTTCATGATCGTGTGGCAGCGGTACAGCCGGAAGGGGTCCTCGAGGTCATCGAGGCGCTCCCCGCGCGCCTCGTCGCGGCTGTCGATGATCCAGCGGTAGGCGGCCAAGAGCGCGGCAGGCCCGAGGAAGCGCTCGCTGTTCCACCAGTAACTCGGACAGGCCGTCGAGCAGCAGGCGCACAGGATGCAGGCGGCCGGCCGGTCGATCTGCTCCTGCTCCTGCTTGCTCTGCAGGCGCTCGCGATCCGGCGGTGCCGGGGTGCGCGTCTGCAGCCACGGCTTCACCGCGGCGTACTGGGCGTAGAAGCTGCTGAGGTCGGGGACCAGATCCTTGATCACCGGCATGTGCGGCAGCGGATAGATGCGCACATCGCCCGAGAGGTCCTTGAGGGCGGTGGTGCAGGCGAGGCCGTTCACGCCGTTGATGTTCATCGCGCACGAACCGCAGATGCCCTCGCGACAGGAGCGGCGGAAGGTGAGCGTGGAGTCGACCGTGGCCTTCAGCTGGATCAGCGCATCGAGCACCATCGGGCCGCAGCTGGCGGCGTCGAGCGTGAAGGTGTCCACGCGCGGGTTCTCGCCCGCATCGGGATTGAAGCGGTAGATGCGCACCGTGCGCGGCTCGCGTGCCTCGGCCGGGGCCGCATGGGTGACCCCCTTGACGATGCGCGAGTTGGCGGGCAGGCGAAATTCAGCCATCACGGTCCTTTAATAAGTGCGCGCCTTGGGCGGGATCGAGGCGACCTCGGCCGTGAGCGTGTTCAGGTGCACCGGCCGGTAGTCGAAGCGCACGCGCTGCGGACCCTCCACCCAGGCCAGCGTGTGCTTGAGCCAGTTCTGATCATCGCGCTGCGGGAAGTCCTCGCGCGCGTGGGCGCCGCGGCTCTCGGTGCGGTTGGCCGCCGAATGGATGGTCGCGGTCGCCTGCAGCAGCAGGTTCTCCAGCTCCAGGGTCTCGATCAGGTCGGAGTTCCAGATGAGCGAGCGGTCAGCGACGCGCACGTCGGCAAGGGAAGCGAAGGTGGCGGCGAGCTTCTGCATGCCCTGCGCGAGCGTCTCGCCGCTGCGGAACACCGCCGCATCGAGCTGCATGGTCTTCTGCATCTCCACGCGAATCGCGGCCGTGCCGCGGCTGCCGGCGGCGTGGCGCAGCCGGTCCAGGCGCGCCACGGCAAGATCGCCGGCGTCCTTTCCCCAGGGTGCGTGCCGCTCCCCGGGGCGGATGACTTCCGCGCAGCGGCGCGCCGCCTCGCGCCCGAAGATGACCAGGTCGAGCAGCGAGTTGCTGCCGAGGCGGTTGGCCCCGTGCACCGAGACGCAGGCCGCCTCGCCGATCGCCATCAGGCCCGGCACGATGCTGTCCGGATCACCGCTCCTCGGGACGACCACCTCGCCGTGGTAATTGCAGGGGATGCCGCCCATGTTGTAGTGCGCCGTGGGCTGCACCGGGATCGGCGCCTGGGTGACGTCCACGCCGGAAAAGATGCGCGTGGTCTCGGCAATCCCCGGCAGCCGCTCGTGAATGACCGCGGGACCCAAGTGCTCGAGGTGCAGGTCGATGTGGTCGTGCTCGGCGCCCACGCCGCGCCCCTCGCGGATCTCGACCGTCATGGCGCGGCTGACGACGTCGCGGGAGGCGAGGTCCTTGGCGTTCGGTGCGTAACGCTCCATGAAGCGCTCGCCGCGCGAGTTGGTGAGGTAGCCGCCCTCGCCGCGCGCCCCTTCGGTGATCAGGCAGCCGGCGCCGTAGATGCCGGTCGGGTGGAACTGCACGAACTCCATGTCCTGCAGCGGCAGGCCGGCACGCAGCACCATGGCGTTGCCATCGCCGGTGCAGGAGTGCGCCGAGGTGCAGGAGAAATAGGTGCGACCGTAGCCGCCGGTCGCGAGGATCGTCATGTGGGCACGGAAGCGGTGCAGCGTGCCGTCGGCGAGGTCGAGCGCCACGACGCCGCGGCACACGCCATTTTCCATGATGAGATCGATGGCGAAGTACTCGACGAAGAACGTCGCGGCGTGCCGCACCGACTGCTGATAGAGCGTGTGCAGCATCGCATGCCCGGTACGATCGGCGGCGGCGCAGGTGCGCTGCGCAATGCCGCTGCCGTAATGCGTCGTCATACCGCCGAAGGGGCGCTGGTAGATCAGGCCCTGGTCGGTGCGCGAGAAGGGTACGCCGTAGTGCTCGAGCTCGATCACCGCGGCCGGCGCCTCCTTGCACATGAGCTCGATGGCGTCCTGGTCCCCGAGCCAGTCCGAGCCCTTGACGGTGTCGTACATGTGCCAGCGCCAGTCATCCTCGCCCATGTTGCCAAGTGCCGCGCTGATGCCGCCCTGCGCGGCCACCGTGTGGCTGCGCGTGGGGAAGAGTTTGGTGATGCAGGCGGTGGAGAGCCCGCTTTCAGCCAGCCCGAGCGTGGCGCGCAGGCCCGCGCCGCCGGCGCCGACGACGATGACGTCGTAGCTGTGGTCGGTGAAGGTGTAGGCGCTCACGCAGCCCCGCGGAACGCCACCTTGAGCACCGCGAATACGCCGGCCGCGGCGATCAGCACGTGCGCAAAGCGCGTGAGCACCAACAGGAGCCACTTGGCGCCCTGGCCGTGTACGTAGTCCTCGATGATCACCTGCAGCCCGAGCTGCGAATGCCAGGCGCCGATCAGCACCAGAAGAATGAGCAGCAGCGCGGTCCAGCTCTGCGCGAGCCACGCGCTCACGGTCACGTGATCGAACCCGGGGAGCGCCACGAGCGACACCACGAACCAGATCGTGAGCGGCACGAGCGCCAGCGAAGTCAGGCGCTGCAGCCACCAGTGATGCACGCCGGAGCGCGCCGCGCCCGCCCCCAGCACCTGCCGCAGCGGCGAGGACAGGCTCACGGCGTATGCCCCGCATGCAGCAGCGCATAGCCGAGCAAGAGCGTGAGCAGCACGCTTGCGCTCACGACCAGCCAGGCGCTGCGCTGGGACTGGGCGCGCTCGAGCCCGTGACCGGTGTCCCACACCAGGTGGCGGATGCCGCCGCACAGGTGGTAGCAGAAGGCGAACAGCAAGGCGCCGTAGGCGCCCTTCATGAGCGGCAGCGAGAGCAGCGCTTGCGCGCGCTGCTGCGCGAGCGTGCCGCTCGCCACGCTCATCAGCCAGTAACTGAGCAGCAGCAGCGCGAAGGACAGCGCGACCCCGGTGAGGCGGTTGAGAATGGAGGTCGTCAGGGTGTACTTGAACTTGTACACCGACAGGTGCGGCGATAGGGGTCGGCTCGGCATAGACTGTTCAAAAATCGATACAGCGCCCGTTCTTTTCCCAGTCGCCGAAGCGCGTGGGCTCAGGTCCGGGCGGGCCGCCGATCTCCCGCGCTGGCACGCTGCGCGGCGTGCTGGCGGCGGCGGCAGGCTCTGGAACGGGCTCGGCGGGAAGTGCTGCGGGACTCTTGCGATCGGGCGTCGACATACCCATTTAGTCTGCCAGAATTCGTGCCCACCGGCCACGAACGCCAAGGAAAACAAAGGTCAACTTCATGCGCCTGTCATGGAACCTGATCCCGCTTGACACACTCGGCGTACTGCGCCTGCGCGGCGCGGACGTGGGCGCCTTCCTGCAGGGTCAGCTGTCAAACGACATGACACGCCTGAGCGCGCAGCGCGCGCTCCTGGCCGGTTATCACAACGCGCAGGGGCGCGCGATCGCGCTGCTGCGGCTCGTGCAGCTCGGCGCGGACGATGTGCTCGCCGTGTTGCCGCGCGAGCTCGTGGCGCCGGTGGCGACGCGCCTCGGTAAATTCGTGCTGCGTGCCAAGGTGCGGCTGCAGGATGAGTCGGCGCAGTGGGTCATCGAGGGCGCGCTCGCAAGCGCCGCGCCGGGCCTCGAGGCGCAGGCGCAGGTCCCGGCGGCCCGTGACGAGATGCGGCGCGCGGGCGACACGCGCATCGTGCGCTGCTCCCATGCGCCGGCGCGCTTCCTGCTGATCCGCCCCGCAGGCGCACCCGCGACGCTCGAAGGACTGGCGCCACTTGGGCTCGTGGACTGGCAGCTGGCGGCCATCGCCGCCGGCGAGCCGCAGGTCTACGCGGCCACCTCGGAGCAGTTTGTCGCGCAGATGCTCAACCTCGACGTGCTGGACGCCATCGCCTTTGACAAGGGCTGCTACACCGGGCAGGAGGTCATCGCCCGCGCCCACTACCGCGGTCGCGTCAAGCGACGCATGCAGCGCTTCCTCACCCGCGCTGCGCGGCGAACTCAGGCCCGGCGACGCCGGCACGCTCGCCGACGGCCGTGCGTTCAAGGTGGTCGAGGCCGTGCGCGGCACGGACGGCAACGCAGAGTTTCTCGCCGTGACCGCCCTCGCTGCAGACCCGGCGGCCGCGCCCGATGCACCCGGGGAGCCGCTGGCGGCGAGCGCGCTGCCGCTGCCGTACGAGCTGCCGCCGTAGCGCGCCCCCTCTGAATCCCGGTGCCCCTTACTCGGCTTCCGGGCGCATGTGCGGAAAGAGGATGACGTCGCGGATCGAGGGCGAGTCGGTGAAGAACATCACGAGCCGGTCGATCCCCACCCCGAGGCCTGCGGTGGGCGGCATGCCGTACTCGAGCGCGCGCACGTAGTCGGCGTCGTAGAACATGGCCTCCTCGTCGCCGCGGTCCTTGCGCGCCACCTGGGCGCGGAAGCGCGCCGCCTGCTCTTCCGGATCGTTGAGCTCGGAGAAGCCGTTGGCGATCTCGCGCCCGGCGAGAAAGAACTCGAAGCGGTCGGTGACGAAGGGATCGGCATCGCTGGCGCGTGACAGCGGGGAAACTTCCGCCGGGTAGGCGAACACGAAGGTCGGCTCGATGAGTGCGCTCTCGGCGCGTCTTCTCGAACAGCTCGATCTGCAGCTTGCCCGCGCCGTCCTGCGGGTCGAACTTGAGGCCGAGCTGCTCGCATCGCTTGCGCAGGTAGGTGACATCGCGCAGCGACAGCGGATCGATCCCCGGGTTGTGCTCGATGATCGCCTGCTCGACGGTCAGACGCCGGAAGCTCTTGCCAAGATCGTACTCGCGCCCCTGGTAGGTGATCTTCTGCGTGCCATGGAGCGTGTCGGCCAGGCCGCGGATCGCCTTCTCGACCCAGTCCATGAGGTCGCGGTAGTCCGCGTACGCAAGGTACAGCTCGAGCATGGTGAACTCGGGGTTGTGCTGCGTCGAGAGCCCCTCGTTGCGGAAATTGCGGTTGATCTCGTAGACGCGCTCGATGCCCCCGACGATCAGGCGCTTGAGGTACAGCTCCGGCGCGATGCGCAGGTACATGTCCAGGTCGAGCGCGTTGTGGTGCGTGCGAAACGGGCGCGCGGCGGCGCCGCCCGGGATCGACTGCATCATCGGCGTCTCGACCTCAAGGAAGTCCAGCGCATCGAGGAAATCACGCAGGTAGCGGATGATGCGGGTACGCGCGCGAAATACCTCGCGGCTCTTCTCGCTCACGATCAGATCGACATAGCGCCGGCGGTAGCGCGTCTCGGTGTCGGCGAGGCCGTGCCACTTGTCCGGCAGCGGCCGCAGCGACTTCACCAGCAGCTGCAGCGTCTCGACCCGCACCGACAGCTCCCCCGTCTTGGTGCGAAACAGCACCCCGCGCGCGCCGATGATGTCGCCCACGTCCCAGCCCTTGAAGGCCTCGTAGGCCGCACCCAGGCCTTCGGCCTGCAGGAACAGCTGGATCTGCCCGGTGCGGTCGGCGATCTTGGCGAAGCTCGCCTTGCCCATCACGCGCTTGAACATCAGGCGCCCGCCGACCGTGACGCGCGTCGGGTTGGCGCTGAGCCACTCGTCGCTGCGCTCGCCGAAGGCATCGTGCAGCTGCCCGGCGAGCACATCGCGCCGGAACTCGTTGGGAAAGGCGTTGCCGCTGCTTGCGCAGCTCGGCCAGCTTGGCGCGCCGCTCGGCGATCAGCTTGTTTTCGTCGCCGTGGGCTTCACTGCCCGCGCCCTGTTTCGCGTCGCTCATCTTTATACGCCCGCTTTCAGCGAAGCTTCCATGAACTGATCCAGCGCCCCATCGAGCACCGCACCGGTGTTGCCGACCTCAACTCCGGTGCGCAGGTCCTTGATGCGCGACTGGTCGAGCACGTAGGAACGGATCTGGTTACCCCAGCTGACGTCGGACTTGGAGTCTTCCAGCACCTTGGCCGCCGCGTTGCGCTTGTTGACCTCGAGCTCGTAGAGCTTTGCCTTCAGCATCTTCATCGCCGTGGAGCGGTTCTTGTGCTGGCTGCGCTCGTTCTGGCAGGCGACCACGATGCCGCTCGGCAGATGCGTGATGCGCACCGCTGATTCGGTCTTGTTCACGTGCTGGCCGCCGGCGCCGGAGGAGCGGTACACATCCGTCTTCAGGTCCGCCGGATTGATCTCGATCGCGATGTCGTCATCCACCTCGGGCGAGACGAACACCGAGGCAAACGAGGTATGACGGCGGTTGCCCGAATCGAACGGCGACTTGCGCACCAGGCGGTGCACGCCGGTCTCGGTGCGCAGCCAGCCGTAGGCATACTCGCCCTTCACCTCAACCGTCGCGCTCTTGATGCCCGCGACCTCCCCCGGGCTCGAGTCGATCACCTCGGCTGCAAAGCCGCGCGCGGTCGCCCAGCGCAGGTACATGCGCAACAGCATCTGCGCCCAGTCCTGCGCCTCGGTGCCGCCGGCGCCGGCCTGGATGTCGAGAAAGGCGTTATGGGAGTCCATTTTCCCCGAGAACATGCGCTTGAGCTCGAGGTGACGCACCTCGCCCTCCAGACGCTGCACGTCGCGCTCGATATCGCGCGCCGCCGGCTCATCGTTTTCCGCTTCCGCCAGCTCGAGCAGCTCCGCGGCGTCCGCCACGCCCTTGGTCGTGCGATCGATCTCGCCGACGTCGGCGCTGAGGCGGGCGCGCTCGCGCCCGAGTTCCTGCGCACGCGCGGGATTGGACCACACGGTGGGATCCTCCAGCTCGCGGGCTACTTCCTCGAGCCGCTCGTGCTTGCGGTCGTATTCAAAGAAACCCCCGGAGCGAGGCGAGACGCTCGCCGAGATCTTTGAGCTGACGCTTGAGCTGATTGACTTCCATGGCATTTCCGCTAGGGCCTCGGGGGCTGCCGGCGCGCACCGGAGTGCGCAACGCGGCGCAGGATGCTATCACCGGCGCTTGGCCTTTAGGTAGCCGCCGGCAGCAGATGATCGACGAGCAGCTGCAGGCGCCGCTCACCCTGGTACTCATTGACCTCCAGGCGATACACCAGGTGCGCCAGCCCCTCGGGCGGGGTGAAGTCGCTCCCGGGCTGCACGTGGTTGAAGGCGATGGCATCGAACGAGCGGCCGCTCTTGGGCACCTCCACCCACATCTTCAAGTGCCGTTCGCCGATCACGCGGGCGCTGCGGATGCTGAAGAGGCCGTCGAAGCTCGGCTCCGGGAAGGCCTGGCCCCAGGGGCCCCCGGCGCGCAGTGCCTGCGCGGTCTCCAGGGCGATCTCGGTGAGGGCGAGCTCGCCGTCGGTCTCGACCGCATCGGTGGCACCCAGGCCAGCCATCCAGCGCCGAACCTCCTGATCGAAGGCGCGGGCAAAGGGCTCGAGTGCTGCGCGCTCGAGCGTCAGCCCCGCCGCCATGGCGTGACCGCCGAAGCGGCTGATGAGTTCCGGGTGGGCGGCGGCGATGGCATCGAACACGTCGCGGATGTGCACCCCGGGGATGGAGCGCGCCGAACCGCGCAACGTCGCCGCATCCGCGAGCGCGAAGGCGACCACCGGGCGGCGCAGGCGCTCCTTGACGCGACTCGCCACGAGCCCGACGACGCCCTGGTGCCAGCTCTCGTGAAACAGCACGACGCCGCTGCGCTCAACGGACCCGGGGGCCGGATCGCTGAGCACCCGCACCGCGGCGAGCGCCTCCTGCTGCATCTTCGCCTCGATGCCGCGGCGCTCCTCATTGAGCGCATCCAGGCGCGCGGCGAGTTCCTGGGCGCGCGTCTCGTCGTCTTCGAGCAGGCACTGGATGCCGATGCTCATATCATCGATGCGGCCGGCGGCGTTCAGACGCGGGGCGACGCCGAAGGCGAGGTCGGCGGCGGTGAGTTCGCGGCTGCTGCGGCCGGAGAGCTGCAGCAGCGCGCGGATGCCGGCCACGCAGCGACCGGCGCGAATGCGCTTCAGGCCCTGCGCGATCAGCACGCGATTGTTGGCATCCAGCGGCACCACGTCGGCGACGGTGCCCAGGGCGACCAGGTCCAGGAGCGTTGCGATCGCAAACGACCCGGGTGCACCGCCGGAGGCGTCCAGACGCCGTTTGAGCGCCGCCATCACGTAAAAGGCAACCCCGACCCCGGCGAGCGCGCGACTGCCGAAGCGACTGCCCGTGAGGTTCGGGTTGACGATCACGTTCGCCTCGGGCAGCTGCACGCCCGCGAGGTGATGGTCGGTGATCAGCACGTCAATGCCGTGGGCGCGCGCGGCCGCGACGCCTGCGTTGCTCGAGACGCCGTTGTCGACGGTCACGATGAGCGTCGGCTCGCGCTGCACCGCGAGCGCCACGATCTCGGGGGTCAGGCCGTAGCCGAACTGGAAGCGGTTCGGGACCAGGAAGTCGACGGCCGCGAACCCGAGCCCGCGCAGCGCCCGCACCATGAGCGCACTGCTGGTGGCACCGTCGGCGTCGAAGTCACCGATCACGAGGATCCGGCCCGCGCGGTGCTCGAGCAGCAGGTCCACCGCCGGCGCGATGCCCTCCAGCGTACCGACCGGCAGCAGCCGCTCGAGGGAGTGATCCAGTTCGGCGGCCGAGCGCACGCCGCGTGCCGCGTAGACGCGCGTCAGCACCGGATGCAGCTCGGCGCCCAGGGCCACCCCGAGGGGCACGGCGGCGCGGCGCACGATCCTCAAGCCCATGTGAGGCTCGCAAGTCCCGGACGGCCGCGGCGCCAGATGCGCAGCGCGCTGCGGCGGTGGACGGTGAGCGCCGTGTCGTTGGCCAGGAGCGTCACGCCCGCGAGCGTGCCGCCCTGCAGCGCCGCCAGCGCCGGGGCGATGAAGCGCGCATCGAGCGCCGCGAGCGCCTGCGCAAAGCTCGCGTGCAGGGACTGCTGCAGCTCGGCGGCGACCGACAGCGCGAGCACGAGGGGCGCATCCGCGGCCGCGGCGAGCACCGCCGAGAGGTCCTGCGGCAAGGGCCGGCAGCTCTCGCCGTGCAGCCGCCACAGCCCATCCAGGTACGCGTCCGATCCGAAACCCAGCGGCGCGGGCACCAGCGCCCGGGGAACGGGCGCCGCGGCGGAGTCGCCGCCGCCCCACAGCCACAGCCCATTGACGCTCGGGCGCCCCAGGCGCGTGCGCACCGCGTTCATTTCCGCCCCATGCAGCCACATCTCAATCTCGGCGGCCACGCGCCGCAAGGCCGCAGCTTGCGCCCCGTGGGGCAGCGCCGCGGCGATCTCCCCGCCCGCGCAGCGCGCCGGCTCGGTCGTGGGCACCGCGGGAATGCCCGGTGCCTGCAACACGAACTCCCCGCACGGCAGTGCCGCGAGCGTGAAGCCGGAGCCGGCAAAGGCGTGGGCGAAGGCGCGCGTGAGCGCTGTCTGCTCCGCGGCGCCCAGGCGCAGCAGCCCGCGATGGTCGAGGTGCACGCGCGAGAGCCCGGCGCTTAAATGCACCGGCGTGGCGAGCCACTGCGGCTCGGATGTCGCCGGCAGCACCGCCGCCGCAATGCGCGCCGGGGCGAGCGCGGCGAGATCGTCCCGGCCCAGCCGCCGCGCGAGCCACGCGCGCCAGCCGGCGGTGAGTGCCACGCGTTCCCCGTAGCGCCCCGCGTACTCGATCCCGGGCAGCGCCGCCGGCGCGCCCGCGGCGGCTTGCGGCTGCGCCTCGGGCAGGTACAGATCGGTGAGGACTATGACGAGTTCGCGCACGGGCGGTATCGTAACGCTATCGTGAAGTTCACCCTCGAAGGCAGCGCCGGCGTCAATCTGATCCGCGGTTACTCGGACACCGAGATCCGCGTCGGTGAGATGCGCGTGCAGGGGAGCTGTCTGGTCACGGCCGACCAGGCTGCTCACGAACTGGGGCGCCGCGGTGTTTGCAGAGCTGACGGTCGCCCACGCCGATGCGCTGCTTGCGCTCGACCCTGAGCTGGTGATTCTCGGCACGGGCATGACGCAGCAGTTTGCGCCGCTGCCGCTGCGCAAGGCGCTCACGGCGCGTGGCATCGGGCTTGAGGCGATGCAACTCGGTGCGGCCTGCCGCACATTCAACGTCCTGGTTCAGGAAGAGCGGCGGGTCGCCGCGGCGCTGTTTTTACGTTAGCGCCTGGGTGCCGGAAGGGCGACCGGCAGAAGACACAAGGGGAGGGTCAACCAACCAAACAATCATTCGAAGCTGACAGACTCGAACAATTGCACGTTTTTTCTTCTTGTTTCGAATTTTGTTGCTCTTGTTGCGACATCCCTCCTCCCTGTGTCTTCTGCCGGTCACCCTCCTCGCCTGTCGTCATTAGGAGACAGGGGTCGCATGTTAAGCGCGTTCCAGAAGTCGGCGCAAGCTTGCTGACGGACAACAAGTTTTTCCCTGCACTCGTCCGCACAGGCCGGCGCGCGTGCCGTTAGAAAAGCCCTGCTTTTCCAGCGTTTTGCGCGTCGGACCCGATTCGTTCCCGAATGATCACCCGTATTTTAATTATATTTTTCAACTTATTACGGGCTATATCTCATGTAGATATGGCATGAAGATGGCAGCCGAAAGCAAGGATCCGCCGGGAAAATCAGGTGGTTCCGCCGAGCAGCGGCACGAAGGCGACCTGCCCGAGCACCTCGCGTTCGATGCGCTGCTCGCGGCGGGTAAAGCGCACCAGCTGCTGCTCGCCCTCCGGACCTACCGGCACGATCAGGCGCCCCCCGACCTTCAGCTGCTTCATCAGGGCCTCCGGCACCGTGAGGGGCGCGGCGGCCACGAGGATGCCATCGAAGGGTGCGTGTGCCTTCCAGCCCAGGCTCCCGTCGCCGTGCCGGAAGCGCACGTTGCGGATGCCGAGTTCCTTCAGGCGCTCGCGGGCGCGCACCAGCAGCGGCTCGATGCGCTCGATCGTGTTGAGGTGAGTGACCAGGGGTGCGAGGACGGCGGTCTGGTAGCCGCAGCCCGTGCCGACTTCGAGCACGTTGTCGACGGCGCCACCCTCGAGCAGCGCTTCGGTCATGCGCGCCACGATGTACGGCTGCGAGATGGTCTGGCCGAAGCCGATCGGCAGTGCCGTGTCCTCGTAGGCGCGGCTGCCGAGCGCCTCATCGACGAAGATGTGGCGCGGCACGTTCTTGATGCGCTCGAGCACCGCGAGGTTGCTGATGCCCTGCTCGCGCAGGCGCTGCACCAGTCGATCGCGCGTGCGCGCACTGGTCATGCCGATGCCCGACAGCCGCGTGTCAGCCATCGAGTGCTCCGAGCCATCTCGACAGCTCCGGCAGCGCGGTATGGCGCGTGAGGTCGACCTGCAGCGGCGTCACGGACACGAACCCCTGCGCGACCGCGTCGAAGTCGGTGCCGGGGCCGGCGTCGTGCTCGGCGCCGGCCGCGCCGATCCAGTACACCGGGCGCCCGCGCGGGTCGTTGGCCCGCATGACCCCTTCCGAGCGATGGCGGTAGCCCAGGCGGCTGGACCGAAACCCGCGCAGCTGCGCGAACGGCACGTCCGGCACGTTGACGTTGAGTATGAGTGCCCGCTCCAGCGGACTCTTCAGCAGCTGCGCCACGAGCCGGCGCGCCACTTCCGCGCCGGTCGCAAAATGGCCGCCGCCGGCACTTCCGGTGCACAGCGACACGGCGATGGTGGGAAGCCCGAGGAAGCGCCCCTCGACCGCTGCCGCGACCGTGCCTGAATACAGCACATCGTCACCGAGGTTCGGCCCGTCGTTCACGCCCGATACCACCATGTCGTGTTCAAAATCGAACAGGCCCGAGATCGCCAGATGCACGCAGTCGGTCGGCGTGCCCGGCACAAAGTACACACCGGGCTCGGACTCGAACACGCGCAGCGGCACATCAAGCGTCAGGGAGTTGCTGGCGCCACTGCGATTGCGGTCGGGAGCCACCACGGTCACCTCGGCCAGCGTCGCAAGCGCGGCGCGCAGGGAACGGATGCCTTCGGCGCGGTAGCCGTCGTCGTTGCTGACCAGGATCTTCACGTGCACTCGAGATTGTGTGCGGGGAGAAAGTGCGCGTGACTATACTTGGTCTGAGACTTGGCCATTACAACCACGCGTTTGCGAATGTCGGATTTTGGCAGGGTGGGAACACCCGACCCAGCGCCCCGGAATCAGTCCCGAGGTTCGCGAGTATAACGGCGATGAAGAACATGCCGCGCGTAACCTCGGGGGCGTACGCAGAACGACTGAAAACTCCCGCCGGAACGGGCAGTGCTGCCGGCATCAATCCATCCGGCCGCGTGCTCGACCCGTCTGGGGATTGCGCTTGATCTGCCTCAGCGTGCCGAGCCGCGAGCGCGCCGCCCGTCGCCCTGTGAGGGCCACCAAGCGTGCGTCGCCGTGGTCGGCGCCCGCGCAATTGCCGGACACGGTCAGCTAACGTGAGTCGCATGGTGAGAATCTCGGCCTTACGTCGGCGCCGGTGACCACCGGAGTTCTCTGGCGCGCTCAGTAAAGGCCGTTCCAGACTGCGGGTACGAGTCACTGCGCTAACTTTTGCTGTGCTAAGCTTCAGTCGGCTACCCGTCACGCGCATGAGACCGCGGGCCAAGCACAGATGTTCTGCGCCGGTCGGATGGGCGGTGTGAGTCGCAATCCACAAACTAGATCCCGGATGCAGCCGCTTCGAACGATTCTCGCATCGATCCTGATCGCCGTGATTGCGGCAGCGGGGATCGCTTACTCGCAATCTGAGCCTGCCGCGCCAACTCCATCCGCCACGCCACCGGCGCCTGCGTCGGCGATCCTTCCCGCGGAGCAGCTGGATACGCTGGTGGCGCCGATCGCTCTTTACCCTGATCCGTTATTGAGTCAGACCCTGGTGGCGTCCACTTATCCCCTGGAAGTGATCCAGCTGCACCAGTGGCTGCAGCAGCACAAGGATCTGAAGGATGCGGCACTCGCGGAGGCCGTCCAGAAGGAGGACTGGGACCCGAGTATCCAGGCGATGGCCTCCCTTGGCGATGTCGTTAAGCTGCTGGCGGAAAACATCGAGTGGACGACTGAATTGGGCAACGCGTTTCTGGCGCAGCAAAGCGACGTGATGGATGCGGTGCAACGCATGCGCAAGAAAGCCAAGGATTCCGGAAAGCTGAAATCGAGCGAACAGCAGGTCGTAGAAACGAAGGTGGTCGAAAACAAAACCGTCGTGGTGATCGAGCAGGCGAATCCGCAGGTGGTGTACGTTCCCAGCTACGACCCGGTGATGGTCTACGGTCCCCCGATCTACCCCTACTACCCCTACCCGCCCATCGTTTACCCACCCTATTACGGTGCGATTGCGTTCGGCGTCGGAATTGCGATCGGCGTTGCCATCGGCGGCGGCTGGGGTTATGGCTGTGGCTGGGGAAACAACAACGTCAACATCAACAACAACAACAACTTCATCAATAATGCAACGGGCGACCGGGTGAACGGCGGCGGCAACGGCAATCGGCCAGCCGGCGGAAACAACAACTGGCAGCACAATCCGCAGCATCGCGGTGCAGCTCCCTATTCGGACCGTGCGACCGCCTCAAAATATGGCGGGTCGGCGCGCGGGGACTCGGTGGCCACGCGGCCGGCGGATACGGGTGGCGCCGGCGGCAGACAGCCGGGCACCGCGGATCGCAGTGCGGGCACCGCGGATCGCGGCGCGGGCAGCATGGATCGCGGCGCGGGCGGCGCGGATCGCGGAGGCGGCGGCGATCGCGTGGGTAATCGCTCCGTTCCGTCTTCCCCGAGCGCGAGCGATCGGAGCGCCTTCGGGGGCGCAGGCGGGAGCAGCTCCTCGGCGCGCGCCAGCAGCCAGCGCGGTTCTTCGAGTATGGGCGGTGGCCGTCGCGGCGGGGGCGGCGCGCGCCGCCGCTAGTAAACTATGAAGACAAGGCGCACACGGTTGGAGAAATGGCAGGCGGTTCAAGGCGCGCTTCTGTGGGCGCTGTTGACGGGCGGTATGGTGCCCTCCTATGCCGCCGCTGACCAAGCCGAAGCAAAGAGCACCGCTGCCGTTGCGCCGGCCGCAGCGCAAGTCTCGTTTGCCACGCCGCAGGAAGCGGGCCAGGCGCTCATCAAAGCCGCGGCGGCGTTTGACACCCCCGCTTTGCTCGGCATCTTCGGCCCCGAGGGAAAGGATCTGCTGGCATCCGCAGATCCGATAAGGGACAAGACTAACGCCCTCGCCTTTGCGGACGAAGGTAGAAAGGCAATGTCGGTTGAGATCGATGCCAAAGATCCGAACCGAGCGCTCGTGTTGGTGGGTGACCAAGCGTGGCCCTTCCCGGTGCCCTTGATGCACAAGCAGGGCCGGTGGATATTCGACACCCGCGCGGGCCGTGTCGAGATCCTGAACCGGCGGATCGGCACCAACGAACTGGACGCTATCCAAGTCTGCCGTGGCTTCGTGGAGGCGCAGCAGGACTATGCGTCCGAGATCCATGACGGCTCGGGTATTCATCAATACGCCCAACGCATCATGAGCACTCCCGGAAAACAGGACGGGCTGTACTGGCAGGACGCTGACGGCACGCCCGGAGGCTCAATCAGTGCGGCGGTCGGTAAGGCGATCGAGGAAGGCTACTCACCGGCCGTAAGATCCGCATACCACGGTTACTACTTCAAAATATTGAAGGGACAGGGTCCGGCCGCGCCGTTGGGTCAGCTCGACTACGTGATCGAAGGAGTGATGATCGGTGGTTTTGCCCTCATCGCAGCGCCCGCCCAATACCGCGTAACGGGCGTGAAGACCTTCATCGTCGGTCCCGATGGAATCGTCTACCAGAAGGATCTGGGGCCCGATACCTTGAACATCGCCAAGAAGATCGACCGCTACAACCCGGACAAGACCTGGCAGCGCACCGACGATCAATGGCCCCCGTAGAGCCGGCGGAGCGATTGAGGCATGCGTGCGGGCGGGCGAGGTTCGCTGCATAGGCGCTGCCCGCCGACTCGCGCGCGCGATCTTCCGACCGCGCACGAGTCTCTGCGCGGGCTACCAACCCGGCGGCGTGGAGGCCGCGGATATGATCGTGCGTAGTTTGCGTCGGGCCTGGAACATCCGTGACTTCACAGTATTGACCGGGCACCCGGCGATCGCGGCAATCTCCTCGCACGAACACTCCATGCGATAGGCGAGCAGGAGCACTAAGCGCTGCTCGGGCGGCAGGCTCGAGAGCGCGAAATCCAGCAACTGGCTGTTCTCCGTTCCCCGAGCCGCGTCCTCGATGGACGTCTCGCCAGGATCGAATTCAAGTGTCCGCGCGCGTGAGCGCGCCTTCGACCCGCGGATGGAGCTGAGTGCGCAGCGGTAAGCGATGCCGAAGATCCACGTGGACACACGCGACGCGCCGCGAAAATCGCCGGCGCGCTGCCACACGATCAACAAGACATCATTGATGATCTCCTCGGCGTCGTCATGGTGGCGCGCGACACGGGATAAGAACCGCGCGAGGCGCCCGTGATAGCTGAGGTAAAGCTCGCGGAACGCGTCTCGGTCCGCGCAACTGACGCGGCGCAGCAGCTCGCGGTCCCCGTCATCATCATGGCCTGCGCGATTCGATGGCTCGCTGAGTCGTGCCGTGCTCTCCACAGACGCCGCTCCACAGCGGTCACTTTCGGGCGTTTGCGTGCCGGCGCTTCCGGGCTCGTGTGCGGGGCGCACGCAAATCGAGGCTTGCGGCCATGGCACGCCAGCATCCCAGAGGAGGTCAACCATGATTCCCCCTCCAGATGCGGGCGAGCGTGCCGCCGGGGCGGGCCGCTTCGAGCCCCGACGCGCTTGCGTGCCGGAGCAGAAAGCGCTTCCAGCGTGCCCCGGCCTGGAGCTCATCGCCACCGGCCTGAATACGAGGGGCCGCACGGTCCGCGAATGGGGCACGTCGGTGATCTGGAGTTTGCGTCGGCTGCGCGTGGCAGAACATAGCTGCGGTCCATTTGAGGTCCGTACGTTTCCGGACGGCCGCTACGCTAGGGTGTCGCGCATTCGCCCACATCGGCACACCTGCCCATTTTTTCGCCGCGGTCTACCTATCTCTGGGGCCGCGGGTCGAGGTGGCCACCATCGCCAACCGGCTCGGTTTCAAAGCCCCTGGGAGGGCGCAGCATGGGTGGCGACCGCGCCGGCGCGGGAGCCCTGAGGCAGCGGCGGCTGCGCGTGTGTGAAGTAGCCCTGACATCGCCTCGGCCGCTACGCGAGGCCCAATTCCCGCGAGCTCAGTATCGTCGGGATCTGGCGCCACTCTTGGCCTTGCCAGCGTGCGCTGCGATGGTCAAGATGATTTCGTCGTCCAGCGCCCGAGCGTTCTTCATGATGAGAGGCAGCGTGACGGTCATATCCGCTGAGAAGGATCCGGAGAAACCCACGGACGAGGCGCAACTGTTTCGTGAGGCAGTGCGCGGCGTTAAGCCCCTGGGCGCCTCGGTCCCGGCGGTGGGAACGCCGAAGGTGCGGGCGCGCGCGCGCTTCACGCGCGCCGACCGCGCCGCGGTCCTGCGCGAGAGCCTCGAGGCAGCGGCGGCGGATCCGGGCAGTGCCGCAGGCGATGAGCTGGTGTTTCATCAGCCGCACATCCACGTGCGCATCGTGCGCCGGCTGCGGCGCGGGGAGTACCGGGTACAACGGGAGATTGACCTGCACGGGATGAGCGTGCCGCAGGCCAAGCAGGCCCTGCGGCACTTTCTCATCGAGGCGCTCGAGGAGCAGGTGCGCTGCGTGCGTATCGTCCACGGCAAGGGCCTGCGCTCCGGGCACCGCGGACCGGTGCTCAAGGGAGTGGTCAGTGCGCTTCTGCGCAACACGGGCGCGGTCCTGGCGTATGTCTCGGCGCGCCCCGTGGACGGCGGCACCGGTGCGCTGTACGTGCTGCTCGAGGGTCGGTAGGCACCCCTCACCCTTCAGGGAGCTCCCCGGGGGCGGTGACCAGCTCGCGCAGCACGGCCGTCGCGAAGCTGCCACGCGTCAGGCGAAACTGCAGCACCAGCGCCTGCGGCTCCACCTCGACGCGCAGCTCGCGCACCGCGAGACGCAGGCTGCGGCGTTCCTGCCGCATCCCCGCCCCGGTGCAGGCGCGGCACTCGGCCGGGTACGCCGCCGCGATGCGCCCCTCGAGCTGCGCGACCTCACCCTGGACCTGCAAGTCGCCCGCACCCCACAGCGCGCCGGTCGGGTGGATCTCCAGTGCGCGGCAGCGGCGCTCGAGGGTCGCATCCGGCTGCTCCACGGCGAAGATGCTGCCGCGACCGTCGAGGTTGGCGAGATCGCCGGGGAGCAACCGGTTCCAGCTGGCGCCGGCCACGCGCGCGGCGAGCACGGCGTTGAAAATAACGGCGCGTGCGGCCGAGAGCACAAAGCCGCGTTCGGGGGGCTTCAGGCGGGTAAGCTCGGCTCCGATCCTCTCGAGGTTTGCGCCATCGCGGCCGAAGCGCTGCGGCCCGAAATAATTCGGTACCCCCTCGCGCTCGATCGCCTCCAGGGGCGCCGCGAGCGCCGCCCCGAGCTGTGCGCCGGTGCCCACGGGCGCGCGCAGACGGATGATGAAGCGATTACCGGCGAGTGCGCCGCGCGGCAGCTTGCGGGTGTGCGCGTGGGCGGCGAGCACGCTGAACTCCGGCTCCTGCACGGCGCCCCACTCGCGCGCCACGCGCGGCCGGGGCACGGAGAACCACTGCACCGCCACGGCACGCCGGTCCTTGAGACCGGCATAGCCGACCTCTGCAACGTGGCAGCCGGCGAGTCGCGCCAGCTCGCGCGCGACCCACTGGGTGTTGGCGTTTACCTTGCGCACCTGCAGCAGCAGGTGCGCGCCGCTGCCGGCCGGCTCGAAGCCGAGGTGCTCCTCGACGCAGAAATCCTCCGGCACGACCCGCAGCTCGGCCTGCGCGCGCGGTGCGCCGTGCGCATGCGGCGGCGCCAGCGCCGCCGCGCGCGCGCTCAGCTCAGCCGCCACCGGCGGAATCTTCGCGCAACAGCACGACGGCCTGCGCGGCGATCCCCTCCGCGCGCCCGAGAAATCCCAGGCCCTCGGTCGTCGTGGCCTTGAGGTTGACGCGCGCCACCTCGATCCCGAGCAGCTGTGCGATGCGCTGGCGCATGGCGTCGCGATGCGGCGCGAGCTTGGGCGCCTGCGCGATGAGCGTGAGGTCCGCATTGCCCACCGTGAGCCCGCGGGCGCGCAGCAGCGCGAGCACCGCGGTGACGAAGCGCGCGCTGTCGGCGCCGCGCCACTGCGGGTCGGTGTCCTTGAAGTGCTGACCGATGTCGCCGAGTCCGGCCGCCCCGAGCAGAGCATCGCACAGCGCGTGCAGCAGCACGTCGCCGTCCGAGTGCGCGATGACGCCGTGGGTGTGCGCTACCCGCACGCCGCCGAGCATGAGCGCGTTGCCGGGGCCAAAGGCATGCACGTCGAATCCGCAGCCGACTCTCATGGGCGCTTCCTCATCGGTGGCGCGAGCGCAGGATGGCACCGGCCAGCGCGAGGTCGGCCGTGGTCGTCACCTTGAGGTTGCTGGCCGCCCCCTCGATCAGCAGCGGGCGCGCGCCGTGCCACTCGAGCGCCTGGGCCTCATCGCTCGGCGTGCGGCCGGCGGCGCGCGCCGCATCGAGCGCGGCGCACAGGGCACCGTAGCGGAACATCTGCGGGGTCTGGGCGCGCCACAGGCCGGCGCGCTCCTCGGTCGCGAGCACCGTCGCTTCCACCCCCGCCCCCTCGCCCCGCTTGAGGGTGTCGGCGACGCGCACGCCAAGGAGTCCCCCGACCGGGTGCGCGCCCAGGTGCCGCAGCAGCCGCTCCAGGTCGGCGCTCTGCAGGCACGGTCGTGCGGCATCGTGCACCAGCACCCAGTCGAGCGGCTGCGCCGCGCCGGAAAGGGCGGCGAGGGCGTTGCGCACCGAGTCGCTGCGCTGGGTGCCGCCGGTGGCGGTGACGGCGCGTTCGCGCAGCGGCAGGCGCCCCCAGTGCTCGTCCCCGGGGGCGAGTGCCACCACGATGCGTGCGCAGCGCGCATCGCCGAGAAACGGCGCCAGCGCCCACTCGATGACGGTGCGCCCTTCCAGGGGAGCGTATTGCTTGGGCGCCTCCGCACCGAAGCGGCGCCCGGTGCCCGCGGCGGGCATGACGAGCCAGTAGCGCATCACGGCGGGAGGCTCGCCTAGCGGGCCGAGGCGGTGCGCGCCGTCGGCTGTGGCGCCGCGTGCGGGCGCGGGGGCACAACCTGATAGAAAGTCTCGTTGCGGGCAATCATCCCCAAGTCACTGCGCGCGCGCTCCTCGAGCGCGTCCATTCCCGTCTTCAGATCGCGCACTTCCGCGGCGAGCTGCTTGTTGCGCTCGGCGAGTCCGTCATTCTCGGCTTGCTGTGTGGCGACGGCGTGTTTCAGACGCCCCACCTCGCGGACTCCGTCCTCGGAGAACCAGACGCGGTATTGCAGCAGGAGGATGCAGACAGCCAGCGCGCCGGCGAGCCACTTCATGGGTGCGAGAGCGTAGCAGACGTCGCCGGGCGACGCGACGCGTTTCAGCGCCCCGGGCTCCCGGTGAGCGCCGCGGCGGCGCGCTCAGCGGCCGCGCGGCGCTCGGGCCAGACGGCATCGAAGCGCTGACGCACCGCCTGCACCACCTGCGGCGCGGCCAGCTCGGGCCGCCCGCCGGCAAAGGGTGGCTCGGGCGCGTACTCGATCGCCAGCTGCACGCCCTCGGCGAACGCACGGCCGGCGATCTCCGCGACCACCGTGAGTGCCATGTCGATGCCGGCGGTCACGCCGCCGCCGCTGAAGATGTTGCCGTCGCGCACGACGCGCGCCGTGTCGGGGATCGCGCCGAAGAGCGGCAGCAGCTCGCGAAAGGCCCAATGGCAGGCCGCGCGGCGCCCGCGCAAGAGTCCGGCGGCCCCCAGCAAGAGTGAGCCGGTGCACACCGAGGTCAGGTACCGGGCCTGCTCGGCGAGTCGCCGCAGATTCTGCAGGTAGGCCGCATCGAGCATCGCCGCGGCGGTGCCAAAGCCGCCCGGGACGCACAGCAGCGCGCACTCGCGCACCTCATCGAGGCGGCTGAGACCGGCGAAGCGCACGCCACCGGAGGCCGGCAGTTCACCCCCGGTCACCGAGGCGAGCGTCACCCGGGCGCCGGGCAGGCGGCACAGCACCTCGAGCGGCCCGGTGAAATCCAGCTGCGTGATATCCGGGTACAGGGCAAACACCACGGGAAACTCGGCGCTCATCGCGTTCCTTTCGGTACAGAACCCCTCTCGCCAGCGGATGATGCGCCCGGTATCATTTGGCTTAAATGACGTTTTTACCTCATTTTCCGCCAACGATGGAGGCTGCCACCGCATGCGTCGCATCGGTTTTCTGATCTTTCCGGACTTCCAGCTGCTCGATGCCGCCGGCCCGATCGCAGCGTTTGAGGTCGCCGCGCGGCTGCGCCCGGGCAGTTACGAGCTGCGGGTGATCGCCGCCCGCGCCGGGCGCACCGTCAGCTCCTCGGGCGCCACGCTCGAGGCCCAGGCGCTGCCGCGGCCAGGCTCGCTCGACACGGTGCTGGTCGCCGGTGGCGAGGGTACCTACGCCGCGCTTGGCGTGCCGGCCGACGCGGGCGTTCCTGCGCGCCTGCGCGGCGCGCTCGCGGCGCGTCGCGAGCGTGTGCTCGGGCTCATTCCTGCTCGCCGCCGCGGGGCTGCTCGAGGGCTTGACGGCCACGACCCACTGGAGCCTCACGGAACGCTTTCGGCACGCCTTCCCCAACGTGCAGCTGGAGCCCGACCGCATCTTCGTGCGTGAGGGGAAGCTCTGGACCGCCGCCGGCATCAGCGCCGGGATCGATCTGGCCCTGGCGCTGATCGGCGAGGACCTCGGCGAGGAGGTCGCGCAGCGCACGGCGCAGCAGCTGGTGGTCTATCACCGCCGCCCGGGGGGACAGTCCCAGTTCTCGGCGCTGCTGGAGATGGAGCGCGGCGCGGGGCGCTTCAGCGGGCTCCTCGAGCACGTGCGCACGCACCTGGACGGGCCCGCGGGCGTGGAGGCGCTCGCGGCGCGCTGCTGCATGAGTCCGCGCAACTTCGCGCGGGCGTTTCGCGCCGAGACCGGCCTCACGCCCGCCAAGGCGGTGGAGCGCATCCGCGCCGATGCGGCGCGGGCGCTGCTGCAAAGTGGGGCCGGCAGCGTACAGGTGGTGGCCGCGCGCTGCGGCTTCGGCGACCCGGAGCGCATGCGGCGTGCCTTCGTGCGGCTCTTCGGCGCCTCCCCGGCCGCGCTGCGGCGCAGCGGGGCTGGGCGCGGCGCGCGCCGGCTTGCTCAGAGCCTGACGGGAAACGCCTCGCGGCCCGCGTAGCGCACGCTGCCCAGCTCCGCCTCGATCCGCAGCAGCTGGTTGTACTTGGCGACGCGGTCCGAGCGGGACATCGAGCCGGTCTTGATCTGCGTGGCGGCGCTCGCCACGGCGATGTCGGCGATGGTGGTGTCCTCGGTCTCCCCCGAGCGGTGCGAGATCACCGCGCCGTAGTGCGCCTTGTCGGCCATGTCGATGGCCGCGAGCGTCTCGGTGAGCGTGCCGATCTGGTTCGGCTTGATGAGGATGGCGTTGGCGATGTGGCGCTCGATCGCCTCGCGGAAGATGCGGGTGTTGGTGACGAACACGTCATCGCCCACCAGCTGCAGCCTGCCGCCGAGCGCGCGCGTGAGCGTCGTCCAGCCGTCCCAGTCCGCCTCGCTCATGCCGTCCTCGATGGTGATGATCGGGTAACGGGCGGCCAGGTCGCCGAGGTAGGCGGTGAACTCCGCGGCCGAGAAGCGCCGCTGCTCGGACGCCAGCTCGTAGCGGCCGTCCTTGAAGAATTCGCTGCTGGCGACGTCAAGACCCAGGTAGATGTCGCGCCCGGGGCGGTAGCCGGCCTTCTCGATGGCCTCGAGGATGATGCCGAGGGCGGCCTCGTTGGAGTCGAGATCCGGGGCAAAACCGCCCTCGTCCCCCACCGCGGTCGACAGGCCGCGCGCGGCCAGCAGCTTCTTCAGCGCGTGAAACACCTCCGCGCCGTAGCGCACCGCCTCGCGGAAGCTCGGGGCGCCGACCGGCAGGATCATGAACTCCTGCACGTCGAGGCTGTTGTTGGCGTGCGCGCCGCCGTTGATGATGTTCATCATCGGCACCGGCATGACCGGCTCGCGCTGCTCGCCGCTCAGGCGCGCCAGGTAGCGGTAGAGCGGCTCGCGCGCATCCGCGGCTGCGGCGTGCGCCGTGGCGAGCGAGACCCCAAGGATCGCATTGGCTCCCAGGCGCGCCTTGTTCTCGGTGCCGTCGAGCCCGATCATGCGCTCATCGATCAGGCCCTGATCGCGCGGGTCGACACCGAGCAGCGCCTGGCGCAGCACCGTATTGATGTGCTCCACCGCCCGCAGCACGCCCTTGCCGCCGTAGCGCTTCGGATCGTTGTCGCGCAGCTCGACCGCCTCGCGGGTGCCGGTGGAGGCGCCCGAGGGAACCGCGGCGCGTCCGCGGATGCCGGAGTCGAGCACGACGTCGGCCTCGACCGTGGGGTTGCCGCGCGAATCGATGATCTCGCGTCCGCGAATGTCCGTGATCTTGCTCATCGACGTACCTAAGTCCTCGGCAGCAGGGATTCTTCGTAAGGCTCGCGTTTGACCGTGCGGTCCAGCTCCACCAGGGTGCTCAGCAGCGCATCCATGCGCTGCAGTGGCCAGGCGTTCGGACCGTCCGAGAGGGCTTGCTCGGGCCGCGGGTGCGTCTCCATGAAGAGTCCGGCGATGCCGGTGGCCACCGCGGCGCGCGCCAGCACCGGGATGAATTCGCGCTGCCCGCCGGAAGCCGAGCCCTGCCCGCCCGGCAGCTGCACCGAGTGCGTGGCGTCGAACACCACCGGGCAGCCGGTGGCGCGCATGATCGCCAGCGAGCGCATGTCGGACACCAGGTTGTTGTAGCCGAAGGAGAAGCCGCGCTCACACACCATGATGTGCGCGTTGCCGGTCGAGCGCGCCTTGTCGACGACGTTCTGCATCTCCCAGGGCGAGAGGAACTGGCCCTTCTTGATGTTCACGGGCTTGCCCTGGGCGGCAGTGTTGAGGATGAAGTTGGTCTGGCGGCACAGGAACGCCGGTGTCTGCAGCACGTCGACCACCGCGGCAACCTCCGCCAGCGGGCTGTCCTCGTGCACGTCGGTGAGCACCGGCACGCCGATCGCGCGCCGCACCTCGGCCAGGGTCTTGAGGCCCGCATCGATCCCCGGCCCGCGGAACGAGGCGCGCGAGGAGCGGTTGGCCTTGTCGTAGGAGGCCTTGAAGATGTAGGGGATCTTGAGCCGGGCCGTGATCTCCTTCAGGCGCCCGGCGATCTCCTCGCACAGCGCCTGGCTCTCGATCACGCAGGGACCTGCGATCAGGAAAAACGGCTGCTGGCCGCCGACTTCGTGTCCGGTGAGCTGCATTGCGGTTGCGGGTGCGGGGCGGCGCGGCGCCGCCTCAGGCCCCGGCCGCCTGCGGCAGCTGTGCGGCGCGCTGTGCGCGCGCCGCGCGGATGAAGCCGGTGAACAGCGGATGCCCGTCGCGCGGGGTCGAGGTGAATTCCGGGTGAAACTGCGTGGCGACGAACCAGGGGTGCTGGGGCAGCTCGATCACTTCCACCAGGCCGTCGCGCGAGAAACCCGAGAAACGCATGCCCGAGGCGCGGTAGCGCTCCAGGTAGTTGTTGTTGAACTCGTAGCGGTGGCGGTGCCGCTCCATGATCACGTCGCGCCCGTAGAGTTCGCGGGCCCGCGTGCCCGAGCCCAGCACGACTTCCTGCGCACCGAGGCGCATCGTGCCACCCTTCTCCGAGCCCTCCTCGCGCGTCTGCACGCCGCGCGCGAGATCACGCCACTCGGAGATGAGCGCGATCACCGGGTGCGGGGTGGCGCGGTTGAACTCGGTGCTGTTGGCGTCCCCCAGGCCCTGCACGTGGCGGCCGTGCTCGACGATCGCCACCTGCATGCCGAGGCAGATCCCCAGGTACGGCACGCCGTGCTCGCGCGCGAAGCGCACGGCCTGGATCTTGCCCTCGATGCCGCGCTCGCCGAAGCCGCCGGGCACGAGGATCGCATCCATGCCCTTGAGCATGTGCGGGCCGTGCTGCTCGATGTCGGTCGACTCGATGTAGTGGATATTGACGCGCGTGCGGCTCTTGAGGCCCCCGTGCATCAGCGCCTCGTGGAGCGAGAGGTAGGAGTCGCGGATCTGCACGTACTTGCCGACCATGGCGATGTCCACCTGGCCGTCGGGATTGGCCTTGCCGTTCACCACCTGGCGCCACTCGGCGAGGTCGGTGGGCGGCACTTCCAGGCGCAGCTTGTCGACGACGATCTCATCGAGCCCCTGCTCGTGCAGCAGCATCGGGATCTTGTAGATGTCGTCCGCGTCGATGGCGGAGATGACGGCGCGCTCCTCGACGTTGGTGAACAGCGCGATCTTGCGGCGCTGTTCCTCCGGCAGGGGGTGCTTGCAGCGGCACAGGAGCACGTCCGGCTGGATACCGATGCCGCGCAGCTCCTTCACCGAGTGCTGCGTGGGCTTGGTCTTGATCTCCCCCGAGCCGCCCACGATCGGCACCAGCGTGAGGTGCATGTAGACGCAGTTGTTGCGCCCGAGCTCGACGCCGATCTGGCGGATGGCCTCGAGGAACGGCAGCGACTCGATGTCGCCGACCGTGCCGCCGATCTCCACCATGCACACGTCGGCCCCGTCCGCGCCGAGCTTGATGCTGCGCTTGATCTCGTCGGTGATGTGCGGAATCACCTGCACCGTGGCACCGAGGTAGTCGCCGCGGCGCTCCTTGGCGATGACGTGCTCGTAGATGCGCCCGGTGGTGAAATTGCTGTTGCGCCCGGTGGTGGTGCGCACGAAGCGCTCGTAGTGCCCGAGGTCCAGGTCGGTCTCGGTGCCGTCCTGGGTGACGAACACCTCGCCGTGCTGGAACGGGCTCATGGTGCCCGGGTCCACGTTGATGTAGGGATCGAGCTTCACCATGGCAATCTTGAGGCCCCGCGCCTCGAGGATGGCCCCGAGGGAGGCGGCGGCGATGCCCTTGCCCAACGAGGAAACGACGCCACCAGTGACGAATACAAAGCGCGTCATATGTAAGCTTCTTGGGATTCCCGTCGAGTGGAGCCGCGACACCGAAAAATGGCGTGAGCGACGACGGGCGAGCAATTTAGCACAACAGGCGCGGCCCGGCTTAGGAAAACGCCGGCGGCGTGGATTTCAGGGCGCGGCGCGATGGCGCAGGCGGCCGCGGCGGCGCGTCCGCGCCCCCGCCTGCACCGACGCATCGAGCCAGCGGTCACCCACGGCAACCAGCGTATCGCCGCAGTAGAGCAGCGGCAGCTGCGCGCGCTCCTGCAACGGTACGCGCGCTTCCTGCAGTAAGCCCTTGAGCAGGCGGCGCGGACCGCCCGCTACCGGGCGCAGCCGCTCGCCGCCGCGGCGCGTGCGCACGCTCAGCACCGGTGTCAGCGCCTCCAGGTCGAGCGGTCCGCGTGCATCGGCCCGCAATGTCAGCACGCCGCCGCCGGGCCACGCCAGCTGCCGCTGCCGCTGCCACTGCCAGCTCAGGCTCGCCGGGGCATCGGGCGCGCGGGCGCCCGCGGTCGCGTCCTCGAGGCGCAGCAGCTGCGCGTGCCGGCGCACGCGCACGCCGGACCACTCGACGAAGGGATGCGTATCGGGGCGCGCCGCGAGCACGGCGGCGGCGATCTCCTCCAGGCGGCGCGCCGGCGGGGCCGGGAAACCCCGGCTCGTGATCCAGTGGCGCAGCGCATTGCGGCGCCGGGCGGGATCCAGCCGCCGCAGCACCGGCGCCGCCAGCGCAGCCCCGACCTGGGCGCTCGCGGCATCGGCCGCACCGAGGGCATCGAGCAGCTGCTGCGCCTCGGCGAGGTGGCGGGCGCTGCGCGCCAGCGTCGCCGCCGCGGCCGGCCAGCGCGCCAGCAGCGCCGGCAGCACCCGGCGGCGCAGGTAGTTGCGATCGAGCCGCTCATCGGCGTTGCTGTCGTCCTCGACCCAGTCAAGCTGCCGCGCGCGCAGCCAGGCGCGCAGCTGCGCCCCGGGGATCCCGAGCAGCGGCCGCACCAGCCGGCCGCGCGCAAACGGGGCGCTCGCGGGCATGGCGGCAAGTCCGGCAACCCCCGCGCCGCGCAGCAGCTGCAGCAGCACGGTCTCGAGCTGATCGTCCTGGTGGTGGGCGGTGAGCAGGATCTCGTGCGGCCGCAGGGCCTTCGCGAGGGCGGCGTAGCGGGCCAGGCGCGCCGCCGCCTCGAGCGAGGCGCCGCGCGGGCGCGGCACGACGATGCGGCGCACCTCGAGGGGGATGCCGAGCTGGCGGGCGCGCCGGCGGCAATGCGCGCTCCAGCGCGCCGAATCCGGTCGCAGCTGGTGATCGACGTGCACCGCCCGCACCTTCAGCCCCGCGCGCCGCACGCGCGCGAGCGCCGCCAGGAGCGCGGTCGAGTCAGCGCCGCCACTGAAGGCGACACAGGCGGACACGCGCGGGAACTCCGGGATGAGCGCGCCCAGTCGGGCCGCGAGCCACGCCGGGGTGAAGTCCGCAGGTTCGCGCGGTCGCGCGCGCGCCATCGGCCTACGCCGCGTCGTTTTCGGCAAAAACGCCGAAGCCGGCGATCTTCTCCGCGCGCGCCTGCCGCAGCTGATCGCGCGGCACGGCGTCGAGCTCGTCCAGGTGGCGCACGAGGGCCGCCTTGAGGCTCGCCGCCATGGCCGCCGCGTTGCGGTGGGCGCCGCCGAGGGGTTCCTCGATGACCTCGTCCACGAGCCCGAGCTTCAGCAGCCGGTCGGCGGTGAGGTTCAAGGCCTCGGCGGCGACTTCCTTCTTGTCCTGGCTCTTCCACAGGATCGAGGCGCACCCTTCGGGCGAGATCACCGAGTAGGTGCTGTACTGGAGCATGAGCAGGCGGTCGCACACGCCGATGCCGAGCGCACCTCCCGAGCCGCCCTCGCCCGTCACCACCGTCACGATCGGAATGCGCAGCACCGACATCTCGAAGAGGTTGCGCGCGATCGCCTCGCTCTGCCCGCGCTCCTCGGCGCCGACGCCCGGATAGGCGCCCTGGGTGTCGATGAGGGTGACGAGCGGCAGGGAGAAGCGTTCCGCGAGACGCATCAGGCGCAGCGCCTTGCGGTAGCCCTCGGGCTTGGGCATGCCGTAGTTGCGCCGCACGCGCTCCTTGGTATCGCGCCCCTTCTGGTGCCCGATGACCATGACCGCGCGCTGATCGATGCGCGCCAGGCCGCCGACGATCGCGCCGTCATCGGCGTACATGCGATCGCCGTGCAGCTCGTTGAACTCCGCGCAGATGGCATTGACGTAGTCGAGCGTGTAGGGACGGTGCGGGTGGCGGGCGAGCTGCGTGATCTGCCAGGGCGTCAGGTTGGCGAAGATGCTCACGGTGAGCTGGCGGCTCTTTGCCTGCAGGCGGTTGATCTCGTCGTGCAGGTTGACCTCGGACTCGGAGGTCACGTGGCGGAGCTCTTCGATTTTGGCTTCGAGCTCGGCGATCGGTTGTTCGAAGTCGAGGAATGCGACGGCCATGGCGGCTGAGGTTACCTCAAGTCAACGACGCTCGGCGAATGCGCCGCGGCCGGGGCACCGTAGATCACCTGCACGGAATTGCGACCCAGCAGCCCCTCGAGCTGCTCGAGCAGCTCGCGGCTGGCGCGCACGTTCCATTCGTTCCCCAGGGTCAGTGCCCCGCGCGCCTGGGCGCCGGTGTACTCGAGGGTGATCGGACACGGACCCGGGCGCCACGGCGCGAGGATCGCCGCCAGGCGCTCGCTGACGGCGGCGGCCTCGCGGTGCGAGCACTTGATGATGAGCCGGCGCGCCTCCTGCTCGCGCACCTTGTCGAGCTCGGTGATGCGCCGCGCGGCCAGCCGCCAGGCGTCGCTGAATTCATCGAAGCGCAACAGCCCCTCGACCAGCACCAGCGCGTCCTTGCTGATCAGGTCGCGGTGCTTCTGATAGGTCTCCTCGAACAGCATCGCCTCGATGCGGCCGGTGCGGTCATCGAGCGTCAGGATCACCCGCGGCCCGCGCTTCTTCACCTCATCGATGAGGCCGGCGACGGTCACCGGCCGGCCGCCGCCGAAACGCGGCGCCTCGAGCCCGGCCACCGGGCGATCGCTCACCAGATCGCCGATGCGGTGGGAGACGAAGCGCGACAGGCCCGCTTCGAAGCGCGCGAGCGGATGCCCGGTGAGGTACAGCCCGAGCGTCTCGCGCTCTCCGGTCAGCCGTACCGCCTCGCTCCACTCCGGCAGCGGCGCGCGCGGCACCGGCTGCGGGGCGCTGGCGCGTGCATCGCCGACGAGGCCGAACAGGTCATTCTGCCCCGCCTCGTGCGCGCGCATGTTCTGATCGCCGAGCTGCATGGCCGCGGCCAGCCGGTCCATGAGCGTGGCGCGGTTGGGGCCAAGGGCATCGAGGCTGCCGCTGCGCAGCAGCGCCTCGAGCACGCGGCGGTTCACCTTCTGCAGGTCCAGCCGCCGGCACAGATCCTCGAGCGAGGCAAACGGCCCCTGGCGCGCGCGCTCGCCGATGAGCGCCTCCACCGCCGCCTCCCCCACGCCGCGCACCGCGCCCAGACCATAGCGGATGCTGCGCTCATCGCACGCCGTGAACGCGTACACCGAGGCGTTGACGTCCGGGGGCAGCACCGCGAGTCCCATGTCGCTGCATTCCTTGATGAGCGTCACGACCTTGTCGGTGTGCTCCATGTCCGCCGAGAGCACGGCGGCCATGAACTGCGCCGGGTAGTGTGCCTTCAGGTAGGCGGTCTGGTAGGAAAGCAGCGCGTAGGCGGCCGAGTGGGACTTGTTGAAGCCGTAACCGGCAAACTTCTCCATGAGATCGAAGATGTGCGCGGCGAGCCCTTCGCGCACCCCGCGCGCCACCGCGCCGCTGACAAAGATGGAGCGCTGCTGCGCCATCTCCTCGGCCTTCTTCTTGCCCATCGCGCGGCGCAAGAGGTCCGCCCCCCGAGGGTGTAGCCGGCGAGCACCTGGGCAATCTGCATGACCTGCTCCTGGTAGAGGATCACGCCGTAGGTGGGCTTGAGGATCGCTTCGAGGCTCGGATGCAGGTAGTCGATCGGTCCGTCGCCCCTGCCGTGCTTGCGGTTGATGAAGTCATCGACCATGCCCGACTGCAGCGGCCCGGGACGAAACAGCGCCACCAGCGCCACGATCTCGTCGAAGCAGTCCGGCTGCAGGCGGCGGATGAGGTCCTTCATGCCGCGCGACTCGAGCTGGAACACCGCAGTGGTGCGGCACGACTTCAGGAGCGCGTAGCTCCTGGCGTCGTCCATCGGCAGCGTGCCGATGTCGAGCGGCGCGCTGCCCGCGGGGCGCTCGCGGTTGATGAGCGCCACCGCGCGGTCGATGATCGTGAGGGTGCGCAACCCCAAAAAGTCGAATTTGACCAGGCCGGCCGCTTCGACGTCATCCTTGTCGAACTGCGTGACCACGCTGCCGCCGGCGGCGTCGCGGTACAGCGGCGCAAAGTCCGTGAGCACCGAGGGCGCGATCACCACGCCGCCGGCATGCATGCCGGCGTTGCGCGTCAGGCCCTCGAGCGAGCGCGCCAGGTCGATGAGATTGCGCACCTCATCCTCGGCCTGGTAGAGGCGCTTGAGCTCGGGCTCCTTCTCCAGGGCCGCATCGAGCGTGATGCCGAGCTCGAAGGGGATCAGCTTGGCGATGCGATCGACGTAGCCGTAGGTCATGCCGAGCACGCGGCCCACGTCGCGCACCACCGCCTTCGCCGCCATGGTGCCGTAGGTGATGATCTGCGAGACGCGTTCGCGCCCGTACTTCTGCGCCACGTACTCGATGACGCGATCGCGCCCGTCCATGCAGAAATCGATGTCGAAATCCGGCATCGACACGCGCTCGGGGTTGAGGAAGCGCTCGAACAGCAGGTCGTGGCGGATCGGGTCCAGATCGGTGATCCGCAGGCTGTAGGCCACCAGCGAGCCCGCGCCCGAGCCGCGCCCCGGCCCCACCGGTACGCCGTTCTCACGCGCCCAGCGGATGAAGTCCGCGACGATGAGGAAGTACCCCGCGAAGCCCATCTGGCAGATGACCGCAAGTTCGCTCTGCAGGCGCGCGCGATATTCCGGCGGCTCGGCCGCGACCGCGGCGAAGCGCTCGGTGAGCCCGCGCGCCGCTTCAGCGGAGAGGAACTGCTCCGTCGTGAACCCGCTCGGCACCGGATACTGCGGCAGGCGCGCCTCGCCGAGCTTCAGCGGCAGGCTGCAGCGGCGCGCAATCTCCACCGAGTTCGCCAGTGCCTCGGGAATGTCGGCGAACAGCGCCGCCATCTCCTGCGCGCTGCGCAGGTACTGCTGGCGCGAGTAGCGGCGCACGCGCCCGGGGTCGGCGAGCAGCGCGCCATCGTGAATACACACCCGCGCCTCGTGCGCATCGAACTCGTCGGCCTTGAGGAAACGCACGTCGTTGGTGGCCACGACCGGAACATGGTGACGGCTCGCGAGCGTCACGGCCGCGGCGATATAGGCCTCCTCGAACGGCCGGCCGAGGCGCTGCAGCTCGAGGTAGTAGCGGCCCGGGAAGAGCTCGAGCCACGCGCCGAGCAGCCGCTCGGCATCCGCCTCGCGGGCATTGACGAGGGCGCGGCCCACGTCGCCGTCACTGGCCGCGGACAGGGCGATCAGGCCGCGGCAGTTCTCCGCCGTGAGCCAGGCGCGCTCGATGCGCGGGATGCCGCGCTCCTGGCCCTCGAGATAGGCGCGGCTCACCAGGCGCGCAAGATTGCGGTAGCCCTCGGGGCTCTGGCACAGGAGTGTCAGGCGCGAGGGTGCCGCGCGCTCGCCCTCCTCGCGCACCAGCAGGTCGACCCCGATCAACGGCTTGATCCCGTTCTTGAGCGCCTCGCGGTAGAACTTTACCATCGCGAACAGGTTGTTCTGATCGGTCACGGCAACCGCGGGCATGCCGGCGGCGCTGACGGCGGCGACCAGCTCGGGGATGCGCACCACGCTGTCGAGCAGCGAGTACTCGGTGTGCAGGCGCAGGTGGACGAAGCCTGAGGACATCGGCGCGGGTCTAATTCTCGAACGCCGACTCTGTCAAGAAATCCTCATCCGCCTCGGTCTGACAGCGTACCGGTCCGAAGGAACGCCGATGCTGCGCCGACGGCGGCAGCATCTTGAGCGCGCTCAGGTGCGCCGGCGTGCTGTAGCCCTTGTGCACACCGAGCGCGAAGCCCGGGTAGCAGGCATCGAGGGTGACCATGAGCGCATCGCGGTGGGTCTTGGCGAGTATGGAGGCGGCGCTGATGGCCGCCACGCGCGCATCGCCGGCGATGATCGCTTCCAGCGTGCACGGCAGCGGCAGGTCGGCGATGCGCGGGCAGCGGTTGCCGTCGACGCGCACGTGCGTCGGGGGCACCGGCAGCGCCAGCAGCGCGCGGCGCATCGCCAGCATGGTGGCCTGGAAGATATTCAGGCAGTCAATCTCGTCGCGATCCGCCCAGCCGATCGCCCAGGCGAGCGCGCGGGCGCGGATGAGCACCGCCAGGCGCTCGCGCTCGCGCGCGCACAGCGTCTTCGAGTCCGCCAGTCCGCGGATGCGCCGCCGCGGATCGAGGATGACCGCCGCGGCGACCACCGGGCCGGCCAGTGGGCCGCGGCCGGCCTCATCGACGCCGGCCACGCGCGCAAGATTACAGCCGCGTGGCGCGCGCATCGGTGCCCGCGACCGCCGCACTGCGGCCGAGCAGGGTCAGGATGGCCTCCGCCGCACGCGCCGCGCCACCGAGGCGCAGCCGGCGGTGGATCGCGGCGAATTCTTCCTGCAGTTCGCGCATTTTTTCCGGCTCCCCGAGTTGCCCGAGCAGCGCCTCCCCCAGGGCGGCGCCATTCACCTGCTCCTGGAAGAACTCGGGCACCAGCGCCCGCCCGGCGAGCAGATTCGGCTGGGAAAAGTATCGCACCTTGACGAGCCCAAGGGTGCGCAGCACGAAGGCGGTCACCGGGCTCACCCGGTAGGCCACGACCATCGGACGCCCGCTGAGCAGCGTCTCCAGCGTCGCGGTGCCGGAGGCGACGATCGCCGCGTCGGCGGCGGCGAGCGCGGTCTGCGCGCCACCCTCGAGCAGCTGAATCTGTGGTGCGTCGGGGGCTTGCGCGATTTCCTTCGCGAACGCCTCACGAGTGGCCGCGGAAGCCATCGGCGCGAGGAAGCGGCAGGCGGGCTGGCGCGCGGCAATGTGCGCCGCCGCGCCGATGAAGGGCGCGGCCAGCCGCGTCACCTCGGCGAGCCGGCTGCCCGGCAGCAGCGCCACGAGCGGCGTGGCCGCTGCCACGCCGAGCGCGGCGCGCGCGGCGGCACGATCGGGATTGAGCGGGATCTGATCCGCGAGCGGGTGGCCCACGAACTCGGCGCGCACCCCGTGCGCGGCGTAGAACTCGGTCTCGAACGGCAGCAGGCACAGGATCAGGTCGACCGCGCGGCCGATGGTGCGTACCCGGCCCTGCCGCCAGGCCCACACCTGCGGGCTCACGTACTGCACGGTGGGGATGCGCGCGTTCTTCAGCCCCTGGGCCAGGCGCAGATTGAACTCGGGGGCGTCGATGCCGATGAACACGTCGGGGCGCTCGGCCAGGAACCGCGTACGCAGCCGCGCGCGCAGCTTCAGCAGCCGCGGCAGGTGCGCGAGCACCTCCGCCAGGCCCATGACCGCGAGCTCATCGGCCTGGGCCCAGGCCTGACAGCCCGCGGCAACCATCTTCGGCCCGGCGACGCCAAAGCACTCGAGGTGCGGGACGCGCTCGCGCAGTGCGCCGATCAGCGCCGCCCCGAGGGTATCCCCGGAATGCTCGCCGGCCACGAATCCGACCCGCAGCGCCGCGGCCGGGGCCGGGGGCGCGACCGCGGCATTCATCGCACCAGGCTGCGGTTGGAGGCGTGAATGAAGGCGACGAACGGACGGATCTCGGCGTGCGTCTGCGCCAGCACTTCGAGGCGCGCGATCGCCTCGGCGAGCTTGAGGTCCGAGCGATAGAGGATGCGGTAGGCGTCGCGGATGGTGCGGATCTGCTCCTCGGTGAAGCCGCGGCGCTTGAGGCCCTCGGCGTTCACGGTGTGCGGCACGGCCGGGTTGCCCGTGACCATGACGTACGGCGGCACGTCGCGCGAGAGGATCGTGCCGCCGCCGAGGAAGGCGTGCGCGCCGATCTTGGCGAACTGATGTACGGCCGACAGCCCGCCGATGATCACCCAGTCGCCGACCTGCACGTGGCCACCGAGGGCGGCGCAGTTGGCGAACACTGTCTGGTTGCCGATCTGGCAGTCGTGGGCGACGTGCGCGTACGCCATGAACAGATTGTCGCTGCCGATGCGGGTCACGCCCTGGTCATGCGTGGTGCCGCGGTTGATGGTGCAGCTCTCGCGAAACACGTTGCGGTCGCCGATCTCCAGACGCGTCGGCTCGCCGCGGTACTTCTTGTCCTGGGGCGCACCGCCGATGGCGGCGAACGGGAAGACGTGGTTGTCTGCGCCGATCGTGGTCGGGCCGCTGATCACCACGTGGGGTTCGATGCGCGTACGCGCGCCGATGGTGACCTCAGGTCCGATGACGCTGAAGGGGCCGACGCTGACGTCGGCGTCGAGCTGCGCCTGGGGTGATACGACCGCGCGCGGGTCGATCACTTGGCGGGCTCCGGGGTGAAACTCACCATCATCACCGCATGCGCGACCTCCTGCTCACCCACGAGCGCGGTGGTGCCGTAGCGCCAGATGCCGCGCATCGTGCGCTGCAGCTGCGCGCACAGCACCAGCTGATCCCCGGGCACCACCGGCTTGCGGAAGCGCGCCTCATCGACGCCGACAAAGTAGAGCCGCGTGGCGTGACCAGGAATGACCCCGCCGGTCACGAAGCTCAGGATGCCGCAGGCCTGCGCCAGCGCCTCGAGAATCATGACGCCGGGCATCACCGGGCGGTGGGGGAAGTGCCCGGGGAAGAACGGCTCATTGTAGGTGACGTTCTTCAGCGCACGGATGCTCTTGCCCGGATGCAGTTCGAGCACCCGGTCGACCAGCAGGAACGGATAGCGGTGTGGCAGGCGCTCGAGGATGGCCTGGATGTCAAGTTGCAGGGCTTCAGTCATCGTCCTCTTCCTGCTCTGGCTGGCTCTTCAGGCCCGTCGCCTGCTCGAGCTTGCGCAGGCGATCCTCCAGCAGGCCGATGCGCTTGAAGCGGGCCACCAGACGGCGCCAGGTACGCGCTTCTTCAAAGGGAATGCCGCTCGAGTATACGCCGGCGCGCCCGATCGAGCGGCTGATCATCGAGTAGCCGGTGATGTGCACGTCGTCGGCGATGCTGATGTGCCCGGCGAATCCGACATGACCGCCGATGATGCAGCGTCGGCCGATGACGGTGCTGCCGGAGACGCCGGTGCAGGCAGCGATCGCGGTGTGCGCACCGATGCGCACGTTGTGCGCGATCATGATCAGGTTGTCGAGTTTCACCCCCTCCTCGAGCACCGTGTCCCCGAGGGCGCCGCGGTCGATGGTGGTGTTCGCGCCGATCTCGACGTCCGCGCCCACGCGCACCGCCCCGACCTGCGGCACCTTCAGCCACGTGCCGCGCACCGGGGCAAAGCCGAAGCCGTCACCCCCGATCACCGCCCCCGGCTGCACCACCGTGCGGGGACCGATCTGCACCCTGGGGCCGAGCGTCACGCGGGCCACCAGGCGCACGTCCTCCGCGAGCGTCACGCCCGCATCAAGCACGCACTGCGGGCCGATGAAGCTGCGCGCACCGACGGTCACGTCGGCGCCGATCACCGCGAGCGGGCCCACCTGCGCGCTGGCATCGATGCGTGCCCCGGGCGCGACGATGGCGCTCGGGTGAACCCCGGGCACGAGCGCCGGCAGGGGATGCAGGAGCGCGGCAATCCGTGCGTAGGTGGCGTAGGGGTCGGCGCTCACGAGCACGGCGGTGGGACAGTCATCCGCCGCCGCGGCGCTCAGCACCACCGCCGTCGCCTTGGTGGCGGCGAGCTGGGAGCGGTAGCGCGGGTTGGCGAGAAAGGTCAGCGCGCCGGCATCGGCATTGGCGAGCGTCGCGACGCGCTCGACCCGTGCGTCAGGATCACCGCGCAGCTCGCAACCGAAGCGTACCGCGAGCTCACCAAGCGATACCCCCATGGCTCGCGCAACCCCGCCCTGGCGCGTGCGTTGCGCTTACTTCGGCTTGCTGGCCGGCGCCGGCGGTGTGCTCGGCGTCGCCGCAGGGCGTGCGCCGCTCGCACCGGCGTGAGCCTGCAGCGCAGCCAGCACCCCGGGGGTGACGTCGTAGGTGGGCGCGGCGTAGGCCAGCCCCTCCGCCGTCAGCACCAGGTCGAAGTTGTTCGCCTTGGCATAGGCGCGCACCTCTTCGCCGAGCGTGCGTTGCAGGCGCGACAACTCCTCGTTGCGACGCGCGCTGATGTCATCCTGGAACTCCCCGCGGGCGCGCTCGAAATCGCGCTGCCCGTCGCGCAGTTCCTTCTCCGCGCGCTGCCGCTGATCCTCGGACATCGTCGCGCCGTCCTTCTGCAGCTTTTCGACCTTGGCCTTCAGCGCCTGCTCCTGGGCCTGCAACGTGCGCTGGCGCGGTGCGAACTCTGCGCGCATGGACTCCTGCACGGCCTTGCCCTGGGGGGACTCCTCGAGCAGACGCTGCGCGTCGACGATTCCGATCTTCGGTTCCGCCCAGGCCGGCACCGCGGCGAGGGAGATCCCCGCTGCCATCGCCCAGAGCGCCACTTTGCTGCTGATCAAACGCATCACGGACTTACCTACCTCTGTGTAACCATTTGTGGTCGTGGCCAGGCCCCGGGGAGGGGGCCGGCTGAAAACTCCTAGTATCGCGTAGAACGCCCCAAAAGGCTGCTTTCTTTGCGTTCGGGCGCCTAGAACGCATTACCCACGGAGAACTGGAAGCCCTCGGTCTGATCCGGCCACGCGGTGATGTAGTTGGTCTTCACCGCGTTCAGCGGGATCCCGTAGCTGAACCGGAACAGCCCCAGGGGAGCCAGCCACTGCACGGCAACACCGAACGAGCGTCGGATATCGGAGAAGCTGGTCAGGTTCCAGCTCTGCGGGGTGACGTTGTCGGGGCCGTAGAACTTAATCTTGTCACCGGTGTAATAGACCCCGCCCATGTCGTAGAAGGCGCTCACGCGGGCGGTTTGCGCCCACTTCACCGGCATGGGGAAGATCAACTCGTTCTGGCTGGTGATGCGCAGGTTGCCGCCATAGGGATTGCCGAACTGATCGGTCGGCCCCAGGCGGCTCTCGCGGAAGCCGCGCACGTTGTCCGGACCGCCGCCGTAGAACTGGCGGTACGGGGGCAGCGCCGTCGTGTTGCCGAGCGGCTCACCGTAATCGACCCCTTCCAGGAACGAGAGCGTCCAGCGTCCGGCCAGCGGTACGTACCTGACGAACTGGTAGTTGGCGATCCAGAAGCGCACGTCGCTGATCGGCACGGTGATCGAGCCGGACAGCGTCATGCGCATGCCGTGGTCGGCGAACAGGGTGCGGTTGCGCGTGTCCCAGTCCCAGCCGGCCTGGGCCTCGAGCGTCTTAAAGTCCGTGCCATAGAACAGGAAGATGTTGTTGGTGTTGTCATCGTGCGCGACGCGCGTGAACGAGTGCCCGTTCTGCTGCACCCATTGCTGCGACTGCTCGGCGCTGCCTTGCGAGTTGGTCAGCAGCTGCGAGGTGCTGAACGCGGCGCCAAGGCGCACGTACATGTACTCGGTGATCGGATACGCCCAGGTCGGTCCGAGACTGAGCGTGTGGGAGGAGAACTGCGAGGACGAGGACACGAACTGCGTCACGTCGCTGTAGGTGATCGACTCGGTGCGCTGCACGTTGTCAATGCTGGTGTACGGATTGGTGTGCTGGATGCTGTACACCTTGCTGAAGGCGCCGCCGTTCAGGTTGATCGCAACGCGCTGACCGGTACCGAGGAAGTCGGAATCGGCATAGCTGCCGTTCAACATGAACTTGTACGTCTCGGAATAACCGATGCCGCCGGACAGCTGTGAGGCCGGGCCCTCCTCGATCTTGAAATTGGTGTCCACCAGGTCCGGGGCTCCGGGCACCGGAGTGTTTTCGAATTCCACCGACTTGATGTACGGCAGCCGCTGCAGGCGCTGCTTGGAGCGCTCCAGCGAGGTGTTGGAGAGCCAGCCGCCCTCGAGCTGGCGCATCTCGCGGCGCAGCACCTCGTCGTTGATGCGGTTCGAGCCCGAGAAGCTGATGTTGCGCACGTACACGCGGTTGCCCGGGTCGACAAAGAAGGTGAGCGCGACGGTGTGGGTGACGTTGTCCGCGGTCGGCACCGGCTCGACCTTGGCGAACGCGTAGCCGTCGCGGCCCATGCGATTCTGCATGAGTTCCTGGCTGCTGGTGATGAGCTTGCGGTTGAAGGTGTCACCGGGGTGGATCAGCAGCAGCGCCTCGAGCTCGCGCTGCGGCACGACGAAGGTGCCGGCCAGCTTGACGCTCGAAACCTTGTAGATCGCGCCCGGCTCGATGTTCACCGTGATGAAGATGTCTTCCTTCTCGGGGGCGATCGCCACCTGCACCGACTCGAGATTGAAGTTCGCGTAGCCGCGATCCATGAAGTAGTTGCGGATCTTCTCCAGGTCGCCCTGCAGCGACTCGCGCGAGTAGCGGTCATCCTGCTTGTACCAGGACAGCCAGTTCGGCGTCTTCAGCTCCAGGGTCTCAAGGATGTCCTTGTTCTTGATCTTGGTGTTGTTGCCGACGATGTTGATCTCGCGGATCTTGGCGCGGTTGCCTTCCTTGATGTCGATCTTGATCTTGACGCGGTTGCCGGACTCTTCCTCGACCTTGGTGTCGATCCTGACGCCGTACTTGCCACGCGAGTAGTACTGATCCGTCAGGTACTGGGTGACATCCTCGAGCACCGAGCGATCGAAGGTCTTGCCGGCCGCCAGCCCGACTCCGCGCAGCGACTTCTGCAGATCCTCGGTCTTGATGTCCTTGTTGCCGGTGATCTCGAAGCTCTCGATCGAGGGACGCTCGAGCACCACAACGATCAGCGTGTTGCCTTCGCGGCGCATCTGCACGTCGCGGAAGAAGCCGGTCGCGTACAGCGCCTTGATCGCCTCGCGCACACGTGCGGGCGTCAGGCGATCACCGATGTTCACGGGCAGGTAGTTGTAGACCGTGCCCTCGGAGACGCGCTGCAGTCCCTCGATCTTGATGTCGCCGACCGTAAAGATGGTCGTCACGGGCGCAACCTGGGGCGTCTGGGGTGCGGCCTGCTCCGGCGCGGGAGCCTCGGGTGCCCCGGGCAGCCGGATGGCAGGCGGCGGCTCCGAGGGGATGACTTCCTCCTGCGATGGCGCAGCAGGGGCAGGGGCACTGGGCGCAGACGGCGCGGGCGCACCGGCGGCAGGCGCCGGCGGCTGCGCGGCGGGCTCCGCCGCGGGCGGTGCGGGTGCGGTCTGCTCGGACGGGAGGCGCGTCTGCGCCAGCGTCAGCGCGCACCACAGCGCGAGCGCTGCTCCGCCCAGGGCAATCCGCGTCTTCATGCTCCCTTCACCAGGACTCTCTCACTTCAGGCGCTCACTGGCGCTCATCAGAAAACTCAGGCACCGCACTATCGACAAACCGGAGGACTCACATCCGCCGGCGGGTGTTTTGCAGATCGCCGCGGCGATCTTTATGGCCGATCAACTGAACTGGCGCGCAATGTCGTTGTATAGCGCGACACCCATCAGGACGATGAGAAGGGCGATGCCGACCTGCTGTCCGAAGACCTGCGTGCGCTCTGACAGGGGGCTTCCCTTGAGCCACTCCGCCAGTTGGAACACGATCTGACCACCATCGAGGATGGGGATCGGCAGGAGGTTAAGAAACCCAAGCGACAATGACAGGATCACGAGGGTCGCCAGGAAGGAACTGGTGCCGGCCTCAGCCGACTCTGCGGCGTACTTGGCGATCGACAACGGCCCGCTGAGGTTCTTCAGCGATACCTTGCCCATCACCATGCGCCAGAACAGACGTGCCTGGAACACCGTGAGGCTCCAGGACTCGGTGGCGCCGCGCGCGAGCGCCGCGAGCGGCGTGAACTGGGTATGCACGATGAGCGAGGGATCGACGATGCGCTGCGGGCTCACGTGGATGAAGCCGGTGCGCTTGCCGTTGACGTCATCGCCCGCAACCTGCATCACCACCGTGTGCGTTGCGCCCCCGCGCGCATACTCGACGCTGATGCGCTGGTCCGGGCGCGCGTGCACGTAGTCGGCAATCTCTTTGAAGTCGTTCATGCGCACGCCGTCGATCGCGACGATACGGTCGCCGGGAACGAGACCGGCGCGCGCGGCAGGTCCGCCACGCTCGACGGGGCCGACGATCGGCGCTACCGGTGGCTGCCAGAACTCAAAACCAAGGCCACGCAGGAGCTCGGCCGGTTCAGTCAGATGGCGCCGCTGCTCGGCGTCGGGCAGGGGCAGGTGCAGGGTGCGCGCCGCACCCGCCGCGTCACGCACGCCGAGCACGATCTCGTTGCGGGAGCTCACCCCATCCAACAGTCCCAGCACGACGTCGCGCCAACCGGTAACGGCGCGACCGTCGACGCTCTGGATCTCATCGCCGGAGCGCAGTCCGGAGCGAGCGGCGATCGAGTCGACGGTGACGTCGCCGATGCGCGGGCGCATCTCGTCGATACCGTTCACCCAGAACATGCCGGCGAGCACCAGCACGGCGAACAGGATGTTGAACGCCGGACCGGCCAGCAGCACCGCGATGCGCTGCCAGGGCGGCCGGTGCGTGAACGAGCGCGCCAGCTCCTCCGGCGGCACCGGTCCTTCGCGCTCATCGAGGAGTTTCACGTAGCCGCCGAGGGGAATGGCGGCCACGACGTATTCGACCCGGTCGGCGCCGCCGACCCACTTCAGCAGCGGCTTACCGAAGCCCACCGAGAAGCGCAGTACCTTGAAGCCGAGGCGCCGCGCCACGAAATAGTGGCCGAACTCGTGCACGGTGACGAGCAGCCCCACGGCGACGATGAACCAGAACGGCGTCCAGACCAGATTCATGCGCGAGCGCCCTTCACCGATGCATTTTGTGTCATGCCGAGGATCCGCTCACGTGCGCGCACTCTGCCCTCCGCGTCGGCCGCCAGCACCTCATCCAGTCCGCCGGCCGCGCGTCCCGTCCCACGCTGCACCACGGCTTCAATGACTGCCGCAATACCCGGAAAGTTCAATCGGCCCTCCAGGAATGCCTGTACTGCCACCTCGTTGGCTGCATTCAGCAGCACCGGGTACAGGCCGCCGGCGCGCGCCGCGGCCTGCGCCAGCGCCAGACAGCGGAACTTCTCGGTGTCGGGGGGCCGGAAATCGAGCCTCCCGGCCTTGAGCAGGTCGAGGAATTCTACACCGGACTCGATGCGCTCGGGCCACGCCAGCGCATGCGCGATCGGCGTGCGCATGTCGGGTGCGCCGAGCTGCGCCAGCACCGACCCGTCGACGTACTCGACCAGCGAGTGCACCAGGCTCTGCGGGTGCACCAGGATCTGCACCTGTCCCGGGCTCAGTCCGAAGAGCAGGCACGCCTCGATCAGTTCCAGTCCCTTGTTCATCAGGGTGGCGGAGTCCACTGAGATCTTGCGCCCCATGACCCAGTTGGGGTGGGCGCAGGCGGCCGCGGGCGTCACCGTCGCCAGCGCCTCGCTGGGGGTGTCGAGGAACGGGCCCCCGGAGGCGGTCAGCAGCACGCGCCGCAGGCCCGCCGGCGCCACACCGGTACGCGCTCCGGGCGGCAGGCACTGGAAGATGGCGTTGTGCTCGCTGTCGATCGGCAGCAGGGTAGCGCCCGAGTCATTCACGGCGGCGACCAGCAGCGGCCCCGCCATGACCAGGGACTCCTTGTTCGCGAGCAGCAGGCGCTTGCCGGCGCGCGCCGCGGCGAGCGTCGAGCGCAGCCCGGCCGCGCCGACGATGGCCGCCATCACGCAGTGCACCTCGGGGAGGCTCACCAGCTCCTCGAGCGCACCGGCACCGGCCAGGATGCGCGTGCCCGGGGCGCGGCCCGCCAGCACGGCATGCAACTCCCCGGCCGCGGTTTCATCGGCGAGCGCCGCGTAGGGCGGGCGAAAGGCAAGGACCTGCTGCGCGAGCTTTGCGGCGTTGGTGTGCGCAGCGATGGCGACGAGGCGGAAGCGCTGCGGATGGCGCGCAAGGACATCGAGGGTGCTGTCGCCGACGGAGCCGGTGGAGCCCAGTACCGCGACGCCAATCACGGGGTCACCCCGAGCAGCGTCAATCCGATGAACAGCACCGGCACCGCGGCCGTGATGCTGTCGATGCGATCCATCACTCCGCCGTGCCCGGGCAGCACGCTGCCGCTGTCCTTCAGGCCGGCGTGCCGCTTGAGCAGGCTTTCGGTGAGGTCACCCACGATGGAGAATCCTACGACCGCCAGGCACAGGGGCAGGAAGACGAGCGCCGGCAGGTGAAACCACCGTGCCCCGGCGAGCCCCCACACCGCCCCAAAAAGCATCCCCCCGAGCACGCCCTCCCAGGTCTTGCTCGGGGAGACCTGTGGCGCGAGCGACACGCGCCCGAACTGCCGCCCGCTGAAGAACGCACCGATGTCGGCGAGCCACACCAGGATCAGCGCATACAGCACCCACTGCGCGCCGGCGGCGGGATCCAGGCGCAAGCGCACGAGCGCCAGCCACGCCGGCACCAGCGCCAGCACCCCGGCGCCGCGGCCGACCAGGTCGCCACGCGCCGCGGCGCGAGCATGATCCACCGGAGCGCGATGCACCACCACAAGAGCGCCACGCCCATGAGCAGCGCGCCGCCCGCGCGCGGTGACCGTGAACGACCAGGCGGCGAACATCAGCACCGCGATCAGGCCCACGTAGGCGAGGCGCAGCCCCGTGCCCGGCAGGCGCAGGAACCCCGACCACTCCCAGGCGCCCAGCAGCACCACGGCACTCACCACGGCGAGCGTCGCCCAGGAGGGCAGGCACAGCACGGTGACGAGCAGCGCCACGGCAAGCACGGCCGCGGTGATGATGCGTTTGCGCAGCGACTCCGTCACGATGCGCGCTGGGCCGGCGGTCTGGCCGAAGCGCCGCTCGCGCCCGGCGAAGAAGCGCAGGGCCTCCTCGAAGTCCGCCAGCGCGAAGTCCGGCCACAGCCGCGGTGTGAAGAACAGCTCCGCGTAGGCCAGCTCCCACAGAAGGAAGTTACTGATGCGCTGCTCGCCGCCGGTGCGGATCAGCAGGTCCGCCTCCGGCAGCCCGGCAAGCTCGAGCGCAGCGGCGAAGCGCGCCTCGGTGAGCTCCTCGGGCCGCAGCGCCCCGCTGGCACATTCGCGTGCCAGGCGCTGCGCCGCCTGCACGATGTCCCAGCGCCCGCCGTAACTGACGGCCAGCTGCAGCTTCAGGCGCGCGTTGGCCGCCGTGCGCTCCTCGGCCGCGGCGATGCGCGCCTGCAGCCGCACGCTGAGGTTGCGCCGCGCGCCGATGAAGCGCACGCGCACGCCCTTGGCGTGCAGCTCGGTGATCTCCTTGTCGAGTGCGTCCACGAACAGGTCCATGAGGCTTGCGACCTCCACCAGCGGGCGCGACCAGTTCTCGCTCGAGAACGCGAACAGGGTGAGCGCCTCGACGCCGCGGCGCGCGCACTCCTCGATGCACAGGCGCACCGGGGCGAGCCCCGCCTTGTGGCCGGCGCTGCGCGCCAGCCCGCGTGCGGCGGCCCAGCGGCCGTTGCCGTCCATCGTGATCGCGATGTGCCGCGGCAGGACCGGATTGGAAGCAGCCGTGGTCACACCTGCATGACCTCTTTTTCCTTGGCGGCGAGCAGTGCATCGACGTCGGCGACGTGCTTGTCGGTCAGCTTCTGCACCTCGGTTTCCGCGCGCCGCTCGTCGTCCTGCGAGATCACCTTCTCCTTCAGCAGATCCTTGATGTCGTTCATGACGTCGCGGCGCACGTTGCGCACCGCGACGCGCGCATTCTCCGCATCGTGGCGCAGCATCTTGGTGATCTCGCGCCGGCGCTCCTCGGTGAGCGGTGGCATGGGAACGCGGATCACGGTGCCGGCGGTCATGGGGTTGAGCCCGAGGTCGGACTTGAAGATCGCCTTCTCGATGGCCTGCACCACGCTCTTCTCCCACGGGGAGATCACCAGCGTGCGGCCGTCCTCGACGGCGATGCTCGCGACCTGCTGCAGCGGCACTTCCGAGCCGTAGTAGTCGACCTTCAGGTGCTCCACCAGGCTCGGGTGCGCCCGCCCGGTACGCAGCTTCTTCAGGTCGGCCTGGAAGTTGCTGACGCATTTCGCCATGCGCTCGCGCGCGTCCTTCTTCAGATCTTCGAGCATGGGTTGTTTTCTCCTCGCTGCCGGGAAGCATTCACTCCAGCGTGACGGTCGTGCCGACGTCTTCACCGCGCACGATGCGCGTCAGGTCCCCGGAATTGGTGAGGTTGAAGACGCGCAGCGGCAGGTGGTTGTCGCGGCACATGACGATCGCGGTCGCATCCATCACGTTCAGCTTGTCGCTGAGTACCTTGTCGTAAGTGAGGGTGGCATAGCGCACCGCCTTGGGGTTGCGCGCCGGGTCATCCGAGTACACGCCGTTCACCTTGGTCGCCTTGAGCAGCACGTCCGCGCCGATCTCGATGGCGCGCAGCGCCGCGGCGGTGTCGGTCGTGAAGAACGGGTTGCCGGTGCCGGCGGCAAAGATGGCGATGCGCCCCTTCTCCAGGTGGCGCATGGCGCGGCGCCGGATGTAGTCCTCGCACACCTCGTTGATGCGGATCGCGGACATGACGCGCGCCTGCATCCCGAGGCTCTCCAGCGCATCCTGCATGGCGAGCGCGTTCATCACCGTGGCGAGCATGCCCATGTGATCGGCGGCCACGCGGTCCATGCCGGCACGCGCCAGCCCCGCACCGCGGAAGATGTTGCCGCCACCGATGACCACCGCGACCTGCACGCCCATGGCATGGATGTTCTGCAATTCCCCGGCGATGCGCTTGATCACGGCCGGGTCGATGCCGTAGTCGCCGTTACCCAGGAGCGCCTCACCCGAAAGCTTCACCAGGATCCGGGAGTACCGCGCCGTCGCTTGCGTCATTTATCTCTCCTTAAGGCCGATGGAAAAAACCCCGCGCGCGGCGGGGTTCTCTCCTACAGGATCGCTGCCGCGCCCCCTACGGGTCAGTGCCGGACCGCCGGGCCGGCGCTCTTTACCTGCGCCATGACCTCGGCCACGAAGTCGTCCTGCTTCTTCTCGATGCCGGCGCCGACCTCGAAGCGCTCGAAGGCGAGCACTTCGGCCTTGGCGCCCTTCAGCAGCTTCTCGATCGTCACGTCCGGATCCTTCACGAAGGCCTGTCCGCCGAGGGTGATCTCGTTCAGGGACTTGCGCAGCCGCCCCTCCACCATCTTGGCGACGATCTCCGGTGGCTTGCCTTCGGCGGCCGCCTGCTCGGCGAGGATCTCGCGTTCCTTCGCCATCACCTCGGCCGGCACCTGCGCCTGCGACAGGTAGCGCGGGTTGCTGGCCGCCACGTGCATCGCCACATCGTGGGCGAGCTCGCCCGTGCCGCCCTTGAGCGCCACCAGGGCCCCGATGCGCGTGCCGTGCACGTACGCGCCCAGGTGATCACTGGAGCTCAGGAGCGCGAAGCGGCGCACGCTGATGTTCTCGCCGATCTTGGCCACCAGGGCCCGGCGGCGCTCCTCGACGCTCTCCCCGGAAGGAAGCCTGGCGGCATGCAAGGCGGCCAGGTCGGCCGGCTGGCTGTGCAGCGCGCACTCGGCGAGTGCGTGGGCAAAGCCGCGGAAATCGTGCTCGCGCGCCACGAAGTCGGTCTCGCAGTTCACCTCGACCATCGCAGCGGCGCGATGATCGCCCGAGCGCGCCACCACCACGACCCCTTCGGCGGCCACCCGCGTGGCCTTCTTGTCCGCCTTGGCCAGCCCCTGCTTGCGCATGAGCTCGGCGGCGGCATCGAGGTCGCCCTTGGTTTCCACGAGTGCCTTCTTGCACTCCATCATTCCCGCGCCGGTGCGCTCGCGGAGCTGCTTGACTGCGTCTGCTGTGATGTTCATGAAAAAGCTCTAGCGTCCCATGCCGGTCATTCGGCCGGCTCAGCGCCGGTGCGTCCCTTGCGACGCCCCGCGCCGCCGGCCGGACGGCGGGCGGCGCGGTGGCGGCGCCACGCCGGCCACGACCGGCGCGACTTCCTCAGCCTCGAGGTCCTCCTCCTCCGGGGCCACTTCGACGCCGGGCACCTGGGGTACCTGGGCGACGGCGGCCACACGGCGCCGTGCCGGGGCCTTCTTGCGCACCGCCGCCTGGGGGCGCGGCCGGCCACCGCGCGGACTCTTGCGGCGCGGGTTGCCAGCCTCGTCCAGCTCGACGAATTCGTCCTCGCCGACGGCGACCTGCGGCACGGACTCCTTGCCCTCGAGCACGGCATCGGCGATGCCGGTCGTGTAGAGCTGGATGGCGCGCATGGCGTCGTCGTTGCCCGGGATCACGTAGTCGATGCCATCCGGGGAGCAGTTGGTGTCGACGATCGCCACCACCGGGATACCGAGCTTCTTGGCCTCGTGGATCGCGATGTTCTCGTGGCCGACGTCGACCACGAACAGCGCGTCCGGGAGCGAGTCCATGTCCTTGATCCCGCCCAGGCTCCTCTCGAGCTTGTCCATCTCGCGGCGCAGCTGCGTCGCCTCCTTCTTGCCCCGCTTCTCCAGGGCGCCGGATGTGGCCAGCTCGGTGATCTCGGCCAGGCGCTTGATCGACTGGCGGATGGTCTTGAAGTTCGTGAGCATGCCGCCGAGCCAGCGCTGGTTCACGTACGGCTGCGCCGAGCGCGCCGCTTCCTTCTGGATCGACTCGCGCGCCGAGCGCTTGGTGCCGACGAACAGCACCGTGCCACCATCGGCGATGATGCCCTTGATGAAGCTCGCCGCCTCCGCGTACATCGGCTGCGTCTTCTCAAGGTTAATGATGTGGATCTTGTTTCGCTCACCGAAGATAAACGGGGCCATCTTCGGGTTCCAGAAGCGGGTTTGATGTCCGAAATGGACTCCCGCTTCCAGCATCTGTCGCATAGACACGCCGGGCATGGAAAACTCCTGTTTGGGTTAAGCCTCCGCGCATCCCCGTGACCATCCCCGAAAAGCCTTCCTGAAAGGCCTTCGGGAACACCCAGTCACTAAGGATCGTGATGCGCGTGTGGGTTGCGTTGCCAAAAAAGGCCGCGCTTTATACCATGAAGACCTCGTCGGAACAATGTCTTACGGGTGTGGCTGCCGCCCTTGCCGGGCGGTGGCGGCGGCCCCATTTGCTACCCCTATGCAAGTAACGATCAAGACCGCGGAAGAGCAGGAAAAGATGCGCACCGCCGGGCGCCTGGCGGCCGAGGTGCTGGACATGATCGGCGAGCACGTGGTGCCCGGGGTGACCACGGAGGAGCTCGACCGGCTGTGCCACGATTTCATTGTGCAGGTGCAGCGCTCGGTGCCGGCCAACCTGAACTACCGCGGCTTTCCGAAGACCATCTGCACCTCGGTGAACCACGTGGTCTGCCACGGGATCCCGAACGACAAGCGCCTCAAGGCCGGCGACATCGTCAATATCGACGTGACGGTGATCCGGGACGGCTTCCACGGGGACACGAGCCGCATGTACTTCGTGGGCAAGCCCCCCGCCCACGCCCAGCGCCTGGCGGACACCTGCTTCGCGGCCATGTGGCGCGGGATCTCGGTGGTGCGCCCCGGCGCGCACCTCGGCGACATCGGCCACGCGATCCAGAGTTTCGTCGAGCAGAACGAGTACTCGGTGGTGCGCGAGTACTGCGGCCACGGCATCGGCCGGGTGTATCACGAGGACCCGCAGGTGCTGCATTACGGCGAGCCCGGCACGGGACTGCAGCTGCAGACGGGCATGACGTTCACGATCGAGCCCATGGTCAACGCCGGCAAGCGACACGTGCGCCTCCTGCCGGACGGCTGGACCGTCATCACCAAGGATCACTCACTCTCGGCGCAGTGGGAGCACACCGTACTCGTCACCGAGACCGGGGTGGACGTGCTGACGCTCGGCGCCGCCGCGCGGCCGCACTGAGGTCGCCGCAGACATGGCTGCCGGGGAGACAGAGCGGCCGCCCGCAGCAGGATCTGCGACGCCGCTGGCGTGGCCGCTGCTCGCGCGCCTGCCGTCCCAGCTGGCGGCCCTGAGCGAGCCGGGAGCCTGGCGCGAGCTCCTCCAGCAGGCGCACGAGGAGCTCAAGCAGCGCTTCTTTAATGAGGAGCCGGTCGAGGACCTGGTGCACGCCCGTGCCGCGCTCATCGATGCGGTGCTGCGCGAGGCCTGGCGCCAGCACTGCTCCGCCTTCGCCGACTGGGCGCTGGTCGCCGTCGGTGGCTACGGGCGCGGCGAGCTGCACCCCGCTTCCGACATCGACATTCTGCTGCTGGTGCCGCAGGCGCCGGGCCTCACCGGCAGCGCCGCGGTCGAGCGCCTGGTGACGTTCCTGTGGGACATCGGCCTGGAGGTCGGGCACAGCGTGCGCACCGTGGCCGAATGCGCCGAGGAGAGCATCGGCAACGTGAGCGTCATGACGACCCTCATCGAGGCGCGCCTGCTGGCCGGCAGCGCCGAGCTGCTCGCCACGATGCGTGCGGCCCTGGCGCCCGAGCGCATCTGGCCGGTGAAGCAGTTCTTCGAGGCCAAGGTGCGCGAGCAGACCGAGCGGCACCTGAAGGCCAATGACACCGCCTACAACCTCGAGCCCAACGTCAAGACCGGGCCCGGGGGCCTGCGCGACATCCAGACGATCGCCTGGGTGGCCAAGCGCCACTTCGGCGCCGAGACGCTCGACAGCCTGGTGACCCACGGCTTCCTCACCGAGGCGGAACTGCGCCGCCTGAAACAGGCCCAGGCCTTCCTGTGGAAGGTGCGCTTCGGGCTGCACACGCTCAACGGCCGGCGCGAGGATCGGCTGCTCTTTGATCACCAGCTGCGTCTGGCGCAGACCTTCGGCTACGAGGACGCCTCCTACACGCTCGCGGTCGAGCAGTTCATGCAGCGCTACTACCGCACCGTCATGGACGTGAGCCTGCTCAATGAGCTGCTGCTGCAGCTGTTTCGCGAGGCCATCCTGAGCGAGAGCGAGCCGCCGCGGCCGCTCAATGCGCGCTTCCAGGTACGCAACGGCTCGCTGGAAGCGGTCAGCGAGGAAGTGTTCGCCCGCACCCCTTCGGCGCTCCTGGAGATGTTCGTCATCCTGCAGCAGAACCCCGAGATTCGCGGGGTGCGCGCCTCCACCATGCGCGCGGTGGCGAGGAACCTGTGGCTGATCGACGAGGAGTTCCGCCAGAACCCGCGCAACCACCGCCTGTTCCTCGAGATCGTGCGGGCGCCGGTCGGGGTCACCCACGAGCTGCGGCGCATGAACAACTACGGCGTGCTCGGGCGCTACATCCCCGCCTTCGGGCGCGTGGTGGGGCGCATGCAGTACGACCTCTTCCACGCCTACACCGTGGACGCCCACACGCTGTTCGTCGTCAGCAACCTGCGCCGCTTCATGATCGCGCGCTACGACCAGGAGCTGCCGGATGCCTCGCGCGTCATGCAGCAGCTGCCCAAGAGCGAGGTGGCCTACCTCGCGGCCCTGTTCCACGACATCGCCAAGGGCCGCGGCGGCGACCACTCCGAGCTCGGCGCGGTGGACGCGGAGGCCTTCTGCCTCGAGCAGGGACTGTCGCCGTACGATGCGCGCCTGGTGGCCTGGCTGGTGCGCAACCACCTCGAGCTCTCCATCACGTCCCAGAAGCAGGACATCGGCGACCCGCAGGTCATCAATGCCTTCGCCCGCAAGGTGGGCGACGAGACGCACCTCGATTACCTGTACGTGCTCACCTGCGCCGACGTGCGCGGCACGAATCCGAAACTGTGGAACTCGTGGAAGGCTTCGCTGTTCCGCGACTTCTACCAGCGCGTCAAGCGGGCGCTGCGGCGCGGGCTCGAAAGTCCCATCGACGCCGAACACCTGGTGCGCGAGACACAGGACGGCGCGCGCCGCCTGCTGCTCGAGCACGGCATCGCCGAAGAGGCGATCGTGCGCTTCTGGACGCGCTTCACGCCCGCCTACTTCCTGCAGCACTCCCCCGAGGAGATCGCCTGGCACACGCGCCTGCTGGCCGAGCGCGACGCGGCCTCGGACGAGCCGCTGGTGGCACTTGAGCCGCGCAGCGTGCGCGGCACCACCGCGGCGCTCATCTTCGCCCGCCCGCGCCGCCATGGCTTTGCGCGCACCACCGCGGCGCTCGACCAGCTCGGGCTCAACATCGTCGATGCGCGCATCACCCCGACCGGCGACGGTTTCAGCATGGACCTCTATCACCTGCTGGAGGATGACGGCGCGCCGATCACCGACAGCGACCGCGAGGCCGAGATCGAGCGCGCGCTGTGGCGCTCGCTGCAGGGACCGGCCGATGCGCCGTTCGCGGTCTCGCGCCGTGCGCCGCGCCAGGCGCGCATGTTCAACACGCCCACGCACATCTCGCTCGCGGTCGATGAGCGCAATCGCCGCTCGGTCCTCGAGCTGACCGCCGGGGACCGTCCGGGCCTGCTGTGCGAGGTCGGCAAGGTCCTCATGGCCGAGCAGGTCGAACTGCACGCCGCCAAGATCATGACCGTGGGGGAGCGCGCCGAGGACGTCTTCTACCTGACCGATCTCGACAACCGCCCTCTCACCAGCGCCGCCGCCGAGCGGCTGAAGGAGCATCTGGTGCAGGTGCTCGATGAGCGCCAGGCGCAACTGCGCGCACCCGCCGCGAGCCGCGTCCCGGCATGAACCCGCGCCTGCAAGCGCTGCACCCCTATCCCTTCGAACGGCTCGCGCGCCTCAAGAGCGGCGTCACCCCGCCGGCGCACCTGAAGCACATCGCCATGTCGATCGGGGAGCCGCAGCACGCGCCGCCGGAATTCGTGCTGGAGACGCTGCGGCGCAGCCTCGATCAGCTCGGCAGCTACCCCGCCACCGCCGGCCTGCCGCAGCTGCGCGCCGCGTGCGCCGCCTGGCTGACGCGCCGCTATGGCCTGAAGGATGGCAGCATCAATCCCGACTCGATGGTGCTGCCCGTCAACGGCACGCGCGAAGCGCTGTTCGCCTTGGTGCAGGCGGCGGTCGATCCGGCGCGTGCACCGCTCGTGGCGCTGCCGAATCCGTTCTATCAGATCTACGAGGGCGCGGCCCTGCTGGCCGGCGCCGAGCCGTACTTCATCGATACCCCGCCCGCGGGCGGCTACCAGCCGGACCTGGCGGCCGTTCCGGAGGCCATCTGGCGGCGCTGCCAGGTGCTGTTCCTGTGCAGCCCCGGCAACCCCAGCGGCGCGGTGCTGCCGCTGGAGTTCTTCAGCCGGGCGCTCGATCTGGCCGAGCGCCACGACTTCATCGTGGCCAGCGATGAGTGCTACGCGGACATCTACCGGGATGAGGCCGCGCCTCCCCCGGGGCTGCTCGAGGCAGCCGAGGCCACCGGACGCACCGCGTTTGAGCACTGCGTGGTGTTCCACAGCCTCTCCAAGCGCTCGAGCCTGCCCGGGCTGCGCTCCGGGTTCGTGGCCGGCAATGCCGCGCTGCTCGAGCGGTTTCTCCTGTACCGCACCTACCACGGCAGCGCCATGCCGGTGCCGACGCAGCTCGGCAGCATCGCCGCGTGGTGCGACGATGCGCACGCCCGCGAGAACCGCCGCCTCTACCAGGAGAAGTTCGCGCGCGTGCTGCCGCTGCTCAACCCGGCGCTCGGGATCAGCCCACCCGCCGGCGCCTTTTATCTGTGGGCGCACGTGGGACGCGACGACGAAGAGTTTGCGCGCGAGCTGTATGCGCGGCAGAACATCAGCGTGCTGCCGGGGAGCTACCTGGCGCGCGCCGGCGCGCGCGGCAACCCCGGCGCGCAGCGCGTGCGCATCTCGCTCGTGCCGCCGCTGGGTCAGTGCGTGGAGGCTGCCGAGCGGATCCTGGAATTCCTGCGATGAACGCCTGCCCCGTGCGAGACTGCTATCTATGAGCGAGCTGGATTACCTGCAGCGCATCATCGAGAGCTCCTACGAGGAGCGTGCGCAGCTCACCCCCAACAACATGTCCGACGACCTCGATGATGCGATCGCGGAGTCCCTGGCACTGCTGGACTCCGGCACGGTGCGCGTCGCCGAACCACGCGCGGGCGGCTGGGTCGTGAACGCATGGCTGAAGAAGGCGGTGCTGCTCTCCTTCCGCACGCGCGACAACGAGCTGATCCGCGGCACCTACACCAATTTCTACGACAAGGTGCCGCTGAAGTACGCACACACGAGCGAAGCGCAGCTGCGCGCCGGCGGCACGCGCATCGTGCCGCATGCCATCGTGCGCCACGGGGCTTACGTCGCGCCGAACGTGGTGCTGATGCCCAGTTACATCAACATCGGCGCCTACGTGGGCACCGGCACCATGGTCGACACCTGGGCGACGGTCGGCTCGTGCGCGCAGATCGGCCGCAACGTGCACCTCTCCGGCGGTGTCGGCATCGGCGGCGTGCTCGAGCCGCTGCAGGCCGCCCCCACCATCATCGAGGACGACTGCTTCATCGGCGCACGCTCCGAGATCGTCGAGGGCGTGATCGTCGAGGCCGGTTGCGTCATCTCCATGGGGGTGTTCATCGGCCAGAGCACGCGCATCTACGACCGCAGCACCGGGGAGATCCTGCGCGGGCGGGTGCCGGCGGGCTCCGTGGTGGTCTCCGGGACGCTGCCCTCGGGCGACGGTCAGTACAGTCTTTACTGCGCGGTCATCGTGAAGCGTGTGGACGCGCAGACCCGCGCCAAGACCTCGATCAACGAACTCCTGCGCAGCGCCGACTCCGCCTAAGGCCGCCCGGGTTCGACTTCAGCGCTGACTCAGGGGCAGCCCGGGGCGCGGCGACCGCACCGCGGGCGCGGCGCGTCGGCGCGCCTTGGCGCCGACCGCGCGGAAGGCGCGCGCGCCGCGCCGCTGCGTCTCGGCATCAAACGCGCGATAGACGCGGATGAGCCGCCTGCCGAAAGGCGTGAGGCTGGAGCCACCCCCGTGCTGACCACCTTTCTGCGCGTGCGTGACCGGTGTCGCGCAGACACGCGTTGAGACTGCCAGCAGCTGCCAGGCGCGCCGATAGCTCATGCCCAGAGCCCGCGCGGCCTCGCGACAGCGAACCGCTCTCACCGATCGTTCAAGCAGCGCGATCTTGCCCGGTCCGATGCCAAGCTCGGCACCGATGTCCACACGAAAACGAATGACTGCGTCCGCCATAATGCCTCTTCGCGCCGAAGTGCGTGCACCCTACCCGCTGCAGATGGCTGGCGATTCTAGCGGTTCGCGTGACGCCAGTCGTGGGCGAAGCGCGGCGCACGACTGCGCCAACCGCCGAAGCCGCGCGCCGCAGCCGCCTAGAATTTGAAACGTACGCCGATAGTCGGGGTCAGACATTCAGGCCCAGTAGGAATTGCTCAAGGCGCGCGGCGATCTCGTCACCATCGTGACCGAACTGAATCAACAGCAATATGCTCTGCTGCACAGTTTGGGTATCGCTAGGCAAACCCTAGCGGGATGCACCGACGAGCAGGCGGACGAGCGCAGGACTGGCGATCAACCATCGCAATCGTTATATTCACACGAATATCTCGCTGTGACAGCTTCTCCGGGGAAGAATGCGGTCCGTCTGCTGGTGCGCCCTTGCGGCGCTTGCTTCAACTTTGGTTTTGAACCATGCGGCGCGCGCCGCCGATCTTCAAACTGCCGGTCCCGCTCCGGCTCCGGCTCCGGCTGCCCCATCTAGCTCGGCAGGCTGCGCCAGCTTCGAGGACTTCATCCACACCGATTGCCCGCTGACCTGGCACGGCATCACCCTCTACGGCACGTATGACGTCGGCGTGGGCTGGGTCAGCCACGGCATGCCGGAAAGTCCCTATAACTATGAAGGCGCATCGCTGATCAACCGGAACGGCAACCATCCACAATGGCTCATTGCACCGAACAACCTGTCGCAGTCCGGTCTGGGCATCAGGGGCAGGCTAGAGTTCATGCAGGACTGGTTCGTGGTGTTCAACGCTGCGACCGGCATCAACCCGCAGTCCGGCCAGCTCGCCAACATGGCAGCCACCAACGTCGCCAACAACGGCCTCCCTAGGGCGAGCTATTCGTTCGCCGGCGATGGCGCGCGGGCGGGTCAAACCTTCAACGATGAATTCCAGGGCGGTATATCGTCCAAGCAGCTCGGCACACTGACCTTCGGTCGTCAACGCGCTCTCGGTACCGATGCGATGCTCGCTTACGATCCCGCGGGCGGCGCTTATTCGTTTTCGTTCATCGGCTATAACGGCCTGATGGCCGGCGGCGGCGACACCCAGGACACCCGTTGGGACGAGGCCATCAAGTATCGCGTCTCCTATGGTCCGGTGCATTTCGGCGCGATGTATAGATTCGTCCAGGGTTCTGGCGGCTGCTACTCCGCCTCCGCAGACTGGACTGCCGCGAACTGTACGCCGGAACAGCCGCAGAACAATGCCTATGGATTCAACCTCGGCGCAGTGATCGAGAAATTCTCCGCCGACGTCGTCTACCAACGCATCTTCCAGGCGATCAGCGTGCTCAACCCACTGCTGGGGCCTCAGAGTCCGACGCAGCCATATCAGTCGACCACCAACAGCATCAATCAACATCCCGTCAGCGGCGACAATCTCATCGCAACGACCAACACCGAATATGGCATCGTGACCGACAACACCGCCGTTATGGTCGCTGCCAAATACACCTGGGACCCGTTCAAGTTCTTTGCCGGATATGAACACATTACTCAGAATAACCCGTCAAATCCGTTGGGCATTGGCGCAACAGCCCAGGGCGGTTATCTCCTGAGCGGCGTCGAAGACAACAATCTTGATTCTACGAAGAAGGTGCAGGTTTACTGGGGGGGTGTGAAATACACCTTTAACGACAGCAAGACCGACATCACTTTGTCCTACTACGGGCTGCAGCAGAACACCTTCCGTGTGCCGCCGACCTGCACGCCTACGAACATGCGCGCTTCCTGTGGGGGCCACCTCAACGAGGGCTCGCTCTACGTGGATCATCACTTCACCAAGCGTTTCGACGCTTATGCCGGAATTGCGTATTCCAACGTCAGCGGTGGTCTCGCCATCGCCATTCCTCACGGCCCCGGCGTCCCCTATTACCACGACAACAACGTTGCTCCGACAGTCGGTGGTCGTTTCACCTTCTGATCGTTTTCCGCGGCGGGCTCCGTCGAGAGACTGCATGGGTACCTGAAGCGCGATCGGCGATGCGCTGGCGTGGGCGCCGGAATTTGCGCCCCGCCGGCCGCCCGGAACCCTCTGCCGGACCTTAACCTAGGAGTGGCGGCCGCGGGGCGGCGTCACGCGCACCGGCGCGTCCCGGCCGAGCGAGTGCGCGTGTCCGCTCTCAGTCCGCGGATAGCTGCGCCAGCGGCAGGCGCACCAGAAAATGCTCCCGGCGCCGGGCGGGCTCGTGACCTCGACCTGCGCACCGTGCACGCTGCAGATCGCCTGGACGATCGAGAGTCCCAGCCCCGCCCCGCCCTGCTCGCGCGAGCGCGAGTCATCGACACGGTAGAAGCGCTTGAACACGTGGGACAGCGCCTCGGCGGGAATGCCGACACCGGTGTCGCTGACTTCGAGCAGCGCCTCGCCGGCTTCCGCGCGCACCGAGAGTGCCACGCGCCCGCCCGCCGGGGTGTACTTGATGGCGTTGTCGAGCAGGTTGACCACGAGCTGCTTCAGGCGCGAGCGGTCCCCCAGCACCGTGACGTCGTCCTCGCACTGACAGGTGACGCTCAGGTGCTTGTCGAGCGCCAGCAGGCTCATCTGGTCCGCGGTCTCGGCGGCCAGCGCCGCCAGGTCCACGCGCACCCACTGCGAGTGCGACTCGCCGACGTCCAGACGCGAGAGCGCCAGGAGGCCCTCGACGATATCGGCCAGCCGATCCACCTCTTCGAGCACGCTGCCGAGTCGCTCGCGGGTCTCGCCCCGGAGGGCTGCATCCTGCGCGAGGTTCTCCAGTTCCCCGCGCATGACGCTCAGGGGCGTGCGCAGCTCGTGCGAGGCGTCGGCGACGAACTGCTTGGAGCTCAGGATCGCCTCCTCCAGGCGGCTGATCATGTGATTGAGTGCCACCGACAGGCGCTCGAGTTCGTCCCCGCTGTGCACCACCGGCAGCCGTTCGCTGAGGTTGTGCTGGCTGATCTCGGCCGCCTTATTCGCGATGCGCTCAACCGGCAGCAGTGCGCGGCGCACCAGCACGAAGCCTCCCGCCACGGCGGCCGCGATCGCCACCGGCAGCGCGATGGCGAGCATCGCTAGCACGCGCCGCAGGGTCGCCTCGCTCGCCGCCGCGGAGGTGCCGACCTCCACCCGATAGCGCGTGCCATCCGCCCCGGCGCTCGCGCGCGTGGCGATCAGGAGCGTCGCGCCCGGCAGCACGACCTTGCGCAGCGGCGCATTGGCCGCCGCCGGCGGAACCTGGGCGGGATCGTACGGCACATCCTTCGGGGAACCGGAGACGTAAACCGGCGTGCCATCCGCGCGGCTGATGCGGATGAAGCGGTCGTTCGCCGCGGGCGAGTAGAGATTTTCGACCTCGACGCCGAGCTGTGCCTCGGTGCTGGCGCGCGCGTGCGCCACCAGCGTCTCGGCAATCTGATGCGCGCGACGCGCCTGATTGTCGAGGACGTTGGCCTCCAGCGCGTGCCGCAGGAGCAGGATCGTGAGGAAGGCGAGCAGCACGAACACGAGCGTCAGCACGCCGGCGTACCAGGCCACCAGGCGCACGCTCAGGGAACGCGAGTTCACGGCGCCGAGCTGTCGTTCAAGCCGTAGCCGACGCCCCGCACGGTGCGGATCAGCTTGACCGGGTACGGGTCGTCGACCTTGGCGCGCAGGTGGCGCACGTACACGTCCACGATGTTAGTCAGCCCCTCGAAGCTCTGATCCCAGACATGCTCGATGATCATGGTGCGCGAGAATACCCGGCCGGGGTTCGCCGCCAGATACTCCAGCAGTGCGTACTCCTTGGGGGTGAGCTCGATGCGCCGCCCGCCCCGGCGCACCTGCTGCGTCAGGCGATCGACCTCCAGATCCCCCACCCGCAGCACGCTCGAGCGCGCCACCGGGCCGCGGCGCAGCAGCGCCTTCACCCGCATGACGAGCTCGGCAAAGGCAAAGGGCTTGGTGAGATAGTCATCCGCCCCGGCCTCGAAGTTGCGCACTTTCTCCTCGGTCGCATCGCGTGCCGTCAGGATCAGGATCGGGACTGTCTGATTCTTGCGACGGATACGCTTCAGTAACTCAGCCCCGCTCAGACCCGGGAGCATGAGATCCAGAATGATCAGATCGTACTCATAGGTCTCCACGAGCGACCATCCTGCGGGCCCGTCTTCGGCAACGTCCACGGCATAGCTTTCCGCCCGCAGCGCGCGCGCCACGAGGTCGGATAATTTCTTTTCGTCTTCGACGAGCAGCAGGCGCATCGGGTCTCGCTCGAGCTTAGGAAACCATGCCCGGATTAACGGGTTCCGTACACGCGATTAAATTGTATTCAGAAAAACAACACCCTCCCAACAGTCTGATACATCTAACCAAATCGCAGGTTTGTCTGATGGTCAGCCGCCACAGCGGTATGGTCAAATGTCATCGAACTGACATGTGACTGAATTTCAACTGTCACATGACTGCAGGAAAGTGGGCGCGTCTGGCGTGGCTCGTCACGGCCAGGCTGCGGCGTCGCACTTACGCATCAGTGGTCTCTTGCAACTGGCGCGTAGGCAGCGGCAATGGCGTGAGCTTCAAACCAAAGAAGGAAGACCGACGATGAGACCTATCCGTGCCTGTCTATTACTGTTCTCGTTGGCGGTGGCGGGAATCGCACAAGCGCAGTCCGTAGTAATCACCAAGAACGACCCCAAGGACGACAGCAGTCTTACCTGGAACGGCATCACCCTCTACGGCATCGTGGACATGGGCCTGCAGTACCATGACGCATGGAATGCCCATTTCGGACTACTTCCCGGCCGGCACCTACCCGGCGGCCAACAAGGGCAACAATGCCTCAGTGACCGGGGTGACCCCGAGTAACCTGTCCCAGTCGCGCCTCGGACTGGCGGGACTGGAGCCGATCGGCGTCGGGGACTTCTCGGCCGTCTTTCGTATGGAGACCTTCTTCAACCCACAGTCGGGCAACCTGAGCGACGGTCTTAAGTCCCTGACGCTCAACAACGGCAAGCCGCTAACCGAGCAGGCGACGGGCGTCGACACGAGCATCGCCGGCCAGCTGTTCGCGGGAGCCTTGTATGCGGGATCAGCTCCCCGACCTACGGCGCTCTGACCTTCGGGCGCAACACCACTCCGGTCGCCGACGGCGTCAGCAAGTACGACCCCATGGGCGCCGCGCAGGCCTTTTCCATCATCGGTCTGTCCGGTTTCACCGCCGGCGGCGGTAACACGGAAGACCGGCGCCTGGATCAGTCACTGAAGTACACCGCCAAGTACGGCCCGGTGCACCTCGGGGCCCTCTATCAGCTCAACGGCTCCAACGGCGGTGCCAACACTGCGGTGCAAGGCACAGCTGGGGCTGGACTTCCTCGGTGGCGGCTCCATCGATGCCTACTATTTCAAGAAAAAGGACGCGGTCGGCGCGTCCTCCTTGTCCGCCGCACAGGTGGCCGAGCTGCCAGCACTCGGCTATTCATCCAGCAACTCACTCGCCGGCACGATCTCGGATGCCACCAGCTATGACATCATGGCGCTGTACAACTTCGGCGCCATCAAGATCTACGGCGGCTACGAGCACATCAAGTTCGCCAATCCGGACACGCCGCTGCCGGCCGGCTACGTCACCATCGGCGGCTATGTAGCTCGCGTTCGTGAACAACGACGCCTACGCGAACAATAGGAACGTGAAGGTCTTACTGGGCGGGTGCGAAGTGGACCCCGACGCCAATGCCGGCGCTGGAGCTGACCGTCGCCTACTACGGCTACGATCAGGATGCCTATGCAACCGGGGCGGACGCCGGCTGTTCGAGCCGGGTGAGTGCCGAAGTGCAGCGGGGAGCTGAACGCCGCCTCGTTCCTGGCGGACTACCACTTTACCAAGCGCTTCGATGTGTACCTGGGAACCATGTGGAGCGGGGTAACCGACGGCCTCGCCAACGGCTACCTCAACACCGACACCATCGCCACTACCGCGGGGCTGCGCTTCAAGTTCTAGGAAGCAAGCGCGCCGCAGTGCCGTGCCCTCGAGGCGCGGCTGCCAGATTCGGGCCCGCTCGCGCGGGCCCGAGTTTTTTGGGAACGGAAAATGCGCGCCGCGTGGCAGGCTCTCGCGTCCTCAGCCGAAGCGGCCGGTGATGTAGTCCTCGGTGAGGCGGTGGCGGGGGTTGGTGAACACGCGGTCGGTCTCGCCGACCTCGATCAGCTCGCCCAGGTGAAAGTAGGCTGTGCGCTGCGAGACGCGCGCGGCCTGCTGCATCGAGTGCGTGACGATCACGATCGCGTACTGCTCCTTTAGCTCATCGATCAGATCCTCGATGCGCGCCGTGGCGACCGGATCGAGCGCCGAGCACGGCTCGTCCATGAGGATCACTTCCGGCTGCACGGCGATGGTGCGCGCGATGCACAACCGCTGCTGCTGGCCGCCCGAGAGGCCAGTGCCGGGGCTGCTCAGGCGATCTTTAACCTCGTCCCAGAGCCCGGCCCGCGTCAGGCTCGAGCACACAATGTCATCCAGCTGCGAGCGGCTCGCGGCGAGCCCGTGGATGCGCGGACCGTAGGCGACGTTGTCGTAGATGGATTTGGGAAACGGGTTCGGCTTCTGGAACACCATGCCGATGCGCGCGCGCAGCTGCACCACATCGAGCGCGGCGGCGTGGATGTCCTGCCCGTGGAGGGAAATCGAGCCGGTGACGCGCGCGCCGGGAATGGTGTCATTCATGCGGTTCAGGCAGCGCAGGAACGTCGACTTGCCGCAGCCCGAGGGGCCGATCATCGAGAGCACCTGTCGCGGGGCGACATCGATCGAGACATTCTTCAGGGCCTGCTTGGCGTCGTAGAACACGTTCACGTCACGACAGACGAACACCGGATCGATGACTTGCGGCTCAGGCGCCGGCGCGCTCGCGTCCGGCGCCGGGCTCGCCACGCGGCCGCTTGGCTTGAGGCCGAGTCCGCCCTCGTTCGAGCGGCGGCGCGCACCCCCCAAGCCGGCGCCGTTGCCGGCCTGCCCGGGCGTTGGTTCGAGGCTGTCATTCATGGCCGCACGACTCTAACCGAAGCGCCCGGTGACGTAGTCATCGGTGCGCCGGCTCCTGGGGGCGGTGAAGATCTGCTCGGTCGGCCCGATCTCCACCAGGTCGCCGAGATACATGAACGCCGTGACGTTCGAGACGCGCGCCGCCTGCTGCAGGTTGTGCGTGACGATGGCGATGCAGTAGCGCTCGCGCAGGCTCTGCAGGGTCTCCTCGACGCGCAGGGTGGAAATCGGATCCAGCGCTGCGGTCGGCTCATCGAACAGCAGCACTTCCGGGTGCAGCGCCAGAGTGCGGGCGATGCACAGCCGCTGCTGCTGCCCGCCGGACAGACTGCGCCCGTCCTCGTGCAGCTTGTCCTTGACCTCCTCCCACATCGCCGCATCGCGCAGCGCCTCCTCCACGCGGTCGGCGAGATCGCTGTGGGCGATGCGCCGTGACAGGCGCAGGCCAAACCCCACGTTGTCGAAGATCGACATGGGAAACGGCGTCGGCTTCTGGAACACCATGCCGACGCGGAAGCGCAGCTCCGCGACGTCCACCGAGGGCGCAAGGATGTCCTCCCCGTCGAGCAGCACTTCACCGGTGGCGCGGTGGCCCGGATAGAGCGCATACATGCGGTTGAAGACGCGCAGCAGCGTCGACTTGCCGCAGCCCGAGGGACCGATGAAGGCGGTGATCTGCCGGTCGGTGAGCGTGAGGCTGATGTCCTTGAGCGCCTGCAGCTGGCCGTAATAGAAATTCAGGTGCCGCACCTCGAACTTCACCGCCCCGGCCTGATTTGCCGACGCCGTCGGCGGGGGCGCGAACTTCACCTCCGGGGCCTGCATCAGCGTCTGCCGGCCGGGTTCAGGCGCGACACCACGATGCGCGCGACGATACTGAGCAGGAGGATGCTCGCCGTGATCAGCAGCGCCCCGGCCCAGGCGAGCTTCTGCCAGTTCGGATACGGGCTGAGCGCGAACTGGAATATCACCACCGGCAGGTTGGCCATGGGCGCACGCAGGTTCGTGCTCCAGAACTGATTGTTGAGCGCGGTGAACAGCAGCGGCGCCGTCTCCCCGCTGATGCGCGCCACGGCCAGCAGCAGGCCGGTGACCACGCCCGAGCGGGCCGCCGGGTAGATGACGCTCGTGATCGTGCGCCACGGATAGGCGCCCATGGCGGTGGAGGCGTCCTTCATGCCCTGGGGGACGAGGTTGAGCATGTCCTCGGTGGTGCGCACGATCACCGGCATGGCGATGATGGCGAGCGCGACGGCGCCGGCGAGCGCGGAGAAGTGCCCGATGCGCACCACCAAGAGCTCGTACACGAACAGGCCGATGATGATGGAGGGCGCAGACAGCAGCACGTCGTTCACGAAGCGGATCACGGCACTGATGCGCGTCGTGCGGCCGTACTCGGCGAGGTAGGTGCCCGCGAGCATGCCGATCGGGCCGCCGATCAGAATGCCGATCACCGTCATCACCACGCTGCCATAGATCGCATTCAGCAGCCCGCCGCTGCTGCCCGGGGGCGGCGTCATCGCGGTGAAGACCTGCGTGGAGAGCCCGGCGACGCCCTTACTGATCAGCGTCCAGAGGATCGCGCCGAGGAAGAACAGCCCGATCGCGGTCGCGAGCCCCGACAGCCCCAGGGCGAGGAGGTTCAGGGCCTTGCGGAACGCGCGCCGGTTCATACCGAGGACAGCGCGCGGCGCTCGAGGCGCAGCAGCATGTAGCGCGCCGCAGCGATCACGGTGAAGGTGATGAGAAACAGGATCGCCCCCAGCGCCACCAGCGAGGAGGTGTACAGGTCCCCGACCGCCTCGGTGAACTCGTTGGCGATCGCAGCGGAGATGGTGGTGCCCGGCGCCAGGAGCGAGGCGCCGATGCGGTGGGCGTTGCCGATGACGAAGGTGACCGCCATCGTCTCCCCGAGCGCGCGTCCCAGGCCGAGCATGATGCCGCCGATCATGCCGGTGCGTGCGTACGGGACGACCACCTGCCAGATCACTTCCCAGGTCGTGGCCCCCAGGCCGTAACCGGACTCCTTCAGCACATCGGGAACCGTCTCGAACACGTCGCGCATGACCGCCGCGATGAAGGGAATGATCATGATCGCCAGCACAAAGCTCGCGGTCAGCACGCCGATGCCGTAGGGCGGCCCCTGGAACAGCTTGCCGATCAGCGGCAGCGGACCGAACCACTTGATGAGCCATGGCTGCACATGTGCCTGCAGGACCGGCGAGAGCACGAACAGTCCCCAGATGCCGTAGATGATCGACGGCACGGCGGCGAGCAGCTCGATGGCGACGCCGACGGGACGCTTGAGCCACACCGGCGCGAGCTCGGTCAGGAAGATGGCGATGCCGAAGCTGACCGGGATGGCGAGCAGCAGCGCGAGAAAGGACGTGACCAGGGTGCCGTAGATCGGCGCGAGCGCCCCGAACTGGTCGGTGACCGGGTTCCAGATCTCGCGGGTGAGGAAGGCGAGCTTGAAATGCGCCAGCGCCGGCCACGCGCCAAGCAGCAGCGTGAGCGCCACCCCGCCCAGGAGCAGGAGCACGAGCAGAGCGGCCGACAGCGTGGCCGCGCGGAACAGGCGCTCGCGCAGACGCTGCCCGGCGGCGTGTCGTGAAGCGATTGCGACGACCGTGTTCATCGCGGACGACAACCTGTCACGCTGCCATCATCTCCGTAGATCCAAAAAACCGGCGGCTGCCCCATCAAGGGCAGCCGCGGTATTCGCAGAGCTGCGCACGCGCGGGCGTCGGTTGCGCCCGGCGCGCCGCCCTCACATTGTCACGCCCTTGATCTGCGCCTTCCAGGTGGCGCGCACCTGCTGCACCAGCGCCTCAGGCAGGGGCACGTAGTCCAGATCCGCGGCCATCTTGCCACCGTTCTTGTAGGCCCAGTCGAAGAACTTGAGCGCCGATGAGGTCGCCCCCGCATCCGGGGGTACGCTGTACAGCAGGATGAAGCTCGCGCCGGTGATCGGCCAGCTCTTATCGCCCGCCTGGTCGGTGAGGATCAGATAATAGCCGGGCGCGTGCGCCCAGTCGGCATTGCCGGCGGCCGCCTGGAACGAGTCGGCGCTCGGGGCGACCGTCTTGCCGGACTTATTGACGAGGTCCACGTACGCCATGCTCGTCTGCTTGGCATAGGCGTATTCGACGTAGCCGATCGCACCATCGGTCTGGCTCGTCATGTTGGCGACACCCTCATTGCCCTTGGCGCCAATGCCCACCGGCCATTGCACGGACGTTGCCGCGCCGACCGAGCTCTGGAACTTCGGGCTCGCCTTGGAGAGGTAATCGGAGAAGAGGAAGTTGGTGCCCGAGCCGTCCGAGCGGTACACCGGCGCGATGTTCGTTGCGGGGAGCGGCAGCTTCGGATTGAGTTTCTTGATGCGCGCATCGTCCCACTTGGTGATCTCGCCCATGTAGATCGCGGCCACCGTCGCGCCGTCGAGCACCAGCTGGCCGGCCTTCACGCCCTTCACGTTCACCACCGGCACGACCCCGCCGATGATCATGGGGAACTGCACGAGGCCGGCGGCCTGCAGCTCATCGGGCTTCAGCGGCATGTCGGAAGCCCCGAAGGTGACCGTCTTGGCCTTGATCTGCTTGATGCCGCCGCCGGAGCCGATCGACTGATAGTTCAGCCCGACACCGGTCTGCGTCTTGTAGGCATCGGCCCACTTTGAGTAGATCGGATAGGGGAAAGTGGCCCCGGCACCGGAGATGTCGGCGGCCTGCACCGCGCCGCTCAGCGCCGCCAGCGCGGCCGCGACTACCATGCACCCCTTGCATTGAATCGGATCATGTTTTGCCTCCTGGGGGCTTTGAATTCTCATCCGGGCCGGGACCCGCCGCGAGCCTGAGCACCGCTGGCGCGCATTAGATGACAATGATGTGACGCTCTCATGACAGTCGGCCGGCGGACCCCAGAACGGCCCCGCCTGGCCCCGCTGCCTACCGGGCCACGTCCCTGTGGCCGTTGTGAAGAAGTGTTACCGCGGCAGGTTGCAGGGCCATGACAGCGGTGGGCTTGCCCGCCGCCGAGGCAGATGCGTATAAACGCGCACCCTTGCGGCCCATGCCGCGCGTGGGCCACGGCGAGGCTGAATGTCCCAAACTGTTGAACTGACTAAGGATTTGATCGCGCGCCGGTCCCTGACCCCGGCGGACGAGGGCTGTCAGGCGCTCATGGCCGCGCGCCTCGAGGCCGCGGGCTTTCGCATCGAGCCACTGCGCTACGGCAACGTCGAGAACCTGTGGGCGCAGCGGGGCGAGAGCGGCCCGGTGTTCTGCTTCGCCGGGCATACGGACGTGGTGCCAGCGGGCCCGCCTGAGGCGTGGACGAGCGATCCGTTTACGCCTTCCATTCGCGATGGCTGGCTCTATGGCCGCGGGGCGGCCGATATGAAGAGTGGCCTCGCCGCCATGGTCACGGCCGCCGAGGCCTTCGTCCTTGCCCACCCGAAGCATCGTGGCTCGCTCAGCTTCCTGATCACGAGCGATGAGGAAGGCCCCTCGATCGATGGCACGAAGCGCGTGGCGGAGACGCTGCGGCAGCGCGGCCAGCGCATCGACTGGTGCGTGGTCGGGGAGCCCTCGAGCGAGACCGTCCTCGGGGACACGATCAAGATCGGGCGCCGCGGCTCGCTCAGCGGCCGGCTCACCGTGCACGGCGTGCAGGGCCATATCGCCTATCCGCAGCATGCCGAGAACCCCGTGCACCGCTTCGCCCCGGCGCTCGCCGAACTCACCACGCGGCGCTGGGACGAGGGCACGGAGCATTTTCAGCCGACGAGCTTCCAGATCTCCAATATCGCAGCCGGCACCGGCGCGCCGAATGTCATTCCCGGGGAGCTGCGGGCACGCTTCAACCTGCGCTACTCACCCGCCCAGACGCTGGAAGGGCTCAAGGCGACGGTGGAAGAGATCCTGCGCCGTCACGGGGTGCGCTTCAGTCTCGAGTGGTTCGTCTCGGGCGAACCCTTCTATACCGCCGCGGGGATCCTGTCGGAGGCGGTGAGCGCGGCCGTGCAGGAGGTGAGCGGCGCGGCGCCGAAGCGCTCCACCGGGGGCGGCACGTCCGACGGGCGCTTCATCGCGCCGCTCGGCGCGCAGGTCGTGGAGCTCGGCGTGGTCAATGCCTCGATCCACAAGGTGAACGAGTGCGTACGGCTCGCCGACATCGACGCGCTGCACCTGATGTACGTCGGGATCCTTAAGCGGCTGCTCGCCTGAGGTTGGCGCGCAGGCCGAGCGCGCCGAGCGCGAGTGACCACAGGAGCACCCAGGTGGGCATCGCCAGCCCCAGGAAGCGCCAGTTGACCACGCCGCACTCGCCGCTGCCGGTGAGCACCTTCTTGATGAGATCCCACAGCGGGGTGAACTTCAGCAAGATGCTCAGCGGCGCGCCGCAGGAGGGGAGCGAGCCGGGCGGCAGGTGCTGCACGTACACGTGACGGGCGGCCACGGCCGCGGTGGCGAGCGCGGCGAGTGCGATCAGCACGGCATAGACGGTGCGCCCGGCGCCGCGCGGGTGATGCAGCGCCGCGAGCAGGAACAGGAGGCCCGTGAGCGCCATCCCCAGGCGCTGGAAGATGCACAGCGGACACGGCTCGAGCCCCTGGTAAAACTGCGAGTACAGCGCGTAGCCGATGAGGGCGGCGCACAGTGCGAAGCCGACGAAGTTAGGGCGACGGGAGTAGCTCACCGGCGCAAGGATATCCGGCCGCCGCGCGCGGCGCTACGCGTCAGCCCGAGGTCTTGGAGGGGGCCGTGGCGGCGCTCGAACGCAGCTCGCGCTCGACGTCATCGAGGGAGGTGTGGCGGATGTCCTTGCCGTGCACCATGTAGATCACGTACTCGCTGATGTTCTTGGCGTGGTCACCGATACGCTCGAGGGCCCGCACGACCCACATGACATCGAGCGCGCGGCGGATGGTGCGCGGGTCCTCCATCATGAAGGTGATGCTCTGGCGCTGGATGGCCTCGTATTCCTCGTCCACGACACGATCCTGGCGCGCGACGCGCAGCGCGGACTCCACGTCCATGCGCGCAAAGGCATCCAGTGCGTCGTGCACCATCTCCGAGACCACGCGGCCGAGGTGCTTGATCTCGCGGTACTTGTCCGCGGGACGCTCCATGGTGGCCAGCCGCGAGGCGATGTAACCGATCTTCTCGCCCTCATCGCCGATGCGTTCCAGGTCCGTGATGGTCTTGATGATCGCCACGATCACCCGCAGGTCCCCGGCCGCCGGCGCGCGCGTCGCGAGGATCTTGCTGCAGTCCTCGTCGATCATGACCTCCATGTTGTTCACCTGGTGATCATCGAGCGCGACGGACTCCCCGAGGGAGCTGTCGCCCTCTACCAGCGCCGTGATGGCCTTGCGCAGCTGCTGCTCGACGAAGCCCCCCATGCCCAGCACCTTGCTGCGCACTCTCTCGAGGTCCTCGTTGAAGCGTCGCGAGATGTGGTGACTGAGATCGGCGGTTTCCATCAGTTGGCGTCTCCGGCCTGGCTCGGCTGCCTGCCTGCCGCAATACGCTCGATCATAGCCGAACTGCGGCTGACAGCCAGCCCGGCGCGCTGCGGCAACGGAATCGGCACGTGATCGAGCTCGGGCGCCACCGGGGTGCTGCAGGCGAACCTCGCTGTCGCCACCGGCCAGTGCGCGGATCTCCGGGTAACTCGGCGACACGCGCAGGCACGGCACGTGCCCTGCGGGGGCAGGATGTGCACCTCGTGCCCGAGCGAGGCAAGGCTCGCGGCGGTCGCCTTGAGGGTCGTCACCACGCCGTTGACCTGGGGCGTCCAGGCGTCGCTGGCGAGCGCAATCCTCACGCGACATCCGCGAGCAGCCGCTTCGCCGCGGGCAGCGGCGTGTGCCGCAGCTCCGGCCAGCGCAGCAGCGTCAGCTCGCCGCGGTCATCTTTCGGTGAGTGCCGAGCACGATTCCACCCAGTCGCCGGTGTTGGCGTAGACGGTGCCGCCGATATCGCGCAGGTTGGCGCGGTGGATGTGTCCGCAGATGACGCCATCGTAGCCCGCGGCACGCGCGTGCGCGGCGGCCAGCTGCTCGAACTGCTGGATGTAGCGTGCCGAGGCGCCGATGCTGAGCTTGAGGTGCTCGGTGAGCGCCCAGTAGGGCTGGCCGCAGACGCGGCGCAGGTTGTTCAGCCGGTGGCTGAACCCGACCGTGGCGCCGTGCAGGGTATCGCCCAGGCGCTGCAGCCACGCCGGACAGTGCACCACGCCGTCGAACTGGTCCCCATGCAACACCAGGAAGCGTGCACCACCGGCGCCGCGGTGCACCCACTGCCGGTGCACCTCGAACTGCCCCTGCAGCATCTGCGCGAGCATCGCCAGGCTCGCGTCGTGGTTGCCGGGGATATAGATGAGCCGCGTGCCGGCGCGCTGGCGGGCGAGCAGCGTGCGCACCACCCGGGTGTGCTCGGCGCTCCAGAACGCCCGCCGCGCCAGGCTCAGGGCGTCAACGATGTCACCCACGAGCACGATGCTTTCGGCCTCGACGCCGGCCAGGAACTCATTGAGCTCGCGAGCCCGGGCGTGCCGGTAGCCGAGATGTATGTCCGACAGGAACAGCGTCCGGGCTCTGAACCTGCCGGGCCGCCGGGCATTTCCGCCTGCCATGGTCCGTCCTTAGCTTGCACCCGCGCGCGGGTCGGCCGGCCCCAAGGGTGGTGCAGCCGTGTGTCGGTTGCGTGACAGCGCGGCTAAGTGTTTCTGACGAAAAGGCGCCGGGGCGACGGGCTCACGCGCGGGCGGCGGACACCGCGCGCGCGGGCGCCAGCACGCGCTCGGGCGGAAAGTGACAGGTGAAGGTGCTGCCGCTGCCCAGCGTGCTCTGCACCTCGAGCGTGGCCCCGTGACGCTGCAGCACGTGCTTGACGATCGCGAGGCCCAGCCCCGAGCCCGCCCGTGGCGCGCGAGCGCCCGGCGTCGACGCGGTAAAAACGCTCGGTCAGGCGCGGGATATGCTCGGGGGGCACTCCCATACCGGTGTCGGCGACGGCGAAGTGTGCGCCCTCCTCATCCACCCACCAGCGGATCTCGATCGAACCCTCGACCGGGGTGTACTTGGCGGCGTTGTCGACGAGATTAGAAAAGGCGGAATGGATCTCCGGCTCATCACCGAGCAGCTGCGCCTGCGAATCGATCTTCAGGCGCACCTCGTGCGGATGCGTGGCACGCGCCAGGACGTCCTTGCGCAGGAGCGCGGCGAGGGCCACGACGTCCACTGGCTCCCCGCCCACGATCTCGTCGGTCTCCTCCAGGCGCGACAGCTCGATGAGGTCGCGGATGATGGCGGTCATGCGCTCGGCCTGCCGTCGCATTTCCGCGAGCGGGGGCCTGAGCTCCGGATCGAGCGCCGGGTCCTGCGCCAGGGTCTCCAGATAGCCGCAGATGACGGTCAGGGGCGAGCGCAGCTCATGGGAGGCATTGGCCACGAAGTCGCGCCGCACCGCCTCGAGGCGCATCTGGCGCGAGACGTCGCGCACCAGCAGCAGGAGCTGTCCGTCACCGTAGGGCGCCACCTGCAGGGACAGGAAGCCGTCCTCGCCCGTCGTGGTGCGCACCACGACGGGGTTGGTGTAGTCAGCGGCGGCGAGGTAGCGCACGAACTCGGGCGTGCGCAGCAGGTTCTCGATGCGCATGCCCAGGTCGGCCGTGCGCCGCAGGTTCAGCAGGCGCGCGGCCATGCGGTTGAACCACACGATCTCGCGCTGGGCATTGAGGATCACGACGCCATCGGGAAGTGCCGCGGTGGAGCGCTGCAACTGGCGCATCAGCTGTACGAAGCGCTGCTTGTGGAAGCGCTTGCGCCGATGCAGCCGCACGATCTGCGCGATGATCTCGCCCCACACGCCGCCCACGTCCGGCGGGTCGGCGTAGCTGCGATGGCGCAGCCACCACTCGAGTCGAAACAGGTGCGCGAGCACCCACGCCAGATGCAGTGCCAGCGCGCAGGCGAGTCCGCCCCACAGGTTGCCGAACAGCCAGCCGGCACCGAGCCCGACCAGCACGGTGGCGAGCAGTCGACCTGCCGCGAACAACCAGGCCTGGGTCGCGGGTTGCATAACCTCGGGCGCCTCGTCCTAAGTCGGCGTCACTATACCGTGCGGGCCGAAAAGCGGTACCCGGAGCCACGCACCGTCTGCACGAAGTGGTCGTAGCCGAAGTCCTCGAGCGCCTTGCGCAGGCGCCGGATGTGCACGTCGATGGTGCGCTCTTCCACGTAGACGTTCCCACCCCAGATGCGATCGAGCAGCTGGTCGCGGGTGTAGACACGCTCCGGATGCGTCATGAAGAACTCGAGCATGCGGTACTCGGTGGGCCCCAGCGCGACGGTGCGCTGCCCCACCATCACCCGGTGGCTGCCCTGATCGAGCACCAGGCCCTCGAACTCGATCAGCTCGTCGACCCCGTTGGGTGTGCTACGCCGCAGCACCGCGTTGATGCGCGCCAGCAGCTCGCGCGGTGAGAAGGGCTTGGTGACGTAGTCATCGGCGCCACCCTCGAGGCCGGCCACCTTGTCACCCTCCTCCGCCCGTGCCGTCAGCATGATGACCGGCAGCTCGCGCGTCTCCCGATCACGCTTGAGGGCGCGCGTGAGCTCCAGGCCGCTCATGTCCGGCAGCATCCAGTCAACCAGCACCAGATCGGGGCGCGCGTCCGCGAGCGCGGCGCGCGCGGCGCGGCAGTCCTCCGCTTCGCGCACCTCGAAGCCGGCGCGCTTCAGGCCGAACGCAATCATCTCGCGGATCGGGCGCTCGTCCTCGACTATGAGTACATGTTTTGCGGCCATTGCGGTGTGGTTACTGCCCTGAAACAAGCGCGGGTATTACAGAGGCAGTGTGTTGCAGATTCATGACAGGAATCAGCGGCTGTCAAATTAGTGACTTGCTGGGCCCGGATCAACCGGCCTGGCCACATCATCGCGCAAATACACCGGCAGGGCCTCCGCGGGCGTAACGGTGCGCCCGGCCCGCACCTGCGCCACCGCAAGCTGCGCAATCTCCGCCGCCCGTGGCCACAGCCCTGCGCGCACCGGCAGCCCGGGTAGCGCCACGTGCAGTTCGGGGTACGCCGCGAACGCGCTGCCCACGCCCACGGTCCGGGCGGCAACCCAGGGCACGGGGAGCTTCACGGCCCCCGGCGCCCCGACGCGCTCGGCCTCGACGGCCAGCGCAAGGCCGCCGGCGGAGCGCTCGAACGCGCCCCAGTACACCTCGCGCATGCGCGCATCGGTACACACGAGCACGCGCTCGGCGGCGGGCTCCTGCAGCAGCAGTCGCTGCGCCAGCGCCTGGAGGTTGGAAACCGGAACGACGCGTACGGCGGCCCCAAAGGCCAGTCCCTGGGTCACGCTCGCGGCGAGGCGCACCCCGGTGAAGGCCCCCGGACCGCGACCGAAGGCGATGGCATCCAGCTCCTGCAGCGCAGCATCGGCATCCGCGAGCAGCTCGCTCACCATGGCGAGGATGTGCTCGGCGTGGCCACGGCTGAGCAGCAGTTCACGGGTCAGCAGCTTGCCGTTAATAAGGAGCGCGGCCGAGCAGTTCTCGGTGGCCGTGTCGAGGGCGAGAATTTTCACGAGGCCACCGCCGGGATGGCCCGCGGTGCATGGCGGCGCAGGAAGCGTAGCGCCTCGTCCGCCTCGCGGGTCACGGTCATCGGCGGCAGCGCCGCGAGGAACACGCGGCCATAGCTGCGCGCCATGAGGCGCGGGTCGCAGATGACGACGACGCCGAAGTCCTCTTCGCTGCGGATCAGCCTGCCGGCGCCCTGCTTCAGGGCCAGCGCCGCCTCGGGCAGCTGGTAGTCGCGAAAGGCATTGCCGCCTTCTGCGGTCAGGTGTTCGATGCGTGCCCGTACCAGCGGGTCGTCCGGGGAGGCGAAGGGAAGCTTCTCGATCACCACCAGCCGCAGGGCCTCTCCTTTAACGTCGACGCCCTCCCAGAAGCTCGTCGTACCCAGCAGCACGGCGTTGCCATCGGCACGGAACTCTTCCAGCATGCGTTCGCGCGGTGCTTCGCCCTGCACCAGCAGCCGGTAAGGCTGGGCCGGCGACCAGCGCACGCGCAGCAGCGCCGCCCCCTGCGCCAGCGCGCGGTGGCTGGTGAAGAGCACGAACGCCCCACCGCCGGCCGCGCGGATCAGCGGCTCGGCCGTATCGATGACGGCCGCGACGTAGCCGGCAGATGCCGGTTCGGGCAGTCCCGGCGGCAGGTAAAGCAGGCTCTGGCGCTCATGGTCAAAGGGGCTGTCGATCTGCAGCGTGTCCGCATCGGCAAGGCCCAGGCGGCCGGTGAAATGACCGAAATCCGCACCCAGCGAAAGCGTCGCGGACGTGAAGATCCACGCCGCGCTGCGTGATTCGAGCAGCGCACGGAAGCGCTGCGAGATATCAAACGGCATCAGGCTCAGGGTGAAACCGCGTGGACTCGACTCCACGGTGCGCGCCCCCTCGAGTTCGTCGACCGCGCCGATCCGCGCCAGGCGCGCGGCGAGCTCCGCCGCGCGCTCGCCCAGAGCGGCCAGCGTGGTCTGCTCATCCGCGCCGGCGAGGGTGCCATGCACCGCCAGCAGTGACTCCTCCAGCGCGCGCACGGCCTCACTCAGCGGCGAGTCGCCCGCGCTCCAGGCGCCGCGCCCGGGCACGGCGGCGGCACGCAGCCGCGCCAGCGCCTCCTCCGCGTCTGCCAACACCAGCGCGGCGACGGGGCTGCGCGCGGCGGGCATCGTGGCGGCCAGCTGCGCAGCGAGCTCCGCCTGCAGCTCCTTCAGCAGCGACTCGACCTGGCGAGCGCTCACGTGGGCGCCAAAGAACTGGGTGGCAAGATCGGGGATCTGGTGGGCCTCATCCAGGATGAGGGCGTCGGCCGAACCGAGCAGGTCGCCGAAGCCATCTTCCTTCAGCGCCAGGTCGGCCAGCAGCAAATGGTGATTCACGATCACCACGTCCGAGTCCAGCGCCTCACGGCGGGCGAGCACCACGTGACAGCGCGCGAACTCTGCGCAGCGTGCACCGAGACAGCTTTCGCGGGTGGAGGTGACCTGCGGCCACAGTGCATGGCTGTCCGAGAGGCCGCGGATCTCGGCAAGATCTCCGCTGCGCGTGGTGTGAGACCAGCGGCGGATGCGCGTCAGCATGGCCGCGGCAGCGCGCGAGCGCGTCGGTGCGGCATCGACCATGCTCAGCTGCTCGCCCTCACTCCCCAGGCGCTCAAGGCGGTAACGGCACAGATAGTTCGCGCGCCCCTTGAGGAGTGCGACGCGCGCGGGACGCCCCAGGGCCGCCGCCAGCAGCGGCAGGTCCTTGCTGAAGAGCTGGTCCTGCAGCGTGCGCGTGCCGGTGGAGATCATTACGCGCAGCCCCGAAAGCAGTGCCGGCACGAGGTAGGCGAAGGTCTTGCCGGTTCCGGTTCCCGCCTCGACCACGAGCGCGGCGCGGGACGCAAGCGCGGCCGCGACCCGCTGCGCCATGTGCAGCTGTTCGCGGCGCACATGGAAGTCCGGCAGCGCGCGGGCGAGCGGGCCGTCGGCGGAAAATATGTCCTCAAGGTCCAACATGTCAGTGCGCGCCTACGGCCGGACTACTGGGTGCAGCCGGGGGGTTCCGGGCGCATATCTTGCTGAAATTCCCGGCAATCTGGTGCGCAAGACGCTGGTGACCGACAATCGGGGCGACCGGTCTACTTTATCAGGGCAGGCAAGCGACCCGGGATATACTTCATGGTTCCGGACTCCCATGAAATAAGAGGACTGCGGATGGCTACCGCCGCGCACACGCTGATCTCGCTCGACAACCTCAGCCGCCCCGTCAGGCAATGGGTCAATTCGGTCCGCGAGCTGACCCAGCCGCGCGCGGTGCACTGGGTGGAGGGGAGCGACGCGGAAGCGCGCGAGATCACCGCGCAGCTGCTGAAAAGCGGCGAACTCAAGCACCTCAATGCCGAATTCCCCGGCTGTCACCTGTACCGCTCGTCCCCGAGCGATGTGGCGCGCGTCGAGCATCTCACCTATATCTGTACGCCTTCGGCCGAGGACGCCGGGCCGAACAATCACTGGATGGAGCCGCAGGCCGCACACGCCAAGATGCGCGAGCTGTTTCGCGGCTGCATGCGCGAGCGCACCCTGTACGTCATTCCCTACTGCATGGGACCGCTCGACTCGCCGCTGTCGCGCTGCGGCGTCGAGATCACCGACAGTCCTTACGTCGTCCTCAGCATGCTGATCATGACGCGCGCCGGCCGCGCGGCGCTCGAGCGCATCGCCCGCGAGGGCAGTTTCGTCCGCGGCCTGCACTCGATCGGCGAGCTCGATCCGCAGCGCCGCTTCATCATGCACTTCCCGGAGGAACTCGCGATCGAAAGCTACGGTTCCGGCTACGGTGGCAATGCGCTGCTTGGCAAGAAATGCCATGCGCTGCGCATCGCCAGCTGGCAGGCGCGCAGCGAGGGCTGGCTGGCCGAGCACATGATGATCGTGGGGCTCGAAAGCCCGCGCGGCGAAACACACTACATCGCCTGCGCCTTCCCGTCGGCGTGCGGCAAGACCAACCTGGCGATGCTGGTACCTCCACAGGCACTGCCGGGGTGGCGCGTCCATACCATCGGTGATGACATCGCGTGGCTGCACCCGGGGTCCGACGGACGCCTGTGGGCCATCAATCCCGAGTCGGGCTATTTCGGGGTGGCGCCCGGCACCAATCCGGAGACCAATCGCAACGCCTACGACATGATCCGCCGCGACACGCTGTTCACCAACGTGGCGCTGACCGCGGACGATGCACCCTGGTGGGAGGGATTGCCGAGCGGCAAGCCGGTGATCGACTGGCAGGGGCGGCCCTATGACCCGGCACGCGGGCCGGCGGCGCACCCGAACTCACGCTTCACGGTCTCGGCGCGACGCAATCCCAGTTACTCGCCGCACGCGGATGATGCGTGCGGGGTGCCGATCTCGGCACTGGTGTTCGGCGGTCGGCGCCGCGAGGTCGCACCACTCGTGTACGAAGCCCGGGACTGGCAGCATGGGGTACTCGTGGGCGCCTCGGTGGCTTCCGAAACCACCGCGGCGGCAGAGGGTCAGGTCGGGGTCACGCGGCGCGACCCGATGGCGATGCAGCCCTTCTGTGGCTACAACTTCGGCGACTACTGGCAGCACTGGCTCAAAGTCGGCGCAAAGCTGGCCCGGCCACCGCGCATCTATCACGTCAACTGGTTCCGTCGCGATGCCCAGGGCAAGTTCTTGTGGCCCGGTTACGGGGAGAACCTGCGGGTGCTGGCCTGGATGCTGGAGCGGTGTGCCGGCCGCGGCGGCGCAACCGAGACCGCCATCGGTAATCTGCCCCGGCCGCAGGATCTGAACACCCAGGGCCTGGCGCTCGCGCCGCAGGCGCTGCAGCAGCTGCTGTCGGTGGACCCGGCGCTGTGGCGCAAGGAACTGGCCGAGATCCGCGCCTACCTGGGCAAATTCGGCGCCCGCGTGCCCGCGGCGCTGTTGGAGGAACTCAGGAGCACGGAGCAGCGGCTCGGTTGAGCCGGGCGCGATAGCGGCGTCAGGTCTCTTCGCAGTCAAAGCGAATGGTCTGCGGCGAGCCCTGTTCCGGCAGACGTCCGAGACCGATCATCCCCTGCCCCTTGATCTGCAGGCTGTCGCGGCGCACGAACGATTCCTCCCCGTCGGCGCTCTGCACGAACGTGCCGTTCGTGCTCTGATCGATCAGCACGAATTTGCTGCGATTGATCTCAATGCGCGCATGCAGGCGTGAGATGAGGCTGCCCTTGACGACGACGTCGTTGTCCTCGGCGCGCCCGATGGTGATGCTGGAGTGGCGCTCGTCAACGACCAGTTCGCGATCCTGGCAGCGCAGCCGCAGCCGCAGGCCGCGCGCCGGGCGCGCCTCGGTGGCGATCCCCGGCACCATGCTGGTCACGTCCTCGGTCTGCCACAGAACCTCGTACAGGGCGACCTCACTCCCCTGCCCCTTCAGCGTCGCGATGTCGATCTGGCGGCAGGCCGCCCGCCATTCCGGCGAGAGCTTTTCGACCGTCGCGGCGGTGATCACGATCTGGCCGGCCTTGGCCTGGCTCGTCATGCGATTGGCGGTGTGCACCGCCGCACCGAATACATCGCGGTTCTCCAGCATCACCGGCCCGTAGTGGCAGCCGATGCGGATCGCGACCGGCTGCCCGTCGACCTTCAGCTGTGCGTGGCTCGAGATCTGTTGCTGCATCTGCGCGCCGGCGTTGAGGGCGGCGTCCGCGCTGGGGAAGGTCGCCATGACCTCATCGCCCATGGTCTTGATGACTGTGCCCTGGCGCTGCTCGGTGGCGCTGCGCATGACATCGATGCAGATCGCCACCATGTCGCGCGCGCGCAGATCCCCCATCAAGTCGTACAGCCGCGTCGATCCGACGACGTCAGCAAACAGGATGGCGAGTTCGATGTCCTTTCCCATGGGTGCGATCGATTATACGCAAGCGCCCTTCCGAGGCTACAAAGGCACCCCTTGGGTCGGTTGGGCGGGGACTGCCTGCCGCAGCAGCTCCGGGCCGGCCCCCGGCACCCGTGCCCCCTCGCTGAGCGTGCGCCGATACTCGCGCGCGCCGGGCGCGCCGGCATAAAGGCCCAGCATGTGGCGCGTGATGGCCGAGAGGCGGTTGCCCGCTGCCAGCTCGCGCCGCGCGTACGCTTCCATGCGGGCCAGCAGCGCCTCGCGGGTCGGCAGTGTGGCGCCATCCCCATAGAGTCGTTGCTGCAGCTCGGCAAGCAGGTAGGGACGATGATAGGCCTCCCGGCCCAACATCACACCATCGCACCAGGTGAGCGCCTCGGCGACGGCGTCACACTGTCGCAGGCCGCCGTTCACGATCACGGGGAGCCCAGGAAAGCTCTCCTTCAGCCGGCGCACAACATCGTAGCGCAACGGCGGTATCTCCCGGTTGTCCTTCGGCGAGAGCCCGCCAAGGACCGCCTTGCGTGCGTGCACGATCGCGGCGGCGCATCCGGCATCGCGCACCGTGGCCACGAAGCGACAAAGCGCCTCAAAGTCGCCGTCCCCAAAACTGGCGACGACGGCGTGGGCCTGGCGCATCCCAGCCGCCACGACGCCGATGCGCATCTTGACGGTCACCGGTACACGCACTGCGGCGGACATCGCCGCCACGCACTCGCCGACCAGCGCGGGCTCGCGCATGAGACACGCCCCGAACGCGCCGCTCGCGACGCGGTCACTCGGACAGCCGCAGTTGAGATTGATCTCGTCGTACCCGGCCTCCTCCCCGGCGCGGGCGGCGGCCGCAAGTTGCTGCGGATCCGATCCTCCGAGTTGCAGCGCTACGGGGTGTTCTTCGGCATCAAAAGCCAAGAGTCTTTGCCGGTCGCCGTGCAGAATAGCGGCCGCCGTGATCATCTCCGTGTAGAGAAGCACCTTGGAGGAGAACCCGCGCAGAAAATAGCGACAGTGGCGATCGGTCCAATCCATCATCGGCGCAACGGCAACTCTTCGATCCAACTTTCGATTTCCTCTCGGGTTTTCTTACATGCCGTTCAGTGCATCGAAATTGGACGGACCAACACTGGCGACAATACTGTGTTGCTTCAAACACGTCCGAACGGACGCCGTTGTTCGGCGATGCGGCGAACTGACGTCGACAGGCCTGGCGCGGAACGACTACTCGGACTCGTCGTCATCCAGACTCTTGCCGGAGTCACGCTCTAACTCGCCGCGCTTCGACGTGTCACGCTTACGAGTTAGACCGGACGTCGGAGTCTTCACGTCAGCTTGTCGGTGCAGTTTCAGCCACTCCGCCCTTCCACGTGCCTTAATTGCCTTTACGTCACCAATCGCGCTGGAAGTAAGCTGTTGCTTCTCAGGTGCACGGTCCTCGATACGTCGCTCGGCGTGAAAGTCTCGGGCGATCTGGCCGCGCATTCGCTCACGCAGTTCTCCATCGACCGGAGTTAGGTCGAGCAACGATAACAATCGCTGCTCGGAAACTATTCCGCGACGAGCAAGCTCATACGTGAATATCCGGTCCTTCTCGCGTGCGGCTGCATACTTTGCGATGGCGAGGTCGTGGGGCTCCAGACACAGTCCTTTCACACCCTCGGTCTCGCCGGGAGGCAAGTTCACCAACCGTCCCTTCCAGCCTCGTGGAAGGGACGCAGTGCTCACATCAACCGGATCCGCGTAGTAGCCAAAAGTCTCGTGAAACGGTGAGTCGACGCCGATCACATTCAGCCATTCGGTTCGATCCGCATGTTTCGACGCGATCAGATCCACCTCAAACGAGGTGAGGATCTCGTCAGGAACATCGGGGTACTTACCGTGGAGAGACTGACTACCAATGATGATGAACTGCTTTTCGCCGGTGATGCGGCCCGCAGCGCGCAGCACATGATCAACCTGCTGCTTCTTCATTGAGTTTTCTCACTTCCCCTTTCGGAAGTAAGCCGACGAACGGCGCCGATTGCCGAAGTCTGACCGCGTTTTCGTCGCGTCCGAGCATCGCTGCAAAAAGCTCGCCGTCGTCTTTTCCCTCCGCAATGTCTCGCCATTCCTTGTAAGCCGCACCCCAAACGCCCTGCCGTTCCCAGCGGTGGAGGTTTGCGAGGATCTGAGCGCGTATCTCGCACGGCGTGAACCGTCGTACGATCGCAAGGGAGATCGAACGCCTGAGCTCGTCCAATTCCTGATGTAAGAAACCGCCTCTCGGCGGGGGGCGAAGGCCACGTTCGGTGAGGTCCAGCGCGTCACCTTCGCTCAAGCCCCACGCGTCAAGGGTCGCCTTCGGCAGCAGAACCCCGAGAGAGTTGCCGATTCGTCGCAGCGGGACTTTCATCGTTTAATTATAACGCGTTATTACATCGGCGACAATAGCTGTTGCGCACGCGACGGGCATAGACTCCTCCCCTTGGCTTACTTACGCTCGTCAGTCCCGCGCTTCTTTGGAGGGATCAGCCTGCGCTTCGCTTCGGCCCAGTCCGTGGGCTGCTCGGCTCCGGACTCGTAGCGCTGCGACGTCTCCAGTAGAGCCTGTTCATGCCAGGGAGGTGATTCATATCGGTGACCCTCGAGCGCAATGGCATCCCACAGCTCCTCGAGTACGCGAAGCTTCTCTTCCCAGGACACCTGTTCAATCGCGGGCGTGCTCATTCGTTCCACCCTACTCGGCTGCCGTAGCGCACGGCGCAAAGCTCGGGTCGGTCCGGACATTCCTCACCAGTAATAATCATGCGGTCTCTTGCAGTCGGGCCACAGGAGCGAATCGGCGTCGCACCCGTGCAGGATGCGGTGCTCGAGGCGATGAGTCTCGATACGCGCCGGCTGAATGACCGTCGCGTGCGTCCACCATCCAGGCTCGTTCATTACAAGGCGCTCCATGCTGCGCCAGATTCTCGGCTCCCAAGCCGAACACCCCAGGCGATCATACGGCCACTCTTGCCGGGGAACCCAAGCCCCATGGCTGCGCAGAATACGAATACGGCGGGCTTTCGCCACACGTTCGTGGTGGCGACGCAATGCACGTTTCATCAAAACGCTCCGGTTTTAACGTCACTACGTCATGTCGAACTCCTTTGCCGTTAAAGCGGCGTTACCAAGGTGGTTGCTTCAAACACGGTCGAATGAGGTTAGGAACTCGTCCAGTCTTCGAGGCGCAAGGTGTCGATCCGGCTGAATTCTCGGGTGTTGTGGGTCACCAGAATGACGTCCAACGCTCCCGCGTGAGCGCCAATCAAAGTATCCAGGGGGCCTATCGGGGTGCCGCGCTTTTCAAGCGATGCGCGCATTTGTCCGTAGCTTGCCGCCGCGTCGCTGTCAAAGCTCGCGATCTCGAGCGCCAGCAGGAACTCGGTAAGCGCCGCGTGGGCCTCATCACGGCGGCCGCTCTTTGCAGCTCCAAATGCAAGCTCGCCCAAGGTTATCGAGGAGATCCCCACCTGGCCGACTGACTTGCCGCGCAACTTCTTCAATACGCTTGCCGGCTTCCCTTTGATAATCGCGATGCAGGTGTCGGTGTCGAGCATCCACTTCATTGCAAGGGTTTCCGACGATCGATCTCCGCAGGCTGTCCGCGAGTCTCCATGAAGTCCGATGGGAACTTGGCGAGACTCTCTATCAACGCCTCCCATGACCTGGCCTTCGGCAGTAAGACGACGGCAGTGCCGATGCGCTTGATGAACACCTCCTTGCCGGGAAAGCGAAATTCCTTCGGCAGACGCACCGCCTGACTCTCGCCATTCTTGAACAGTTTCGCGGTCTTCATTAAAAGTGCTCCGGACGTATATACTAATAGTATATATATTACTTGGAAGATGACAAGCGCGGATCCGACTTGGCTGAGCCGCGGCGCCCGAATCGCTTGTAGCCGCGAAACGCCAGGAGACGTAAAGGAGACAAGCGCTTTCGGGTGCGCTTAAGTATCTGACTCAGCGAGCGAAATGAAATTCGTCGGTCCAGTCCATCATCGGCGCCACCGAGACCCGACGATCAATGGTCTTCATTTCTAAGCTCGGCGTTCGCGACCGCCCGCGCGCTCATCCGCTTCGGTGTCGTCACGAGTAGATCAACCTGCAGGCCTGCTCGGGCAGCGGCATTCACTAGAGCGTCGAGGCTAAATTGATCGATCTTGCCCTTCAGCAACGCGTTGAGGCGTGGCTGAGCAAGACCGAGGCGCGCCGCTGCGCGAGCCTGGGTCATGCCACTTCGTTCAACAAACTCCTCGATCCTGATCATAATCTCGGAACGCAGTGCAAGATTTCGCGCTTCGGGCTCTCGGAAGCCCAGATCCCGGAACACATTCCGACTACCACGTACCATCTTCGTTCCTTTTGTCATCGTCGCTGTCTCCTTCCCATTTTTTCATGTGTAGCCAGCGAGAGACCGTAGCTGGGCGTTGCACGGCCTCTCCCGAGCGGCTCCCTTTTTAGCGGGGTGCATCTGCAGTTTCTCCGTGGCCATCGCTCCGGTGACCGATCCGATTGATCAGCATGACGGAGCAGCACGATAATCGCTTCGGCCTCCTCGATAGGACATTTGGCAATGAGTGCAACCACTTCGTTCGCGGACTTCCAGGCTGCGATAGCCTTACTGAATCACGTGCACTTCAACCCAATCATTGGAGCTCTCGTTCGCCATGACGTCGCAGACCATCTTGAGTCTGGCCCGCTCTCCGCTGCGGATCTTGCGCACCGGTCCGGAATGAATGTCCTCGCCCTCACGCGCGCGCTTCGGGCACTTGGAGCATTTGGCGCGTTTAATGAGGTATCTGCCGGCGTATTCGCCAATAACTCGGTCTCTAAGCTGTTTCGCCATCAGCCCGGCGGACTTTGCAACTACGCGCTCTACAACACCTCTGAGCACTACATTAGGTCGGCGGCAGCCCTGGGTCATAGCGTTGTGACTGGCCAATCCGCGATGCAGCATGTATTCGGCGAATCCTTTTGGGATTATGCACGGCGGCATCCCGAAGAGAACGATACTTTTAATCGCGCACTCGCGGAGCTTCGCGGAGACGAGCACCAACAGATCGCCGATGCCTACGATTGGAGCGGGACGAATACCGTTGTAGACGTCGGTGGCGGAATAGGGTCTTTGCTCGCGGCCATCGTGGCAAGCCACCCCAAAATCCATGGGATGCTCGTCGAACAGCCCGAACTCCTCCCCGATGCCGATCGCGTATTGAGGAATCGGGGCGTCCGAGATCGCTGCGAACTTCTGGCCGGGAATTTCTTCGACACTATCCCTGCCACCGGCGAGGTGTGGACGTTGAGCCAAGTCCTACACGATTGGCCCGACGCGAAGTGCCTCGAGATCCTGCGACGGTGCCGCGAGGCCATGCGCCCGACAGACCGGTTGCTCGTGATCGAGATGCTGACCATTCCCTGTGAGCCGAACGCGCGAGTCGGCCTCATCGACATGATCATGTTGATGTACTTCGGCGAAGCGCGGCAGCGCACAGTGGAGGAGTACACGAAGTTGTTGGATTCGACGCGATTCCAGTTCCGCCGAGTGTTACCCACGGCCGGCGCCTTCAGCATCGTGGAGGCGTCACCCCTGTGATTGATCAGTCGCCACCTTCACTGCGGACTACCCAAGTCACTAGTCGACGGTAGGCCCAACACACTTGCATCAGGCACCACCAGCGCGGCAGACATATAGTTATCGCTTGAGCCGAGCGCCGACAGCATCAAACAAATTGTGCAGGCCAAAGGACACGTCCTCAATCCTGCCGTCGACGTAGAACGTTGGGGTTCCACGCACTCCGCTCGCATTCCCATTCACAAGATCTTCCCGAACCCGCTGTAGATAGACGTGATCGCTCATCTCAGCGACGTACCGCGACATGTCGATCGAAAGGCGCTCGGCATAACTGAGAAGATTTGCCGGCTTCAGGTGAAGCTGATTCTCGAATAGCAGATCATGCATGGTCCAAAACTTACCCTGAGCGCCCGCACACTCAGCCGCTTCCGCCGCCATGAGAGCATGTGGATGGACTTCCTCGAGCGGAAAGTGTCGATAAACGAATCGAATGCGCTCTGGAAAACGGTTAAACAATAGCTTCACCGCCGGTGCAGCCTGTTTGCAGTTTGGACACTCAAAATCTCCGTACTCGACGACAGTCACCGGCGCATGGACCGGGCCCAGAATATGGTCGACCGTATTAACTGGAACGGTAAGATCGATTGGCCGTTGGTTACTCAAGGATGCGCGCATCGCTAATGCGTACTGAGTTCTAAGTGTAACGATACGAGACGTATATCGTCGCTCGCAGGGCAAAGCGCTGCCTAGGACTCGACAAGGCTTGTAGAGCTAGCCCATTTGTCAAGTTGATTCACTTCGGTAGGCGCTAAAGCACTCGGTTTCAGGATGAGCTCGGATTTAGGCTGCAAAGAAAGAGCTGTAAGACACCCTTTCCACTGCGCTACCAAGCCGGGTAAGTACGTCGCGAGAGTCAACTGCGTCTCGTACACAACGCGGGATTCCAAGACGAGATCGGGCTGACCCGCGCTAAAGCTACTCCAACGTCGTCGTGATCATCACACCCTGCTTTAGCGTCAGCGTAACGGGCGTGCGCTCAGCGATGTCCGGCGGCAGCAGCGTCGGTAAATCGGTGCACAATCCATCGTGCGAGGTCCGCATGGCAGCGATCCTTGCACGCAGACAGGCGAATGGCTCGACACGCTACACCGCTGTTGTTCGTATCGGGAAAGCGCGTTTGTGCTCCACTAGGAGGCGTCACACGACGCCGTCAATAGCACTGACTTAGCTATGTCCCCTGTCAGCGCAGGCATCCTGCTCTTTCGACGCCGAAATTCCCGCACGGAAGTGTTTCTCGTACATCCGGGAGGTCCTTATTGGGCGCAGAAGGACATCGGAGCTTGGTCGGTACCAAAGGGTCTCGTAACCCCTGGCGAAGATCACCTCGCATGCGCATTGCGTGAATTTAAGGAAGAGACTGGATTCGATATCTACGGCACCGGAAATGAGCGCGATCTCGGGATATTCCGGCAACCCAGCGGGAAACGCCTGCACGTTTGGGCAGTTGAGGGAGATTGCAATCCGACGGATCTGGCTAGCAACCTATTCGATATGGAGTGGCCGCCGAAATCGGGCAAGAAACGGCAATTTCCCGAGGTTGACCGTGGAGGTTGGTTTGATAAGGAGGAGGCGGTCACAAAGATAACGAAGGGTCAACGCCCCATTCTAGCGGGTTTCTACACACTGAGATCGGTTGAGGCTGACGGTCAGAGTTAGTTAGAGTTTCGGATTGTCAGTCAGCGGTTCGCAGCGGGACCGCACACCCAAACGAAGATGCCGAACCGTTTCAATGAAGTGTTCCCGCTGTCACACGGCCATCGAGCACAACCGCATCGGCTTTTGCGGTGTGAATTCGCTGTACCGGCATAGCAAAGAGATCACTGGCCACCACCACAAAATCCGCTTTCTTTCCTGGTTCTATAGAGCCCGTTTCGGCTCCGATCCCTAATTGTCGTGCACCGTCCAACGTATAGGCGGCGAGAGCTTGCTTCAGTGACAGACATTCACTGGGCATTGGCGGACGCTCATACAAGTCAGGCTCGCCCGCGTAATCGCGGCGGGTCATTGCCATCTCCACACCTACAAAGGGATTGGTTCTAGGAATTTCATCACTAGAGGTAACGTCGCTAGAGAAGGCGAGGTTTACCCCTGACTTCCAAATGGAACCGGCAAGTTCGTCTCGATGCGCGCGCTCCGGTCCCAGGGTCACTAACCCCGCGCGTCCGAATTCTGTGCCACCGAACCACTGTGGCGTCATATTGGCGTTAACACCCAACCGGGCGAGACGAGGGAAATCGCTGGGATCAACAATCTGAAGGTGCGCGAGAGTGATCTGAATGCCGGGCGGGCGACCAAGGGTTTTGGTCGCTTCTTCTACTGCGTCAAGGGCCTCTCGCGTTGCACGGTCTCCCACCACGTGTACGTGCAGATTCAGGTGTTCGCGGTCCAGTTCCTGAATGAATAGTGCCATGCGGTGATGATCAATAAGTACGCCGCCCCGCTTCGTCGGATCAGACGTATAGGGTTGAAGCATCGCCGCCGTCAGGATCTCGAACACTCCATCGTACATGATCTTTATCGTGTCGAAGCGCAACCGCGGGCCTCCGTACGTAGCTTGCAGCCGCCGAATCTCCGGCACGGCGCGCTCAATCTGCGCCGGATCAAAAATCTGATACGAACCAAAATATCGCACCGGAAGCCTTCCGGCACGATCTAGGGCGGCAATCTCCCTGTATGCGGCATCTTCAAGACCCATGTTTCCGCCATCAAATAGAGTCGTCACCCCGTGGCTGGCGAGGTAGTTCAACTGTCGAACGAGGCGAGCGCGAAACTCTTCAGGGGGCGGCATCAAGAGAGGACCTAGTTTGGCGAATATGGCCCATTCCTTGATCCAGCCAGTTGGCTCTCCGCTCTTGTCTCGGACGTACACCGAGATATCTGGGCTCACATCGGGCGTGTGCGCATCGACCCCTAACTTGCGCAGCATGGCGCTGTTCACCCAAGCACTATGTCCAGAATTGTCGAACACAACCACTGGTGTCATCGGCCAGATGGCATCAAGGTCACGCTTGTCCGGACCATCTGGCAAAAAACTCGCGACGTCCCAATAACCCAGGATAACGCTATCTCTCTTGGGGTGTGTCTTCGCGTATCGCCGAAGCCACTGGAGCGTCTCAGTTCGGTTCGGTGCAGGCATGTTCTCTCGTGCGTCGACCGCGGGGTCGCCGGAGCCGAATATCGCCGTTACAGCGGGATGTGTATGGCCGTCGATGAAGCCTGGGATTACGACGCGGTGCTTGAGGTCGTAAATTTTGGTCTCGGGTTTGACGGCAAGGACCCATTCAGCGGTGTCGCGATCACCGACGTAGGCAATCCGGTCTCCGCGTACGACGAGAGCCGACGCGATTGGTTCGCGTACGTTCTCGGTATAGATCCGGGCGTTGACAAGTGCGAACGAACCTCCATCACCGTCGGCATGCGCGGCAAGTGCATACCAAGAAACAAGGAAAGGGACGATCCAAATTCGCACTACGCTTTCTCCTGAATGGAATTTCTGACTGCGGGGTAGTTGGCGCCCCATAAGCGTCGCATAACTCCTCTGCACGACAACTCAGAAGACTTCGCAGGCAACTTGAATGCGCACAAATAGTATAAAAAATCGCCCGCTGCGGAGCGGCAGCGCTACAGCTAAGGACTTGAATTAATAGAATTTTCTAGAACCTCGAAGGTATGGCGTACCCGCCAGTGTACCCACCAGCTACGCTCTGAGTGAGCCACGCGAACTCCGCTATCGGATGATCTCTTGAGCTCTGGCGACTGCGTTGCAGCGCACGTGGCTCGCCTTCACTTCGAGGGTCTTGGCGCCCATGCGCACCCGTCCCCGTCATTGCGACGATCTCCCGCCAAGCACTTCATAAGCGATAAACTGACGAGTACGGTTCTCGTAACGCCGAGTGATTTGTCATGAGCATGTCCTTGCGCGATCAGTTGCTGCAGGCGGGCTTGGCCAATGAAAGGCAGTCCAAAGAAGCCGAACGGCAACTGCGGCAACAACAGCGGGAGCGGCAGCAGCTACCGAAGGACAAGCGTGCCATGGCGTCCCGCGCGGAACTCGCTGCGCAGCAGGCTCAGCTCGCCAAAGCCACGCGCGATCAGGAGCTGAGCCTCCGAAAAAAGGAACAGGCGGACAAGAAAGCACGCCACGCGCAGATCGAGCAACTGATCGAACAGAACCGCTTGCCGCGAGCTCAGACTGACGAGCGATACAATTTTGTCGACGGCAATAAGATACGTCACATCCCCGCCGATCACTCGTTGCGTGAGCGGCTCAGTCGTGGCGAGATTGCGATCGTTCGCCGAAGCGGAGGCTATGAGCTCGTGCCAGCGGAAACTGCAGCTCGCATTCGCGAGCGCGATGAGTGCGCGGTGATCGAATGCGACGTCGCCCACGACGCAGCTGCCGCTGACGGCGTCCCAGAGGACCTGATGTGGTGACATGTCGATGCCATCGGAAGGCCTGATGAGCCGTTGATCGCCATCACGATAACGGTCGCAATAACGCTCCGTCGACGAGCGGATTAAAAGTCGTCTATCTTAGAAAATATGACGACGTAACGGCTACGCCAGTACTTTGAGCACTCGTAAGTCTTAGCCGAGCCAGCGGCCAAAGAAGCTGAAAGCGCGGTCCCATGCCTGCTGAGACCACACGGGATCATACTGCGTAGCGGGGATCCGTCCAGGGCCGACCGCGGTCTCGTTGGCGAAGCCGTGATGCGCTAGGTAGCGGTGGAATTCGAAGGTCACCGCCGCTTCACGCAGGTTCTTCTCCAGCTGTTCTATGGTGGCAATAGGGAAGAACTCGTCCTGGGTCGCCCAATGTCCTTGCAGCGGCGCCTTGATCTTGGTTGCATCGATGTACTCGAGCGGCGGGCAGCCGTACCAGACGACGGCCGCGTCGAGCTCAGGGGTGGCGCAAAGGGCGAGTAACGTCAATGCACCGCCCATGCAAAATCCGGTTACGCCGACCTTAGCGCTGCGCGCCTTCAAGAACTGCACGCCACCGCGTACGTCCTGCGAGGCTGCATCACCGAAATTGAGCCCCGTCATTAGATGGTGCGCCTCTTCCGCCTCGACCGTGGACTTGCCGCGGAAGAGATCGGGCACGAGAGCAATGTAGCCAGCGCTTGCAAGTCGGTCCGCGACCCCGCGGATCTGTCCGTTGACGCCCCACCATTCCTGAATGACAACGATTCCGGGAGCACCCTGAGCGTGCAGCGGTTCGGCCAGATACCCCTGAACAGGGTTGCCGTCGGGTCGGTTGAAGCAAACCATCTTTCCCATTTTGCGAATTCCCTGGGGTCGGATGTATTGGGATGCGCGTCGCATCAGGCGTGTGGCTCGCTCGTATGATATCAGCGCGGAGTAGGTCGGAGGTGCAACCGAGCGCGTGTTCCTCAGCGTCTTCACTGTCGCTTGCGGGCGAGCCCAAAGCCTCCGGGACACCAGCGGCTGACGCGCAACCAGGTTGAACGGCGCCGATCACGGTGACGCCTAGCGAGTTCCAAGCCGCCCCCGATCGCACAGATCTCTTTGAGCTCCACGGCGCCTTCTGACCTACGAGCTTTTCCGTTGTTTCAGGGTTCGCGAATGCCAGTCGTACGATGTTCCATGGCTGGCTTCCGTATTCACGAACTCCAGTACCGAGATCCTTCAATTGGATCACCGAGCTCCTCGCTGGGGTTGACCGTGCCCATGCCGTTACCCGCGTTCACTGTGTCCGCCACGGATTCGCGCGATCGGCGCGGTGTGACACCTGGCGTTGTCGAGCGTCCGAGATTGACGTGGTTGCCTACGGCACTTAGTCCGGGCAGAGTAAGGCTGACGCTCGAATAAAAGTACGACAAGAGCGTTAAGGACAGGGGGCTCGGTGGCCGCAATAACCCAGCCGCGCCGATACGCGGCTGCTTTCGTAACCGTCATGGCGAACTTCGCTGGGGCAGCGCCCGCGGCTGTACCGGTAGATATTGTCAAAACCGATCTAAGGCCGCTGATTCGCGCGGGCGCAATCGCCGGTACAGTTTGCGGTTCCAGTGCCGCACACTGTGTCGATACAAAGGGGTGGAACCTGGTCGAAAGCAGGTGGGCACGCGATCTGGCGCTACTCAGTCAGGGTCCCAGGGCCGTGCCCCTATCGTTTCACGTACCGAAGCCAAGTTGCCCTAGATCACCGTCCTCGTCGTGCGCGGCGCAAAGAGAACCAGAAGGTACCGAGCTTGCGCTCGACCCCGCCACCGATTGGGCCACGAAGTGAGACGTTTAATGAACAAAAGCACAAGAATACGAGTGCGTTCGGTGATTACCGACGGTCTGAAGCTGATGAGCTTGATCGCGTGTCTTGGGTGCACCGCGGGCACAGCTGCGACTCTCGCCCCGGGTGTTCAGCAGAAACTGAACAGCGCGACCTTTGAAGTTGTGATTGCTAAACCTGAGTCGGATCCACTGACCTACGAAAAGGCGCTGCCGCTTGAACTCATTCCGTACCGCGAGCTACGGACAAATTCCAGTCGATCGGCACAGCGTTCGCGATAGGTCCCGATCGCTTCGTCTCGGCCGCGCATGTGATCAGCGCCGGCAACGGTAGCCAGTACGGTCCCCTGGCTCTACGGAATGCCGCCGGCACGACCTACCGGATCGATAAAATCATCGAGTATTCGAGCAGTGAGGACTACGCAGAGTTCAGCCTAATGAATCCTCCCGTCGTCGGGCCGCTAGAGGCTCGATCACGACCGCCGCTAAACACACCAGTATTTGCCGTCGGCAACGCTCTTGGGGAGGGCGTCGTGGTCCGTGATGGTCTGTACACGTCGGACTCGCCCGAAGAACGTGACGGCAGGTGGCAGTGGATCAGATTTTCAGCGGCGGCCTCCCCGGGCAACAGCGGCGGACCGCTGATCGACCGCAATGGCAAGGTGGTCGGCGTAGTGTTACGCAAGTCGCCCAACGAGAACCTGAATTTCGCGCTCGCCATCGGCCAGGTGCTCAATGGGAGCGAGGAAGCCGGCGTTATCGAGGGTCGTTCGAGTTATCGCATCATGGTCATGAAGGCAACCGACTCGGTTAGCGTGAACGAGAAAATCACGCTGCCTAAGACGCTCGACGAATTCTATGCCTCCGCGCGCCTGATCGGTGACAACTGGTTGACGAAAATCCATTCCGACTTCATGAAAACTCACGCGGACGCGATATTCCCATTGGGCGAATCGGAACAGCTGCTTAGTTCGGCATACGCAGAAACGTTCCCGAAGCTGATGAGTGAGTCTGACAGCGGAACCTGGACGCTCGTCGGCGATGCGCCACGGAAAGTGCAGCTGGAAAAGAATGGTTACTTGCAGGAAGGGACATCCGATAGCGCCCTTCTCGTAAGGCTTACGGCTCCCGATGACGTCAGCGGGGCCGACCTAATCAGCAACTCGAAGACGTTCATGGATTTGCTGCTGAAAGGCAATCCGGTGACGCGGCCGATGGGTACCGATTCTGTGCGCGTGACGTCAATGGGTAAGGCCAGCGACGAATCCTGGTTCACCGACGACTACCAACGCAAGTGGCAGATTCGCAGCTGGCTGGTGCCATTTAATGACACCGTCATCATCACCGTCGCGTTACCCACTCCCGATGGGATGGTTATGATGATGTCGCTCGCCCAAACCACCCTGCGCGAGAGCGTGACCAAGGAAATGGAAGCGCTCTGCGCCTTTTTCTACGTGTCCTATACCGGCACCCTGGCGCAGTGGCATGCATTCCTCGATAACCCGATCGCTTTGCCGGCGACCCTGTCAAACGTGAAAATACAGTTCGATTACAGCCGCGGCCTGGGCATTAGGTCTTCACGATTCGAAACGCTGGTTCCCGTGACTGTGCTGAAGATAGATACCGACAGCGTGTTGATGCTGAAATACAGTTACATGCGTGAAGGTGCCAGTACGGTGTGGGATCTCGGGGGTGTGTACCTCGCGGACAGCGCCAAAACCAGAAATGGGTCGGACTTCTTCGGCGGCTGAAGCCATCGCCATCCATGCCGGAGGAAATGGCGCGTTCCTGGCGGACGATGACCACGGGCACCCATCCTTGGGACGACGTTCCATTCCTCACAGGAGGGCGCACGGAGATCAACGCGATGGTGAACATGAAGGACGTTGCGGCGGGCAAGACCAACGTCGGCTACACCATATCGCTGAATTCCGAGGGCGCCCAGCCGATAACCAAGATGAAAAACGAACTCTCGGCACTTCAGCGCGGATTCACAACGATCGAGTGACCCTTGGCAAGACAAGCGTGTTCGTTGGAGCCCGAGATTGTTGTAGCGACCGCATTCGGCGACTATGGCAAGGCGCAGTGAAGGCGTCCGGCACACCGAATTGAATGGCCGCTTCCCGGCGGCCATTTCGCGGTATCGAATGTCGCTTGATGGCCGTTGTCGAAGAATACAGCGAAGTCTATGCAGGTAAAGTAACGGCAGAAACCGAAGTATCCGTGGGATCATCTGAAGGTAATTTGAGACGAAGAGCAGCATTGTTCTGTTACCCGGCCTTTGCCCGCTAATGGCGAGGTAACGGCGCGCGGCACTGAGCACTATGGCTAACTATTCCGGGGATGAAGGGGCAGCTGCAGGATCGCCATCTGGGGCTGACCCTCGAGACAGCGCGATAGATTTCACGCGGTTATTCCAACGCTAGCTCGAAGAACTCAAGTACACAGTCGACGCACGCTCTTCAGGCCGCGGCTGCGCCAACCTCATCGCCGAGTTAGAGAAACTCAGGGCTCGGGCCACCGGACCGTCTTCGGCGCCGGCGTCGAGACCCGGGCGATTCACCCGCGTGATGGACTGTTCGGCTGGCTACAGGCCAAACGAGGCCGCAACCCCCTGTACGGTTCGGGATCCATCGGAATGCAAGCCGGTCGACGTGATACTCGAAGGCTGGCAGCGCACGTGGCTGAATGCGCACATAGCGAGGAGATTCCGCCATCGCTCGACGGTGATCGGAATGTAGCTGTTGAAAGGGCGCCTCTCGAGTTCGAGTGCGAGCAGCCATACCGACTGAGGAAGCACATTTACTTATCGCCGACTCCGAGACCAGGCGCGGGAACTGGCGGCGAAGTTGACAGCCACGCAGATAGCTGGCTTTAGCGGCAGTGGTCGCGAGTTCCGCGAGGTAAAGGCGAAGCTTGCCGAGGTAGGAATCGAGCATGGGCCACGCAGTGCTCGTGCTCTTAAACCTCGCGGTATCCATCGCCATGACGGCGAGCGCTGGGCGATTCGGGACATCTAATCCGGTGTTTTATCAGCTGGGGCGCCGATGTCGGAACAGCGACCGATCAACGGCCAATGGTGGCGGCTCGCTACCGCACTCTTTGTCCACCTGAGCTCCTGCACCTAGTCATGAACCTTTGGGTGCTCTGGAACGTGGGGACGCCTTACCGAACGGCTCTATGGGACCGGGGTCTTCGTCTTCCTCTACTTTGCAAGTGGCCTCCTTGGCAATCTCGCCAGCATTGCCTGGGACCTGAGCAAATTTCTGCGGGCGCCTCGAGCGCCATCTTCGGAGCTCTTCGGCGCCTTTCTCGCGTTCCTTGCCCATGGCGGGAGTCGTGTGCCAGCGCAAGTCGTACGGGCGCATTGGTTCAGCACAGTGCTCTTCGTTCTGTTCGATCTCATCCAGGGCGCGTTGACTCCCCGAATCGACGATGCCGCGCACATCGGGGATCCTTGGCGGCTTTGTGCGGCTGGGTACTGGTTCGGCCGCTGGAGGCCGAGTCGCGCCAGGAGTTCCCGTTTCACAAGACCGTAACCGCCGTGTTCGTGTCGGAGTCGCCGTACTAGTGGCCTTAGCCAGGTGCTGGGATTCGGCTCGCATGACCCCTCCTGAGCGTTACTCACGAACGCACATGTGGTATTTACAGGGTCAGGAGCAAAATCTGAGACTCTCGGCAAGAGCTCGCCGTCCGGGCTACCTCGGGAAGTATCAGTGATGCAGAGCTCGGCGCGCGGTTCGAGCGCGTCATCGTGCCGTTCTGGAGCATGGCGGACCAGCGACTCAAGAAGGAAAGCCCCCTCATTGCCTGCGGACCAGAGGCAGTATGCGGCGTTAGTCGCCGACTTTACGCAGCAGCGACTGAAATGGGCGCAGGCCATTGTGCAGGCAACCAAGGATCAAGACGCGGACGCGATAGGTAAGGTCGTCCAACTCCAGAAGGAGACTGACCTGAGACTCGCCCGTTTGGAAAGATTGGATCTACGCGCCAGCATGAGCCACCGGCCGCGGGCACTCGCTGACAGTGCCATCATGGTTCGGATTCGCGCGGTATTTACGAGGCGCCCGGATTGCGTGCAGAAACCCTGGGGGCCCCGCCTCGCTCTGACCGATGCTTCGAACGACGGACCTGCTGCGCGGTATCACGCGGGTTGTCGTGCCCAGCAACTCTTCCTCTCCGGCGACTTCGCCGCCTTGGATAGCCTCATGACGCACGCGGTGAGGTCGCTCGGGGATTTGCCGGACGGCAGCTCCAGTCTCGAGGGAATCGTGGGTGGCCTCGACACGCTCATGTACTACGGTCGCATGGACTTACGTACACTCCTGGAGCGCACAGCCAGCTGGCGAACGGCGGTTCCTGGCTCCGTGCACGCGGATCTCATCGAGGCTGTGGCCTTTCGAAACTGGGCATGGACGGCTCGAGGCCAAGGTTCTGCCAACGAAGTGAGTCAGCAGTCTTGGGCCCTGTTTGCTCACCGAACTGAGATGGCAGCGGCGGCGCTGGAGGATCTCGCGCCGCGTGGCGGCAATCACCCTCTCTGGTATGAGCTCTCCCTCGACGTGGGTCTCGATCAGTCACGCGAAAGAGGTGTTTTGCGACCGGTCTTTGACCAGGGCGCCGAGAAATTCCCGAACTACCTAGGGTTGTACCGCAGCATGCTGCGCATTGAAATGCCGCGTTGGGGCGGCTCGTACGAGATGGTTGACGGAATCGTCAATTACGTGGCTTACGGTGCTCGCGACATGCGCGATCTCGAGAAGTACGCGCAGCTCTACTGGATCTATGACTCACTCGAAGAACGATGACGTCAACATCTTCGAGGACGCATCAGCCAGGTGGTCCAACATGAAGGCGGGCTTCATTTTGATGGTACGACAACATCCGAGGAGCGACGTCGTGATAAACGGCTTCGCACGGTTTGCTTGCCTCGGCGGTGATTCTGAGCAATACAAACAGCTCCGTCCACGCCTGAAAGAACATTACTCAGCCACCGCCTGGTCGGCGAAGGTCTCTCTTGAGTCATGCGACAAGAAATTCGGTATTGCGCAGGTAACTGCGACTGGCGGTTAGGCTCTGCAAACTCGCCGATTATTTGCCGACCTCGTGATACTCACCTGCGCATGGCAACGCTCGTGACGGACGCCCCGGATATTGCAATCCCGCCCGGAACTCTGGAAACGTCCGGTTTCCGGAAACGTAAGCAGCAAGCATGAATGACCGGAAGCAGCCGCTACCTGCCGTCCGCAATGCTATTCGATGCCGTTTAACCCGCACAGACACTCGCGCCGAAGTCGGCAGAGGAGCTGATTCAGCGCAGAGCGTGAGCGGCCGCTCCCATAATCGAGGCTTGGCCTGACGCCTGAACAAGAACCGCCACATCGGTGGCATCCGGCGGCAGCGAGGACACGGGTACGTGGAAGCTCTGTGCCTCACCCTTCCATGGTCCCAGAGTGCGGATAGCGCGCACGATGTTGAACTCCTCAAGGGTGCGGCCAGCGTTTTCTCCGCGGCCGATCACCGAAACCGCATGGCGCAGGTATGGAATGAGGACCACATCGCCCGGTTTAGCACCTGGACGCGCACTGATCTCCACCAGTACGTCGGCCTCGCGCACCGAGACTTTGACCGGTACGCCATCGCGATTCTCGCTCAGGGCTCTCCCAAGCGCCTGTCCGTCCGAGCCGACCTGATCGTCGCGTCCGTCCAAGACAAGCTGCGGTGTGTAGACGGAAGAGCGGCCGAGGTTTAGAGCGTAACCGTTCTGTCGTTCAACCGACTGAGCCAAGGCAAACCGATCATGCCAGCCGAGCTCATCCCAGTAATTCACATGAAACGATAACGCCAGCACATCTGGCCGCGTGCTCAGTTTTCCGACATAGGCCTCAGCCGGCGGACACGAGCTACAGCCCTGTGAGGTAAACAGCTCGATCACCACTGGACGCGGTTGGGCATTTGCAGCCCCAATGCAGCACAGCATCGTCGCTGCGGCCAGGTATCGCCGGAATGGACGTGTCATTGGAAACCTTCCGCAGCAATCGCTATGGCCTATAGACCGGGGGAGCCAGCCGAATGTCACGCCGTCCCGTGCCGACCCAGTTGCCGAGGTTACGTAGAGGCCACGAGAAATCCGGTAGCCCACATCGTCTGATCGGATCCAATGTGGCCGCACTTGATGCCCACAGCTGCTGGAAAGAGACGCACAGAGTCCCCAGCGGGCGATTCGCCCTCCGGGATACCGCGAACCAGCTTGAACATTTACTGGCCCACCGCAAATGCCAGCAGCAAATTGCCCGGTTGCCCGGTGATTCGGCCGTAACCCGAATTTACGTACACCATGCCGTCAGCAACGGTGGCCCCGCCGCTGTCCAGCGAACCGCCCGCAGCGGCAACGCCGTTCACCGTGCTGAAGGGCTGCGCGGTGTCGAAATCCCACACCACCCGTCCATCCGCACTCGCATACGCGCGCAGGTGGCCGTCCTGAGAGCCCGAGAACACCACTCCAGGTATCGCTGAGACGGCCTGCGACTGCGCCGCGATGCAGTTTCTGGTTCCCCAACTGCACACCGGCGGGGGCGGATCGGTACGCCAGACCTGCTTACCGTCGACGAAACGAAGCGCAACCAGCCCCCCTGGCTTGGTGTTGGGAGCCGCAGCATCAGAAATCGCAATATACAGCTGACTCGTGTCCGCGGCCCCGCCCCACTCGATTCCGCCCAAGCTACTACCTACCCCGACCTGTGCGCTCCATAATTGCCTGCCGCGCTGCGGATCGAGCGCATAGACCTGTCCCGATTTTGCTCCCGTCAACAGCACGTCGCGCCCATCCGGTAGCGTTCTTAGGATGGGTGACGCACCGAAATCAGCATCCGGGCCGAGTGTCCGCGGGCAATTGCCTTTCCCTGCGGTATCCGGCGCATCGCAGCCGACAATGTAATTGTCTTTCGGCCGCAATTGATTGACCCAGCGGACGGAGCCGGTCCCCATATCGAGAGCAACGATCGAATCCGTACGCGTAGTTGGGACATCGGTGTACGAATTTCCTGTGCCGACATACAGCAGGCTGCGCTTCGGATCGAGTGTGGGCGCCGACCATACGGAACCGCCGGCGGGACCGTAAAGTTGCGTTCCGTTTTCGGTCCTGCGGTACGGCTTCGGCTCTTGATCAATGATGTAGGTCTGCCAAATCACTTTCCCGTGATGCACATCGAGCATCGCGACACTGCCGCGGAACTTGCAACACTCGTAGTGGAGTGAGGGCGCCGAAAGCTCTTCGAGGGAGGATACGGGCACGTACAGCCGCTGGTTGTAGAACACCGGAGCGCCGGTGATCCGTGCGTAGGGGTGTTGATCGAGCTTCTTCGTCCAGATGGGCTCGCCACTGTGCGCGTCAAGCGCGTACACGATCGCTGAATCGTCCCCGAACACTGCAGCAAGCCGCACACCAGAGGCGCCATGGATCCCGATTATGGACACGGCAGTGCGCACAGCGGCCGAGGCATCGAACGTCCAATAGGTACACCCAGTCCTTGCATCAAGTGCGTAGACACGCCCGGAGGAATTCGTCACATACACTCGGCCATCCACGACTGTGGGCTGGCCGTAGATGTAGGTTGCCCGGTACCCGAATGCCCATTTCACCTTCAAATGCGGCACGTTCGCCGCAATCAGCCCGGGCTGCGGTTGATAGCGAGAGTTGTCGAGATCGCGGCCCCAGCCGTTCCAACTGGAACCGGCGCTGGTCGCGGCGTTGCCATGGGACACGCACAGGTTCCCCTCTGGCACCGCGGTCATTTTGTCAGCAGGCGCCTGGCCCGTGACGAAAGTCGCCACGGCCACCCTGTCGTTCATGTTGAGACCGGCCGCCTGAGCGCGCATGACGCCGTTTGTCATCGCCTGCATCACTTCCTCTGGACTGCGTCTGGCGATCACGTCACGGGCTGGAATCCGACCCTGCGGATGATCGTGACAGCTACTGCAGAACTGTTCGTAGAGCTTCGAGCCAGGCGCAGACGGGGGACCGTCTGATACCGCACCCCACGCTGTTACGGATATGAACACCAGAGCTACTGCGTTGCGCGCGCGCATGACCATCGAACGCAGCATCAAGCCCCCAGAAGTAGGTTTCGCGACGCTAGGCTTACCAGCACGCCGAGCATTCGAAGAGACGTAAAGGCGCCACGCGATATCCGACGGCCTCAAGTTACTGAGCTGAAAGCCAGAATTCTGCTCGTCGGTCCAATCCATCATCCGGGCCACGGAAATTCGACGATCTAACTTGTTCATTAGCCGCCATATTTTCGAGGATTGTCCGTCCAGTCAACCATTGGATCGATCAATGAAGTCACTTCGATGGAACCTCTGGTTCTTACGGGATTTAAGCTACGAGCCGATAGCCTCAGAGGCTGGTCGAATCCAATGGAACTGGCTTGATGCCAACAACTGCTAGGAAAGAGACGGGAGCGCCCCAGGACGTATCCATCCGTTCCGCCCACCTGGCTGGCGAACGATAAACGCAGAGACGTCCCGTGTGCGTTGTGCCTTTAATCGTGTCTCTCAGGCTTCGACGAGTGCCCGCAATTGACTCCGACCTGCCGTTGGCGAACGCCGTCTTCCGAGGTAACCAGTTGTGTTCACGATCGCTCTGGCGCTATTCGGGTCGTCGGTGGCCGGTGCCGAAGAAGGTTGCCGCGCTCGGTTCGATCGCTCACTTGGGCAATACACCCGTGTGATCGACTCCTTAAGGCTTGATGAACCCGGGCAAGCCCATGTGTACTCGCCCAACGGCCTTGGGTTCACGCTCGCTGAGGACCTCTGGCTACAGGGACAGCTTCGCGAGGTCGTGACATCTTGTACGGCCGCTAATTCATCAGATGCCCTGCAACGCCTTCAAGAAGTTCGGCGGCTCATCGACTCAAGAACGCGGCGCCAGCCTTAGTGGGTACAGTAATCAAGTCGCGGCTACGGCTCGCCGCGCTTGATGAGCGGATCACTGTCTAGAATTTGTATATGGCCTCGACGGCGAACGAGTACTGCGTGTCATTGTAATCGGTGGTCTCGGTCGCGTTGTTGACGCTTTCAACGAAGGCGTCCGCAACATTCGACTTATCGTACCGCCCTTCAAAACGCATGAGGAAGTTCTTGGTCGGAGCGTAGCCGAGTGTCAGGGTGACCTCCTTCCATTTCTGTCCATCGCCAGCTGCGTTCACTCCCGTTCGATACCCGTTCTTATCATCGAAGATCTCCCCGCGCAGCGACGCCGACCATTGATCGTTGAGGGCATAGTTGAGATACAGCGCGCCGCCGGACCACTCATACTTGTCAGTAAGCGCCCCGGCTGCATTGTCTTTCTGTTGTCCGTAATCGAAGTTACCGACCACACTGAGCTGGTCAGTGATCGCCCAATTGGCTACGACATCGATCAACACCCTTTGACCGCTGTCAGTGCTGGCGACGTTGTTGACTATGCTCACCGGCTCTGTTCCGACGTACCCGTCGACCGTCAGCGAGAACGTCTTGATCGGGGTATAGATCGCTCCGAACTCAACGGTCTTCTGGCTGTTGGGGTCCGAGATCTGGTCCCAACCATTGTTAAGACCCAGGATGAGATTCAACTGGTCATTCAGCCCGTAGGTGACGCGAAACCCGGTATGTGTGAACGGAATGGCGTAACCAAACAGAATCGAGCGTGAGAAATTCGTGTCAGAGGTCGGATTGATGGTTTCAGCTCCGGCGAGCGTCACGAACTTGCCCCCGATCAGAGTCCATGAGCCGGTGGCATATTGAACGTAGGCTTGTGTGACATCGAAGTTCGATTGTCCGGTATTTGGGTAGGACTCCACGACCTGCGCATCCTGACCCGCGGTGAGATTGACGACAGCACCGAAACCCTCCTTAGGCTGCTTGGCGATCGTGAGTGCTGCTTGATTCAGCGTAAAGCTATTGTGGCGTGCATCAAACACCCGGTCGGGGGTACCGCTGGAGAAGTATCCGAGCCCCGAGAGGTATTCGTAGGACGTATCAACGTAGCCGCTGATCGCTATTCCGGATGCGTCAAGAATGTCCGCAAGCGCCGGGACCGCGGACTTTGCGGGCTCGTCGGCGAAACTGGCCGAGGAGCCGAGGATTCCCAGCACCGCCGCGGCGGTCTTCAGTCGTCGGTTATCATCGTATTTCATCGTTGATCCCTTCCCTTTCTAATCTTTCGCGCGAGTGCGGGGATCGCGTTGTCTTTTTCGACAGCACGGCCTGCGCTAATCGTCTCTGATCAGTGGCGGAAAAAAGCCCGGCGACCTGCCACCACTGTCGCCGGGCGTGCCGTTAACTCACGACTCGACACTCTCCCCGTGCAGGGCAATGTCGAGACCTTCGCGCTCCTGGTCTTCGGTCACGCGCAAACCAATGGTCATATCGATGAGTTTGAGAATCACGAAGCTCATCGCGAAACCATAGATGAGCGTCGTCAGCACCCCCCAAAGCTGCGTGACGACCGAGCCTTCGACTCCCGCGATCTCCTTGCTTGCAAACACGCCGGTGAGGAGCGCTCCGACGATGCCGCCAATACAGTGCACGCCAAAAGCGTCCAGGGAATCGTCGTAGCCCATCACCTTCTTCAACGACGTCGCAGCCAGGAAACACACGACGCCCGCCGCGAGGCCGATCACCACCGCCGCAGAAGGTCCGACGAAGCCGGACGCAGGAGTAATCGCAACCAACCCTGCGACAGCGCCCGAGGCAATACCCAGCACGCTCGGCTTACCCTTCGCAAACCATTCCACGAACATCCAGGCGAGCGCCGCGGACGCGGTGGCTATCTGCGTGGCCGCCATCGCCATGCCGGCGCGTCCATCGGCGGCGACCGCCGAACCGGCATTGAAGCCGAACCATCCGACCCACAGCAGCGAGGCGCCGACTACGGTCAAGGTGAGGTTGTGCGGAGGCATAGGGTCCTTGCCGTAGCCCAAGCGCTTACCCAGTACCAGGCAGCTGGCAAGACCCGCGATGCCCGCATTGATGTGCACGACGGTGCCCCCGGCGTAGTCGAGGACGCCTTTCACGGCGAGCCAGCCCGAGGGCTCCCACACCCAGTGGGCAATCGGTGCGTAGACGACGAGCGACCACAGACACATGAACACCAGCATGGCGGAGAACTTCATGCGGTCCGCGAATGCACCCGCGATCAGGGCGGGCGTGATGATGGCGAAGGTCAGCTGAAACATCGCATAGACGGTTTCAGGGATCGTCAGCGCCAGATGGGAGACGGTGAGCTTGTTCGCATCCTTCATGAACGTCATGCCGTGCATGAGGAAGCGCGATGACCCACCGAGATACGCCGACCCTCCCGGTGTGAACGCCCAGGAATAGCCGATCAGCCACCAAAGCATGGTCACGAGGCAGGTGATGGCAAAGCTCTGCATGAGCGTCGCCAGCACGTTCTTCTTGCGGACCATGCCGCCGTAGAACAATGCAAGGCCGGGAATAGTCATCATGAGGACCAACGCCGTCGAGGTGAGCATCCATGCGGTATCGCCGGCGCTGATCTTGTCCACCGCGACAAGTTGCGGCTCGGTTGGAGCGGGCGGTGTGGCGGCCTCGGCTGCCGGGGCCGCGGCGGACTCCGGTGTCGCAGCACCATCCGCTGCGGAACTCTCGGCAGCAGTAGCAGGCGGCGTCTGGGAGTGAACCGTGGCGGCGCCGACGATCAGGATCGTAAACGCCAAAAGACGCGTAAATTGAGTCATCAAAGTGGTCTCCTGCAATTTAATTATTTAAATAGCGGTCTCGTTCTTTTCCCCAGTACGTATGCGCACCACTTGTACTAACTCAGTGACGAACACCTTTCCGTCCCCAACCTTGCCGGTTCGGGCCGTTTGTATGATGGCGTCAATGACTTGCTCGAAGAGGGAATCCGCGACGGCGACTTCGATGCGTGTCTTAGGGACAAAACTAACTTCGTATTCCGCACCGCGGTACACCTCGGTATGGCCACGTTGCCGGCCGAAGCCTCGCACTTCGGTGACGGTGAGACCCTGCACACCGATGTCGCTTAGGGCTTTGCGGACGTCGTCCAGTTTGTAGGGCTTAATGATGGCGGTTACTAATTTCATCGCTCCCCGCTCCTCCTGTTGGATCTGCTGCACTTGGTAGCGCAGAGTGCCCAGCGAGGAGCAAGTCCTGTGCCAAGGGGTTCTTTCCATCTCAATACAACGTGTTACATTTTTAAGTCAGGTTTTAGCGCCCTGTACCACGCACCATGAAAGTGCACGTAGCAATGAGCGAGGCACTCGTACCGTGCAAGTCAGAAAGGGCAAGCGACTTCTTGCGCCGCAGGGGTAACACACACTTTCTCATGCCCGACTGCACGCGACTCAGCGGTACGGGCACTGGTATCGCCAGGCGTTCTTCTAACTGGCCCGACCACGTTTCGCGCGGTCTTGCCTAAATTCGCGGGGGTGTGCCAGATGGTGGGCGGGGAGGCCAAACCGGTCACGCCCTGTTCAACCGCCCGACCTGGGCAAAGCATCCGCAGGTCTAATATCGCTCGGAATAAATCAGCGCTGTCCGCCGCGGTACCTCACTTGGTATCCGCTAGTTAGGATGGCGGTGGAGAAGGCGGTGGTGGGCGCGACTCAAGCAGCAAGATTGCCCGGTGCGGCTCACACGGTGGACGTCTCCAAGCGCGGTACGATGCCCCCGCCGCCGAGTGACCCGAGTTGTCCCAATCCGCCCGTACCGAGTCCGGTTCAGCGTCTGGCTGATCTCCGAGGCCGCACTTCGGCGGCCCGCTTTGGCGCCCTGCGTTCCCCTGAAGTTGCCCTACCCGACTTCGTGTCAAGACTCGCTCTTAGCGCCGACATGAGATCGATGACATTGCCTGCCGGTTTGCCCACCGGCGCCTCAGCCAGAGAAATTTCCTGCCCCTTTACCTTTTGCTTGATCGCGGCATCCACGCGTCTTTTGAACTCGTCATGGAATTTACCAGGCTCGAATCGCTTAGCCGCCAGGTGATCGATTAGCTGATTCGCGAGCCTAACTTCCGAATCGGAGACCTTTACCGGCTCGATAGCCAGTTCCTTCATCCCGCGAACCTCCGCATCAAAGTGCAGTAGATGCATTGCAAGACCGCCCTCAAATGGACGGATAACCACCACGCTTTCCTTTCCGCGCGAGATCCAGCGCCCGATCGCACATTGCTTTGATTCGCGCAGCGCCGTCACGAATAGTGCGTAAGGCTTCGCGCCGCCTTTGTCGGGGCCGAGGTAATAGGTTCCTGCGAAATAGACCGGGTCCACCGACTCCAAGGGTACAAACTGCCCGATATCGATGGAGCGGGTCGTCATCTCCTCCAATGCTTTGAGTTCCGCGGGGGAGAATTGGACGTACCGATCCTTCGCGAACTCGTACCCCTTCACTAAATCTGAACGTTCGACAACTTTTCCGTCATTTACGGCTACATATTGCTGTTTGACGCGTGAGCCGTCTTTCTTTCTCAGAAGATTGAATGACACCCGTTCGGAGGTGACGGTGGCTGGATAGAGCTTCACCGGGATCGTCACGAGTCCAAATGAGATCGTCAGAGAGGCAATGGAGCGCACCCGGGTTGCCATGGGCAGAAACCTCCCGCACAGAGTGGTCGCCGAGATTGACTAGACTGTGAACTCACCCTCGCGGCGACGCGGTCAATTCGTCCGGGGCCGCGTCCCATTTAGGTCGCATCTCTCTCGACCACCTCTTCGGATCCTGGTTGTGCATCTTCTCCATGTCCTTCGCAAGATCGGGGTGCTGCGCCATCACATGCTTGGTCATAGCCTTCACCATTGCCTCCCAGGAGTCCGCCGACAGCCTCTGATCGCACTTTCCGCCAAGTTCCCGGCAAGTCATGGTTTTCATAAATGCCTATCCTTCAATATGGAACTACCACTTGGGTTATCGATCGACTCCGCACAGTCGCTTCGGGAGGGAAATCGGGGTTTACCAGGGAATCGGAGTGTCTGCCGCTGATGTCCCGGCTCGGGCTTGTTTCCGGGCGTCCCTACAGGAATGTTCTCATCGGGCGCGTGCTCATCTGGTCCCTCGTTGGCGCGAGGCGATCCGCTGACCTCTTTCACAGGTTGTCCTCCGGCAAGTGACTATGCCGTCAGATTACTATCCGCAGCTGGCCATCAGGGGAAGCGGACGCGTCGGCAAAGCGTGGGTAGGAGTTTGGCTACACCGCAGGGACACAAGGCGACGGTCATGCACGGACCGTGCGCAATCTCGCCGCAAGACTTTTGGCGTTATCCCACGCCGCGCCGCCCGCGGTATTGTCAAAAATACACCAGATCTCCGGGAAGCTTGCGCGTTCACCGGCGATTTGACCTGCCAGCGCATCGAGCTGACTGGGCGGATAATTCGACCAGTACATGTGTGGCGAGCCGTGGAGACGGTAGTAGCGGATTCCCGCCGACAGGGTCCAGCTGCGCGGCAGGCGCACAGGATCGGCACAGACCAAGGAAATACCGAACTCCTTGAATAGCCGCTCCGCGCCCACGCCGGACCAACTCGGATGTCGCGGCTCGCAAACTAGCGGGACAGTGGTGCAGGAGCGCAGCAGACCGAAAAAGCGCCTGGCGACACGCGCGTCCCATTCCACTTTGGGCGGCAGCTGTAACAACAATACGGCGAGCTTCTTCCCCAACCCCTGCACGCCGTCCCAGAACACCTGCACCTCATCCCGGCAGCCGCGCAAAGCAGCGTCGTGCGAGATGACCTGCGGGATCTTGACGCAGAAACGGAAACCGCGTCCGGTCGAGGCGGCCCAGCGCTCGTACGTCGAGCGCTGATGCGTCCGATAGAACGAGGAATTGATCTCGACGCAGTTAAAGTACGTACCGTAATGCTCGAGGCCGGTGCGGTTGGCGGGTTTTCGATACGCGCGCGAGTTACCCCAACCGGCAGTGCCGATCCGGATCACACCCTTGCCCGGGCGAGTTGCTGGCAACGCGATCACTCACTGGTTAGGGTTTCGGGTACTGAGGCTTCGCGGGCTTTTCCTCAGCATCGACCTCTGCCTCGAGTATGGGGGGTTCCCGGGTGCACTAGAAACTCCGGCACTACCCTCTCAAGCTCACCAGGAGTCCCACATCGAAATGTGACGCAGCTCAGCGCGTGGACGATGCTAGATTGAAGCACCGCTTGTAGGCTATTTCCGATAAACCAGACGTTTCGCCTACACGGAAAGGTATATGCGCCTGACAATCCTCAGCGCGCTTTGCCTTATTCTCACCAGTGTCCACGGGCGCGTATAGCGGCATTCCGTAGATCGAGAATCTACGTTCACTCTCAACGCTCTGGCGAGCATGACAAAGGGCTTTCTCTCGTTTGAAGGATCAACAGACCCTGAAGGCGCACATAGCCGGCCTCTGCGGGGCCCGATGATGTTCGGCGGCATCCCTTCGTGAGCGCACATGATGCTTCAGCCCGGGTGACGTCTGCGTCATCTGCCGATACCGAAGTGCCGGACCATTCGATCCAATTGGCACTCCTCGCGGCCATTGTAGCCTCCTCTGACGATGCAATCGTCAGCAAGACGCTCGATGGCCGTATTCTTTCCTGGAATGCTGGCGCTACTCGCATCTTCGGCTACCAACCAGACGAGGTAATCGGACAGCCCATTACGATCATCATCCCGCCGGAACTTCGCGAGGAGGAACGCCGCATACTGGAGAAGGTGCGGCGCGGCGAACGAATCGATCATTTCGATACGATGCGTGTGGCAAAGGATGGTCGCCGCATTCCAATCTCCCTCACGGTGTCCCCCGTTCGAGATTCTCGTGGGACCATCATTGGCGCCTCCAAAGTCGCACGCGATATTTCCGACCGCAAGCGCGCAGAGCAAATATCAACCGAGAGCGAAAGACGGTCGGCCGCAGAAGCGGCTGCGCTGGCCAACCTCCACGAATGGAGCACGCGACTGTGGCGTTCTCATACGCTCGACGAAGGGCTGCAAGAGATATTGACGGCCGCCATCAACCTGCTCGGCGCTCAAAAAGGCAGCGTGCACCTTCTGAGTCCCGACAGCGACGTCTTGGCGATTGTGGCGCAACGTGGCTTTGAGGAGGGGGTTCTGGGGCCGTTCCGGGAAATACCGCCGGCTGACGTCTCCGCATGCGGCAGAGCCATCCGTTCCGGCCTGCGGGTCGTCATTGAAGATATCGAGGCCGACGATCTGTTCAAACCTCTTCGCCCGTTTGCTCGGGCCGCAGGTTTTCGATCCGTGATCTCCACTCCGCTCGTTACCGTTGATGGCCGCCCTCTTGGGACTGTCTCAGTGCACTTCCACTCACCTCACCAGCCATCCGCTCTGGAACTGAATCGCCTGGATCTATATCTACGTCAGGCGAGCGACTTTATGCAGCGCTGCAAGATGGAGCAGGCAATACGGGAAAACGAGGAAGCGTTGCGCGAGGCTGATCGTCGTAAGGACGAGTTCCTCGCGCTCTTGGCGCACGAATTGCGCAATCCGCTCGCGCCGATTCGTTACGCGCTCGCCGCGAACAAGAAATCTGAGTGCACCCCGGATCAGCGCAGACAGGCCTACGAGATCATCGACCGGCAGGTCACGCATATGAGTCGCCTCCTGGATGATCTGCTTGATGTGTCGCGCATTACCCGCGGCGCGCTTGAATTGAAGAAGACCGTCACTGAGTTGACGTTGATCATTGGTACGGCGATTGAAACAGCCAGGCCTCTGCTGGAGGCAAAGCATCACACGCTGACACTCGACTTACCGAGAAAGGCCGTGCAGCTGGAGGCCGATTCGGTTCGATTGGCCCAAGTATTCTCCAACCTCCTAATCAATGCGGCAAAATATACCGACGCGCACGGACACATACACCTGGGTGCAGCTCAGGAAGGCAACGAAGTCGTCGTTAGTGTCCGCGACAATGGCATTGGCATTCCCGATGACATGAAGCCGCGACTGTTTACGATGTTTGCGCAGGCATCCACGGCACGCGAACGCGCGCAAGGGGGACTTGGGATAGGGCTTTCACTCGTGCGGGGGCTCGTGACACTGCATGGCGGCACCATCGAGGGGCACAGCGACGGGCCGGGACATGGCAGCGAGTTCATTGTGCGCCTGCCAATTGATCCCCTTAGACAGGAATCACTGCCAGAATTCGAGTATGGTTCCAACCTTCCTATAACTGGCGCTGGTTTGAAGATTCTTGTTGTCGATGACAACCGAGATGCTGCGGATACGTGCTCGAACCTGCTTGAAGCCTGCGGGCATCATGTACAGACGGCCTACACCGGCCGCCGCGCGCTTGAGCTAGCCGAGGCATTTCAGCCTCACGCGCTGTTTCTGGATATCGGACTCCCCGATATGAATGGCTATCAGATCGCATCCCGGGTCCGGTCGTGCACCTGGGGTCGCAGAACCCAGCTCGTGGCCGTAACCGGTTGGGGCCAAGAAGAAGATCGCCGCCGCGCATTTGATGCCGGGTTCGACCATTACCTGACAAAACCCGTGGCTGCGGAGGACGTCGAGTGGTTGCTGCAGTCGATAAGCGAAACGCTCCGTCAGGGGCAACGATCGCAGGCGAATTCAAGCCGCCGCTCCCTCGGCGTCGCAGTTCGAACTCCATAGGTCGGCGCGCGCAAATCACCGGTTTGGCGCACGGATGACATCCTGCAATTCATGCGTTGCCAGTGTCGCGTCAGGCCGCCGGTCGCGGCAGGTTCACTTCCCTGGGGCTTTTGTCGTCACGAAGTCCCAGAAACACCGGCTGACGCAGCTTACGGTCGGCCGTCCACTCCTGAAATGACACCTGAGCGATCAGTCGCGGCGCGAGAAAGGCGATGCCCTTCTCGCGCGGCGGATCCACGAGTGCCGGGCGGGACCTCAGCAGGGGCTGGAACTTACGGTGCAACGCGGCGAGCGTTTTTCGGTCGAAACCCGTTCCGACCTTCCCGACGTAGTGGAGTTCTCGCCCCTCATAAGCTCCCAGGAGTAGCGCGCCGAAGTACTCACGGGAGCCCGCGGGTTTGGTGTACCCGCAGACGATGAATTCGTCCTCCTGATGCACTTTGACCTTGAGCCAGTACTTACTGCGCGCCTCGACGTACGGACTCGCCAGGTCTTTCGCGACCATCCCCTCGTATCCCTTGCGCTTTGCGATCCGATAGGCCTCAAGACCGTTCGAGGCGAGCTGCCGTGAAAGCACGAGTAGCGGACTGCCGCCCGCGGCGCGTTGCAGTACCGCGCGACGCGTGGAGAGTGGCTCGTTTCGCAGATCCTTTCCCGCGCAGAAAAGGCAATCGAAGACCGCGTAGACCGCCTGCCCGCTGCCCTGCTGAAGGAGTTGAAACCTGGAAATGCGCTGGCGGTCAAAAACGACCATTTCGCCATCGAGCAGGAGCGTCTGCGGACGAAGCTTTGCAATCGCCGCCACGATCCGAGGAAAGCGCTCGGTCCGGTCCTTGCCGTTCCGGGACCGCAGACGCACGCGAGTACCCTCCTTGTACGCCAGGATTCGATCCCCGTCGTACTTCTCCTCATAGGCCCACCCAGTCTTCTCAAATGGGCGCGCCACCAGCGTGGCGAGCATGGGCTGGGGACGAATTGGGATCCGGCTGGACATGGCTGCCCTCGTCGTGCGTCTAGTCGAATCAGGGTACACAGGCGCCACCGGGAACCGTGCGCCGCACGTTTCGGCGTCTAGAATTACACAGGCGCGGGCTGCCCGCGTCTCCCGGCGCTCACATGGCTCGAGCGCCTTGCACCGGTTGAGCTGATGCTGTGCGCAGTGCTTACCTATTGACGATGTAAAGGCTCCGTGTGCCAATCGCGTCCGCTTCCACACCGAACGGCTGAATGTGCCTTCCGGTGACGCAGGGACTAAGCTTTACACCCCTCGCCTCCGCCCTTTGAGGAATCCCATGGCCTTTTCCCTTTACGCAGCCACGATCCCGCCGTATCAGCAGATTCTGGGAGCCGTTTCCGGCTTGCTCACCATCGCCGAGGAATTCTGCGCCGAGAAAGGGCTCGCACACGAGGAGATCATCCAGGCACGACTGGCGGCAGATATGCAGCCTTTTGCGTACCAAGTGAAATCAACCGCAGTGCACTCGCTCGGCGCCATCGAAGGCGTACGCCGCGGCGCCTTCTCCCCGGACAATACGACGCCCCCTGCAACCTTTGCGGCTCTTCGGGCGCGAGTGGCGGACACACTCGCCGCGCTCGAGAAGATCGAAGCAGCCGAAATTGACGGGTTCGTTGGACGCGACATGCGCTTCGTCGCTGGCGATCGCCACCTCGACTTCACGGCCGAGACTTTTCTCCTGTCGTTCTCGCAGCCGAACTTTTACTTTCATGCGACGACGACTTACGACATCCTGCGCTGGAAAGGCGTGAAGATTGGGAAGCGGAATTTTCTGGGTAAGCTGCCCCTCAGGACGTGATCCATGGAGCGGTTGCTTGAGGCACCAGGTCGCTGCAGGACCCCGCCACAGCACGCCGCGGCAGGACTAGCACATCACGGCGAGGCCGATGGCGCCTATCGGATCGCGCACCGAACAATTGTCCTAAGGCGTCCTACAACCACATGCAGTGTTCCGCGCACTCCCTATTCGCCCAGCCCTCGGACCAGATGGCTAACGGTTCAGTTCATAGACACAAATGTTGACGGCCGTTGCCAGATTCAGTGATTCCAGAGCGCCACAACCCGCGATCGTGAATGGCTGCGCAACAAGCGCGCCCAGTTGCTCCTGGGGCAGTCCGCGGGCTTCGTTACCGAACAGATAGCAGTCAAACGTCTTAAAACTTGGGGACGACACAAGCTCGCCCCTCACATCGAGGCAAGCAATGCGCGCGAAACGGGCGCGCAGCGAAGGCAACGCCACGTCCCGTTCGATGGGCACATGAAAAATCGCGCCCATGCTGGCGCGCACTGCCTTTGAGTTGTACGGGTCGACACTGGCAGGGCCAAGCAGGCAGCGAAGCTTCCCGAACCACGCCAGCGTGCGCAGGATGGTGCCGAGATTTCCCGGGTCCTGAATTTCGTGCAGGTAAACTGTGCGCTCATCGTCGCGCGGCGGAGCTACCCCCAACAGAGGCACCAGCGCGATGATTCCCTGCGGCGTTTCAGTGTCAGCAATTCGCGCCATCTGGGCTTCGCTGATCACATGAGTCGCGAATGGACTGCGCCACTGCTCCCGCCCACGGGTCACATACAGCTCGCAGCCCTGCAACTGCGGGTTCTGAAGAGCCGCCTTTTGCAGCTCCTGCACGAGGTGCTCGCCTTCGACCAGAAAATATCCGAATTCCTCCCGGTACTTCTTCTGGTGCAGCTTCTTGAGGTCCTCGAGCTTCATTGATTCGTCGCGCCGCTGTACGTTGTACTTGCAAGCATGGACGTTGCCACCGCTTCGGCGACTCTGATCCCATCGACTCCCGCCGACAGGATGCCGCCAGCATAGCCGGCGCCTTCGCCGGCGGGATACAAACCGCGCACGTTGCGGCTCTGCAATGTCTCGTGGTCGCGCACAATACGCACCGGCGATGAAGTGCGGGTTTCAACGCCGGTCAGTACGGCGTCGTCGCGATCGAACCCGCGGATTTGCCTGCCGAATGCCGGCAGCGCTTCGCGAATGGCCTCGATCGCGTAGTCCGGCAGCGAAGCCGCCAGGCTGCCCAGGCGGACTCCGGGTTTATACGATGGCTCGACCTCGCCGAGCGAGGTGGAGGGGACACCCCGAACGAAGTCCCCCACCAGCTGGCCCGGCGCGCAATAGTCCCTGCCGCCCAACTCGAAGGCGTGCGACTCGAGCCCCTCCTGCAGTTCCATGCCCGCCAGAGCACCGCCCGGGAAGTCCTGTGCCGGGCTGATGCCGACGACGATCCCGGCATTGGCATTGCGTTCCTTGCGCGAGTACTGGCTCATGCCGTTGGTGACCACGCGCAGGGGCTCGGACGTGGCGGCGACGACGGTGCCGCCGGGGCACATGCAGAAGCTGTAGACCGCGCGGCCGTTTCTGGCGTGATGGACCAACTTGTAGTCAGCGGCGCCCAGCTGCGGATGCCCGGCATACTTGCCCAGACGTGCTCTGTCGATCAGCGATTGCGGATGCTCGATGCGAAAACCGATTGAAAAGGGCTTCGCCTCGATGAACACCCCGCGGCGATGGAGCATGCGAAAAGTGTCGCGGGCGCTGTGGCCGGGCGCCAGCACTACGTGGCGGCTGCGGATGGTCTCGCCGCTTGCGAGCACCACACCCTCGAGGCGCCCGTCGTCGAGCAGCAGATCCTCTACCCGGCTCTCGAAGCGCACTTCGCCGCCGAGGGCGATGATCTCATCGCGCATCTTCGCGACCACTCCGGTGAGGCGAAAGGTACCGATGTGCGGCTTGCTGACGTACATGATTTCCGGCGGCGCCCCGGCACGGACAAACTCGTGCATCACCTTGCGGCCGTAGAAACGCGGGTCCTTGATCTGGCTGTACAGCTTCCCGTCAGAAAACAGCCCGGCGCCGCCTTCGCCAAACTGCACGTTCGATTCCGGCGTCAGTGTCTTCCTGCGCCACAGGGCCCAGGTGTCCGCGGTGCGGCGACGCACCTCCCGGCCCCGCTCCAGCACGATGGGCTTGAATCCCATTTGCGCCAGCAATAGCGCCGCAAACAGCCCGCAAGGTCCGAACCCGACAATCACGGGCCGCTCGCTCAGATTCCTCGGCGCACGTGCCACAGGATGGTAGTTGGTATCGGGTGCCCGGCGCACATTGGGGTCGCCAGCCAGGCGGTCGAGAATCGCCGCTTCGTCGCGCGCTACCAGATCGATGATGTAGACAAACGTGATGCTGCTGTTCTTCTTGCGCGCGTCGTAACTGCGCTTGAAGACGGTGAAGTCCAGCAGATCGACGGGGCGTATTTTCAGCCGCCGGACGATCGCACTGCGCAGGGCGTCAGCGTCGCAATCGAGCGGCAGCGACAATTCAGTGAGGCGAATCACCTGGCCAATCCTGGCCGGTTACTCCCGGCAAAGGAGGAGTCGATATAATAGAGCATTGATAACAACGCCGCTTCGGGCTCGTCCTGCGCCTATCCACTCTCCAGGTTATTCAATGGCACGATCCAAAAGCAGCGGCAGCTGGCTGCAAGAGCACGTCAACGATCCCTACGTCAAACAGGCGCGGCAGGAAGGCTACCGCTCGCGTGCCAGCTACAAGCTGATCCAGTTAAACGAGAAGGACCGGCTGATTCGCCCGGGCATGCTCGTCGTGGACCTGGGCTCCGCCCCGGGTGGCTGGTCGCAGGTCGCCGGAAAACTCGTCGGCGCCAAAGGCAAGGTCGTGGCCAGCGATATCCTGCCGATGGAACCGCTGAAGAACGTCGACTTCATCCAGGGTGACTTTACGGACGAGGCGGTACTAAACCAGATCCTCGCCCGCCTTGAGGGCCGGAAGCCTGATCTGATCCTCTGCGACATCGCCCCCAATATCTCGGGCATCGACGTGGCCGATCAGGCGTCTTCCATATACCTCGTCGAACTCGCACTCGATATGGCCCGACAGGTGCTCAAGCCCAAGGGCGATTTCGTGGCCAAGGTGTTTCAGGGCGCAGGCTCGGAGGCCTATCTGAAGGAACTGCGCAGCTCCTTCGAGAAACTGATGATCCGCAAGCCGGCTGCCTCGCGGCCGAGGTCCCGGGAGGTTTATGTGGTCGCGAAGGGTTTCAAGGGCGCCGCGGCCGCAGCGAGCTGAGGATTTCGATTCCGGGTTCAAAGGTCTTTATCAGAAGGGTTCAGATATGGCGGGTCATAGATTGGCTCTGATTCAATGCCTCATCGCAGCGGCGCTGTGCACGGCAAGCGCCGCTGAGGCGGCTGCGACCGGGACGGCACACCCGCGGCGCGAAGTGCTCCCCGCCGATGTGGTGCCGCTGCACTACGAGCTCGCGCTGGCACCCGACGCCGAAGCCCTCACCTTCACCGGCAAGGTCTCGATTTCCATACGGGTCCTCGCGCCCACCCCGAGCATCACGCTGAACGCTGCCGGGCTTGCGTTCGAGCACGCCAGCCTCGATGGGGGTGCGGATGCGAAGGTCGCTCTCGATGAGAAACTCGGCCGGGCAACCCTGGACTTCGGCAAGACGATCCCCAGCGGGCCCCACGTCCTTTCCATCGACTATCACGGCAGCATCGGACGCGCGACCACCGGCTTCTTCGCGATGGATTACCGCGGGCCCGACGGTCCGCGCCGAACGCTCGCCACCAACTTCGAACCGGCGGATGCCCGCGATCTGCTGCCGTGCTGGGACGAACCCGCTCGCAAGGCCACGTTCACCGTTTCGATCGACGTGCCCCAGGACCGCATGGCGGTCTCGAACATGCCCATGGCCGAGGTGACGCCACTGTCAGCGGCGATGCAACGCGTGCGCTTTCAGCAAAGTCCCAAGATGTCGACCTATCTGCTGTTTGTCGGCGTCGGGGACTTTGAACGCGTTCAGGAGCGCGTGGACGGCGTGGACGTAGGCGTCGTGGTCAAGCGCGGCGACACCGGCAAGGCCGCGTATGCACTGGAGCAGGCCGGGAAGCTGCTGCACTACTACAACGAATACTTCGGCGTGCGGTATCCCCTGCCGAAGCTCGATCTGATCGCAGCCCCGGGCCAGCTTGAGGGTGGCTCGATGGAGAACTGGGGCGCAATATTTTATTCGCAGAATCACCTGTTGTTCGATCCACAGACATCGACCGAATACGACCGTCAGGTCGTGTTCCTGGTGGTCGCCCACGAGATGGCACATCAGTGGTTCGGTGACCTCGTGACCATGGCATGGTGGGACGACCTGTGGTTGAACGAGGGCTTCGCTCGGTGGATGCAGACCTATGCGGCCGAAGATTTGCATCCCGAGTGGGATACCGGCCTGCAGGCGGCTGAGATCTTCGAAGCCGGCAAGCAGGCCGACTCGGTTCCCTCGACGCACCCCGTGGTGCAGGAAGTGGACACCGCCGATCAGGCGCAGGAGTCATTTGACTCCATTACCTACGACAAGGGCGCGGCGATCATCACCATGATCAACGCCTATGCCGGTCGCGAGAAGTTTCGTGACGGGGTGCGCCGCTACATGCACGCGCACGCCTTCGGTAACACGGTCGACACGGATCTGTGGCTGCCGATACAGCAGGCCGCAGGCCGTCCCATCCTCGAGATCGAGCGCGACTTCACGCGCCAGGAGGGATTGCCACTGGTGCGTGCGGCCCGCGCAGCCAAGGGCGTGAGCCTGGCGCAAACGCGCTTCGCCGACGATCCCGCGACGATCAGCCAGCTGCCGCCGCAGCACTGGCGACTGCCGCTGGCGGTGGGGCCGATCGAGGGCTCCAAACCCTACCTCCTGCTGCGGGGGGCAGCAGAGGTACCGACGCCAGCGCCATTGCTCGTCAACGCGGGACAGCTGGGCTACGCACGCGTGCTTTACGACGCTGAAAACTTCGACGGCCTGAATTCGCACCTGGGCACGCTTGCCGCCATGGACCAGCTGGGTATTTTCAATGACTCCTGGGCGCTCGGGGTGGCCGGCTACACGCCGGCCAGCAACGTGGTGCGGATCGCGGCACAGCTCCCGGCGCAGGCCAATCCCGTCGTCTGGGCTCGTGTACTCGACGTGTTCACCGACCTCGACCGGCACTACGCCGGTACGCCGCAACGCGAAGCCTTCCGGCAATTCGCGCTTGGGGTTCTCAAACCGTTAGCGCTACGAGTCGGCACCCACGCTTCAGAGCAAGAGCCGGCCAACCTTGAGATCCTGCGCGCTCAGCTGCAGGAAGCCCAGGCGCGCTTCGGGGATGCGGCGGTGCTCGCGGCGGCCCGCAGACGTCTCGACTCCGGCGACGGCACCGCCGCCGAGCGGCGCGCTGCCATGAACATTGTCGCCGCCCAGGCCGACGCCCCGACTTTCGACGCCCTGCTCGCCCGTGCTCAGAAAACCACTGATCCGCTGGAGAAGCTCCATGTGTTTCGAGCGCTCGCCAGCGTGGCCGATCCCAGCCTGGCGCGGCGCATGATCGATGTCGCGCTGGGAGACCAGGTGCCCGCCGGCACCAGCCCGGGTCTGATCGATGCGCTGGCCCGCGAGCATCCCGACATGGTCTGGGAGGTGCTTGCGCCACAGCTGGATAACCCGAAGCTGCCATTCTCGAAATCGCAGCGCTGGGAACTGGCCGCCGGCGTCGCCGCCTATTCCGCCGCGCCCCAGCGCATCGCGGACCTCGAGGCCTACGAGGCGCGCAGCGTTCCGCCCGAGGCGCGCAAGCCCTTCCTCGGCGCCGTGGCGGACATTCGCACCAATGCGCGAATCGCCCAGAGCGTACTACCGGATATTGATCGCTGGATTGCCGCGCGGGGATCGTCCCCGCAATCGGCGCCGAGTGCGCTCAAAGGAGCGGCCCAAGCGTTGCGATGAGGTTGTTCCACAGCCGGCGTGACCTCGGCCACGCCGCCACCGCCTCCTTCGTGACCGGATGCGACCGCGCAAGGTAATCGTGCTGGCGCTTGCGGACGGTGTCAGTCATTGCCGGATCGTAGAAGAGGATGTTGTTCTCGTAGTTGAGGTCGAAGCTGCGACGATCCATGTTCGCTGAGCCGATCAAGGTCACCTCGCCGTCCACGGTCAGCGATTTCGTGTGCAGCAGGCCACCCTCATACTCGTGGATCCGGACCCCGGCACCGAGCAGGTCCGCATAGTAGCTGCGACTGGCCGCCCCCACGATCCACGAGTCATTGCGGGCCGGGAAGACGATCGTCGTATCCACGCCGCGGTAGGCTGTCGTGCACAGCGCACCGTGCAACGACTCGTTGGGGACGTAGTACGGAGTCGTGACGATGACCTCGCGACGTGCCGCGAACAGCAGGCATTCGAACATCTCCGGCATGGCCGAGTAGCGCACCGTGGGGCCGGTGCCGATGACCTGTGCGGGAGTGCCCCCGCGTGATGGCAGCGACAGTGGCCTGCTTAGCAGGTCATCAAGATTCTCATCCACGGAGGTCATCCAGTCGCCGGCGAACAGGAACTGGTTCTGGCGCGCGATGGGCCCCTCAAAGCGAATCATCGCGTCCACCCACGGCGCGTACTTCGCCTTTACGAGAAACGCCGGGTCGGCACAGTTCTGGCTGCCACAGTAGGTGATGCGATCATCGATGACCACGATCTTGCGGTGGTTGCGCAGGTCGATGCGGCCCTGGAATGGACGCAGGAGTGGATTGGCAATCGGCAGCCCGGCGGCGACGCGCACGCCGGCGGCGCGCATTGCGCTCCATTGCGGTCCGCGAATCATCGGGCGTGAGCCAAGGGCATCGGCCATGGCCCGACAGGTCACGCCGCGGGCCGCGGCCCGCTTCAGGGCCTCAACCACCTTGCAGCCGTTGCCATCGGACAACCAGATGTAGAACAGCACGTGGACGTGCTCTTTGGCGGCGTCGATGTCGGCCACAAGCGCCTCGATCGCGGCATCGGAGTCGGGCAGCAGCTGCGCGCTGTTGCCCCCGATCGGATTGAACGCGCTGATCGAGCGGCCGAGCTCAAACAGGTGTCGATAGCGCTCGGGAATCTCGCCCATGGGGTCGACGGCGTCCACGATCGAGGTGGGGAACGGCGGCATGCGTTCGAGAACCGCGTGCAGCCGCTTCAGGCGCCGCCGGCCGAGGTTAACTTCGCCGAGAAAGAGATAGGCGATGATGCCCAGGACCGGCAGGACGCCCACGACCACCATCCACGCGATCCGGGATGACGGGTCGCGATGCGGGCGCAGCAGGATGCGCGCGAACACGGCCAGCTCGAGCAGCACACCGAGGGCAACAGTGACCAGCGAGTGGTTAAACGTGTCGAACATGCAGGGGGTGGCCTGAGAATGCGTCGATTATCACCGAGAATCGGCGGCGCGACGCGGGGTGAACCGGATTCCCCGGTGTTACCAGCTACTCGGCCGCGGGCGCTATCCGGCGCAAGTCATCGAGCAGCGCCTGTGGCGTAACCCCCCGCCCGAGGAACTGCCGTAACTGCAGCGCGGTTGGCTGCGCCTCGCCGCTCTTGAGCAGCCGGTCGGCCAGCCAGCCAAACCAGCGCGGCTCGCCTGAATCGAACGGACCGAGCTGACTGACAATGCGCTGTCTGATGTCGGCTGTAATGAGCGCCCCCAGCCCGTAATTGACCATGTAGCCCGGTTTGTCCACCAGTTGCACACGCACCGCCCACCACGCGAGCTCCGGATGGGGCTTGATGTGCAGATAGCGGCTGGTGATGGCCGTCCATACGGCGTTGGGGTCGGATGAGGGTTCACGCAACATCCGGCATTCGAACAATGCCCAGGCGACATCCAGCATGACCGCGGCGTAGCGCGCGCGCAGCGAGGCGGACTCGCTGGCGTGCTTACCCAGATACTTGTCCTGCCACCGCGGTTCGTAAACGCTCCAGGCCGGGACGTCGGCGAATGCTTCGTAGAAGAGCGGATCACCCAGATCCATGAAGGCCGGGCGGGTGTGCAAGGCGAGCATGTGCGCGGCGTGACCGTTTTCGTGCACAAACTCGTTGAGCGGACCCAGGCCGCCATGCTCGTAACTCGCCGAGACCCGCACGAGCGTCGGCAGCCAGCCGCTCGCCAGTTGGCGCCCCCTGCGGATGTAGTCGGTGTAGGCGAGCGGCGCCTTGCCGGGGCGGGGATCCAAATCGTAGAGCACCTGCGACTGCGCCAGGTCAAGACCAAGATCCTGGTAGAAACGCTGGTTCAAGGACTGCAGATCTTTGCGCGGTACCGCAGCCACCAACTCGCGTTCCGCGGCACCCGCGGCAAAGCGGTAGTCCCAGGGCTCCTGCAGTACGTCAGGGTTTGCCAGCCTCCAGGCCTCGAGTACCACCTGCAGCCAGCGTTCGAGCTGCGCCACCGGCACGCCGAGGGTTCGTGCGGCCTCGTTGACCGGCGAACCCCCCACACGCGCTTCGGCCGACGCCTGGCGGATCATCCGGCGATAGGGACTGTCGGGCTGATCCGTGCCATTGATGGCCTGCCACAGCGGCACAAAGGCCACGAAGAGTGCCTTGCGCCGCTCAGACTCGGGCAGGCGCGTCAGCAGCTCGAATGCGGCGACGCGCGTGACCGTCGCGCCCTCGAACTGCAGGCTGTTGGCGAGTTCACTGAAGCAGGCATACAGCGACTGTTGCAGGGCACGCAGCGACTGCCCGGTGCGCCGGGCATCCGCACAGTGCCCGGTCGGCGCCAGGGAGTCGGGCGTGGCTGAGCTCTCGCGCACCGCCGCGCGCATGACCGTCATGGCCCTTTGATCCTCGCGCGAAAGCCCGGCCGGGTGCTTCCCCAGCGCAGCGCTCAGCTCGGCTCGCCGCGCCACGTAAACCTGCTGCCACTCGGCACGCGATTTCCCGCCGAATTGCGTGTATCGCTGCGGGTCGGAGTCAATGAGCGAAACCGCGCCCTGGGCATCGTTAAAGTCCGCGAATGCGTCTTCCACGGCGGCAATGGAGGGCGCAGCGCCAGCGGCCAGCGGGCACGCGAACGCCAGGGCCGACACGGCGGCCCACTGGCTACGCAAGGGTGCTAAGCCCCGGCGGCGGTGGTTCCATCGATCCCGCTCGTGCTTCCAGCCCCTCACGGGCACGATCGAGCTTTCTGCACGCATGGCTTATCTACGGCACGCGCAGAAACGGGCGCGCACCGGGGCTGACCGGTGCACCGCCCGGTTCGGGGCATCCTCAGTATTTCGCGGCGTAGACGTCCCCGGTGCCGATCAGCGATTCCCCCTCGGCCCAGATGCTGTAGAAATTGCCGCTCCCGTCGGTCACGGTCTCCGTGTAGTCCCCGTACGGGTGATCAAATCCCGCGGCGCTCTGGTAGGTGCGATACGGAGTCGGCACCGACATGCGCGTCTCGGTGCTCCAGTTGGTTGCACCATCGGCACTGCTGCGCGTGTACACATTCCACACGCCACACATTCCGGTCGCCCCGGAGTTCAGGCAGGTGAAGTTCCCGCCGGGCGTGGCCCGGTTGTCCATCCAGTGGGGCCACAGGGCGTACACATGACCGCCATCGGCCAGAATGGCGGGCTCCCAGTCCTCGCCGGTTTTGTCTCCGAGTGCAACTGAAGTGATGTCGGCAAACGCTGTGCCCGCGGCGGGTAGCAACGCACAGGCCACGATCGCGCGCATTACGAAATTCATGCGGAACCCCCTGACGTTTTATTGCTGTCGCTTGCGGAGCCCCTGGCGGCAGGCTTCCGCGGTGGGATCGATATAACAGGCTCACGGCCCGGATCGCAAGCCGTCAGGCGTCAAGGGAAAGCGCGGTCACGGGCGGTGCGCGGCCCATCCCGGCAGCGAACTCTGGGCGGGCAAGAACAGCGCGCGACCGGGGTCGCGCGCTGCTTATCGCCACCTGATCAGGACTTGGGGGGCGTGTCGCTCTTCTGGCGGCAGTTTACGTTGGTGTTGTCCGAGTTCGGGGGGCAATCCCGCTTCTGTGACTGCTGTTCCTGGGCACCACTTGAGTTATCACTCCCCGGCGTCGAGGACTGCGGGCCCTGCATGGTCGGAGAACTGCTGTCCGAGGGCGCCGTCGCCGATGCATCGGATGAGGCACTGGGCGAAGTTGCGTTCGGCGCCGCCGGGGCAGTGGCGCTCGGCGGAGAACTCGATGAAGAACTCGATGGGGCCGTCTGCGCTGCGGCGAGACCGCCGTACGTTAGGCTGGCAAGGGCAAGGACAAGTAGCTGACGTTTCATACTCCCCTCCGGGCAGGATGGTAGGTACGGTCACACTACAAACCCGAGCGTCGCCGATGAAGCCGCAGGGGGCGGTACTCTGCGTCGGTGCAGGCTGACCCGCAGGCCTTGTGTGCTCGCACGGCGTGCGGAGGCTGACGCCATTCGGCGACGCGCGGCGGCCCGCGCGAGGCGCAGCTCCCATGGCCCTGCCGACCCTCCGCCGATCAGCGGAGACGGTGCAGGCACCGTTTCCGCCGATCGGCCATTGCAGCCCTCGATCAGGCACCCTGCGCGGTGGCATGCTAACCGCGCGCCGCGAGGGCGCCCGCGGTCTCGGACTGGTAACGTGCGACGTGATGCTGGGCGTCATGGTCGAGTACGACAAATTCGGCGGCAGTCAGCAACAGGGCGGCCAGCAGGGCAATGATCTTCGTGGTGTTCATGGAGAGGCTCCTCGTGTTATCCATGGGACGCAGTGTTGATCCGTACTGCCCGGGCAGCAAACGTGATGTCTGAGCGACGCTTAAGAAAAACTGAACCCAAACGCAGCTTCGACCGGCTGCCCCTGAACGCGCTGCGCGTGTTCGAGGCGGTGGCGACGCGGCTCAGTTTCGCAACCGCCGCCGACGCGCTGCACGTAACGCCGGCGGCCGTCAGCATGCAGATCCGCACGCTCGAGGAATATCTCGCCGTGCCGCTGTTTCGCCGCACCGGCCGCGCAATCGAATTGACCGCGGAAGGCGCCCTGCTGCTGCCCGGGGTGCGCCGGGGACTCGCCGAGCTGCAGCAGGCGATGCAGCAGCTGCGCCAGGATCGGCGCAGCGGCGTGCTCAACATCAGCACCGTGGCCTCATTCCTGCAGAAGTGGCTGCTTCCGCGCCTGCCGCAATTCTATGATCGCTGTCCGCAGATCGAACTGAGCATCCATACCTCGCCGGCTCCGGTGGATTTCGCGCGCGGAGATTTTCACGCCGCGCTGCGCATGAGCGCGGCGCCCACGCCCGGGTTGTACAACGAGAAACTGCTGGAGGAGTGGTTCCTGCCGGTATGCACCGCGGAACTGCGGGCGCGTCACGGCCCGGTGGAAACGGCCGCCGATCTGAGGCGCTATCCGCTGCTGCGTTCCGCCGACGAGTCCTGGAGCATGTGGCGGCGTCCCGAAGCCGAAACCAACTGGCGCGAGCGCGGAGCCGCCTTCGACGATTCGCTCACCGTTCTCGCCGCCGCCGAGCAGGGTCAGGGGCTGGCGCTGACGCGCTGGACGCTCGCAGCCCAGGACCTCGCCAGCGGGCGCCTGGTGCGGGTGAGCGATCGGGTGCTGCCCTGCCCGCGTTCGTACTATTTCGTGTGCCCCGAAAGCTACCTGGCATTACCCAAGTTGCAGCAGCTGCTCGTCTGGCTGCGCGAGGCGGCCGCCGCCTTCCCCGGGCCCGAGAGCCTCAAGGCAGCGCGCCGCGCGCTGCCGCCGTCGCGGCCGGCCCGCTCGCGCAAGGCCGCGAGCTAGCGCTTCAGCGGCGCGTGCGCAGCCGCAGGCTTTCCCAGCTCGCATCCGCGAGCCAGCCGCCGTCGACGGTCAGCGTCGTGCCATTGACGAAGGCGCTCTTGGTGTCATCGGCCAGGTACGCGATCGCCTGGGCGACGTCTTCCGCCCGCGCGAAGCGCGCCTGCGGCACGCGAGCGGTGATGTCCTGATCCGAATAGGCTCCGCTGCCCTGGTCGGCGACGTCCATTTCCGTCTTGATCCAGCCCGGGCAGACGGCGTTGACCCGGACGCCACGGCCGCCCCACTCCGCCGCCAGGGTGCGGGTCAGACCGACCAGCCCGTGTTTGGAAGCATTGTAGGCGCTGCGGTGACTGACCCCGGCAAGTCCGGCCACGGAGGCGACGTTCACGATGCTGCCGGACTTGCGTCGCAGCATCTGCGCACCGAGATGCTTGCAGAGCAGAAAGGGCGCGAACAGGTTTACGCTCAGAACCCTCTGCCATTGCTCGGCCGTGGTGTCCTCCGCCGGCGCGATGCAGCTGATGCCGGCGTTGTTGACGAGCACGTCGGCCGCGCCATGATCGCGCGCGATCGCCGCCGACAGCTCCCGCACGAACGGCTCCGAAGTGATGTCCCCGCGCAGTCCGCCACCGGCAGGTGGTCCGCCCGCAGGCGCTCCAGGGGCGCATCGAGCGATTGGATGTCCGTCAGCAGCACGCGAAAGCCAAGCCGCGCCAGCAGCGACGCGGTGGCGAAACCCAACCCCTGTGCAGCACCCGTCACCACAGCAACTTTCAAGATCTGTTCCCCATTGATGCCAAGCGAGGTGCGGGCATTCTATTCTGAGATCGACCGGACCGAGGGGACCCCGCCGACCCGGCACCTGTGGTCGCGCGGCGCAGGCCCGCGCATCCTCCGGGGAAAGCGCTATGCCGCCTTGTGCGAGCCGGTCAGCCGCTTGAGCGCGTCGGCTACAGGCCGGGTAGCGGCATCGTAGTCCTTCCAGGCCCCCGACTTAGCGAGCAGTGCGGCCGCGGTGCGGATCGTAAAGCGCCCCGGCTCCAGACCCGCCTTGACCTGCTCCCATCCGAGCGGCATTGACACCGGTGCACCCGCCCGGGCGCGCGGCGACAGCGGCGCGACCGCGGTCGCCATGCGGTCGTTGCGCAGATAGTCGAGAAAGATGCGGCCCGTGCGGTCTTTCTTGGTCATGGTCAGCAGATACTTTTGCGGACTGTCGGCGGCCATGCGCGCACAAATCTCCCGGGCCATCGCCTTGGCCTGCGGCCAGGCGAAATTCGCCTTCGGCGGCACGGAGAACGGCACCACCACATGCAGGCCTTTGCCGCCTGTGGTCTTGCAGAAGGGGACGAGTCCGAGCCCCTCGAGGCGTTCCTTGAGCTCCCGCGCCGCCTCGATCACCCGGGAAAATGCCAGCCCCGGTGCCGGATCGAGATCGAACACGAAGCGTCCCGGTCGATCGGGCTGTCCCGGCGCACAGTTCCATGGATGCAGTTCGATGCCCGCCACCTGCGCCACGGCGGCCAGTCCCGCCACGCGGTCAATCTGCAGGTATGGTTTGGGATCGCCGGAGACGGTGACCAGATCCAGAAGGCTCGAGGTTCCCGCCATCGCGTGACGCTGGAAGAAGCGCTGCGCCCCTATGCCATCGGGCGCGCGAATGATGGAGCACGGTCGGCCCCGAAGATGCTCGATCATCCAGCTGCCGATGGTCTCGAAATAGCGCGCCAGCTCGAGCTTGGTGACGGGCGCGGCGCCCTTCTCGCCAGCCGGCCACAGGGGTTTATCAGGGTTCGAAATGGCGACCCCCATGACCACATCATGCGGGCCGGGCCTTGCGCCGCGCCGCCGTTCTGGCAGCGACGGTGCGCGCCTTGGGCGCCGGCGCCGACGGGGTCTCGGGCCCGGCTGGTGCGCTGCGGTCGGAACTCCACACCGCATCGGACTCAAGTTGGCCTTTGCGCTCATGAACGGCCGCGGCTTCTTTCCCTCGCCCGCGGCAATCTGCGCCATCGATCGCCCGGAGGCGACCGAGCGGTCGTTCTCCTGCGCCTCGCGCTCTCCCGGCACGGCGAACGGATCGCGATGCTTGATGAGGAGCCAGTTGTTGCGCTTGCTGTCGCCGCGAGCGGCGCGCATGCGCACCAGCACCCAGCTGCCCTGCAGGCGCTCGCCGTCGAGATGAAACTTCAGGCTGCCGCTGCGTAGCATCTGCGCGGCGGAGCCCTCGCCTTCCGGATTCCAGTAGCCCCGGTCCCACAGCTGCACGGTGCCGCCGCCGTACTGGCCCTTCGGGATGGTGCCCTCAAAGTCGCCGTAGTCGAGCGGATGATCCTCGACCTGCACCGCAAGACGCTTGACGCTCGGATCGAGCGAGGGGCCCTTGGTGACCGCCCAGGATTTGAAGACACCATCGAGTTCCAGGCGCAAGTCGTAATGCAGGGCGCGGGCGGCGTGCTTCTGAATGACAAAACGCAGTCGCGCCCCGGCAGTGACCGGCCGCTGCCCGCTCGGTTCGGCGGTCCGGGTGAAATCGCGCTTGGGCGGTAGGCCGCAAGCTTGCCGCGCGAGGCGGGCGATGGCCTTGCGGAGGCCGCACGCCGCGGCTTGGCGTTCTTGCGCGGCGCGGCCATCGGCAACCTATGAGCAAACGGGAAGGCGCTGCGCCTTCCCGTTGGCCGTCACGTAGTGACCTGCGCTCATCCGGCTCCTAGGAAAGCGCCACCTGCTGCTTTGCGGCTTCGAACTCCACGTTCATGCGCGCCCGCTCCTCCTCATCGAAGTTCTCGCGCACGTCGCGCCATACGTTGGCCTCTTCCTCCTCGATGTGATGCTCCACGAGATCCTTGAGGACTTTCGCCGCCGCGGTGTGCTCGGCGGAGGTGGGATCGGCGGCTTCGAGTCGCTCGAGCGTCTTCGAGGCCCATTCATGCTCCAGGTAGCCCTCGAGCCCGTCGGCCTGGGCTTCGTCCTCGCTGGTGGCGATGATGGCGTCGTACACCACCTTCTCCTCCGCCTTGGTGTGCGGCACCAGCGCTGCCTTGATGTTGCGCACTAACTCGCGTCGTTCGTCCGCAGATGCGGCGTCCTGCAGATCGGCGAGCAGCACTTTGACTTCCTCATGCTCGCGCTTCAGGGTGTCCAGGATATCCGTATCCTCAGACGGCGCACCCTTCGCGGCGAGGGCCTTGGAAACGCGACGTGTCGCGCCCTTGTGGATCGACTTCTGCGTCATTTCGGCTCGCTCCTTTTACCCGCGTAAAGCGGAGCTGGACTCTAGAGCCTTCTGCCGTGGCGGCACTGACAGCCACGCGCGCGATCCGGTGTCAGACGGCGCGCCCATCCCGACGCGGGCCCCTGCGCCGCGGCCGCCGAGCGCCGCAAACGAGAGCTTTACCTGCAGGGGTCGGCGGGTCTATGGTGCCGGACGCCTGTTTCGCCCGATCGAGCTCGGTGCGCAGCGCCTTGGCCCATCCCTGCGCGGCCGCGCGCGCCTCGGCGGCGTTGTCGACGCTGGTAATGCGCTGCGGACGGAACGACTCGCGCGCCAGCGCGCGGTCGAACACCCGCATGAGGACCTCACCCGAGGCTGAATCGCGCAGTTCAGCCACGAGCGTCATCTCGCCGGCCGAGACCGCATAGCTGGTGGTGCGTCCCACGCCGAGGTCCGGCGCGTTGACCTGCAGGTTCACGATGGCGAGGTCGACCTCGAGGACGTGATCCCCTGCAGCGTCAACGAGCTGATAGCCACCGCTTTTGAGCTCTTCTACCACTTCGGCGCGCACCAGCTTCGCGAGCTTGTCGCGGATGCGCTGCGCGTCTGCGGCGCTCACCGGTTTGCGCGAGCCGGGAGTCCCGTTGCGCTCCCAGCCGCGCTGGAACGCCACCGTCACCGGACCCAAAAGGATCTGGGCGTACGCTGCGAGGTCCGCGCCGGACCGGGCGTAGACAACGTCGAGTCCCTTGACCTGAAGCGGCTGCAGTCCCTCCTCGGACCAGGCGCTGCTCGCCTGCGACTTGCTGAGCGGCGCGGTCGCACCGGACTGCGCCGCGGCGGACTGGGCGCAGGCGATTGCCGCGCCAAGAAACAATGCCAGGGTTGCACGCTTCACAGGTCCTGTTCCTTTTCTTGGTGGAAATCTATCGATGCAATGTGCGCGCCAATATAGGACCTTGGACATGGGCCGAGCAATAAGCACCCAACCGCAGCGACAGCAGTAGATCGCTTTGCATTTTTTCCCTCGAGACCACCAATTTACGCACCGCGTCGCAGGCGCCGATTTTCGGGCTGCGGGATCTCAAACGTCTGCGCTAACGCCGGCGCAAGCTCTGCCATGCGCAAACGCAAGGGCTGCATCATTGGGTTAGGATCAGCGTCATGCACGTTCGGGGACGTCCATCGACTCGGCATATGAAGGGTCGGCAGGTCGCCATGACGCTTTATCTGCCGCCGCATAAGTACTGGCTTCTGAAGTCGGTCAGCCACCGAACCGGGATCACCATGCAGTTTCTGCTGCGCCGTGCCCTGGACGCAGTGCTCGCCGACACCCATCGCACCGCCCCGCCCAGGTAGCGAGCAGCAAGCGTGATTCTCTGCCCGCGATGGGACGCAAGAAGTCGCGCCTGGAGGACTACGCCGGCTGCCTGCGCAACCCCGCTTCCGCGCAAGCGGCCGTACCGAGCGAACAGCAGCGCCGCGATGCGCCAGCGGGCGTCGGAGGCGGGTTTCGATGACTCCGTGCTGAAGCCGGTGGACCTGAAGACGCTCGAGCGGATCCTGACACCGCGCGCTGCGCCCTGAAGTCGCGCTGGCGCCTCGCGCCGCTGCGGCCGCCGCCAGGCGCCATGCTAGGCTCACGGCCGCCGTCAACCGCTGGAGCCTGCGCTTGAACCAACCGCGACTTTCCGCCCGGGAGCTGGCACGCACACTCGCCTGCGTGTTCAGCGCGTTCAAGGAAAGCGACGCACTGATCCTCTCACACCTGAATAGAGTCAGGATCCGCCACAAGTCCGATGGCAGCGAAGTCACCGCCGCCGACCGCGGCGCGGAGCGCGTGCTGCGTCGCCACGTGCGCGCCGCGTGGCCGCACGATGCCCTGCTCGGGGAGGAATACGGCGGTGAGCTCGCGCTGCACGGTCGCTGCTGGCTGCTTGATCCGATCGATGGCACCGCCTCGTACGTCTTGGGGATGCCGATGTTCGGCACGCTGGTGTCGCTGCTCATCGACGGGGAAGCGGTGTTCGGCTGCATCCGCCTGCCGGCGCTGCGGGAAACGACGTACGCGGCGCGCGGCTTCGGCTGCCACCTGCTGCGCGACGGCGGCCGCGCGCGGCGGGTACGGGTCGCGCCCGGGCGCACGCTGCGCAGCGCGCGCCTGGGCCTCACGAGCTTCAAGCAGAGCGACCTGACCGCCGGCGGCGGACCGTGGCGCCTGAGCGAGCTGGCGCGCGCGAGCGGGCGCATCCGCCTGGTGGGTGACTGCGTGCAGTACGCGCTCTTGTGCCGCGGGATCCTCGACGCGGCGATCGACCCGCTCATGAAGCCCTGGGACATCGGCGCACTCGCCATCTGCGTGCGTGAGGCAGGTGGCTCGGTCAGCGACCTCAACGGCGAGCAGCGCGCGCTGGTGCAGTGCCGCTCGCTGGTGGCCGCGAGCTCCCCGGCCCTGCGGCGCTCGATCTGTCGCGCCGTCTCAGCGGCGGCGGCTTGAGCGGGAGTGAGCGGCGCATGGTGGTGCACCTCGTCGATGGCACTTATGAGCTGTTTCGCCATTTCTATGGCCTGCGCCGCTTCAACCAGGGTGTCGACCGTCCCTTCGGGGCGGTCATCGGCGTCCTCAATACCGTCCTGCAGATGATCGAGACCGGCGCGAGCCATCTGGGGGTGGCGACCGACCACGTGATCGAATCGTTCCGCAATGACCTCTGGGCGGGTTACAAGACCGGCGACGGCCTCGACCCGGCGCTGTACGCGCAGTTCCACCCCCTGGAGGCCGCGCTGCAGGCGCTCGGTGTGGCCGTGTGGCCGATGGTCGAGCTCGAGGCCGACGACGCCCTCGCCGCGGCCGCCCGCATCGCGGCCGGCGAGCCGCAGGTGCGGCAGGTGTGCATCTGGACGCCGGACAAGGACCTCGCACAATGCGTGCAGGGTGAACGCGTCGTGCAGGTCGACCGCCGCAGCCAACAGGTGCGCACTGCCGCGGCGGTGCTGGAGAAATTCGGCGTGGAGCCGGCCCGCATCCCGGACCTGCTCGCCCTGGTCGGCGACAGCGCGGACGGCTACCCGGGGATCCGCGGGATCGGCCGCGTCGGCGCGGCGCGCCTCATCGCCCGCTACGGGCCGCTCGAGGACTTCCCGCCGCAGGCGCTCGGGGAGCAGCGCGCGCTCGCGCTGCTGTTCAAGGACCTGGCCACGCTGCGCTCCGATGCCGCACTGTTCAGCCGGGTCGATGAGCTGCGATGGGCCGGGCCGTCCGCGCAATTCGCGGCGATGGCCGAGCAGCTCGGGGAGCCGAAGCTGCTCGCGCGCGCCACCCGGGCGGCTGCCGCGCGCTAGCGCACCGGCCCGGGCCGCACGCCGGTTATCATGGCGCCCACACGCGCTGCGCGCGCGGCTGTCGAGCCCGCGGCCGCTTCCCGGCTCAAATCAGGATGGGCATTCGAACATGTCGCACACGGAGGCGGACGTCATCGTGATCGGCGCCGGCGCGGCCGGGCTCGCCGCGGCCGGGGAACTGGTGCGCGCCGGCCGCTCGGTCCTGGTGCTGGAAGCGCGTGATCGCATCGGCGGGCGCATCTGCACGCGCCGCGAAGCCGGCCTTTCGGTTCCGGTCGAGCTCGGCGCGGAATTCATCCACGGGCCGGCGCCGCTGACGCGCGCACTGCTCGAGCGCGCCGGCGCGGGCGCGATCGACGCGGCGGGCTCGCGCTGGGTGCTGCGCGGGGCGAAGCTGCAACCGGCAGAGGACTGGCTGGATGAACTCACCGCGGCCCTGGGCCGTACCGAGCTCCTCAAGCAGGAGGACCTGTCCTTCGATGCCCTGCTCGAGCGGCTGCCGGGCGTGCGGCCCGAGGCCAAGGTCGCGGCGCGCCGCATGGCGGAAGGGTTTGATGCCGCCGATACCGCGCGCGCCAGCGCACGCGCTATCGCCGCGGAGTGGGCCGGCGACACCCTGGGCGACACACCGCAATCGCGTCCGCAGGGCGGCTACGCCGCGCTCCTGGAGGCGCTCACTGCAGCCCCTGCACGCCGCCGGCGCGTGCGTCCAGCTGCAGTCGCCGGTGCAGTCGCTGCAATGGGCGCGCGGCGCGGTGAGCGTGGCGGGCGAGCGGCTGGGGGGACGCTTCGAGGCGCGCGCCGCGCGCGCGCTCATCACCCTGCCACTCGGGGTGCTGCTGGCCGGGGTCGCCGGCAGCGGCGGCGTGCACTTCGCCCCCTCGCTCGCCGCCAAGCGCGCGGCACTGCAGGGACTCGCATCCGGGGCGATCCTCAAGGTGCTGCTGCGCTTCAGGACGCCGTTCTGGGAGCAGCTGCACGCGGGTCGCTATCGCGACGCCACGTTCTTTCACGCACCCGAGGCGTCGTTCCCGACGTTCTGGACCTCCTACCCGGCGCGCGCACCGCTGCTCGTGGCCTGGAGCGGCGGTCCGCGCGCACAGCAGCTCGCCGCGGGCGCATCCCCGGCGCACATCGCGCGCACCGCCGTGACGGCGCTGCGGTCCCTCTTCGGCGATGCACCCGAGGCGGATGCGCAGCTCGAGGCCTACTACCTGCACGAGTGGCAGTCCGATCCGTACGCGTGCGGGGCCTACAGCTACGTCTTGGTCGGCGGCGAAGAGGCGCGCGCCCGGCTGGGCGAGCCGCTCGAGGGCACGCTGTTCTTTGCCGGCGAGGCGACGGACCTGGAGGAGGCGGGCACGGTGAGCGGTGCGCTCAGGAGCGGCGTACGCGCCGCACGGCAGGTGCTCGCCGCCGTCCCCTGAGGCCCCCGCGCGGCGCGCGCGTACCCGCTCTAGAGCAACAGCGGCTGCCGCCGCCGCAGCTCGCCCTCGAAGTTCAGCAGCGGCTGCTGCCGCTCGAGGCAGGCGCAGATCAGCGAGCGCTCGCACACCCGGGCCTGCGCGGCGCCGACCCAGGAGGTCACCACCATCACCGGCAGCCGCCCCTCCTCGGCAAAGAGTTCCCGGATCCAGCCGTACAGCGGCCGCAGCCGCGGCGAGCGCACCCACCAGGGCAGCTCATCGGGCAGCCACAGGCGCGCCGTGCGCACGTGCTGCAGGAAGCGCCGGCGCGGCGCGGCCGTCTGCCCGACGTAGCGCACGGTGCGCAGCTCGCGCGGATCGGACAGGGTGTAGATCGCGACACCTTCGGCCGCGACCCCGGAATCATCGCAGACGAGCGCGTCCAGGCGCCGGCGCACCTGGCGCGAAAGCGCGGCGGCGCTCAGCGCCGCCGCCGCCGCGCCTTCAGCGGCTGCCAGCGGTGCGAATGATGTCGACACTGTTGGAACCCGGGTCGAACCAGATCTGTGCCTCGCCGGCCTCAAGCTGCGCCGCCACCTGCGCGACTTTGGTCTCGAAGGCGACCTCGCGCGCGCCGTAATCCGTGCCCTCGCGCAGCACGAAGGCCTCGATGAGGCCGCGCAGCGCCGCGGGCGAGAGCGCCGCGTGCGGCACCACGAGCGGCTCCTGCGTCGCAGCCTCGTCCGCAGCCCATGCCCCGGGCGGTCGATCGCTCACGGCCGGCGTGTCCGGAAGGTGATCGAGTAACGCAGCTCCTTGGGCGGGGACACGGCATGTTGCCAGCCCCAGCGTGCCGCGCCGCGCATCACGTAGGCCGAGCGGGGCGCCAGATCGATCGCATGAGCGGTGCGCTCGCGGGGCCTGGGTGGCCAGGGCCGCAGCCGCAGCCGCGCATGGCCCTGCAACGAGACCCCGACGATGTGCTCGAACTCCGCCACGTCGCGGTGCCAGCCGAGCGGGGCGCCGGGCTGGTACTCCGCCACGATCGCCTGCGCGATCTCAGGGGCCGGCAGTCCCGCCCAGGCGGCGACCTGTGCGCGCAGGGGCTCGAGGAACTGCGGCAGCGGCGGCGCCGGCTGCAGCTCGTGGCGCGAAAAATCGTAGCGGCCGCCGAAGCTCACGATGCGCCGCCGCGCGTGCCACTCGCGGTACTGCGCCGGCGCGAACGGCAGCGCGCGGATCTGCAGCAGCAGGTGCTCCTCCTGCGCGGCGCTCAGGAACTCGGGCGCGTAGCGGAAGCCCTCGGGCCATGCGGCGGGTGCGGCAAAGAGTTCTCGCTGGTTCACGCGCGAAGTATGCCGCGGGAAAATTGGCCGTGCCGCACGCGCGCGCGAGTATTTTTTCTCATCCAGTAGTGGCGTCGTCGCCGTACTGTGTAAGTCCGTCGCGCAGGCCAGCGCGCCGCCTCAGAGCGCCTTTTCCAGCTCGCGGTTGCCGTCGATGAACTTCAGATGGAACTTGAGCGTCCCGATGCGCCACTCGGCCGCCTGCAGCACGAGCTCCAATTCATAAGTGCCGACGAAGGTGCGTGACTTGGCCGCCGCGCCGATCGCACCGCGATAGTGGAAGGCGATGCCGTAGCAGCGCACGGCCGCACGCGCCCCCTCGACACGGGTCTGGAAATTGCCCACCTGGTGATGGACGTGGTCGAGCGTGCGAAAGGCCTCGGCCCACGTCTGCGTCGCCTGGCGCGCGCCGGTGAGCGCGGGCGCCCCGCCGGCGACGGAGCTCATGTCCAGCGTAAACGGATCGGTAAAGCACGACTGCACGAGCGGCCAGTTGCGCTCATCGGTCGCAACGAACATGCGAATGACGGTATCTTCCACGCGCGAGCGCAGCGCGGGATCCAACGGGGGGACCGACATAGAGCCTCCGCTGCCTGCATCGGGATGATTCGGTGCGGCACCCGGCGCAGGCGCCCGGGCCCGGCCATCAAAGAATATCGAACCCACAGGAGAGATCCGAGTGCACCCACTGCCACTGGCCCTGTCCCTGCTTGCGCTCGCAGCCGGCCGCGCGCTGGCGGCGGATGCGCCGTTCACGCTCACGAGCGCGGACCTGCCGCCCGGCAAGCCGATCCCCGAGCGCCACAGCGCCAATACCTTCGGCTGCCACGGACCCAACGAGTCCCCCGCGCTCAGCTGGAGCCACGCGCCAACCGGCACCAAGAGCTTCGCGGTGACCATGTTCGATCCCACCCAGCCGCCGGCCTCGGGCTGGTGGCACTGGCTGGTGGTTGACCTGCCGCCGACGACCACGGAGCTGCCGCGCAAGGCCGGCGATCCGGGGAGCCCCGCCCTGCCGCGCGGGGCCAGGCAGGTGCCCCCCGACGGTGAGGCACCGCAGGCGCACTACTACGGGCCGTGTCCGGGCGAAGGAGAGCCCCCGCATCCCTATACCATCACGGTGTACGCGCTCAGCGTCGCGCACCTGAGCGTTGCGCCGACCTCGACGCCCGGCAACGTCGACTACGAAATCATCACCAAGGCACTCGCGCAGGCCTCGATCGTGCGGTTCTACTCGCGTCCGAAGCCGGCGCCCTAGACGCACTCAGCGCTCGGGGCGCACTTGCGGGCGCCTGCAGCGCCGTGTTGCGCGTGAACAGTTCACGGAACGCGGCCGCCACCGCCGGCAGGGGCGTGGTGATGGGCGGCAGGTCCTGGTAGTTCTGCCAGCCACCGCCGAGGCTCTGGTAGAGCGCCACGAACTCCTCGCAGGCCGTTGCCTGCGCCTGGGCGTACTGATCCTCGATCGTGTACGCCTGGCGCTCGGCATCCACCACGTTGAGGAAGTCGGTGAGACCGCGGTTGTAGCGCTCGTTGGCCAGCGTGACGGCACGCCGGCTGGCCACGAGGGCGTCGCCGAGGCTCGCCAGGCTCTGCTGCTCGGCGGCGTAGGCACTGAGCACGGTATCGACCTGCTGCACGGCGGTCTGGATCACCTTCCGGTAGTTCACCAGCAGCGCGCGGGTCTCGAGGTTCGCGACCTGCAGCTGCGCATCGAGCGCGCCGAAGTCCAAAAGCGGCCACGCCGCGGCGGGCCCGGCGGACCAGATGTGCTGCCGAGAGACTGGGCGGGGTGCTGCCCCAGCCCTGGTGCTGCAGGCCGATCGAGCGCGGTGAGTGCCACCGGAGGGAAAGAGGTTACCGGTGGCCACACCGATGCGCGCCGTCGCGGCGGCCAGCTCGCGCTCGGCCACCTGCACGTCCGGGCGCCGGCGCAAGAGGTCCACCGGCATGCCGGCGGCGACCGCGGGCGGCACGAGGGGCAGCACCTGCTGCGGGGCGAGCTCCTGCACCAGCTCCTGCGGGTAGCGCCCGAGGAGCGTGGCAATCGCGTACTGCGCGGCGCTCACCTGGGCATCAAGGCGCGCCACCTGCGCCCTGAGCGAGTCGTACTCGCGCGTGGCCAGCGTCACGTCGAGCTCGTTGGTGATGCCGCGCTGGTAGCGCTCGTTCTCGATCTCGAGCGACCGCTGCAGCAGATCGAGCGCCGAGTGCAGCACCGCGGAACGCATCTGCAGCCCGCGCAGGTCCACGTAGGCGCGCGCCACGTCGGCGATCACGGCGACCAGCACCACGTTGCGCGCCGCGGCGGCGGCCTGCGGCATCGGCGTGCGCCGCCTCGATCTCGCGCCGGTACTTGCCGAACAGATCGAGCTGCCACGCCGCGTCGAAACCGGCGAGCAGCATTCACCTGCGAGAGCCCCGCGCCATTCTCCGCCGACACCAGCTGCTGCGAGGCGCGCCCGCGCCCGAGGTCGCTCCCGGTGCCGCGGCCGCCGCCGGCGCTGACCCCGCCCTGCGGCAGCACGCAGGCTGAAGACTGCCGTAAGCGAGCGTGCGCGCGGCCTGCACGCGCTCGAGCGCGATCTGCACGTCCGGGTTGGCGCTGCACCGCACGCTCGATGAGCGAATCGAGCTCGGGATCGTTCGAGCGGCGTGCCACCAGGTGGCCAGCTCGATCGGCGGGGCCGGCGCGGCGGCGCCCGGCTGCGCGCACCGGCCGTCGGCAGCGAAGTGCTCCGGCAGGCCGTCGGCTGCGGGGTGCGGTAATTCGGGCCGACCGCGCAGCCGCCGATGGCGGCCGCACGCCACGAGCGGCAGCAGGCGCAGGCGCGCGCGGCCACGCATGCATCTTCAGCGCCCGCCGTCGCGGCCGAGCGCCGCGGCGGCCAGGGGTGCGTTGACCTTGACCCGGTCGCCCGGCGCTGACCTGGGCTGCTCAGGTTCAGCGCCAGGCGATCGCCCGGGGCGACGCCCGAGCCGAGCTCGACCAGGCTGCCGTCGTCGCGGGCGATCGTCACGTCGCGAAACGCGATGCGGTCGTCGCGCCCGACGAGGGCCACCTGCGGGCCGCCGCTGCGAAACAGCAGCGCCGCCGCGGGCACCTGCACCTGGCCCCGCGGCGGCAGCTGGAAGGCGACCTTGACATACGAGCCCGGGGACCAGCGTGCCGGCCTGGTTGTCCAGATCGACCTCGACGCGCAGCGTGCGCGAGTGCGGATTGATGCGCCTGGGAGGTGCGCGCCACCTTGCCGGTGAGGTCGCGGCGCCGCCGTCACCGGCGGCGACCTTCACCGGCAGCGCGCCGCGCATGAGCTCGGCGGCCGCGCTCTGCGGCACATCGACGAACACCCGCATGGGATCGTTCTGCGTCATGACGGTACAGCGGCGTCGTGGCGCTGGTGCTGCCGGCCGTGACCAGGTTGCCGATGTCGATGTCGCGCGCCGTGATGACGCCATCGAAGGGCGCGGTGACACGCTTGAACTGCGTCGAGCGCGCGCGTACTGCTCGGCCTGGGCCTGGTTCAGGGCCACCTGGGCGCGCGGATGCCTGGTAGCTGCGCCGCGGCGCTGTCGTACTCGGAGTGCTTCTGCTCGCGCTCCTGCTCCGACACCACGCCCTTGGGTGAGTCGCGCCAGCGCTCATACGTGCGTGCTGGCGAACTGCGCTTCCGCCTTGCGCACCAAGACGTCCGCCTCGGCGCGCCGGAGCTGCGCCCGCGCCGCGGCGAGCTCGGCATCCAGCTCCGGGGTCTCGAGGAGCGGCGAGCAGCTGGCCCTTTCGTGACGTGATCGCCGATGTCGACGTACCAGTGCGCCACATAACCGTTGACACGCGCATAGATCGTGCTCGTGTACCAGGCCGCCGTCTGCCCGGGGAGCGAGAAGCTGCTGCAGCGCGGCCGCCGGCTGCGCCGCGATGGCCTCGACCAGCGGCGCGCGCCGGCAGGTCGCGTCGCGCCGCCGCGCGCCGCAGCGTGCGCTCGTGAAAGAAGCGCGCGACGCGCACCGCGAGGAAACCGGCCAGCAGCACGATGCACGAGCACCGCGCAGCGCCGCTTGAGGCGCGCGCCGGTCGCCGGAGTCGTAGCCGGTGGCCACCGCGTGCGACTCGGTGCGCGTGCACGTCATCGCCGTAGTCGGTGTGCCGCGATGTGCTCGTCCCTCGGGGCTCCGCGGTTCAGGTCATGCGCGGCGCCCTCGCGCTCGCCGTCGCCGAGCGGCACGCGCGCGTCGCGCGCCGCAGCAGCCGGTACATGGTCGGCACGAAGATGAGCGTGGCGAAGGTTGCGAACAGCAGGCCGCCGATCACCGCGCGCGCGAGCGGCGCGTTCTGCTCCCCGCCCTCGCCGATCCCGAGCGCCATCGGCACCATGCCGAGGATCATGGCGCCGGCGGTCATCAGCACCGGGCGCAGGCGGGTATAGCCGGCGGTCGCCGCGGCCACCAGCGGCGTCATCCCCCGCCGCCAGGCGCTGGTTGGCGAAGCTCACCACCAGGATGCTGTTGGCGGTGGTGAGCCCGATGCACATGAGCGTCCCCATGAGGGCCGGCACGCTACAGGTGCGTCTGCGTCAGGAACAGCATCCACAGCACGCCGGCGAGCGCAAACGGCACCGCGAGCAGCACGATCACCGGATCGATCCAGCTCTGGAAATTGATCACCAGGAAGAGGTAGACCAGCACGATGGCGAGCCCGATGCCGCTGAAGAGCCCGACGTAGCTCTCGCGCATGGTCTCGACCTGCCCGCTCAAGGTGACGGCGATCGCCTGGGCCGCGGGCGGGCCGGCTGGCATCGAGCACCTTCTGGATGTCGCGGGCGGCGCCGATAGAGGTCCCGGCCCTGCACGTTGGCCTGCACGTCGAACACCGGGCGGATGTTGAGCTGGGAGGTCACCATGCGGGACGGTGCGCGCGCCCGAAGTCCGAAAAATTCATGAGCAACTGCGGCTGCCGCCGCATCCCCGGCCAGCGACACGGGCAGCGTCTTGAGGTCCTGCGCGACTCTGGATGTTGTAGGTCGGTTGCTGCACCACGAGCGGGTAGCTCACCCCGCTGCGCGGGTCGACCCAGAAGTTCGGCGCCACCTGGGCGCTCGAGTTGGTGGCGACCAGCACGTTGCTCGCCGTCTCGCGCTGCGTCATGCCGACCTGGGTCGCGAGCTCCCGGTCCACGTCCACCGTCAGCGCCGGCGCATCGGGTACCTGGAACACGTGCGCGTCCACGACGCCCGGCACGCTGCGACAGCCGCCGCGTGAGGCGTCTGCGCCAGGGCGTAGGTCTGGGTGCTGTCGGGGCCGGAGACGCGCACGTCGATCGGGGCGGGCTGACCGAAGTTCAGCACCTGATCGACGATGTCGGCGGGCTGGAAGAAGAACGTCAGGCGCGGAAACTGCCGCGGCAGCTGCGCGCGCAGGCGCTCCATGAGCGCTTCCGTCGGGCGTGTGCCCGGGTGTGAGGGAGATGAGGATCTCCCCGTCCATGGGGCCGACGGTGGCCGAGTCACTCAGGGCGATGTTGATGCCGCTGTAGGGCAGGCCGAGGTTGTCGATGATCGACGCTCGATCTGCTGCGTCCCCCACCAGGCGGCGGATGGCGCGCCTCCACCTGCGCGAAGTCCTCCTGGGTGGTCTCCAGGCGCGTGCCGGGCGGGGCGCGCACGTGCAGCCGCATCTGCCCGGCATCGACCTGCGGGAAGAAGTCCCGGCCGATCTGCGGGAACAGTGCCAGCGAGAACGCCATGAGCGCGATGAACGCCGTCACCGTCGGGCGCGCGTGCGCCACCGCCCAGGACAGCACGTTCGCGATACTGCTCGCGGAAGTGCTCGAAGGCACGCTCGAAGGCGCGGTGCACCCGTACGAAGGCATTGGGGTCGCTGGTCTTCAGAGGGCTGCCGCGGCGTGGGCCACGCCCTCGCGCATGAGGTACCGGAACAGCACCGGCACCAGCGTGAAGGAGAGCACGAGACTCGCCAGGAGCGAGACGATCACCGACACCGACAGGGGCGAGAACAGGTACTTGGCCGTGCCCTGAAGCAGGAACACCGGCACGAACACCATGCAGATGCACAGCGTCGACGAGAAACGTCGGCGTACCGACCTCCCCCGCCCCGCCGATGATCGCCGTCTCCAGCGGCTGGCCGAGCCCCACGTGCCGCTCGATGTTCTCGATCACCACCGTGGCGTTGTCGACCAGGATGCCGACCGCGAGCGCGAAGCCTCCGAGCGTCATGGTGTTCAGCGTCTGCCCGGCCGCCCCCATGAGCAGCACCGCGGTGATCACCGACAGCGGGATCGAGGCGAGGATGATGAGGGTCAGGCGCCAGTTGCCGAGGAACATGAGGATCATGAGCGCGGTGAGCCCGGCAGCCATCAGGCCCCCGAGCAGCACGCTGTCGAGCGCGGCCTTGATGAACACCGACTGGTCGAACAGCGCCTGGATGCTCACCCCGGCGGGCAGCATGTGGCGGATCTCCGGCAGCGCCGCGCGGATGCCCGCGATGACCGCGAGCGTGGAAACGCCGCCGGTGCTGCGGATGCTCATGAGCGCACCCGGCACGCCATCGACCGCCACCGAGTTGGTCTGCACCTGGAAGCCATCGTGCACATGGGCCACGTCGCGCATGAACACCGTGCGGCCGTTGACGGCGCGGATCGGGAAGGCATTGATGGCCTCGATCGCATCGGGGCTGTTGTTCATCGCGATGAGGTAATCGCGCGTGCCGATCTTCACGTCGCCGGCGGGCAGGATGACGTTCTGGTGCTGCAGCGCATCGCTCACGTCCGCCGGCGCCAGGGCGCGCGCCTGCAGCGCCGCCGCATCAAGGTCGGCCATGATGACGCGCGGCTTGCCGCCGTAGGGATAGGGCACCTCGGCGCCGTGCACGATGGCGAGCGCGGGGCGGATGATGTTCTGCCCGAGATCGTTGAGGCGCGTGTCCGGCAGCGAGCGGCTGGCCAGACTCAGCTGGATGATCGGCACATCGGTGGCGCCGTAGCGGATCACCAGCGGCGGCGTCACGTTCGGGGGCATGTACTTCAGCACCACCAGCGCGCTGCTGCCGAGCTGCGCCACGGCGCGCGTGACATCCGCGCCCTCGTGCAGGTAGATCTTCTCCACCCCCACGCCCTCGTAGCTCGTCGCCTCGATGCGCGCGATGTCATCGACCAGCGAGGCGAGCTGGCGCTCGTGCAGCGTGAGGATGCGGTTCTGCATGTCCTCGGCGCTCATGCCGGCGTAGGTCCACACGACGCTCACCACCGGGATGTCCATGCGCGGAAAGATGTCGACCGGCATGCGCAGCGCTTCGCCCACCCCGAGTAACGCCACCAGGATGAGGGTGGCGACCACGGTGTAGGGGCGCGCGAGAACGTAGCGAACGAGGGGCATGCGAGGCTTGACCGGCGCGGTGCGGGCGCGGCTAGTCGCCCCGGGTGGCCTGCGCCGCGCCGGCCGGTGCGGCGCAGGCCAGGGCGCTCAGGAAGGCGCAGTGAGCAGGCGGCAGCATGGATGACTCCTCCCGCTGCCATTAGGCACGCCGATCATTAGGCGCCCGTGAAGCGAAGATTAGGGCGCGTTCATTTTGGCGCTCCCGGGGCGCAGGCGGTGCCGCGACTGCCCGTCAGGACCTGCAGGTAATTGGTCGATGGATTACAGAGACTTAGCGGCCTCCGCGCACCGCGGAGGGGATCACTCGCCGCGGACGGTGATCTGCACGCGGTCCCCGCCCTGCCAGAACCCGTGCGGGATGCCGAATTCCGAGCGCCGCAGGATGGCCCGGCCCACGAAGCGGCACCCCTGGGAGGAGGCCTGGGGGCAGTCGATGTCGGAGATGCTGAGGGCGAGGTCGCGCGTCACCCCGTGCAGCGTGAGCTCCCCCTGGAGCGTCGCGTGCGCGGCGCCATCGAAGACGAAGCCGGTCGAACGGAACGTCATCTCCGGGAAGCGCTCGGTGTCCAGCCACTGCGCCGAGCGCAGCCGGTCGTTCCAGTACGGGCTGCGCGCATCGATCGAGGCGGTGCGCACCACCACCGTGAGGCTCGCCCCCTGGCCGTCGCCCGCGAGCACGAAATCGCCGGTCAGATCGTGGAAATCCACGCTGAACCAGCGCAGGCCGAGCCGCTCGATCTCGAAGCTGATGCGGGTGTTCCTGCTGTCCAGGTGATACGCCTGGGTGCCGCTCGCCTGCCACAGCGCCAGAAGTCCCGCCAGCACGATCCGTGTCCGCACGCGCCGCCGCTCCCGCAACTGCTCCGGTCCTGCCGGTAAGTGCCGCGCGGGAAGCCACCGGTTTTGCGCCCCCCTCACGGGGCCGGCCGGGAGGGATGCGCGCTGAAGACGTCATCGCCCGGGCGCAGGCCGCGCTCGGTGAAATAGTGCGCGAGCGCCGCCGGCTCCTGGGTGGGGGCCGCCAGGGCCACGTAACCATCCGGCCGCAAGAGGTAGAGCGCATTGCGCGTGAGGCCCGCCGCCTGGTGAGCGGGGGCGAAGGCGAAACGCTCGAGCGGCACGTCCTGCTCCTCGCACCAGCGGGTCAGCGCGTCGCGCGCCTCCCCGTACACGTGCACGTGCCACAGGAGCGCGCGCAGCGGGGCGTAGTTATCGGCCCCCGCGACCGACACCCACGGCAGGCGGTCCCCGCCGTGCACGCCGCCCACGGCGCCGACGCTCAGCGCACGGCCGCGGTAGTTCACCGTGATCTGGGAGACCGTGCGGAACAGGAACTCGCGCACCGCCGGAACCGCCAGCGCCCGCGGCAACACCTGGGGCGCAAGACGCGTGCGGACCAGATCGGCGATCGGGCCTGCGGCGGTTGCGAAGGTGAAGATGCGGTCGGTCGTGGCCACCAGGCGCCGCGCAAACTCGATGCGCTCCGGCTCGTAGGTGTCGAGCAGGCGCGTGCCCGCGGTTCCCTTGAGCACCGCGGCCAGCTTCCAGGCGAGGTTCACCGCATCGCCGATGCCGGTGTTCATGCCCTGCCCGCCCGCCGGGCTGTGGATGTGCGCGGCATCGCCGGCGAGGAACACGCGCCCGTGGCGAAAGTGCTCACTCACCCGGTGGTGCACGCGGTAGGTGGAGAACCAGTGCACGCGCGCGATGCGCAGCCCGAGGTTCTCGATGGCGCGGCCCTGCACGTCCGCGAACTTAAGCTGCTCCGCGTGCGCGGCGCGCTCGTCGCGCACCGTGCCGATCAGGCGCGCCCGCCCGGCCCCGGCGAGCGCAAACACCGCGAGGAAGTCGGCCTCATCCAGGTCGATGTGCAGCTCGCCGTTCAGCGCCGCGCCCTCCCCCTCGATGTCGGCCACATAGAACACCTGCCGGTAGGTGCCGCCGGGGAAGCCGGTGCCCAGGATCTCGCGCACCCGGGAGCGTGCGCCGTCGCAGCCGACCAGGTAGGCCGCCTGCACCGTGCCCTCAGCGCCGTCGGGCATGCGCAGCTGCGCCCGCACCCCGTCCGTGGTCTCGGTGAAGCCGTGCAGCTCGGTGCACCGCTCCACGGTGACGCCCAGGCCGTGCAGGCGCTCGATGAGCAGCCGCTCGTGCTCGTCCTGGGGGAAGATTTCCAGGAAGGGATAACGCGTCAGGTTGCCGCCGATGGCACCGAAGGGCAGCCGCGCCGCATGGGCGCCGCGCGTCCACAGGTTGATCGCCGGGATGCGGTGCCCGCGCTCGAGCACCGGAGCGGCCAGATCAAGCGGCTCGTACAGCTCGAGCGTGCGCGCCTGCACCGCGAGCGCCCGGGAGGTGGTGCCCGGCTCGGCGCTCGCGTCGATCAGGCGCACCCGTACGCCCTGGCGCGTAAGCCACAGCGCCAGCACCAGCCCCGTCGGCCCGGCGCCGACGATCAGTACGTTGGCGCTGGACACGCGCGCCTCCGCGCCACGATCCTGCATGCGCCGGCGGCCGCCATCTGCAGCTCGGCGCCGCGCACCGACGCGCTGACGGCCGCGCCGGTCACGCAGCGCTGCGCGGCCTCCTCGCCGTCCCTCGTGCATCCGCGGTCACTCCTTTGCGCGCCGCAGGGGGCGCGCCATGCGAAGCCTGCGCATCACTATGGCACACGCGTGCGCGCCGGGCAGTCCGTGCGCGCGCCCGACTCGCGGCCCAATTACTCCTACGCAACCGTACGGCCTGCGCCGACTTCGCAGCTGGGCGGTCGCGGCCATCATCGGCTGCTATTCCACGGCATCGCTAAGGAGAAAGGCATGGTTACCGCCAGCGGACACACGTCGGCCATTCGCGCGAAGAAGGTGATCGGCACCGCCGTCAAGGACACCGCGGGGAACAAGATCGGCGTGATCGAGGACGTCGTCCTGGACAAGCAGTCCAACAACATCATGTTCGCCGTCGTCGGCTTCGGCGGCTTCCTCGGCATGAACGAGAAGTACCATCCGCTGCCCTGGGAGACGCTCGAGTACGACGAGGACCAGGGCGCCTATCGCGTGAGCTACTCCCGTGCGCAGCTCGAGGCTGCGCCCGCGGGCTCCATCGAGGAGCTGACGCGCGACGACGGCCAGTTCCGCGAGCGCGCCTACGAGTACTACAAGGCGCCGCGCGACTGGTAGCGCCCGGCCACGGCTCGGGTCCTGCTTCCTAGGAGGGGCCCGGGCCGAGCAGCCGCACTTCGCGCTGCGGGAACGGGATGCCGATCCCGCGGGCGCGGAACGCGGCGACGATGGCACCGTAGAGCTCCCCGGTGGCGCTGCCCTGGTCATCGATGAGCACCCAGGGACGCACGGCGATGTTGACCGAGGAGTCGGCGAGTTGTACCGGCTGCACCACCGCGAGCGGGTCCTTGAGCACCCGTGCGTTCGCGGCGAGCACCTCGCGGATCAGCGCGAGCGCGGCCTGCAGGTCGGTGTCGTAGGCGACCCCCACCAGCACCTCCAGCTGCCGGATGCGGCCGTAATTGTGCAGGATCTCCCCCACGATCTTGCGGTTCGGGACCACCACGCGCGAGCGGTCCACGTGCAGCAGCGTCGTGCTGAAGAGGGTAATGGTCTCGACCGAGCCCTCGACGCCTGCGATGGCGATGTATTCGCCGACCCGGAACGGCTTGGCGAAGATGATCGACAGCCCGGCAACCATGTTGCCGAGCACGCCCTGGGTGGCGAGCGCCACGCCGGCGCCCGACGACGCCGAGCCCGGCGATCAGCGGCAGCAGCTCCACGCCGAGGTTCTGCAGCGCCATGATGAGGAAGAGCAGGAAGCACGCCGCCCAGGTGACGCGGGCGAGCAGCAGGCGCACGGGGGATTCGAGCTCCAGGCGCTGCAGCAGGCGCAGCAGCCAGCGGCTGACCGCGCGGCTCACGAAGGCGCCGGCCACCAGGATCAGGATCGCCACCAGTAAGCGCGGCCCGAAGCGGACGGCCAGATCGAGCAGGGTGTCCTTCAGGCTGCTGACGGTGGCGAGCTTCTCGTTCACGAATCCCCCAGAACTCTAGGCGTTATCTTACGATCTTCGCGGTGCGCGCTGCGCGAAGGCCGCGGTGCGGGTACGTTACTATTCGCCCCGGCGCCGCGCACAGGCGGCCTTACCCGGCAGCGTTGAATTTTCGCACCCATGGCCTACCAACTCACCGTCAAGCAAGAACCGGGCTACCTGCACGCCATCATCACCGGGACCAATGATGCGGAAACGGTCGCGCGCTATCTGGAGGAGCTGCGCCGCGAATGCATCGCGCGCCAGTGCTTTCGCCTCCTGATCGAGGAGCGCCTCGAGGGGCCGCGCCTGGGCACCTTCCCGGTGTACAAGCTGGCGAGCGAGGGCAGTGAGCGGGCGCGCGGCCTGCTGCGCGCGATCGCCTACGTGGATGTCCACGCCGAGGGGCAGCTGATGGCGTTTGCCGAGACCGTGGCGGTCAATCGCGGCCTGCCGATTGCGGTATTTGCGAGCGTCGAGCAGGCGCGCCACTGGCTGGCGCAGTCGCTCGCCGCGGATCAGCCGCCCGCGGCCAGGTAGCGCGGGTCGTGCGGGGTGCGCGCGAAGATGCGCCGCACCATCGGCTCGAAGGTGGCGAGCGGCTCGCTGCGATAGTCCGGGTCGAAGGAACTCTGGTCCCACGCGGCGCAGAAATGCACGCAGGCGGCGTACCAGGGATGCTCGCGCAGGCGCTCGCGGGCGTTGCGGTCGCCGCCGAAGTGGTGCACGTAGTAATAGTTCTGGAACAGGCCGTGCTGCGCCACGATCCAGGTGACCTCGGGGCGCACATACGGGCGCAGGATGGCCGCGGCGACCTCGGCGTGGTTGTAGGGGGCGAGCTCATCGCCGATGTCGTGCAGCAGCGCCGCCACCACCAGCTCCTCGTCCGCCTTATCGCGCAGGGCGCGCGTCGCCGCCTGCAGCGAGTGCCCGAGCCGGCTCACGGGGTAGCCCTCGAGCGAGTGGTCGAGGCGGCCGAGGCTCTCGAGCACCCGGTCGGCCAGCCCCAGGGCGTACTGCTTCTCGGCCGCATCGAGGAGCTCGTAGTCCTCCTTGGTGCCGTCCTTCATCTGCCGGAAGCTGACGATGCGCGTCATGCGCTGCGCCTCACGCTGCCGAGGCTGGCACGCCGCCGGCGCAGCACGCGGTAGAGGCTGCGCGGTCCGTCGATGTCGATGTAGGCGCCCTGCAGGTGCCGCAGGCCTTCCGCGGGGTCAAAGCCGGTACGCCCGTGCAGCAGGCGGCAGTTGTCGAACATGACCAGGTCACCGCTCTGCAGCAGGAAGCGGATCTCGAAGTCGCTCGCGCGCAGGCGCCGGTCGAACTCGCGGCGCGCGCGGAAGTAGGCGCTGAGTTTCTCGGGCGCGAACAGCGGCACGTAGTCCAGGCGCGGGCTGAAGTGGATCCCCTTGAGCGCGCCGGTGACATCGAGCTCGATCGGCGGCGCACTGGCGGTGAGCTCGGTGTCGGCATCGAGGTACTTGAAGCGCACCGGGGTGCTGCTGAGCACCGCGAATGCCGCCGGGTCCGCTGCACGCAGCGCCTCGGCGACCGCAAACCCGTCCACCAGGGTGGAAAGGCCGCCGCTGGTCTCGTTCACCAGGCAGTGCAGCAGCTGAATCCCCGGCACCGGGCGTGCGGTAGGGGTTGTCGGTGTGCGGATCGAGCGCCACCGAGGTGTAGGCGAGATCGGTGGCGTTGGGCGTGGAGCGCACGTCAAAGAGCGCCCCGAAGTTGGTCTCGCGCGTGAAGCCGAAGGTCGCGCCGACCTTGAGCACCGTGCCGGGCGTGGTCGGCACGCCCTCGAAGATCACGAAGCCGAAGCGGAGGAAGGCCTCCACCCAGGCAAGCCGCTCGCTCTCGCTCGCATCGGTGCGCCAGCGCACGCGCGGCAGTTCCCTCAGCGAGCCGTCCCACAGCTGCGGCGGCGGGCAGTCGTGGCTGTTGGGCTCGAGCGCGGCCTCCTCGAGGATGTCCGCGGCGCTGAAGGTCGCCTCGTGACCATCGCTGAACTTCACCCGCAGGCTGCCGGCGGCGGGCTGCGTGACGGACACGATCGTAAGCTCCAGATCAAAGTCGGACGGATCGGCCCAGCGCTGCTGGGTCTTCAGGTCCATGGAGGCCGCATCGCGGCAGCGCTCGCGCAGCCACAAGCGGATGAATCGGGTGGGAGGCAGCACCGGGGCGTTCCAACAGCAGCTGCGTCGGTGAGGCGATCTTAAGTCCCAGCGAGCCGGGCGGTGTTTTCATGGGCGGAAAGTCTAGCGTCGCCTCTCCGCGCGTGTCCATCCGCACCCTGCTTGGCGCGAAGAATTCCCGCACCGGCACGCTCCGGCGTACGCTTGCGCTTTAGCCGCACCGCTGCGGTGGGTGAGCCGAAAGAGAACGTTATGACCGTGAACCGCCGCGACCTCCTCAGCGCCTCCGCCCTGCTCCTCGCTGGCCCCGCGCTGTCGCTGCGGCTCGCCGGCGCGCACACCCCGGGCGCCGCGCCCCTCGTGCTGTGCTGGAACGAGAATCCCTACGGCCCCTCCCCGGCCGCGCGCGCCGCGGTGGCGCGCTCGATCGCGGAAGGCTGCCGCTACCCGTCCGATGCGGAGATCCTGGATCTGGAGCAGGCCATCGCCCGGCACGAGGGCACCGATGCCGGACACATCGTGACCGGCAGCGGTTCGGGGGAGCTGCTGTGCGCGCTGGCGCTTTTGTGCGAGCGCGACGGCGGCGAGATCGTCGCCGCCGAGCCCACTTATCTGGAGCTCACCGATTACGCGCACGGCATCGGCGTACCGACGCGCTTCGTGCCGGTCGATGCCGGCCTCAGGCACGATCTGCCGGCGATGCAGGCGGCCTTGAGCGCCACGACGCGCGCGGTGTACCTCTGCAACCCCAACAACCCGACCGGCACGGCGCTGCCGGCGAGCGAGCTGCGCGCCTTCATCGCGAGCCTGCCGCCGCAGGTGGTGGCGATCGTCGATGAGGCCTACATGGACTTCGCCACCGCAGCCGGCGTGCGCTCGGTCGCCGACCTCGTCGACGGCGAGCACCCGGTGGTGGTGCTGCGCACCTTCTCGAAACTGCACGGCATGGCCGGCCTGCGCATGGGCTACGCGGTCACGCGCCCGGCGCTGGCGCAGCGCCTGAAGCAGGCGCGCATGACCACGCCCAACATCCTGGCGGTGCGCGCGGCGCGCGCCAGCCTCGATGACAAGAAATTCCTCGCCGCCACGCGCGAGAAGATTCTCGCCAGCCGCACGCGCATCACCGCAGAGCTCGAGCGCCTGAAGCTGCGTTACGCGCCGCCGCAGGGCAACTTCGTGTTCTTCGACACCGGCATGCCGCTGGCCACCTTCTCGCAGCGCATGAAGCAGCGCGACGTGCTGGTCGGACGGCTCTTCCCGCCCTACGACTCGTGGTGCCGCATCACCATCGGCACCGAGCCGCAGGTGGCGGCCTTCCTGGCGGCGCTGCGCGCGAGCGTCAACGCCCAGGAGGCGCGCGTGGCCTAGAGGATCAGGCTCAGGCAGGTGAGCGCGGCTTCCGCCTTGTGCAGCTCACCCACCTCGAGCGCGCGCGTGACGACGCCGGCCGCCTCGAGCCGCTCGCGCGTGCGCGGGTAGTCGGCACTCACCAGCGTCACGCCCATGACGGTCAGCGTGTTGGCGCCGAAGGGCTCCTCGGGCGCGACCTCGATCACCTGCATCTGCGGCAGGCGCGGCGCCTCGACCCACGCGGGGTTCACCAGCAGCGTTGCGGGCGGGATGAAGGTGACGGCGCTCTTCAGGTGCAGGCAGTCGCGCAGCGCGATCGCCTCGACCGTATAGCCGAAGGGTGCGAGCGCTGCGCGCCAGCTGCGCCACGCCCGCCGCGTTGGTGCGCGCCGAGGCACCCACGTAGAACGCGCGACCGACGCGCAGCACGTCCCCGCCCTCGAGCGTGGCGGGCGCCTGCACGCGCACCAGCGCCATGTGCGGCGCGAGCGCGGCGGCGACCGAGTGCACCTCCTCGCGGCGCGACGCGGCCCCGGGGCGCGTGATGACGCCGACCTCGGGCACCAGCACCGCCGTGTCCTCGACGAAGACCCCGTCGGCCTGCGTGGGCAGGCTCGGGAGCCACTCGATCTGACAGCCGAGGCGCTCGAGCTCGGCCACGTAGCGCGCGTGCTGCAGGTGCGCCCGCGCCAGATCGATGGGCGCGCGCGCCAGGTACGACAGCTCGCACTGCACCAGAAGATCGCTCGGTTCGCGCACGAAGGCCTGCATGGGGCGAGTATACGAAGCCGCCCGCTCGCTCGACAGTGCGCGCGCCCGCCCCTATCGTAGTGCGCATGCTTCCCGCGGCTCACATGGCCGGCACCGAGGTGGCCCTGTCGATCGCGCTCGGCGTCGGGCTCGCCGCCGCGGTCGGCTTTCGCGTGTTCCTGCCGATGCTGGTGCTGAGCGTGGCCGCCTTCAGCGGGCATGTGCACCTGAGCGCCGGCTTCGCCTGGCTCGGCACGGCGCCGGCGCTCCTGACGCTCGCGATCGCCGCGGCGCTCGAGGTGATCGCCTACTACATCCCCGGGGTCGACAACCTGCTCGATGCGCTGGCCACGCCCGCCGCGCTCATCGCCGGCACGGTCGTCGCGGCGGCGGTCATGACGGAGCTGCCGCCGCTGGTGAAGTGGACCACCGCGGTCATCGCCGGCGGCGGCGCCGCGGGACTGACCCAGGGGATCACTTCGCTGCTGCGCCTGAAGTCCACCGCGGTCACCGCCGGGGTCGGCAATCACGTGGTGGCCACCGGCGAGCTCGCTGGCGCGCTCGGCGTCTCACTCCTGGCCCTGGCGGCGCCGCTGCTGGCGGTGGCGGTCGTGGCGGTGTTCTGCTTCCTGGCGATCCGCGGGCTGCGGCGCCTGTTGCGGCGCGCCCCGCGCACGCGCAGCGACGGCGCGCCCTAGCGGCGCGCGCTCACAGCTTGGCGCGCGGCACGTCCTTGGCCGCCACCCGCAGGCAGTCGAGCAAGGCAGCGGCCGCCGGGGGGAGCTCCGCGGGGGCGCGCAGGATGGCGCCGACCGGGGTCTCGATCGACTTCAGTTTCACCGGCAGGATGGCGAGCAGCCCGTGCTCGACGTCATCGAGGGCGACGTGGTACGGCATGACCCCGATCAGGTCGGATTTGCGCAGCAGCACCCGGTTGGTGAGGATCGAGACCGACTCGATGACGTTCTTCGGCGCCGCCGCGCCCGCGGCCACGAAGGCGCGGTCGATCTGGCGGCGCAGCGTCGTTTCCGGCAGCGGCAGAGCCACGGCTCCCCGGAGAGCTCGCGCAGCGCGAGCCGCCGCTTGCGGGTGAGCGGATGGCCGCGGCGCGTCACCAGGCACACCGGCTCCGCGTAGAACTCCTCGTACACCAGCGCGCCGCTGCGGCCCTCCTCGGGCAGCCGGCCGAGCACCATGTCCAGATCGCCCGTGAGGAGCGCCGGCATCAAAAGGTCGTAGGTGCCCACGATCACGCTGATCGCCACGCCGGGGCGCGCCTTCTTCAGCAGCGCGATGGCATCCGGCAGGATGCTGGCGGAGGCCGCGAGCAGCGTGCCCACGGTCACCTTGCCACTGTAGCCGGCGCGCAGCCCCTCGAGTTCCTCGGCCGCGTGGCGCAGCTGCGCGAGCACGATCTTCGCGTGGCGCGCGAAGATCTCCCCGTAGGCGGTGGGCTTGAGGCCGCGGTTGGTGCGCTCAAAGAGCGGCAGGCCGAGCGTCGCCTCGACGTCCTGCAACGCCTTGGTGACGGTCGGCTGGCTCAGGTGCAGTCGCTGGGCCGCCTTGAGGATGCTGCGGCAGTCGTACGCCTCGGCGATCAGCTCAACGTGCCGCAGGCGGAACTTGCGCGCGATCCAGCGCTCGAGGCGGGCGGAGCTCATGCGCGGCATTCTGGCACGCGCCGCCGCGTCCAACACCTCTGGCGCGCTCAAGGCGACCGCTGTGGCTTCAGGCGCTCAGGCGCGTGGCGGGCGCCGCCGCGGCGCCCGCGCGATCCAGGCCGAAGAAGCGCGTCGCATTCGCGTGCAGCAGGCACTCGCGGGTGCGCGCGGGGAGTGACTCGTGGGAGCGGATGAGATTGCCGACCTGCTGCTCGCCGAGCGGAAAGGGATAGTCGGAGCCGAGCATGACGCGCTCCTCGCCCATGGTCTTCACCAGGAACGAGAGCGCATCGCCGCTGAACACCGCCGCGTCGACGAAGAAGCGGTCGACGTAGGAGGACGGCAGGCGCGGGCAGTCCTCGCGCACGATGTCGCGGTTGCGCCAGGCGTTGTCGACGCGCCCGAGCAGGTACGGGAAGCTGCCGCCGCCGTGGGCGAAGCACAGCTTGAGCGAGCGCGGCAGCCGCTCGAAGGCACCGGAGAGGATCAGCCACAGGATCGACAGCTGCGTCTCCGCCGGCATCGCCACCAGCCACGGCAGCTGGTACTTGCGCATGCGCTCGCCGGCCATCATGTCCCAGGGGTGCACGAACACCGCCGCGCCCTCGGCGGCGCAGTGCTGCAGGAAGGTGATGATGCCCTCGTCATGGAGGTCGCGCTCGCCGACGTGATTGCCGATGTGCACGCCGACGTGGCCGTCGGCCATGGCGCGGCTCAGTTCCCGGCAGGCGAGCTGCGGGTCCTGCAGCGGCACCTGGCACAGCGACTTCAGCCGCCGCGGTGCGCGCGCGCACAGCTCGCGCGCCGCGTCGTTGAAGATGCGCGAGACCTCCAGCGCCTGCGCCGCCGGGCGGTGATAGGAGAACAGCACCGGGGTGGCGCACATGATCTGCACCTCGACCCCGTCGCGATCCATGGCCTCGAGGCGCACGTCCGCATCCCAGCAGGCCGCCGTCACGGGGCGGAACTCCTGGTCCCCCAGCATGAGCATCGCGCGCCCGGCACTGGTGTGCTTCATCCACGGCCAGTCGGGCGTACCGAAGCGCGCGGTGAGGTCCGGCCAGTTGCGCGGCAGGAAGTGCGTATGGATGTCGATGACGCTCACGATGGAACTCCTTGATGCTCAGGCGCGCCCGAGGCGGCCCTCAGGGCCGGTAGGCCACCACCTTGATCTCGATCAGCAGCTGCGGGTGCGGCAGCTGCGCCACGGCGACCGTGGTGCGCGCAGGACCGGTGACATCGAAAAATTCGCCGTACACCGCGTTGTAGCCGGCAAAGTCGTCCATGCGCACCAGGTACGTGCTCAGCTCCACCACGTCGCTCAGCTGCGCCCCGGCCTCCGCGAGGATGTCGCGGATGTTCGTCAGCACGGCGCGCGTCTGGGCACGGATGTCGAGCCGCCAGCTGCCGTCGGCGCAGCGCTCCGCCCCGGCGATGGAGTCATCCGCGCAGCGCGCACTGGTGCCGGAGACGAAGATGAAGTCCCCGGCCCGCCGGAAGTGCGGGTAGGGGCCGCGCGGCCGGGCCTTGCCCGCCACCACGGCGCTCGGCGCGCGCGGCGCAGCGCTCACGGCAGCACCGCGAAGGAGACGCTGCCGAGGGTTTCGACCTCGGCGCTGACGCGCACGCCCGCCTGCAGCGGCCGCGCCGCGGTCGCCCCGCCCGCCATGACGAGCCAGCCGGCCTCGAGCGTGACGCCGGCGTCGCCCGCCAGGCGCGCGGCCGCGGTCAGCGACAGGAGCGGGTCGCCCATGATGGCCGCAGCGGTCCCGGACTCGAGCGGCTGACCGTCAAAGCACAGCCGGATGCCGAGCTGCGTCAGGTCCTCCGGCAGGTGCTGCCACGCGCCCACCACGAAGGCGGCGGACGAGGAGTTGTCGGCGATGACGTCCGCGAGCGAGAAGCGAAAGTCGCGGTAGCGGCTGTCGACCACCTCGAGCGCCGGGGCGACGCCGGCGACGGCCGCGCGCGCGGTCTCGCGGCTGACGCGTCCGCGCAGCGGCGCGCGCAGCAGGAAGGCGAGCTCGGGCTCGACGCGCGGGTGGATGAAGCGCGCCAGCGAGAGCGCGCCGCCGGACTCGATGCGCATGGCATCGGTGAGGCGCCCGAAGATCAGGTCATCGATCTTCATCTGCGCGCGCTTGGCCTCGCTGGTGAAGCCCATCTTGACGCCGATCAGCCGCTCGCCGCGCGCCGCGCGCCGCCGCAGGACTCCCGACTGCACGTCGTAGGCCTCCGCGAGCGTCAGCTCCTCGCCACTCGTGCCCAGCTGCGGCACCGGCGTGCGCGCGCACGCGGCCTCATCCAGGAGTTCGGCGATGCGATCGAGTCGTTCCATGGGCCGCGGTGCCTTCCTAGAGTTTCACGCAGATGTTCATGTTCTCGGAGAAGAAGGCGAGCGAGTGCATGCCGCCCTCGCTGCCGATCCCGGAGAGCTTCACGCCGCCGAAGGGCACGCGCAGGTCGCGCAGGTACCAGTCATTCACCCAGGCGGTCCCCACTTCCATCTGGCGCGCGACGCGGTGCGCGCGCGCGAGGTTCTGCGTCCACACGGCGGCGGCGAGGCCATAGCGGGTGTCGTTCGCCAGCCGCACCGCCTCCTCCTCGGTGTCAAACGGCGCCACGTGGCACACCGGGCCAAAGATCTCCTCCTTCACGCAGCGCGCCGTCTCGGGAAGCCCGGTGAGCACGGTGGGCTCGATGAAGGCGCCGCCGTCGCGCGCATCCCCGAAGTGCGGGATCGCCCCGCCACAGACGACCCGGGCGCCCTCCTCGCGCGCGAGGCGGTAGTAGCCGAGCACCTTGTCGCGGTGGCCGCGCGAGATGAGCGGACCCAAGTCCGCACCCTCGTAGGGCCCGCCGATCTTCAGCGCGCGCGCCCGCTCGGCCAGGGCCTCGACGAAGCGCGCGAACAGCGGCCGCTCGACATAGACACGCTCCGAGCACAGGCACACCTGGCCGCAGTTGGAGAACACCGAGCGCAGGGTGCCCGCGAGCGCCGCCTCGAAGTCCGCATCGGCGAACACCAGTGCGGCGTTCTTGCCGCCGAGCTCGAACGACAGCGCCTTCACGCTCGGCGCGGCGCTCTTCATGATCGCAGCGCCCGTGGCGGTCTCGCCGGTGAAGGCCACCGCAGCCACGTCCGGGTGACTGACCAGGGCCTCGCCGGCGGACTTCGGTCCGAAGCCGTGCACGACGTTGAACACCCCGGCCGGCATGCCGACCTCCTGCATCACCTGGGCGAGCAGCACCGCAGTCGAGGGTGTCTCCTCGGAGGGCTTCACGATCACGGCGTTGCCGCAGGCGAGCGCCGGGGCCACCTTCCAGGTCATGAGCAGGAACGGCAGGTTCCAGGGCACCACGATGGCCACGACCCCGACGGGTTTGTGGACCGAATAGTTGAGCGCGCCGCGCCCGTCCGGGGTCGCCGCCTCGTAGCACTCCGCGCCGCGCGCGAGCACCAGGTCGGCGTAGGCGCGGAAGTTGGCCGCGCCGCGCGGGATGTCGAGCGTGGAGGCCTGGCGGTGGGTCTTGCCGGTGTCGGCGATCTCGGCGCTCAGGAACTCCGCGAAGCGCTGCTCGATGCGCTCGGCGACCCTGCGCAGCAGCGCCGCGCGCTCGGCCACCGCCATGCGGCCCCAGGGACCGCGCAGCGCCGCGCGCGCGGCCGACACGGCACGCCCGACGAGCTCGGCGCTGGCCTCGGTCACGCTCGAGAGCACGGCACCGTCCACCGGGCTCACGTTCTCAAACGCGGCCCCCGCGCTGATGAACTCACCGCCAATGAAGCACGGCAGCTTCTGGCCGGCCAGGGGATAGGGAACGGGAGGCGGGCTGGGCATCCGGGGTGCGGCCTCGTGGGCCTTGGGCGTGGCAGGGGCGCCGGCGGGCAGTTTAGGGGTCCGGCGCACTCAAGGAATAATCGAATTTACGTCTTTGGCTATGCCATTTATCTATATCAGACGGCCGGCCCTGCCGGGGGCCGCCCGGCCGGAAAGCGGCGGCCGTTTCCGAGGGCTTTCAGGGGCGCTGCGGCGAGCGGCGCTCTTCCACGGTGAAGAAGCGCGTGAACGCGCGGTCGAAGACGTGTTCCTCGTCCGCGGCGATGCGCGCCGCGTTCACCGGGTCGGTGAAGGCGGCCATGGCGGCGGCGAAGGCGGCCGCATCCGGATACCACAGCTCCGTGACCACGTCGAAGTCCGGGCGCTGCGCGCCGGGGGCGAGGATGGCGCCTTCGGCGATGAGGAAGTTGCGCCGGTAGTCGCAGATCTGCGGTGCGATCGAGAGGATGAGCGGGGCGTGCCGGGTCTCGTAGTACTCGATGAACTGCGCCGGGGAGAGCCCGGCCTTGCGCTTCAGGAACGCGATGGTCTTGATCACGGTGAATCCCCTTTGTTTCAGCGCACGCGGCGCAGCACCGCGTCGGCATAGCGCTCGAGCGCCCACTTCTTGACCGAAAGCTGCGCGGGGTCGTCCCCGGGCTCAAGCCACGCGGTGACGTCCCAGGGCGAGGGGAGCCAGGGGGCGATGACCACGAGGTCGTCGACCCCGAGCTCCTGCAGCGCATCCACGGCCGCCTGGGTCACACTTTCCGCAAGCGGCAGCCCGACCTCGAAGCCCGCAAGCGGCAGGCCGGCCTCGTGCCGCATGAGGCGCAGCGCGCCGAGCGCCGTGTCGGCCTGCGCCACCGTCATCGGCAGCGGCAGCCAGCCGTCGTTGCGCGCCGCGCGGCGCATGGCCGGCGCCGCCGCACCGCCGCACCAGATGCGCACCGGCTTTACCGGCGCGGGCTGCATGATCCCCTCGAACCGGAACAGCGGCCCCTCGTGCTTCACCACCGCGCCGGTGAGGAGCTTGCGCAGGATCACCAGCGTCTCATCCAGGCGCCGCCCGCGCGCCTCGAAATCCACCCCCGCCGCCTCGTATTCCTCCTTCAGCCACCCGGCCGACACCCCGCACACCACCCGATCGCCGGTGAGCACGGCGGCGCTCGCCACGGACTTGGCCACGGTGAGCGGGTCGCGCAGCGCCGCCAGGTAGATGTTGGAGGCAAAGTGCAGGCGGCGGGTGATCGCGCCCAGGTGCGCAAACAGCACCCAGGGGTCGGGCCAGGGCGTATCCGCAGGCACGAAGATCTTGCCGTCGGGGGAGTAGGGGTAAGGGGTGTTGATGTGCGCCGGCCAGATGAGGTGATCCCCCACCATCAGGCCGTGAAAGCCGAGGTCCTCGGCGAAGCGCGCCAGCTCCGGCAGCTGCTCCGTTTCCCGTACTGCAACCAGCGACAACCAGAATTTCATGGCTCAGGGGTGCTCCCGACGAAAGAAGGACAGGGCCAGGTAGGAGGGATCCGCCGCATCGGTGCGCCCCGGGGGCGCACCGGCGGCAAACTCGTTGTAGGCGGCGGCATCGACCGGCGTGCTGCGACACCAGTCGAGCGCGAGGGAGCGGTGCGCGAACTTCCACACCCCGTCGCGCCGGGCGTAGCGATCAAGGTAGCGGCCGCCGATCGTGATCTCGCGCGCCGCGGGCGCGCGCGTGCGGTGGTAGGCGAGCGTGTACAGCTCCCCCTGCGCCTCATCACCGCGCACTGCGTAGAGCGCGTTCGTGATCGAGTGCACGGTGGCCTCGAAATTCGCCAGCACGCCGGGGAGCCACGCGAGGTACTCATCCGCGCTGCCGCAGAACATGGCGCCGTGATCATCGATGGCGTCGTCGTGGTAGAGCGAGCGCAGGAGCGCAAAATCGCGGCGGTCGCAGGCGCGGCAGTACTTGAGCGCCAGCTCGTGCAGCGCCTGCTTGTCGATGAGCCCCTGCAGCGCCTCCCCCATACGTGCGTCCTTCGCGCCTTCGAATGCGCCCGTGCCGCGCGCGCCTAGCCTACCCGGTTTGATCCGGTTAAGGTCATCGCGCATATGGGGTAAGGGGCGGCGAAGCTCACGCATTTGGGCGATGCGCGCCGCGACGCGTTCGCGCACGGTGCGGCGCGGCAGCCTCCCGCGGAGACGCAACCGATGATCGATGTCTACGGCATGAGCACACCGAACGCGGTGAAGATCACCATCCTGCTCGAGGAGCTGGGGCTCCCCTACCGCCAGCACCACGTGAACGTGTTTGCCGGCGAGCAGCACGCGAGCGAGTTCCTGCGGATCAGCCCCAACAACAAGGTGCCCGTCATCGTGGATGCGGACGGGCCGGACGGGACGGCGCTGCCGGTGTTCGAAAGCGGTGCCATCCTCATCTACCTGGCCGAGAAGAGCGGGCGGCTGCTGCCGGCGCGCGGCGCGGCGCGCGCGAGCGTGCTCGAGTGGCTCATGGTGCAGCTCACCGGCGTCGGCCCCATGTTCGGACAGCTGGTGCACTTCACCCGCTATGCGCCGGCGGGCAATGACTACGGCGTGAACCGCTACACCAGCGAGGTGCGGCGCCTGCTTCGGCGTGCTCGAGCGGCGCCTGAGCGCGAGCGCCTACCTGGGGGGTGCGCAGTACTCGATCGCCGACATCGCCACCTGGCCCTGGATCCGCACCGCTTCCAGCATCTTCCCCTTCCTCACGCAGGCGGCCGCGAAGGGCGACGCGCTCGCGTCCTGGCCGGCGCTCGCGGCCTGGTTCGGCACCCTCGGGGCGCGCGCGGCGGTCGGGCGCGGCGTCGCCCAGGGCGAGCGCTTCCTCGATCGCGACCGCGCCGCCTTCGGCGCCGCCGATGCGGATGCCTTCGATCGCTTCTTCAACCGCGGCAAGTACGCGCGCTAAGAGCGCCAAGGACGCGAGCCCATGAAGTTCTGGCAGATGCTGACCTGGATGGAGCCCGAGCAGATCCTGGACGTCGCGCGCTTCGCCGAGGAGCTCGGGTTCGAGGGCGTCATGCTCGGGGACCACGGGGTATTCCCGCGCGAGGTGAAGGCGCCCTACCCCTACTCCGCCGACGGCAAGCCGCCGATGGCGCCGGATGCCTGGTACCCGGACTGCTGGGCCACGATGGGCGCCATCAGCGCGGTCACGCGGCGCATCCGCTTCTCGGTGGCGGTCTACGTGCTGCCGCTGCGCAACATCTTCGAGGTGGCGCGCGCCACCGGGACGCTGGCGATCCTCAGCAACCACCGCTTCATCCTCGGCGCCGGCACCGGCTGGATGAAGGACGAGTTCGACATCTACGGCGTCGACTTCCACACCCGCGGCAAGCGCTTCGATGAGCAGCTCGAGGTGCTGCGCAAGCTCTGGGGCGGCGGCATGGTGGAGCACCATGGCGCGCTCATCGACTTTCCGCCGCTCGAGATCTCCCCGGCGCCCGCGCGCACGGTGCCGATCTTCACCGGGGGCGTCGCGCCCGTGGCGCTCCGGCGTGCGGCGCAGAAGGCCGACGGCTGGATCGGCGCCGGCAACACGCCCGAGGAAGTGCCCGCGATCCTCGCCGAGTTCCGGCGCCTGCGCCAGGCGGCGCAGCGCGAGCACGTGCCCTTCGAGACCATCATCGGACTGTCCACGCCGCCGGACCTGGCGACCTTCCAGCGCCTGCACGCGGCGGGCATGAGCGGGGGTGTCAGCTACCCCTTCAAGTACACCCTCGGGGAGCGCTCCAGCCTTGCTGAGAAAAAGCGCGTGATGGAGGATTTCGCGCGCCGCTTCATCCGCCCGCTCGGCGGCGCCTGAGGCTCCGGATGGGGCACGCCGCCGGGGGTGCCCGGCGGCGTGCCCTGCGGCCCGTCCGTGAGCCGTCAGTGCGTCGTGGTGCCGGAGAGGCAGGTGCTCATGAAGGACTTGCGCTCATCGCCCTTGAGCCCCTTGGTGTTGGCCGTGGCGTTGCAGCTCTTCATCTTTTCCTGCTGGCTGTTGCCCTTGGCCGCCGGTGCCGGCGCGTGCGACAGGCAGGTCTGCATGTAGGCCTTGCGCTCATCGCCCTTGAGCCCCTTGCTGGTGGCGTCCGCATTGCAGGTGCTCATCTTGTCCTGCTGAGAGTTCGTCGCGAGCGCCGGCGGCGACTGCAGCACCAGGAACCCGAGCGCTGCCGCAAGCGCCACCAACCCTGTCGAGCCTTTCATAGCCTCTCCTTGTGAGAATGATCGTGAGGAAACCGCCTCACCCATCGTAACGCCAACGCCCGCGGCTACTCCATGTCCGGGTACGGTCCGCGGCCGCCCTCGGCGATGAAGCGCTCGATGCGCGCCGTGAGCGTCGGCAGGGGCACGGAGCCGAGCTCGAGCACGGCGTCGTGGAAGGCGCGGATGTTGAAGCGCTCCCCGAGCGCTGCTTCCGCGCGCGCGCGTGCCTCGAGGATGGCGCGCTCGCCGAGGTAATACGACAGCGCCTGCCCCGGCCAGGCGATGTAGCGGTCGATCTCGGTGCCGATCTCGTGCTCCGGGAGCGCCGTGTACTGGCGGAAGTAGGCGAGCGCCTGATCGCGCGTCCAGCCCTGGGAGTGGATGCCGGTGTCCACCACCAGGCGCGCCGCGCGCCAGATCTGGTAGCCGAGCATGCCAAAGCGATCGTAGGCGCTGTCGTACATCCCCATCTCGGTGCCGAGCTCCTCGCAGTAGAGTGCCCAGCCCTCCCCGTAGGCGGAGATGTAGGTGAGCTGGCGGAACGCCGGCTGGTCCTTGTGCTCCATGGCGATCGGGATCTGGAAGGCGTGCCCGGGCGCGGACTCGTGCAGCGTGAGCGCCGTGAGGTTGAAGAGCGGGCGATTGGGCAGATCGTAGGTGTTCAGCAGGTAGACGCCCGCCCCGCCGCGACCGGCGGTGTAGAAGGGCGCCAGATCCTCGGGCACGGGGCGGATGGCGAAGCGCGCGCGCGGCAGGTAGCCGAAGTACTGCGACGCCTTGCCGTCGAAGCGCTTGGCGATCCAGGCCGCCCGCATCAGCAGTTCCTCCGGGGTCTTGGCGTAGAAGCGCGGGTCACTGCGCAGGAACTTCTGGAACGCGGCGAAGTCGCCCTTGAAGCCACTCTCCTGCATCGCGCCGATCATGGCCTGATGCAGCCGCTGCACCTCGGCGACGCCGAGGGCGTGGATCGCCGCCGGGTCCATGTCGAGGGTGGTGAACTCGCGGATCTTGGCGCGGTAGTAGGCCCTGCCATCGGGCAGCGCCTCGGCCGCGAGCGTGGTGCGCAGGCCCGGCACGTATTCCTCGCGCATGAACTTCAGAAGCTCTGCGTACGCGGGCTGCACCGCTTCGCGGATCACCCGCAGCGCCTCGGCGCGCAGCGCCTCGCGCCGCTGCGGGGCGATGCCGTTCATCTCCCGGAAAGGGGTGTAGAGCAGGTTCGCCTCCCCCTGGGCCTCGGTGACGGCGCTGATCGAGGCGTCGCGTCCCTCCATGGTCACGCGCGGGGGCGTGAAGCCGCGCTTCAGTCCCGCGCGCATCTCGCCCTCCTCTTCACGAAAGTAGCGCGGGATGTCCGCCAGCTGCTTGACCCAGTGCTCGTAGTCCTCGAGGTGCCGGAACGGGCGGCGCGCGGTGAGCCCGATGTCGGTCCAGAAGCTGGTGTCCGAGTTGGCGGGCATCTCGAAGTCGCGGAAGCGCTGGTTGGCGAGGAGCACCGCGATCTGGGCGCGGTAGACGTCGTAGTTGAGCTGCTCGGGGGCGGAGAGCGCGGCGCGCTCGATCCCGCCCAGGCGCCGCTCGACGTCCTCCCAGTACTTCAGGCGCATCGCCTGGGTGGCCGGGTCCACGTGCGGCAGGTGATCGTAGATCGGGCGCGTGGCGTCCTCGTCGTTGGGCTGCTGGTCGGTGCGCCAGCGCCACTCGGTGGTGTAGATCGCCTGCAGGCGTTGATCGGCGGCCTGCTGGGCGGACTGGCGCGTGCAGCCTGCCACGCAAAGCCCCAGCAGCGCGAACACCATCCCCCACCGCAAGTCATGAGTCATGCGCGTTCTTTCGTGGTCATGTTGGCGGGCGCTCCCGCAGCGCCATGCCAGAGAATACCCGAACCATTGCACCGGCCTTGCGCCGTACGGTACAAGAGCCCCGGTGTTGTGGAAATCCATCCTCGCGATCTGCATCGGCTCGAGCCTGGGGGCGCTCATGCGCTGGTGGCTGGGGCTGATCCTGAACGCGCACTTCCCCACCATCCCCCCCGGGACGCTCGCCGCCAACCTCATCGGCGGCTACATCATCGGGGTGGCGCTGGCCGTCTTCACCACCTATGCCGCGATCGCCCCGGAGTGGCGCCTGTTCGTCATCACCGGCTTCTGCGGGGGACTGACGACCTTCTCGACCTACTCGGCCGAGATCGTGATCCTGCTGCAGCAGGGGCGTACGCTGTGGGCGGCGGCGCACGCGGCGGCGCACCTGGGCGGTTCGGTGCTCATGACCTTTGCCGGCATCGGCACGGTCGCGTGGCTGCGCAGCTGACGTGCCAGGCGCGCCTTAAGCCAGGAGCTCACGCCCATGCAAGGCTCATTTCTGCGGTTCTACGTGCACGAGAATCAGCGCCACCACCAGCGCCTGGTGTGGGAGTGGCTGCTCGAGCAGGCCAATGCGCTCGGGGTGCGCGGCGGCTCGGCGTTCCGCGCCATGGCCGGCTTCGGGCGCCACCACGTGCTGCACGAGAGCACCTTCTTTGAACTCGCCGGCACCCTCACCGTCGAGGTGGAGTTCATCGTCACGGATGCGGAGGCGCAGAAGCTGCTCGCGCTCGTGCACCAGGAGGGCATCCGGGTCTTCTACGCCTGCGTGCCGGCACTGTTCGGGGTGATCAACCCGGACCGCGCCGATGATGCGGCGCTCAACGAGGACTGAACGGCGCGCTCACTTGCGCCCGAGGGTGTGCAGCGGCACGGCGCCCGAGGCGCTCAGGCGCGGGCGGTCGGGCTCGGGCTCCGCGAGCGGCCGGCACTCGTGCAGCGACGCGTGGCAGCGCAGCGCCAGGTCCTGGTACTCGCGCGTGCCGGTGGCCTTCCAGGCGAGCTCCTCGCGGGTGAGTTCGCGCACCACGCGCGCCGGCACCCCCATGACGAGCGTGCGCGCCGGCACGATAAACCCCGCGCGCACGAAGCTCGAGGCGCCGACGAACGCCTGCTCCTCGACCACCGCGCCGTCCATGATGACCGCGGCGATGCCGATGAGCGCATCGCGGCGGATGGTGCAGCCGTGCAGCACCGCGGCGTGCCCGATGTGCGAGTCCTCCTCGAGCAGCGCATCCTTGTCCGGAAAGCTGTGCAGCACGCAGCAGTCCTGCACGTTCGAGCCCGCGCGCAGCACGATGCGGCCGAAGTCCCCGCGCAGGGAGGCCATCGGGCCGACGTAGCAGTGCGGCCCGATGATCACGTCGCCGATGAGCACCGCCTGCGGGTGCACGAAGGCGCTCGGGTCGACCACCGGCACGAGGCCTTCCAGCGAATACGCGGGCATCTACTTCCCCTTGGCGCGCGCCAGGAACGCGCTCACCGCGGCGCGGAACTCCTGCGACTTCAGCTGCGCGCTGAAGATGCGCGCCTCGGCCTCGATGCGCTCCAGGAGCGGCGCCGGGTCCCCGCGCAGCAGGCGGCGCGTCGCGGCGAGCGCCGCCGGCGGCTGGCGCACCAGCTGCTGGGCGAGTGCGCGCGCGCGCGGCAGCAGCGCCTCATCCTCGACCACCTGATTGATGAGCCCGAGCCGCTCGGCGCGCACGGCATCGAAGGACTCCCCGAGCAGCAGCAGCTCCGCGGCGCGCTGCAGGCCGAGCTGGCGCGGCAGGAGGAGCGAGCTGGCAGCCTCGGGCACGAGCCCCAGGCTGACGAAGGGCATGGAGAACTGCGTGCTGCGCGCCGCGACGATCAGGTCGCAGTGCAGCAGCAGCGTGACGCCGATGCCGACGGTCTGGCCGTGCACGGCGGCGATGAGGGGTTTCCCGAGCGTGGCGAGCGTCTTCAGGAACCCCATCACCGGGTGGTCCATGGTGAAATCCGGGCCGGCGAGGAAGTCGTGCAGGTCGTTGCCGGCGCAGAACCCCGGCCCCTCCCCGCTCAGCAGCACCACGCGCACGGCCGGATCGGCCTGCGCGGCCTCGAGGGCGTCGCGCAAGGCCGCGTACATGGCGAAGGTGATGGCGTTGCGCTTCTCGGGGCGGTTGAAGCGCACTTCGCACACGCCCGCAGCGCTCACCACGCGAACCAGTTCACTCATGGCGGCACTTTGCCGAGTGCGCCGCTGGCACGCAACTCGCGCAGTTCCGCCGCGCTCAGGCCGAGGCGCTCAGCGAGCACCGCCTCGGTGTGCTCACCCAAAAGCGGCGGCGCACGCGCGTACTCGAGCGCGCTGCGCGAGAAACGCGCGGGATTGCGCACCTGCGGCACCGTGCCGGCCAGGGGGTGCGGCAGATCCATGCGCACGCCGCGGTGGCGCACCTGCGCCTCCTCGAACGCCTGGGCGATGTCGTTGATCGGCCCGCAGGGCACCTGGGCGGCGCTGAGGCGCGCGAGCCACTGCGCCGTGGTGTGCGCAGAAAGTGCCGCCTGGATGCGCGCGGTGAGCTCGCCGCGGTGCGCCACGCGCGCGGCGTTATCGGCAAAGCGCGCCTCCCCGGCCAGCGCCTCAAGACCCGCCGCGCGGCAGAAGCTCACGAACTGGCGGTCGTTGCCGACCGCGAGCATCAGGTGCCCGTCGGCGGTGGCGAAGGCCTGGTACGGGGCGATGTTCGGGTGCGCCGAGCCATGCCGCTGAGGCGCGCTGCCGCCGATCAGGCAGTTCAGGCTCTGGTTGGCGAGCCAGGCGAGCTGGGTGTCCAGGAGCGCCAGGTCAATGTACTGCCCGCACCCGGAGCGCGTGCGCTCGTAGAGCGCCCCCAGGATCGCACTCGCCGCATACATGCCGGCCATGAGGTCCGCGGCCGCCACCCCGACCTTCACCGGTCCGGCTCCCGGCTCCCCGTCGGGGATGCCGGTGATGCTCATGAGGCCCCCCATCCCCTGGATCATGGCGTCGTAGCCGGGACGTGCGGCCTCGGGGCCGTCCTGGCCAAAGCCGCTGATGGCGCAGTAGATGAGCCGCGGCTGCAGCGCCGCGAGCTCGGGGTAGCCGAGGCCGAAGCGGGCCAGGCCGCCGACCTTGAAGTTCTCGATGAGCACATCGGAGCCGAGCGCGAGCTCGCGCGCCAGCTTCGCGCCCTGCGGGTGCGCCAGGTCGAGCGTCACGGAGCGCTTGCCGCGGTTGGTGCTCAGGTAGTACGCCGACTCGCGCGTGGGCGAGCCGTCCCGGTCGCGCAGCCAGGGCGGCCCCCACTGGCGCGTGTCATCCCCGGCGCGCGGCTCTTCGATCTTGATGACGTCCGCGCCGAAGTCCGCCAGCAGCTGCGTCGCCCAGGGACCGGCGAGCACCCGCGTGAGGTCCAGCACCCGGATGCCCGCGAGCGGCCCCATGCGCGCTAATGCCCGGGTGCCGGGGCCGGCACGGCGCCGGGGTCGCGGAAGTTCACGTCGCTGTCGGCGGCGAGCCACACGAGCGCCGCCCAGGCGGCGACGTTCTGGTCGAGCTGCACGCGGTCGATCTTGTCGAGCGTGTCATCCGCGGTGTGGTGCAGGTCGAAGTAATGCGAGGCGTCCTGGTTGAGCGCCAGCGCCGGCACGCCCGCCTCCACCGTCGGCCCGACGTCGGTGCCGGCATCGCGCAGCGGGTGCGGCTCGGCGAGGATGCCGAGCGGCCCGAGCACCCGCAGCGTCGCCTGCCCGAACGCTCCGGACTGCACGGCCGGCGGCAGCGCGAAGGCGTAGACGCGGTCGGACCCGAGGTCGCTTTCCCCGGCGAGCACGTGGTGCGCGAGCTCCCCCTGGTGGCGCTCGGCGTAGTTGTGGCCGCCGAAGGCGCCGCCGGGGGGTGCGGGCTGCGCCGGCTCCTCCGAGCCGAACAGCACCACGCGCACCGTGCGGCGCGGCTTGTGCGGCAGGTCGCGGATGAGCTTGGCGGCCGCCACGATGATCGCGGTGCCGGCGCCGTCGTCGACCGCGCCGGTCCCCTGGTCCCAGCTGTCCAGGTGCGCGCCGAGCAGCACGAACTCCTCCGGCTTGCCGCTGCCGCGCACCTCGGCGATGACGTTCTGCGAGTGCGCGCCCGGCACGTAGCTGGCCGCGGAGAGCAGGCGCACGCGCGGAACCTGGCCGAGGGCTGCGATGCGCTCGAGCTGCTCGGCATCCGGTGCACTCAGGGCAAAGGCGGGCAGCGCCACGCGGCCGGCGACGTAGGTCGTCGTGCCGGTGTGCGCGAGGCGATGGCTGTCGGTGCCGGCCGAGCGCATGAGGAACGCACTGGCGCCGGCCCGGGCCGCGGCCGCGGGCCCGTCGATGCGCGCGGCGACCGCCGGTCCGTAGCCGGCGCCGTCCTGCATGCGCACCATGCGCGCGCTCACGAAGGCGATCCTGCCGCCGAGGGAGCCCGCGGGAGCGGCCTCGAGCTCGGCCAGCGTGGCGAACGCCACGACGTCGCCCTCGATGCCGGCGGCGGGCGTCGGCGGGGACTCCCCGAGGGCTGCGACGACGAGCGGCTGGCGCGAGGGCGCGATGAGCTCGCCGCTCTCGCTGCCGCGTACCCAGGCGGTGACCGGGAAGGGCTCCAGGTGCACGTTCTCGAAGCCGAGCGCCTTCAGGCGCGCGAGCGCCCAGTCGGCGGCGGCCTGCTCGTTGGCCGAGCCCGAGGGGCGCGGACCAAAGCGCGTGGTGAGCTCACTCACCCAGGCGTAGGCGATGTCATGCCCGGCGGTGGCGGCGTCGCGCAGCTGCGTGGCGACGACTTCCGGGGAGGCGGCGAGGGAAGCCGCGGGTGTGGGCGCGGCGCCGAGCGCCACCAACAGCGCGGCCGCCAGGGCGGCCGCGGATTCGATCCGGGATTGCAGGCGCACGAGTGTGATATCCGTCCCCTCAAGAGGAAGCGGCGCATTCTACGGGAAGCGCTCCTACGGGCACCACGACCGATGGCGAGAGCGCTGCCGGGGTGCCGTTCTTAAGGCAGCTGTGCCAGCGGCAGGGGCTTGGCGAGATGGAACCCCTGCGCATAGTCGACGCCGATGATCTTCAGCGCCTGCAGCACCGCCTCGCTCTCCACGCACTCGGCCACGGTGGCGATGCCGAGCGCGCGGCCCACCTTGCCGATCGCCTCCACCATGCTGCGGCTGACCGCATCCTGGGTGATGTGGCTGATGAACTGGCCGTCGATCTTGAGGAAGTCCACGGGCAGGGACTTCAGGTACACGAACGAGGACACCCCGGTGCCGAAGTCATCCAGCGCGAACTTGCAGCCGCGCTGCTTGAGCTCGCTCATGAGGAAGCGCGCGTTGGCGAGGCTGGTCACCGCGGCCGTCTCGGTGATCTCGAAGCACAGCGCCGCGGCGAGCGCGGGGTCCCCGACGCTCTGCAGCACGAAGTCGACGAAGGACTGCTCGTTGAGGGAGGTGCCGGAGAGGTTGACCGCCAGCAGCGGCAGCGAGCGGCCGGCGCGCTGGCGCTCGCGCAGCAGCGCCAGCGCCTGCTCCACGACCCAGCGGTCGATCGCCGACATGACGTTGTAGCGCTCGGCGGCCGGGATGAACTCGGTCGGCGCCACGAGTTCGCCGCTGTCATCGCGCAGGCGCACGGTGAGCTCGTGGAAGGCGCGCTGCGCGGTGCCGGCGAGCGGCACGATCGGCTGGAAGTGCAGCTCGAGGCGGTTGTCCTCGGTGGCGCGCGTCACGCGCGACACCCAGTGCATCTCGCGATGCCGGTGCGAGAGCCCTTCGGCGCCGTACACGTGGATGCGGTTGCGCCCGGCATCCTTGGCCGCGTAGCAGGCGATGTCGGCCGCCGACATGACGCTCGCCACGTTCTCGGTCTCGGCACGGATCTGCACGATACCGATGCTCGCGCCCACCGAGAGCGTGCTCGCGCCCCACACGAAGCGGAAGTCGCGGATCGCCTGGCGCACCCCTTCGGCGATGCGCGTCGTCTGCTCGAGCGTCACCCCGTCGAGCAGCACGCCGAACTCATCCCCGCCTAAGCGCGCGATGGTGTCGGAGCCGCGCACGCGCGTCTGCAGGAGACCGGTGACGTCGCGCAGCAGCCGATCGCCCGCCTGGTGGCCGCAGGTGTCGTTGACGACCTTGAACTGGTCCAGATCGATGTACAGCAGCGCATAGCTGCCCTCGCCGCGCTGCGCGGACAGCAGCGCCCCGTGCAGGCGGTTGTCGAACTCGCGCCGGTTGATGAGGCCGGTGAGCGCATCGTGGCTCGCCTGCCAGGACAGCGCGCGCCGCAGGCGCCGCTCCTTGGTGACGTCGTGGAACACCACCACCGCGCCGATGACCTCGCCCTGGCGGTCACAGATCGGCGCCGCCGACTCCTGGATCGCCACTTCGTGGCCGGCCCGGGTGACGAGCACGGCGTGGTCGGCGTGCGCGCCGCCACCGCCGCCGCGCCCCAAGGCGGCATCGAGGGAGCTCTCGAGCGGCTCGCGCGTGATCTCGTTGACGAGGTTCAGGACCTGGGCCATCGGCTGGCCGCGCGCTTCGGCGAGCGTCCAGGCGGTGAGGCGCTCGGCGACCGGGTTGATGTACTCGATGCGCCCGGCGGCGTCGGTGCTGATGACGGCGTCACCGATCGACTGCAGCGTCACCTGCGCGCGCTCCTTCTCGGCGAAGATCGCCTGCTCGGCGCGCTTGCGCTCGGTGATGTTGGCGATCGAGCCCTCGTAGCCGATGTGGCGGCCGGCGGCATCACACAGGCGGCGCGCATTCTCGAGCACCACCAGCTGCTCCCCGTCGCGGCGGCGCATGCAAAACTCCGCGTCGCGGATCTCGCCCTGCTCATCGACCTGGCGGGCGAAGGCGGCGCGATCGGCCGGGTCCCAGTAGAGCGAGGCGGCCGAGGGCAGCGCATACACCTCCTCGGTGCTGCGGTAGCCGAGCATGGCGACGAACGCCGGGTTCACCGACAGGAGCCGCCCGTCGCGGCTGCTCTGGTACACCCCTTCGGCGATGCTCTCGAACAGGCCGCGGAACTTCGCCTCGCTCGAGCGCAGCGCCTCCTCGCCCAGCGCCCGCTCGATGGCGATGCCGGCGAGCTGCGCGGCGCGCCCCATGACTTCCGCCTCGGCGGGACTCGGCAGCCCTTCCGCCGCGCGATACACCCCGAGCGAGCCGAGCAGGTGCCCGCCGGCGGCCTGGATCGGCGTCGCCCAGGCGGCGCGCAGGTTCGCCTGCAGCGCCGGCGTGCGCATGTCCTGCCAGAACGGATCCTTGCCCAGGTCCGCCACCAGCACCTGGCGGCTGAGGTACACGCTCGCGGCGCACGAACCGTTGCGGATGCCGACGCCGGCCTGGGCCAGCATGGCGTGCAGCGGCGCCGGCAGGCGCGGGGCCACCAGCGAGGCGAACGCCTTGGCGTCCGGCGCGAGCGTGCTCACCGAGGCGATGGCGCCGGCGATCGCCGACTCGATGAGCAGGGTAATCGAGGTGAGCACGTCCGGCAGCGGCGCGTTGCGCGTGATCTGCTCGAACACCTGGCGCTCGGCGGCGGCCATGCGCTCGGCGCGCTTGCGCTGCGAGATGTCGGCGATGCTGCCACGCACCAGGCGCCGATTGCCGCTCGGCAGCAGAGCGAGGCGCACCTCGCAGATGATCTCGCGTCCGGCGGCATCGCGGTGCATCCACTCGAACTGCTGCACCTCGCCCTCGAGGGCGCGCTCGATGTAGGCGCCCGCGCGCGCGGCGGAGTCGACGCCGTCGGGCTGCTGCGGGGGGCTCAAGGTCACGAGGCCGAACTTCAGCAGCTGCTCGCGGCTGAGGCCAAAGAGCTTCTGCGCCTTCTCGTTCGCATCGACGAAGCGCCCGCTGTCGACCTCCAGCACCACGATGGCCTCGGGGGCGTGATCGACCAGCAGCTGATAGCGCTGCGCGCTGTCGCGCGCCGCCTCCTCGGAAGCGTGCCGCTCACTCACGTCACGCAGGCACAGCACGAACATCTGCCGGTGCGAAAGCGGCGCCTTGCTGACGGCGATCTCGGCCAGAAACTGCCGCCCGTCCTGGTGCTGCGCCCACAGCTCGCGCGCGGACAGGTCGAGCGCGGTGTCGCCGAGGCTCGCCGCCAGGCGCTCGAGCGCCTCGGGCACGCTCTCGTCGGTGGCGATCTTCGGCAACAAGAGGTCGACGCACTTGCCCCGGACCTCCTCCTCGGTGTAACCGAAGACGCGCACCCCGGTGGGATTGAAGGTGTGGATGAGGCCCGCCTCATCGAGCAGCAGCACCACGTCCTTGATGTGGTCGAGGATCACCTGCAGGTGCTCGCTCGACTGCTCGCGCGCCTCGAGCGCCAGCGCCTGCGCCTCATCCGCCATCAGGCGCATGGACTCGACGATGCCGCGCCGCTCGCGCTCGATCGTGCCGTAGTGCTCGTTGATCAGGCGCAGCAGCATCGGCACGTCGGGGTCGGCGTTGCCGGTGCGCAGCTGCAGCTCGCGCAGCTGCGCCTTGAGCGCCGGGTGCAGCTCGGGATACTTTTCCGCATGCGGCCGGGCGTCCGCCCGAACGAGCGTGGTGGTGGCCCCGGGAGTGCCTTCCGGGGCATCGGCGCGCGTCCGGGAGGGATGCGTTTTTGACATAACCGAGGCCGCTGAACCCGATTCAGATCATACGGGGGGCCGGTGCACGCTCTTGTGAACCCCCTCGCGAATCCGGCAGTCCGGCGCGCAGGAACGCGCTCCGCTGCAGCTCTTAGGACAGGCGGCGCGGGCGCCGCTACTGGTGGGAGGCCGCCGGGGGTGCGGCGGCGGTGCTCGCGGTGGTGCGGGCCGGGGCGGCCGGCTTCACCGGCAGATCCGGGATGCCGGAGCCGGCGATCACCGGGATCTGGTAGGTCTGGGTGGAGATCTGGCCGCCGATGTCGACCGAGACGCTGGCGGTGACGAGGTAGATGCCGTTCTTCTTCGGCAGCACCTTGATGCTGCGGTCGATGGGGGTGTTCTCCACCGGCTTCTCGGCCTCGGCGAGTTCGTCGGAGCCGACGAGCTCGAGTCCCTCATCGCCCTCGACCTTGCCGAAGATGCGGTCGAGGTTGCCGGCGGTGGGCACGATCTGCAGGTCGATGTCGAGCGGCTGCGCCACGTCGGGTTTGGCGCGCAGCGCGAATTTCACCTGCACCGGCAGCGGCGCCGAGCCGGGCTTGGTCTGCGTCGCCGCGCTCACCATGCTGAAGGCGAGGGTCTGCGTCGGACTGAGCACCTTGCGGGCTCTTGTTGGCGGCGGCGCTGTGCGACTGCGCGCCGTGTTCACCGGAGCCGCAGGCGCACAGCAGTGCCGCGACCACCAACCCCGCCGGTGCGTTGCGCGTGATGTTCCACATGGCTTTCGGGCACGCCTCGTGTCTTAAGTTACATGGGCCGCAAAGACGCACAATAACCCGTCCCGGAACCCAAGCGCACGTGCGCCGTTCCGCATTTTTCACCTCGCATCGCCGCGCAGCAGCGGGGGATCCTCGATCTGCTCGATCTGCTCCATGAGATCGCGCAGATAGCCCTCCCAGTAGCGTTCCTCGCCGAACCACGGGAAGGCCCTGGGGAAGGCCGGATCGTCCCAGCGATGCGTGACCCAGGCGGCGTGGTGCAGCATGCGCAGCGCCCGCAGCGGCTCGATCAGCCGCACCTGCGCGTAATCGAAGTCGGCGAACTGCCGGTAACCCTCGAGGAGCTCGCCCCACTGGTGCTGCTGCTCATCGGGGGAGCCGGAGATCACCATCCACATGTCCTGCACGCGCGGCCCCATCGCGCAGTCATCCAGATCGACGAACACCGGGCCCTGCTCGTTCCACAGGAGGTTCCCGAGGTGGCAGTCCCCGTGCAGGCGGATCTCCGCATAGCCGGCCGCGAGGGCGAACGATCCGGCCACCTTCTCCAGGAGCGCACTGCTCACCTGCGCATAGCGCTCCTGCTGGCGCTCCGGCAGGAGCGTGCCGTTGAGCACCTGCGCGCGCGCCTGCCAGCCGAAGCGCTCGACGCCGATGCGCGGGCGCGCCGCGAAGGGCCGGCGCGCGCCCACCTGGTGCAGCCGCGCGAGCGTGCGCCCGAGCATCTGGCGCGCCTCGGGGGCGTCGAGGTCCGGGGAGCGCCCGCGCAGGAAGGGAAAGGCGGCGAAGCGGTAGTCGTGATAGCGCAGGAGCGTCTCGGCGCCGATGACGAGCGGCGCCGCCACCGGCAGTTCCGCGGCCGCAAGCTCGAGCGTGAAGGTGTGCTCCTCGGCGATCTGGGCATCGCTCCAGCGCGCGGGACGATAGAACTTCAGCACCAGCCCGCGCTCCCCGGACCACAGCTGGTAGACCCGGTTCTCGTAGCTGTTCAGGGCAAACAGGCGCCCGTCCGGCTCGAGCCCGGCCGCGGCGGCCGCATCCAGCACCACTTCGGGTGTCAGACCTGAGAAGGGCTGCACAGCGGCGTCCCGTGTTTTGTTTATCATCGCCTCTCCATGGAACACGGCAGCATATTAGTCACCGGCGGCGCGGGCTATATCGGCTCACACGTCGCGCTGCAGCTCGCCGCGCGCGGCGAGCGGGTGGTCATCCTGGATGACCTGTCGCGCGGCTTTCGCCAGGCCACCCTGGGCGCCGCGCTGGTGGTGGGCAAGGTCGGCGACCGCGACACCGTCGCGCAGCTGCTCGAGCGCCACCAGGTCGACACCGTCATGCACTTCGCCGCCTTCACCATCGTGCCCGAATCGGTGCACGAGCCGCTCAAGTACTACGCCAACAACACCTGCTCGACGCGCACGCTGCTCGAGTGCTGCGTGGCCGCGAAGGTGCGCCATTTCGTGTTCTCCTCCACCGCGGCCGTGTACGGCATTCCCGCCGACGGGGTGGCGGCCGAGACGACCCCCACGGCGCCCATCAATCCCTACGGCACCTCCAAGCTGATGTCGGAGTGGATGCTGGCCTCGGTGGCGCAGGCCTCAGCGCTGCGCTATGCGGCGCTGCGCTATTTCAACGTGGCCGGCTCCGACAGCGCCGGCCGCATCGGGCAGGCGACCCCCAACGCGACACTGCTCATCAAGGTGGCCTGCGAGGTCGCGATCGGCAAGCGGCCGCACCTGTCGATCTTCGGCACCGACTATGCAACCCCCGACGGCACCGGTGTGCGCGATTACATCCACGTCGAGGACCTCTCGAGCGCGCACCTGGACGCCCTCGCCTACCTGCGCGCCGGCGGCGCCTCCACGACCCTCAACGTCGGCTACGGCCACGGCTACAGCGTGCGCGAGGTGCTCGCCAGCGTCGAGCGCGTGACCGGCCGGCGCCTCACGGTGCGCGAGGAGCCGCGCCGCCCGGGCGACCCGGCGGCGCTGGTGGCGCGCGCCGAGCGCATCCGCAGCGAGCTCGGCTGGCGCCCGCGCCTGAACGACCTCGACACCATCGTGCGCACCGCGTATGCCTGGGAAGAGCGCCTGCAGCGCGAGCCCTGGGCGCCCTTAACGGCCGCTTAACCTCCCCGAAACCGCGCCGCGACGTTGGGCGCTAGGTAGAATGCGCCAACATGCAGTGGGGGCGTCCCAAGTCATTGAGTGGATTGATGCTGGTCGGCCTGGCCCTCATGGCCGTGCCGCTGCTGGTCGCCATTCTGATCGCCGTGCTGCAGATCCGCGACCTGTCCGACACCGGCCAGAAGATCGTGCTCCAGGGGGTCATCAACGCGCGCGCCAGCCAGGCGCTCTTCGGGCAGGTCGCTTCCCTCGAGCGCACCGCGCGGCTCTACGACGTGCTCAGCGACCCGAAGCTCCTCGAGCCGTTTCGCACCCAGGACGGGCTGCTGACCAAGACGCGCGAGCAGCTGCACCGCCAGGCCGGCCCCGACATCCGCCACACGCTCGAGGCGATCGGCCAGCTGCAGCAGGTGATCCGCACGACCGTGATCGACTCCCCGACGCCCAAGGATGCCGCGGCGCAGGGGCTCCTCGATGAGCGCTTCACGCAGCTCACCACGCTCGTGGAGCAGGTCGCGCAGCAGAGCAACAAGCAGGTGGACGCCCAGATCGCAGCATTGCAGGCGCGCACGCTGCAGGCGCGCCAGCGCCTGCTGTGGACCGCAGCCCTGCTGGTCCCGCTCGCGCTGATCGCCATCTTCGTGCTGACGCTCGGGATCGGCCGGCCGCTGCGCCAGCTCGATCGCGCCATCAGCGAGCTCGGCCAGGGCACCTTCACCAACCCGATCGCCGTCTCCGGTCCGCATGACCTCGAGCGCCTCGGCGGCCAGCTCGAGTGGCTGCGGCAGCGGCTGCTCGAGCTCGCGCACGAGCGCAACCGCTTCCTGCGCCACATGTCGCACGAGCTCAAGACCCCGCTCGCCAATATCCGCGAGGGGACCGAGCTGCTGATGGACGGGGCGGTGGGCGAGCTCGACTCCAACCAGCGCGAGGTCGCGGCGATCCTGCGCGAGAACGGCATCAAGCTGCAGCGCATGATCGAGAACCTGCTGTCCTTCAGCGCCTGGCAGACCTCGAGCGTGGGGCTGGAGGCGACCGAGTTCCGGCTGCGGCCGCTGGTGAAGCAGGTACTCGAGAACCAGCAGCTGACGCTCCTGTCTCAACGCGTGCGCCTCGACGTGCACGTGGAGGACGTCACGCTGGTGGCCGACCGCGGCAAGATCCGCCTGATCCTCGAGAACCTGGTGTCAAACGCAGTCAAATACTCGCCCAAGGGCGGCACGATCCACCTGATGGGGCGCACCAGCGGCCCGCAGCTGGTGCTGGACGTGGCGGATGCGGGCCCCGGGATCCCGCCCGAGGACCGCGAGCACATCTTCGATGCGTTCTACACCGGCCGCGCCGCGCGCACCACCGCGGTCAAGGGCACCGGCATCGGGCTCTCGGTGGTGCTCGAGTTCGTGTCCGCACACGGCGGCAGCGTGCAGATCATCGACGGCCAGTTCCCCGGGGCGCACTTCCGCATCACCATGCCGGTGCGCGCAAGCTCCGCCGCCGACCACCGACCGGCGAAGGCGCGGGCCCATGCGGCCTGAGGCACGCACCCGCTGGTGCGCCGCGGCGGCGCTGGCGGCGCTCCTCGGCGGCGGCTGCGCCGGCCTGGGCGGGCAGCACGCCCCGGCGCCGGCCCCCGTGGTGAACCCCCAGGTGACCAGCGCGACCGTGCTCGCCGGTTACCTGCAGCTCCTGCAGAAGCTCGCCACCGGGCAGCCGGCCGAGCAGGCCGAGATCGTGGCGAGCGCCCAGCACGACTTCGATCTTGCGCCCACCCCGAGCCACCAGCTGAAGCTCGCCCTGATCCTGGGCACCCCGGGGCATCCGGCCACCGACCTGCCGAAGGCGCAGACGCTCCTGCGCGAGCTCATGGCGAACCCGGAGATGCTCCTGCCGGCGGAACGGTCGCTCGCGTTTCTGGAGCTTTCGCAAATTGACGACCATTTGACGCTCGAGGCGGAAAACCGCAGGCTGCAGGCGGAGGCGGTGCGGGCCGATCACGAGCGCATCGCGAACGCCAACCATCGCCTGCAGGCGGAGCTCGACGAGAACGCCCGGCTGCGCAAGGAGCTCGATGAGGCGCGTGCCAAACTCGCCGCCATCGCCAACATCGAGCGCTCGCTCAATGAGCGCAAATCCGGCACCACGGGACACTAGGTGAGATGCTGCTGAGGGACACAACCTTGAATCAGACCGGTAAACGCAAGGCCCGCATCCTGGTGGTCGATGACGACCCGGGACTGCTGCGCCTGCTGACGATCCGCCTGCGCGCCGAGAGCTACGACGTCGAGGCCGTGGAGAGCGCCGCCCAGGCGCTCGCCGCCTCGAGCCGCTTCCGGCCGGACCTCGTGATCACGGACCTGCGCATGGACCAGATGGACGGCATCGGGCTGCTGAAGGAACTGCAGAACCGCTGGCCGGGACTGAAGGTGATCATCCTCACCGCGCACGGCACCATCCCCGATGCCGTGCAGGCGACGCAGATGGGCGCCTTCGGCTTCCTCACCAAGCCGGTGGACAAGCAGGAGCTGCTCGATCAGGTGCAGAAGGCGCTGCGCATCTCAGGATTCGGCGCCTCGGACGAGGACTGGCGCGCGGAGATCATCACCCGCAGCGCCGCCATGGAGGAGAAGCTCGCGCAGGCGCACATGGTCGCCGGGACCGATGCGCGCGTGCTCATCACCGGGGAGAGCGGCACGGGCAAGGAGCTGCTGGCGCGCGCCATCCACAAGGGCAGCCCGCGGCGCAACAAGCCCTTCGTCGCCATCAACTGCAGCGCCATGGCGGAGGACCTGCTCGAGTCCGAGCTCTTCGGGCACGAGAAGGGCTCCTTCACCGGCGCGACCCGCGCGCACCGCGGGCTCTTCATGGCCGCCGACGGCGGCACGCTGATGCTCGATGAGATCGGCGACATGCCGATGCGGCTGCAGGTGAAGCTGCTGCGGGTGCTGCAGGAGAACGTGATCCGTCCGGTGGGCGCCACCGATGCCGTCGCGGTCAACGTGCGGGTGATCTCCGCCACGCACCGCGACCTGCAGCAGCTCATGGCCGCGGGGCAGTTCCGCGAGGACCTGTACTACCGCCTCAACGTCGTGCACATCGAGATGCCCTCGCTCAACCGCCGCCGCGAGGACATCCCGCTCCTGGTGGCGCACTTCCTGGCGCAGATCGCCAAGGAGTCCGGGGTGCGCAAGATCTACGCCCCGGAGGCCGTCGAGCTCCTCGCCACCGCCGACTGGCCGGGCAACATCCGCCAGCTGCAGAACGTCGTGCGCCAGAACGTGGCGCTGTCACAGACGCCGATCATCCCGGTGGAGCTGGTGCAGCAGTCCTTAGGGGGAACCCCGGGACGCCTGCCCTCCTTCGATGAGGCGCGCGATGAGTTCACGCGCAGCTACCTCTCGCAGATCCTGCAGATCACCGGCGGCAACGTGAGCCAGGCGGCGCGCCTGGCGCGGCGCAACCGCACCGACTTCTACAAGCTCCTCGCACGGCATCAGCTGACGCCGGAAGAGTTCAAGCAGCGCTGAGCCGCACTCGCCGCGCTCCCGCCCCAGCTCGCTGTGCTTAATGCCTCGCGGCTGACCCGTAGCGGCAGGCTCGCGTGCGGGACAACCTTGGCCTTGTGAGTTGCCCGAGCTACAGGAGTACGGTTCGGGAAAGCTGAGCCTGTCTTATGATTTCGGACGATCGGTCGAAGTCGGTCCAGACGGCTGCTGTTGAGCGGCGATGACCGCGGGCGCATGGGGCTATTCGGCGATCCGATTCGCAGCGCGCATCCGCAAAGACAGGGGAGCGATGAAAACCTGGCTGGACCTCACGGATGGCTTTCCCATCCACTTCGACGTCGCGCGCATGCGTGCCGACCTCGCCGGACCTGACGAGCGGGGAAGATTGGCTCGAGCACTACGACAAGGGACTGTCGACCGATTTTCGCGCGATCCTTCTGAAGAGCAAGCGCGGCGAGACCACGGGCCCGCAGTCACAGCTCCCGGCATGGGATTTTCGCGATTTCCGACGCACCGTCTATGTCGAGCGCCTGCCCTACTTCCGGGACCTCATGGACCAGCTGCAGTGCCCGCAGGGCCGCATGCGGATCCTGCGCCTGGCGCCCGGGTGCGTGATCGATTTGCACCGCGACGTGGGCGGCGGAGGTTGGGTGTCTCGCCTTCGGGCAGGTGCGCCTGCACGTGCCGATCATCACGAATGATGCGCGTCACCTTTTTCGTGGGTGGCGAGAAAATCAAGATGCAGGCCGGCCATGCTCTACTACGTCAATTTCACCAAGCGTCACTACGTGCGCAACGATGGCAGCGAGGCACGGATTCACCTCGTGATGGACCTGAAGGTGAATGACTGGCTGGCACAGTACTTCCCGCCGCCGACGCACTGGGAGCAGTTCGAGAACGCCGCGGCGCGAGCGACCTTGCCCGCCTACTGGCGTATGCGCTGGTAGCGCGTGCGCATGGCAGCGGCAATTCTGGAAGCACTACGAGGGGTCGCGGGTCCAGGCGCTGGCCCATGCCGTGCGGGGCAAGCACCGCACGGCGCTCTGAGCACGCTCGAAAAACGACTAAGGCTCGCTGCTGCGGCAGCTCCACAGGCGCAGACGCGACGACGGTCTCGACAGCCTGCGGGGCGTTGCTACCGAACTGCGCCGCATCGATGCTGTGCTTGCCGAGCAAGTCATAGAGGGTCGGCCGCGTTACGCCGAGAAGTTCGGCGGCGCGCGAGAGATTGCCCCGCGCCACGGCGAGCGACTGACGCACGGCCTGCGCCTCGGCGCGCTGACGCGCCACGCGCAGGTTGAGATACTCCGGGTCATCGCCGGGGTCCTCCAGGCCCAGGTCCGCCGCCGTCACCACCACCCCCTCGGCCATGATCACCGCCCCCTTGATGCGGTTCTCGAGCTCGCGCACGTTGCCCGGCCAGCGGTACGCCTGAATCGCGCGGATCGCATCCGGTGCCAGCCCGCGCGTGGGCTTGCCGAAGCGCTCGGAGATCTGCTGCAGCAGGAACTGCGCGAGCAGAAGACTGTCGCCCTGGCGGTCCTTGAGCGGGGGTATGCGGATCGTGACTTCGCTGATGCGGTAAAAGAGATCGTCGCGGAAGCCGCCACTGCCGATCAGGGTGTCCAGCTTCTTGTTGGTGGCGCAGACGATGCGCAGGTCGAGCACCAGCGGCACGCGTCCGCCGACGCGCTCCACGGTGCGCTCCTGCACGACGCGCAGCAGTTTGGCCTGCAGCGACGCCGGCATCTCGCCGATCTCATCGAGGAACACCGTGCCCCCGTCAGCGGACTCAAGCTTGCCGGCGGTGCGCTTGTTGGCTCCCGTGAAGGCCCCCTTCTCGTAACCGAAGAGCTCGCTCTCCAGCAGCGTATCCGGGATCGCCGCGCAGTTGATGGCCACGAAGGGCTTGTGCGAGCGTCCCGAGAGTCGGTGCAACGCGCGCGCCAGCAGCTCCTTGCCCGTGCCACTGTCACCCAGCAGCAGCACGGTGGCGTTGGTCGGGGCCACCTTCTCCACCGCGCGGCACAGGCTTCGCATCGCATCGCTCACCCCGATGATGCCCTCGAGCGCCATGGCGCCGGTGCGCTCGCGCAGCCGCCAGTTCTCCTCCTCCAGCTCGCGCATGCGCAGCGCGCGGCGCACGACGATGGAGAGCACCCCGGCATCGAGGGGCTTGTGGTAGAAGTCCGCCGCCCCGAGCCCCACCGCCGAGACCGCCAGCTCGCGCGCATCGTGCGCGGTCATCGCGATGATCTTGGTGTCGGGGGAGATGTTGAGGATCTGCCGCAGCAGCTCCAGGCTCTGGGCCGCGACCGCCGGCTCACGCGCGTTACCCAGATCAAACAGCACCACGTCCGGCTCGGTGCGGCGCACCAGCGCGAGCGTCTGCTCGGACGCCTCCGCCGCCGTGACCTCGAGATCCGAGAACACCGCCTCGAGCTCGCGGCGCAGCGCGCGGTCGTTCTCGAGGATGAGAAGCTTGCGTCGCTGCATCGTCGCGGCCATCAGCGGGCTCCCTTGCCGAGGAGCACGACCTCGGCCGTCTGCACCAGAATCGCCAGATCAAACAGGAGGCTGTTGTTCTTGATGTAGTAAAGGTCGTATTGCAGCTTCTCGAGCGCGTCCTGCTCCGAGGAGCCATACGGGTAACACAGCTGCGCCCAGCCGGTGATCCCGGGCTTCACGTAGTGGCGCTGCACGTAGTAGGGAATCTTCTCGGCGAGCTCGGCCACGAACTCCGGGCGTTCGGGGCGCGGACCGATGAAGCTCATGTGTCCGCGCAGCACGTTGAAGATCTGCGGCAGCTCATCGATGCGCAGCTTGCGGATCACGCGCGCCGACGCGCGTCACGCGCGGGTCCGCGTGCTGCGCCCACACCGCGCCGTTCAGTTCGGCGTCCTGGCGCATGCTGCGGAACTTGAGCACGTTGAATTCGCGTCCGCCGAGCCCGACGCGCCGCTGGCTGTAGAGCGCCGGCGCGGTGAGCCCGTCCTCGATCTTGATGGCGAGCACCGTCAGCAGCATGAACGGCGCGGAGATCGCCAGGACCAGCAGGCTCGCGGCAAGATCGAGCATGCGCGAGGAGAACAGCCGCACCGGGTCGCGCCGGAAGCCCTGGCCGAAGATCATCCAGCTCGGGTTCAGCACGTCCAGGCGCACCCGGCCCGTCTCGCGCTCGAGAAACGTGAGGAGCTCGGTGACATCGACGCCGGCGAGGCGGCAATCGAGGAGCTCACGGATCGGAAAGCCCCGCCGCCGGTCATCCATCGCCACGACCACCTCGGTGACATTCAGCCGCTCGCACAGCGCGCGCACGTCCCCCTGCGCGTCCAGCACGCGCTCGGCGGGAATGGTGGGTGGCTCATCCGATGGCTGCACGAAACCCACCAGCGCAAAGCCGCGCCGGTCCGAGGAGCGTCGCAGGGCCGCCACGGCCCCGGCGGCGGTACCCGCCCCATAGACCAGCACCCGGCGCTTGAAGATCTCCTGGTTCACGGCACGCTCGAACACCAGCCGGGAGATCAGGATTCCAAGCCCCGTGATCAGCACCGCGAGCGCCTCAACGCCCCGCCACAGTTGCAGACTCGGCAGGAGGTAGAAGATGGCCGCCAGCGCGCACGTGGCCACCAGCAGCGCCGCCCCCAAGCGCACCAGCACGCCGGAAAGCTGGGCGCGCTGGCGGGCGCTGTAGAGCCCGAACGCGAGCAGGCACAGAACCACGATCACGGCAAACATGCCCGCCCGCGGCCACAAAGGGCCGAGCTCGATCTGAAGCAGCCTCAGGTGGGTGATCGGGGTGCGGTAACGGATAAAGGCAGCCGCATACACCGCGAGAAAGCCGATCGCGCCCTCCGCGAGGGCGAGAACCGCGATCGACATGGGCACATGTTGTCCAAGAACCCGGATGCGCATGAAGACCTGTTTTTACAAAACCAGTACCCTGAAGGCAGGGCGAACTTTACATGACAGTGTAAAGCGCATGGCCCTCAGCACTGTGAAGAGGATCACAGTTGCGGCTCCCGAAGTGAAATCGTCCCAAGACACCGACAGTGGGGTCGGATGGTCTGTTGCGCCTGCGCTGCAGCCTTGCAGGGTGGCGGCCCGAAGCGGGCTCTTGCCTGTGCTGAGGCGGACCGAGGCCGTTAGGCATGCCGCGATCACGACACGTCTACCAGCCGAAGCTGTTTTGGCTTCCCCAGGCTGCTCGACTCGATCACTTGGTTCGGATTTGACGAACGCCGCCTTATGTCGAACGCCGTTTGCACCGCACGACGGTCGCCGATCCTGCGAGCGTCGCTGCCAGCGCCTTGCATCGCTGGTCCTCGGAACTATTCGATAGGCCGAGGCGCAGCCATTGGGGCCTACGTCCTTCTCGGCCAAACGGCTTTACATCAGTGGTGCTGCCTTGGAAACTGATTTGGAATAGGCTGAGATGAGCCATTGGGTGTCGAGACTCGCTCATGCCGCAAGACCAAGCTTGCTCAGCAAACGGCGGCGTCGACTTCGAACCTCGCCTGCCGGGACAGATTTGGAGGCGATGACGGTGGCACGGGCGAGGAGCTTCGACGTAAGCGACTCCACTGCCAAGCGCCACAGACAACCTTCGCCGCGGCGGTGGAGACCATCTGTCGCGGGTATACCCGTCCGGCGATGTCTCACCCGCGCCGCTCGCGCCGGGACAGCATGAATACTGAGCGTTCTGCGGCAGGCTGCGCGCCAGGAACGACCACCGGCCCGGTGGCCATCACGGTCGTGGTCAGCACCCGCAACAGACGTGACAAGATCGAGACTTGCGCACGGGCACTCGTCGCACTCCGCTGCCGGCTCCCGTGGCAATGCGTGATCGTCGACAACGGCTCAAGCGACGGGACACTTGAGCGATTGCGCGAACTGGCCATGGTGCTGGCGCCGGGCCTCGAGGTCGTGAGCGAGCCGCGTGCCGGCGTCAGCCGGGGTCGCAATGCCGGCATTCGCGCGGCGCGCGGTGAGTTCATCGCGATGACCGACGACGACTGCCTGCCGGAGCCTGACTATCTTGATGCGGTGCTTGAAGCATTCACGGACCCGGCTATCGGCTACTACGGAGGGCGGGTGCTGCTGCACGATCCGGCTGACTACCCGATCACCATCAAAACCTCCACGCAGCGCGAGGAATTCCCGCCCGGTACCATGCTTAGGCCAGGTGCCCTACACGGCGCGAACTTCGGCTTCAGGCGAGTCGTGCTCGAGCGCATCGGGGGGTTCGATCCGAACTTAGGCCCGGGAACCCAACCCGTGGCGGAGAGGACCTCGAGCTCGCGACCCGCGCGTCATTCGGGGGCTGGCGCGGCGCCTACGATCCGCGACCGACTGTGCGGCACGACCATGGGCGGCGCACACCCGAATCCATTCAGTCGCTGGATCGCGGCTACGACATCGGGCGCGGCGCCTATTACCTGCGTTCCGCGCTACTCAGTGGTGCTGGGATACTGGCGCTCAAGCATTGGTACTGGGGCGATATGGTTCAAGCGCTACCGCGGCATCCGGCGCTTCTCCCGCGAAGCGCTCGGGGCCGCCTACTGGCTCGCCGCCGCCGCCCGACATCGCGTGCCGGAGCCGCTGTTCCCGGACGTGAGTGCGCGACCGTCGAGGGACCGGTGAATCGCGCAGCGCAGCCGGATCTAAGCTGGCTCGTCGCATCTGCCCGGCCGGCGGGGCTGCAGTCGCGTCTGTCCGGCTGACGGAGGGCTCGACGCTGGCATCGACACGGCGCAGCTGGCGCACTCGATGAAAAGCGCGACCTCGCTTAGTTCGGCTTCAGACCATAGACATCCAGCTCGCCGGAAATGGTCGTCGATCCAAAGACCCCGCCAATGTTGTTGCCGCGCGTACCGACATAGACCTTACCGTTCGCGATCGTGGGTACCGTGAACTTTACCGCGTTGCCCGCGGTATCCGCGCTCACCAGAGAGCTGTTCCACAGCTCCTTCGTAAGGTCGGCGGCGTCGTACGCGCGCAGTATCGACGGGCCGCACCCCAAGGAATTGGCAAGACAGTAGTTCTTGCTGTCGATCACCCAGACAATGCCGTTGCTCGCCGCCCCGCTGGCCGACACGGAAGGCGTCGACCCCAGTCCCCCGAAGGATGTGGGTGACTGGGAGGTCGCACCGGTATTGAACCGGCTGGTGGAGGGGTTGAACGCATAGGCCTGCAGCGGCTGGGTGTTCGGCGCCAGATACAGCGTGTTGTTCCAGAAGGCGGCGGTCGAATAAATGCCCGCGCCCACGTAGAAATGCTGCGCGGCGTTGGTATCCCCTGAACCGCCGAGGGCGCCGCCGTTGAGCACATAGAGCTGCCCGTCTTTGCCGCCACCGATGACCACCGAAGCGGTGCCCACGTTCACGACGATGGCCGCACCACCGGAGCCGAAGTCCACATCATTCGCAAAATCGGACGCCTGATCCGACGGCGTGAACCAGGAAGTGACCTGGAGCGTCTTGCTGAGTTGCAGGAAAGTATCCCCATAATCATTGGTTGGACCGCTGGTGTTGGTGGCGTCAAACAGGCCATTACCCGTGAGAACATAAAGGTTACCGTTGACGTCCGCCGCAGGTGCGCTGCCGCCCATCCACACCCCGCCCCCGTAGGTGTAATTCGGTACGGTGTTGAGCGCGGCGGTCTGTGCGAACGCCGCGCCGTTATAGGTGTAACCCATGATCCAGCCATACCAGGGTGGAACGTCCTCGTGAGACCCCCAGCCGATGTAAATGATCCCGTTCACCAACGCGAGGCTCGTGCGCTGAAGCTGCTGCCGCGTATCGAAGGTGACGCTCGTGCCGCCGCTGCCGGTCCCGGGGTAGCTGGCCGCAAGCGTCACCGGTGAGCCGGCTTTCTCGTTGCCGGTCGTGATATCGATGGCGTGCAGCCGCTGGTAGAACGCCGCCCCATTCGGGGTCATCGACTTGGAGACCACGTACAGGGTGCCGCTCGTGGGATCGATCACCGGCGTGCCGGTCACCCCCACTTCCGGAGCCATGCTGCCCTGACCGTTGCCTACGTAATAACCCGTCGTACCGGCAGGAACGCTGCTCTCGCCCGCGAACGCCCCGTGGCTGGCATCAATGAGGCTCACGTGCCACAACTGCACGCAGGGGGCGACGTCAGCGTCAAAGGCGTACAGGCTGTCGTGTGCGGTGGCCACCAGGACCACATTGTGGCGCTTGCCGGCGACGCTGAGATTGGCGACCCACAACGGCTGCCCGAACACCGCGCCATCGACCGTGCACGAAAACAGCTTGCCGAAACTGGTGGTGTTTACGTTCGCCTTGGTGAGTGCAAATTCACGGATATTGACGCCGTCGCGAGCGAGATCGTTGTGATAGGTGGATACGCTGCCAAGATCCGTGACCCCCACGGTGATGGAGGCACTCTGGCCGGAACCGGCCGTGGCGGTAATCGTGTAGACACCGGCAACGGTGGGTGCGGTGAAGGTGACACCGACGCCGCTTGCGCTGCTGGCGGAGCTGAATGAGCCGCCGGTCGAACTCCAGCTGACACCTGCCGGGTCGCTGGTCGTCGCCGTCAGGGTCAGGGGCTGCGTCACCGTGAGCCCGGCTCGCGCGGGAGCAATCGCCACAGAAACGTTCCCGGCACTGACGGTGAGGGGCACGGTGAGGCTTTTCTGGTGCATTGGGCTTGCCGAATCACTGACCGTAAAGGTGAGCGAGAGGGCAGCCGCCGTCGCGGTGGGGGTACCGGAAATCGTCCCCGCAGCATTGAGCGCCAAACCTGCGGGCAGAGTTCCGGCCGTGAGTGCCCACGACAGCGGCGCCACCCCGCCGCTGGCACTCAGTGTCGCCGTGTATGCCTTGCCGACCTGACCCGTCGGGAGTGACGTCGTGCTGATCGAAAGTGCCGCAGTCTGCGCGCTCGGATCGGATCCTGACCCTGAGCAACCCCACAGCGACACCGTCGTCAGAAGCAGCGCTCCCAGGCCCATCAAGAGCCCTTTAAGGCGCAGCGTAAGAAGGCTCAGCATCGTGCGGCAATCCCCTCAACGTTTGTCGTTCCGGTGAAACAAGCCAAGATCACGCTGGTCACTTCCGGTTGGTCACTGCATCGTACGTTGTCCGCGCCGCCCCCGGCAGTCGTCTGCGATCCACGACGCTTCGACCAAAGCCGAGGACTCACGCGCTGTCCTGCAGGGCAGATGTAACCATGTGTACACGCGGGCATGCGCCGCTCCAGCGAAGGTCAAGCCTCATCAAAAAGGCTCCATTGGCGCAGCCCGGTAGCGCGTCCGTGTCGTAAGATTGGCTTGTTCCATTGATTCAGCGTCACCGATCAGGACACGTGGGAAGGCCGAGCGCGAAATTACAATGCAAGCGCAACAATCGAGCTTCAAGACGTCTGCGGTAGAACTCGCACTCAGCGCTCTGCGCGGCTACATCCGGTTTTCTCCCGTCGATGTCGGCAAACCGTACTTGTGGACACGGTGCTTTGACCGCTACTTCGACTGGAGAACAACGCTAAGACCACGAGTCATAAGGACGCGCTTTGGCTTCAGTTTGGGCGTCAAACTCCCGGACACGATCCAGAAGGTGGTCCTGTTGACGGGCCGCTGGGAACCATTTGTTACTCGATTCGTGTTGGATACGCTTCGTAACGGCGATACGTTTATCGACGTTGGCGCCAATATCGGCTACTACTCCCTGCTGGCTTCGCGGCGTGTCGGAGCAAACGGGCGCGTCTACGCAATTGAGGGGAGTCCGTCCATCTTCCAGCGCCTGAGCGAAAATGTAACCCGGAACAACGTGGCCAACACCACGATCATTCACGCCATCGTCAGCGATACGGAAGGCACCAAACCGTTTTGGCTGGCCGACGAACCGCACAGCGGCTGCTCGACGTCCGTCGAATCCGCAGCGGCACACCACCCGTGGCTTCGCGCATCTCACATGAGTGTGGAAGCTCACGTTGCCTCCAGCCCGTTGACCAACCTGGTTCCCACCGAGAGCTTATTTAATGCACGCTTGATCAAAGTGGACGTCGAGGGCGCCGAGAGTGAGGTCCTCAGGCCGCTCATACCCCTGCTCGGCCAATTCTCTCCCCGTACCGCTTGGATGCTTGAACTTTCCCCGCAACTCTCTCCGGGGGGCCAGGCGGATATCGACTGGATTTACCACTCATTCTGCAACGCCGGCTATCAAGCCTTCGCACTGCCCAATGCGTACTCGGTCGGAGGCTACTTAGCCCGGGTCTCTTCGGCAGGTCTGCAGGCAATCTCCGGGCCGCCCACCACACAGGCAGACGTCGTCTTTCTGCGGCAGTAGCCCTCCGTGCCGGCGCGCAGTGAGAGAGCGCCCACCTCAGGGCCGCAGAACGCGCCTCATACGCACCTTAGGGATGCCTGCGGAACGCAGCCAGCTGCATGATCCAGGGGGCTGCCGGGGAAATCGGCGCGCTGGCACTGTAACTGCCGGTCGCCGTCACGATGCGGTCCTCTGCGATATCCCCATCCGGATTCGTGATGAGGCGCTGAGTAAAGCCCGCCCCCGGTCCGGTCGTCCCCGTGAGGACCAGATTGGCCCCCACGAGCAGGTCGTTCGCGTTCGTGGTCGTGATCGCCGCGCTCGCACTCGAGGTGCTGTTACCGCTGCCGCTCGCCGCGACATCCAGGGCGCCGGTCGTCGCGATCCCACCGTATTCGAGGATGCGGATGTCCGGATAGACGGCCGCGGTGCTGAAGCTCACCGTGACCTTGTTGTTCGCCGCGGACTGAAGAATGTTGGCGGCATAGTAGATCGCCTGCGACGCGGTGCCGCTGATCACGGTGGGACCCGCCGCCAGCTGGTAGGTGTTGCCCGCGGAGTCGCTCACGGTACTCACCAGGGCGGTCGAGTCATTCCAGCCGACCACTACCACGTTGAGGTCGCCAGCCGCCTGTGCGGCGGCGTAGGCGACCGTGACGCGCGTCTGCGGCGTCTGCGGCGTCGCGTAGTTGGCCTGCACAAAGGTGATCGCCGGCTGGCCACCCGAAGCCGTGCTCGCAGTCGCCACGCTCGAGTAGGGCCCGAGGTGCCCCTGCGCATCGGTGGCCCGCACCCGGTAGGAGTAGCTCGTCGCAGCCGTGAGCGCGGCATCGTTAAAGCTCGTGCCGCCGGTGCTCGCGATCTGGGTGAAAGTACTGCAGCCTGCGCCCTGGCAGCGCTCGATCAGGTAGGCGCTGATCGTGCCGCCGGTTTCGGTCGCAGCGCTCCAGGCGAGGTTGATCTGGCTCGCGGAGGCACTCGTGGCGGTGAGCGATCCGGGCGCCGTCAGGGTCGGCGCCGCGGTATTCACGGTGGCGACATTGGAGTAAGCGCCGGTGCTGCCGGCGGTGTCTTTCGCCCGCACGCGGTAGCTGTAGCTCGTGGAGGCGCTGAGTCCCGCATCGCTGTAGGTCAGCGTGGTCGTGGTGCCGATCTGCGCGAAGCTGCTGCAGCCTGACCCCTGGCAGCGCTCAATGAGGTAGCTGCTGACGGTGCCGCCGGTCTCGGAAGCCGCCCCCCAGGAGAGATTCACCTGCGTGCCGCCGGCGGCGACCGCGGCGAGATTTGTCGGTGCGCCGGGCACGGCGGCCGCCGTCGTGGCGCTGGCGGTATTCGAGTAGGGGCCCGTGTTGCCCGCGGCATCCTTGGCGCGTACGCGATAGCTGTAGCTGGTCGAGCCGCTGAGCGAGGTGTTCGCGTAGGACGTGGTCGTCGAGGTCGCGATCTGCGCGAAGTTGCTGCAGCCTGCGCCCGTGCAGCGCTCGATCAGATACTGCGCAATGCTGCCGCCGGTCTCGCTCGCCGCAGTCCAGGCAAGATTGATGCCCGTCGCACCGGAAGCCGTCGCGGTCAACCCCGAGGGTGCCGTCGGGGTTGGGGGCGGCGCACCGCTCGTGGCCGCCTTGAACGCAGCCAGCTGCATGATCCACTGGCCGGAGGGCGCAATGCCCGCCGTCGCCGCATAACTGCCCACCGCGGTAACGATGCGGTCCTCGAGTATGTCGGCATCCGGCACCGTCAGCATCCGCTGGGTAAAGCCGCTCCCGGTCGTCGTGCCGGTCACGGTAAGGTCGGCGCCGACGAGCAGATCGTTCGCAAACGTGGTGCTCACCGCGGTGCTGCTGGCGCTCGTGCCCGCGCCGCTGCCGGCGGCAGCGACATCGAGCGGCGCCGTGGTCGCAATCCCGCCGTACTCAGCGATGCGGATATCGGCATAGACCGCAGGACTGTTGAAGGCGACGGTCACCGTGTTGCCGCTGGCCGCCGCCGCCGGGATGTTGCTCGCGTAGTAGATGGCCTGGCTGGCGACGCCACTCATCACCGTGGGACCGACCGCCAGCGCGTAGGCATTGCCGCTGCTGTCGGTCACGCTCTTCACCGTGGCGGTGGAGTCATTCCACCCGACGACCACGACGTTCAGATCGCCCTGTTGCTGTGCGGCGGTGTATTTGACCGCGACGCTGCTTTGCGCCGATTGCGGCGTCGCATAGTTGCCCTGCACGTAGCGGATCGGCGGGGGTTGTCCCGCCGTGATCGTGTAAGTCGCGCTGGAGAACGGGCTGGTGAGGGCACCCGATTGCACGGCCATAGCGTTGATCGTGGTCGTCGCGCTGATGCTCAGGGGACCTGTGTACGCCGGCGAAGCCAGGGTCGGCAGCGTGCCATCGAGCGTGTAGTAGACCGTGGCCCCGGATGCTGCGCTGATGGTGACGGTCTGCGTCCCGACGTAGCTGGAGGGCGTGGGCGCGAAAGTCGGCGCCGAAAGCCGCGGCGGGCTCGCGGCGAGCACGCCATAGACATCGAGGGTCGACTGGGTGCCGACGAACACCTTGCCGTTTGCCACGGTGGGCACGGCGAAGCTCAGCGGCGCCCCGCCGATATCGCGGTTGTTGGCCGCCTGGGTGCTGTTGTAGAGCTCGGTGGCGAGATTGGTGGCATCGAAGGCGTGCAGCACCGCGACATTGCTGGTGACATTGCGCTCGACCCCCCACAGGATCGCGGTGGTCGCGCTGCTGCTCGCCGCGGAGATGACCGGCTGAATGCCGGGAAACCCGAAGGTAGCTGACGTCTGTGAGACCGGCGTGGTGCTCAGAAGGCCGTTCGTGAGCGTGAAGAGTTTGCAGTGATCCTGCACGCCGCACAGGTAGACACGGTTCTGCCAGTACGCGGGCGAGGTGTAGCTATTTTCCGCATAAGTCAGTGGCGAAGCAGTGGGCGAGATCGGCGTGCCACCCACCTGCCCCCAGATCCATTGAACGACGTTGCTGTTCTGCGGCGCGGTGTAGGAGCCGTTGAAGTGGCCCATATTGTTACGGTCGATGAGATACAGTTCGCCGTCCTTGCTCGTGCCGACCAGCAGGTTCGGATGCGCGGCGCTGCCGGCGCCGTCGGGCAGAATGGTCACGCCGCCCGCGGACACGTCCTGGTCTGCATTGTTGAACGCTGCCTGGTTAAAGGGGGTGAAGTAGTCAGCAACTGCAAGCCCGCTCCCGGTGGAAAGCTTCAGGAACGTATCCCCCCAGGCACTTCCGGCGCTGAAGTAGCCGTTGCCCGTGGAGAGGAAGATATTGCCGCTGCTGTCGACGGCCGGTGCCTCGCCGCTCAACCAGATACCGGCGCCCTGCGAGCCACTCGGGGACGCGCAGAACACCGTCGTCTGGTTGAGCGTGGTGCCGTCGTACCCGACCAGCCAGCCCACCCAGGGAAAGTTGTCGCCGTTTGAGCCGAAGGCCACGTATACGACGCCGTTCAAGTAAATCAGGCCCGGGCGTTGCTGGCTGGTCGCAGCATCGATCTTAAGTGGGGTCACGCCACTACCGACGCTGGCCTGGATGCGCGCCGGCGCAACCTTGTCCGCGCCCGTCGTGACATCGAGCGCGTGCAGCCAGTAGTACGCCGGTGAGCCGCTTTGCACCGTCTCGGCCACGACATAGAGCGTGCCATGTACGGCATCGATCACCGGCGTGGACGTGATCGAGACCGCCGGCCTGATGTCATCTTGAGTGGAACTGGTCGTTCGGACGGTGAGCCCGGTCGCTGGATTGGTGAAGTTGCGATGCCAAATCGGAGTGCCGCTGTCGGCATCGATCGCATAGACGCTCGACTGCTCGGTGGCGACGAACACCGTGTTGAACGTGCCCTTGCCCGGGATTGTGAGATTCGCCTTGACGAGTGGCTGGGCGTAGGTCTGACCGTCAACAGGGAACGAGTAGACCTTGCCGAACGTCGCGCTGGCAACGCTTTGCGCCGTCAGCGTCGGTTCGTTGAGACTCTGTCCGGTACGTGCGAGGTCCGTGCGCGACATCAGCACATCGGTCTGCGCCTGCGCGATCGGTGCGCCGATCAGCAGTGTCAGCGCAGCCCAGGCAATCTTCTTGTACATACTCCCTTTCAACATAATACGAGCGCCGTCCGCTCTGGCGCGGCTCCTAATATCGCACAGCAACATCCATGCCGCCGCGGAAAGCCCCTCCGGAATCAGTGCGATCCGTGCCCAATCGGCGTGCTGTCCGCCCATTTTCTGTAAATTGTTCCGACGGTTACATTGCGAACGTCGCGTAACACCTCGGCCGCACAGATCACGCCAGCAGCGTCGCGATCGTCAGTGTACGTGGACTTCGCGGCCACCGCGCTGCACCGTCAGTTCCGATGGCAATCCCTCGGTGCGGTACAGGTGTACGAATTGCTCGGTCGATGTCAGCGGGCTGCCCATCGACGGCGGTGATGAGGTCACCCGGCTGCAGATGCAGCGCGCCTGCCACGCTGCCCTGCGGAGTTGCCAACACGAGCACTCCACCGGAGTCCCCGTTCGATCAGCCCGCGCGCGATCTTGGCATCCTGCCGCTGCTCCACGTCCGCTTCGGGAGCGCTGGCGGCGGACGCGTCCGCGGGCTCCGCCGCTGGGACAGCGACGGCCGGGGGTTGCGGCGGTGGCGATGACGGATGCCCGGCCGCCGAAGGTGCGGCGGCCACGGGCGAGAACGGCGCAGGCGCGGAGGAGACCGCCGTGCGTGCCGGCCCGTTATCGTGCAGGGGCGCATCCGGCTGGCGCGCGCGCCAAAACACCAGGAGCGCCGCGGCGGCAAGCAGCCCGACAACCCACAGCAACGACCGCACACGTAGAGTCATGAGTGGCATTCGATTTCAGCCGAGAGTGAGCTTGCGGACGTGAAAGCCCTCGGCCCAGCCGCTGTCGGCGCCGCTCTCGACTCCCCGCAGCCGCATCAACGCCTCAAACGTGTCCGCGCTGAACCAGCGCTTGCGACGCTGGCTGACGTAGCTGCCGCAGCAGCGCATGTGTCTTCGCGGTGACCTGGGAGCGGCTCAGGGGCACGAACACGTTGGGAGTCGTGAGACCCCCCTCATACTTCGGAATCTCGTACTCCAGCACCAGATGCGCGCGGAAGGCGTTCCAGGTGAGCTCGCCGATCAGCCGGTGGTCCTGGTGCCGGTCCTCGCACTGGTGCGTGAAGATCAGATCCGGATCCGGCCGACGCTTGAGCGCGGCGAAGGTGTCCTTGAGGGCCGCGTACTGCGCCGGAAAGTAGCTGTCCCGGAACTCGTGGGTGAACACATGCGTTCGCGTCGCGCGGCGCAGGAAGCGCCGCGCGCTGTTGCGCAGCTCGGCCGCGCGTGGCACATCGGCGCTGAAAACCACCCAGGTGATTTCCCACGAACCGCCCCGCGCCAGCAACTTCAGCAGCGTGCCGCCACAGCCGATTTCGATGTCGTCGCAATGGGCGCCGAGGCACAGGACGCGCGTTGCGCGTCGGCGTGCGCTCGGCAGTGTTAGTTCAAGCATACGGCCTTGGGCAGCCATTCCACCTCGGTGTTACAGTCTGTCAAGTCACGCGGCTTTTCGCCATCGGGACTTGACCCTGCCACTGTGCCCAAGGATCGTAGCCCTGTGAAACGCATCAGGACCGCCCTCATCACCGGTGCAACCTCCGGCATCGGGGCCGCGGTGGCCCGCACGCTCGCCCTGAGTGGCACGCGCGTGTTTCTGGTGGGCCGCGATGCAGGCAAGCTTGCCGCCGCGGGCCGCGCCATCGGGCCACGCCGGCTCGCCGGCCTGGCCCGCGGCGACCTCGCTTCCCTCACTGATCTTCCGAGGCTGCTCAAGCAGATCACGAGCGAGGTAAAGCGGCTCGACACGCTGGTGCATTGCGCGGGCGCCTACGAGTGGACCGAGGCCGGGCAGAGCGATCCGGAGAGCTTCGAGCGGCTCTTCAACGTCAACGTCAGGGCGCCGTACCTCTTGACCCAAGGCCTGCTGGCACCGCTGGCCCGCGCCAAGGGCCAGGTCATTTTTTTCAATTCCAGCGTCGTCCGGCACCCCGGACAGGGGCTGGCGCTCTACAAGGCGACGCAGCATGCCCTGCAGGGATTGAGCGACAGCCTGCGCCAGGATCTCAATTGTCACGGCATCCGCGTCTCGAGCCTTTACCCGGGGCGCACTGCGACGCCGCGCATGCGGCGAATTTATGCGCGTGAAGGCAAGCGCTATCGCCCCCAGGTGCTTTTGAGCCCCGCCGACGTCGCCGCGCTGGTGCTGCAGCTGACGCAGCTCCCGCCGCGCCTGGAGGTCACCGACGTGCA